>JAZNND010000035.1:0-43219 GCA_045580085.1 Eubacteriales bacterium
TTCTGTTTAATGTTTGTGTGGTAACTTCATTATAACACAGGATTCAATATGAGTGTTTTTATTTTTAAAAGTGTTGCACTTAATAGTATAATTCACCATGATAAAAAGACAGCGGTTGCGCATTTGCGCAACCGCTGTTTGATATTAGTTTTTGGTGTCCTCGACGAGAAGCTCGCGAACGGCGGGCTTTACGGGCTCGGCGGGAGCAGGATTATACTTGTTCTTGAGGAACTTTTCGGCAACTTGGGGGAAGAGCGCATAGCTGAGAACGTCCTCTTCGCAGCGAGCAAGGTCGCCTGCGGCTTCCTTCTGCTTTGCGAGCTCGGGCTCGAGCTTGTCGGCAGGACGGCAGGTGATAACCTCATCGTCGCCGATTGCCTTTTTACGAACCTCTTCATTTACGACACCGGGAACAGCGCCGTATTCACCCTTCAAGAGTGCCTTGGATTCTTTGGTGACCATCTTATAACGCTCACCGGCAAGAATGTTGAACACAGCCTGTGTACCAACGATCTGCGAGGTGGGGGTAACAAGGGGAGGATAACCGAAGTCCTCACGCACACGCGGGATCTCGGCAAGCACATCATAGTACTTATCCTCAGCCTTTTGCTGCTTAAGCTGAGAAATCAGGTTGGAAAGCATACCGCCGGGAACCTGATAGAGCAAGGTGTTGGGATCAACATTGAGCACCTTGGGATCAAGGCTTCCCTGCTCTTTGAGCTTAGCGGCTACGCCGCGGAAATGAACGGCGGCTTCATTGAGCTTACCAAGATCAAGACCGGTGTCATACTCGGTGCCCTTCAGCGTTGCAACCATAGCCTCGGTAGAGGGCTGGGAGGTACCGTTGGCAAGAGGAGAAAGCGCGGTATCGATGATATCGACGCCTGCCTGCACTGCCATGAGATAGGTCATATCGCCCGTACCGGTGGTGTTGTGGGTATGCAAATGAATCGGCACTTTAACCTTTGCCTTGAGTGCTTTTACAAGAGAATAAGCATCATAAGGCAAAAGGAGGTTTGCCATGTCTTTGATACAAATGGTATCGGCACCCATGTTTTCAAGCTTCACAGCGAGGTCTACAAAGTATTCCTCGTTGTGCACGGGGCTGGTGGTGTAGGAAAGAGCTGCCTCGCACATACCCTTATACTTTTTGGTAGCGCGAACGGCGGCTTCGAGGTTACGCACGTCATTGAGTGCGTCGAAAATACGGATAACATCAATACCGTTCTTAATGGAAAGGCGGACAAATTCGTCTACGACATCGTCTGCATAGTGGCGGTAGCCGAGAATGTTCTGACCGCGGAAAAGCATTTGAAGCTTGGTGTCGGGCATGGCACGGCGAAGCGCGCGCAGTCTCTCCCAAGGATCCTCACCCAAAAAACGCATGCAAGAGTCAAAGGTTGCGCCGCCCCAGCATTCGAGAGACCAATAACCGACCTCGTTGAGCGCACGGCAAGCGGGAAGCATATCCTCAAGACGCATTCTGGTAGCCGCTTGCGACTGGTGCGCGTCGCGGAGAATGGTATCGGTAATGAGAAGTTTCTTAGCCATTGAAGTGAATCCTTTCGTTTATTTTAGAGAACCTTATCCAAACATGGAAATGAACACACCGGCGGCAACAGCCGAACCGATGACACCTGCCACATTCGGGCCCATCGCATGCATGAGAAGGAAGTTGGAGGGGTTCTCTTTCTGACCTTCCACCTGCGAAACGCGCGCCGCCATAGGAACGGCGGAAACGCCGGCGGAGCCGATAAGGGGATTGATCTTCTTTCCTTCGGGAAGGAAGAGATTCATGAACTTAGCAAGGAGCAAACCACCCGCCGTACCGCAACCAAAGGCAATAACACCCATGACGATGATGGCGATGGTTCTGAAATTGATAAAGGTACCTGCCGTAGCGGTAGCACCAACGGTCACGCCGAGGAAGATGGTGACGATATTGATCAACTCGTTCTGCACCGTCTTGGAAAGGCGTTCGGTTACACCGCTTTCGCGGAACAGGTTACCGAGCATCAAGCATCCGACAAGAGAGGTTGCCGAAGGCACAAGGAGGGCTACAAACGCCGTAACAACGATGGGGAAAATGATCTTTTCGGTCTTGGTTGCCTGGCGCAAGGGCTTCATAACGATGACTCTTTCCTTCTTGGTGGTCAGCAGTCTCATAATGGGAGGCTGGATCACCGGAACGAGTGCCATGTAGGAATACGCGGCAACCGCAATGGGACCGAGCAGGTCGGGTGCGAGCTTGGAGGTAACGAAGATCGCTGTAGGACCGTCCGCACCACCGATGATACCGATAGATGCCGCTTCATTGGGTGTAAATGCCATGCCAATGCTCTCAAAGAACGGAATGTTACCAAGATTAACTGCAGCAAGGAAGGTAAGGAAAATACCGAGCTGAGCCGCAGCGCCGAGAAGCAAGGACTTGGGGTTGGAGATCAGAGGACCGAAGTCGGTCATCGCACCGATACCAAAGAAGATAAGGCAGGGATAAATACCCAGCTTAACGCCCAAATAGAGATAATCGAGAAGACCGGCGGTCAAGCTTTGACCAATCAAAGCGGGATCGGCAACAGCGGCACTGACACCCGAAGCCTGAAGCTCCGCGATCTTTTCGGCGGTAATTTGCGCGCCGGAAAAAATATCCCAGTTCACATGACCGCCCGCAAAGAAGATCTCATGGAACATCTCGGCGGAAGGAAGATTGGTTAAGAGCATGCCGAAAGCAATGGGGAGAAGCAACAGCGGCTCAAATTTTTTGACGATGGCAAGGAAAAGGAGCACGCACGCGATGGCAAGCATGATAATGTTTTTCCAGTTATCACCTACAAAAAGCTGAGCAAAGCCGCTTTCTTTAAAGAAGTCAAGTAAGGCTTGCATGAGAAAAAATTCCTTTCTTTAAAGAAATTATGCGAGAGTGCAAAGAACGGCACCGGTATCTACGCTTGCGCCCTTCGCAACAGCAACGGAAGCAACTGTACCGTCAGCGGGTGCCATGATCTCGTTTTCCATTTTCATAGCTTCAAGAACGATCAAAACGTCGCCCTTTTTCACAGCCTGACCTGCCGAAACCTTAACATCGAGAATGGTGCCGGGCATGGGGCTCGTAACGGTGGAAGCACCTGCTGCCGCGGGTGCGGGAGCTGCTGCGGGTGCGGGAGCTGCTGCGGGAGCTGCTGCAGGAGCTGCCTTGATATCGTCTTTGCTGATCTGTTCGATGGTAAATTCGTAGACCTTTCCGTCTGCCATAGTTACTTTGTAAGCTTGCATTGTTAAAAACCTCTTTCTTTCATAAAATTAATTGATTTGTTTGAACGAAACGACGCGGATCGCGGAAACATCGGTTCCAAGCTCCTCCGCAACAGCGGCACTGAGGATGGCAACGAGCTCATCGCGGTTTGCAATCTCCCCTTTGGCGGGTGCGACTGCGGGTGCTGAGGAAGCCTTGGGTGCGGGTGCCGCTTTGGCAAGCGCGTCCTCCTCGCGGATCAGCTTTTTGCAAATTGCGCCCATCAAATAAACGATGGCAACAAGGCAAACAAGTCCAATGAAAACGATCAAAAGACCAGTGCCGGACGTTTGCAAAGCTTTCAGTAAATCCATAGAAAACTCACCTCCGAAATAGAAATATATTTATTTTTAGAATACCCGTTTTTAGCCTTTTTGCCAAGTGTTTCGCAAAAAGATCCTGCATTTTTTCGCATTTTTGATCAGGCGAAATTCTGTAAGAAGGAAGAAAAAATACCGTTTGTACCATCCTTCCCCAGTGTACATTCTATCATATCGTCAAATTGTTGTCAAGCGTTTTAACAAACAAAATCCGTAAAAAATCCGATATTTTCCTTTTCTTTTTTCGCTTAATGTCAAAACTTCCCAAAAATATAAAATGCATCTTTTTTCTCCCATTGCCATGGCGCATAAAAAACGAATAAAAACAAAAAATAACGCCAAAAGCCAAAAGTTTCATCTTACTGCCGCCCCCGACACGCCTTGTTTTTTCGTGCGATTTCGCTACGCACCGCACCATTGGCGCGAGATTATATAAATTAGGTAATATATTCGTCAAAAACCGCGTTTTATATTGACAAACATAGGAATAAGTGGTATAATTATTCTGTTAAACCATGCCACTTTTTGAAGAATTTGCAAACCATTTTTTTTACGAAAGCGGTCGCTTCGATCCGGGAAAGAGGTCAAGACGTTGAAAATCGAAATGCATGTTCATACACATCGATCCCACGATTCCCTCTTATCCTACCGTGCCCTTTATAAGGCACTCACAAAAAAAGGGATCGACGCTGTGGCAGTCACCGATCACAATACACTTTCGGGTGCCATAGAATTTACCGACTTTTGCCGTGCGCGCGGAAATGCCTTAAAAGTGATCGCAGGCGAAGAGATCATGACAAACGAGGGAGAGATCATCGGTCTTTTCTTGACGGAAGAAATATCGCCGGGGCTTACCCCGGAAGAAACCGTACGGCAAATCCGTGCCCAAGGCGGCACGGTATATCTTCCCCACCCCGCCGACCAAAAGCGTCAAAAGACGGTTTTGAGTCAAGAGGCAAGGCGGCGGATTCAAGAGGAAATAGACATAGCGGAAGCATACAACGGCAGAACCGTTTTGCCCGAGGATTGCGCCGCGCAGCGCCGCATTGTCGATGCACTCTCGGCAATACCCGTCATCGGAAGCGATGCCCATACAAAAAAAGAGCTTGGCCGCAACTATATGATCCTTCCCGCATTGCCGACAACGCCGAAAACTTTCATGGCACAGCTGAAGGAAGCCGAATCGGTTTCCGCGCCCGCCCTTTCCGGTGCGCATCGCACGACCAAAGCGGTGCGATTGTGGAAAATGATAAAACGAGGGGATTTTCATGGAATTTGTCACCTTATCCGCAGAAAAATTAGAAGAAAACAGCCGAACGCTGGCGGCACGAATCAAAAATGATTTTTCTCCGGATGCCGTTGTTTTTATTGCCAAAGCGGGCTTTCCCATTGCGAAAGTCATTGCGGAGGAATGCGATGCTCCCATGATAGGGGTTTGTGCCGTTCGCAAAGGTAATCTGTTCAAGAAAATTTTATCGCCCGTCCTTCGTTGCTTGCCCGAAAAGCTTCTGTTCTTTTTGCGGCGCACCGAGCTTAAATCGGGCGTTCATGCCAAAAACAGTGAGAGAAACGTTTCTTTCCTTTGCGAGGGGCAGAACATCGAAGCCGCACGCGTATTGATTGTCGACGATTCTGCCGACACCGGTCATTCTTTTTGCGCCGTCAGGCAGCTCGTTGCCGACCGGTTTCCGCAAGCAGTCATACGCACCGCGGCACTCAATGTTTGGCAAAGCAGTGAAGAACGCATCACCGTCGATTACAGCATTTACCGCGATACCGCATTAAAAACACCGATGTCCGCGGATTCTGCCGAGCACCGTTCTTTTTTGAAAACATATAACGATTATCTTGCCACCCTCACCGAAAATAAAAGCGATAAGGATTTATCACAATGATTTCTGTTTGCATGGCATCCTATAACGGTGAAAAGTACATCCGTTCGCAGATAGACAGCATCCTCACCTGTTTGAGCGAGACGGACGAATTGATCGTTTCCGACGACAATTCCACCGATCGCACCCGAGAGATCGTCAGAGAATACGCTCAAAAGCATCCGCAAACCGTTCGTCTCTTGAACGGTCCCGGGAAAGGGTTGCTCAAAAACTTTGAAAACGCGCTGTCCGCCGCCCGGGGAGACATCATTTTCTTTGCCGATCAGGACGACATTTGGACAGAGGACAAGATTCGCCGCACCCTCTCCGCTTTTGAAGAGAATCCGAGTTGCGCGGCAATCGTACATGACGCACAATTTGTCGACGCCGATGACCGCGCCGTAGACGAAACCTTTTTCCGCTTGCGTAAATCCCGTACCGGCATGTTCAAAAACTGGGTACGCAACTCATACGTCGGATGCTGTATGGCATTTCGAAAAGAGGTGGCGGAGCAAGCCCTTCCCTTTCCCGACAAGGTCGAGATGCACGACTGGTGGGTAGGCCTCGTCGTTGAAAAATTCTTTCGCGCCGCCTTTATCCCCGATCGGTTGATTCGATATCGCAGACACGATTCCAACGTAACCGATTTCAAGCATCATTCGCCAAAGAAGATGTTGCTCAACCGTTGGTATCTTTGGCGTGAAATACGGAAAAGAAAAAAGCATTCTTAAAAAGCGATTGATATCATAAGCTTTTCATCCCACTTATTTCTCAAAAAAGGAGATTCACTATGAAAGGTATCATTCTCGCAGGCGGATCCGGTACAAGGCTTTATCCTTTGACCATGATCACCTCCAAACAGCTTCTCCCTATTTACGACAAACCCATGATCTATTATCCTCTCTCGACACTGATGCTTGCGGGCATCCGTGATATTCTCATCATTTCAACGCCGAGAGATCTGCCCAATTTTGAAAATCTGCTCGGCGACGGCTCGGCATACGGCTTGAACCTCAGCTATAAGGTGCAGCCCTCTCCCGACGGCTTGGCACAGGCGTTCATCTTGGGTGAAGAATTCATCGGAGACGACTGTTGCGCCATGGTGCTCGGAGATAACATTTTCTACGGCAACGGCTTCTCGAAGCTTTTGCGCGCCGCGGTGGAAAACGCCGAGCAAAACAAGCGTGCAAGTGTCTTTGGCTATTACGTAGAGGATCCCGAGCGTTTCGGCGTTGTGGAATTCGATCAAGACGGAAAAGCCGTTTCCATTGAAGAAAAGCCCACAAACCCCAAATCCAACTATGCCGTTACCGGCCTCTACTTCTACGACAACCGCGTGGTAGAAATGGCAAAACACATGAAGCCCTCCAAGCGAGGCGAGCTTGAGATCACCGATCTCAACCGCATGTTCCTTGAGATGGGCGAGCTTGACGTACAGCTTCTCGGCCGTGGCTTCGCTTGGCTTGACACCGGTACGATGGACAGCCTCATGGAAGCCGGCGAATTCGTACAGCTGGTAGAGAAACGCCAAGGCATTCAGATCTCCGCCATCGAAGAGATCGCCTACAAGAGAGGTTGGATCTCCAAAGAAAAACTGCTCGAAGCGGCAGAGCGTTATGGTAAGAGCACCTACGGCGCGCACTTAAAGAAGGTTGCGGAAGGACAGATAAAGTACTGATGAACATTTTGATCACCGGGGCAAAAGGCCAGCTCGGCCGTGAGCTGACTGCTTGCTTTGAGCGCGGGCATACCGAGCTCGGCGTGCCCGATATTTTAAAAAATAAAAACGAATTGACTTTGACGGACATCGACGAATGCGACATTGCGGACATGGCTTCTCTCCGCGCGCTTGCGAAGGGAAAACATTTTGATGTAATCTTCAACTGTGCCGCTTACACAAACGTCAACGGCTGTGAAACCAATATTGAAACCGCCATGCGCGCCAACGCCATCGGCCCGCGCAATCTTGCCGTTTTGGCAAAGGAGATGGGCGCAAAGATCATTCATGTTTCCACCGACTACGTATTCGCGGGCGACGGAAATGTGCCTTATCGCGAGTACGATCTCAAAAATCCGCAAAGCGTATACGGCAAAAGCAAGCATCTGGGCGAAGAATACATCAAGCAATTCGCAGACAGGTATTTTATCGTTCGCACCTCTTGGCTTTACGGCTATTACGGCGGAAATTTTGTAAAAACCATGCTCCGTATTGCCCGTGAAAAGGGCGCGTGCCGCGTGGTGTGCGACCAACGAGGAAACCCGACCAACGCCGCAGACCTTGCGCACCATCTTTTAAAGCTTGCGACAAGCGAAGAATACGGTGTATACCACGGCACAGGAAACGGCGAATGCTCTTGGTATGAGTTTACCCAAGAGATCGTTGCCCTTGCGGGCATCGATGCGACGGTATCGCCTTGCACCACGGAAGAGTTTCCCTCTCCCGCCAAACGTCCCGCCTATTCCTCTCTCGACAATCTCATGTTTCGCTCCACGGTGGGCGACGAATTCCGCCCTTGGAAGGAAGCACTTGCCTGCTTTTTTCAAAACGGCGGCGGCAATTGACAAAATCTAAAAACGAAAGGATTTCGCTATGAAGATCATCGTAACCGGCGGTGCCGGATTTATCGGCGGTAATTTTATTCACTACATGTTAAACGCCCATCCCGAGGATAGAATCATCTGCCTTGACTGCTTAACCTATGCGGGCAATCTTGAAACCCTCGCTCCTGTTATGGATAACCCGAACTTCCGCTTTTGCAAGGTAGACATCACCGACCGTGAAGCGGTATATCAAGTTTTCGAAGAGGAACACCCCGACGTCGTTGTCAATTTTGCGGCGGAGAGCCATGTGGACCGTTCCATCGAAAACCCCGGCGTATTCCTCAATACCAACATCATGGGCACCGCCGTTATGATGGACGCCTGCCGCAAATACGGCATCACGCGCTATCATCAAGTTTCCACCGACGAGGTGTACGGTGACCTTCCCCTCGACCGCCCCGACCTTTTCTTTACCGAGGAAACACCCATTCACACCTCCAGCCCTTACTCCGCCTCCAAGGCAAGTGCCGACCTTTTGGTCATGGCATATCACCGCACCTTCGGGCTTCCCGTAACCATTTCGCGTTGCTCGAATAACTACGGTCCCTATCACTTCCCCGAAAAACTCATCCCTCTGATGATCGCCAACGCTCTCTTTGATAAGCCCCTACCGGTTTACGGTGAAGGCATCAACGTGCGCGACTGGCTGTACGTGGAGGATCACTGCCGCGCGATCGACCTGATTATCCGCAAAGGCAGAGTCGGTGAAGTCTACAATATCGGCGGTCACAACGAGATGCGCAACATCGATATTGTGAAAATCATCCTTGCCGAGCTCGGCAAGCCCGAAAGCCTCATCACCTATGTGAAGGATCGCGCAGGGCACGACATGCGTTACGCCATCGATCCCGCCAAAATTCACCGTGAGTTAGGCTGGCTTCCCGAAACCAAGTTCGCCGACGGCATCAAAAAGACCATCAAATGGTATCTCGAAAACCGCGAATGGTGGGAGAATATCATTTCCGGTGAATACAAGGATTACTACAAAAAAATGTACGAAAACCGTTGAGAAGCTTTTCATAGCTTCCCGAAAGGATTGTTAGACATGGGAAAATTTAATTTCATCGAAACCGGCATCAAAGATCTTTACGTCATCGAACCGACCGTGTACGGCGACGCACGCGGCTATTTCATGGAAACCTACAACAGCGAATTCGCTCCTTACATCAAGCACTTAGACGGAACACCCGCTACCTTTGTGCAAGACAATGAATCCCGTTCCAAAAAAGGTGTTTTGCGCGGTTTGCATTTTCAAAAAGCAAATCCGCAAGGCAAGCTTGTGCGTGTCATCGACGGCGAAGTATTCGACGTTGCGGTAGACCTGCGCGCCGGTAGTGAAACCTATGGCAAATGGTACGGTGTATTTCTCAGTGCCGAAAACAAAAAACAGTTTTATGTTCCCGAAGGATTCGCGCACGGTTTTCTCGTTACCAGCGAATTTGCAACATTTGCTTACAAATGCACCCGTCTTTACGATCCTTCGAGCGAAGGCGGCTTGCTTTGGTGTGACGCTGATGTGGGCGTAGAATGGCCCGCAATCGATGCCGAAATCCTGCTCAGCGAAAAAGACACCAAAAATCCCTCGCTCAAAGATCTCGGATTTTCTTTTTAAGGAGTAAGCGTTTTGAAAAAGAAACTGATACTTTTTTTGTTGCTTCTTCTTTGCGCGGCACTTTCCTTTGGGGTGAGCACGCTCGCCTTCAGCAAGGACAATCTTGCCAACCGTGCGGAGCAAAGAAAAGTCTCCGCTTATGACAGTGCGGCATTTTCATCGGAAAACGGCATGCATGTGATCACATTACATGCCTTTGACGGATACGTAAGCAACATCCGTCTTTCCTTCGACCGTTCCGCCTCCTTGCCCGCCGAAGTTACCGTTTATTATACCGAAAGCGCAGAGCAACTCTTTAGCGCGGAAAGAAGCGTCAAGGCAGAGCTTGACGTCAAGAACAGCGACCTCTACCTCTCTCTCGAAAAAGACATTTATTCGGCGAAGCTTGTTTTTAGCGAAACCGCTTCTCTCCCTTCCCTCGCGGAAGCCAATCCACAAAGACTGCATGTCAATGTTTTTCTTGCGATTCTCCTTTTTGCGGCACCTTCCGTAATCCTTTGGAGCGTTACGGAAGCCTTTTTCGACCGTAAAGAATTCAAGAAAGATATTTATTCCTTGCGCCGCTACAAATATCTTTTGCACGACCTTGTCGGACGCGATCTTAAGATCAAATACCGCCGTTCCGTGCTCGGTCTGCTTTGGAGCGTTTTAAATCCGCTTTTGATGATGCTTGTTTTGACCGCTGTGTTCTCGAACATCATGCGTGTGCAAGTGGAAGGCGGTTTTGCGCTCTTTTACCTGACCGGTTACATTATGTTCAATTTCATTTCGGAATCCACCAATATGTCGCTTTCTTCGGTATATTACGCTTCCGGTTTGATTAAAAAAGTTTATCTTCCCAAGTATCTTTTCCCCTTAGAAAAGTGCATTTTCTGTTTTGTCAACATGGTATTTTCTTTACTCGCGTTCGTCATCGTTTTTGTCGTGTTTATTTTCATGGGCAAGGCATCCTTGCACGCGACCATGTTGCTCTTCTTGGTGCCGATGCTGTACCTTTTTATCTTCAGTCTCGGTTTAAGCTTGCTTTTGGCCGCGGTATACATTTTCTTCCGCGATATCGGGCATATTTATGGTGTGCTCTTGACGGTTTGGATGTATGCGTCTCCCGTCATTTATCCCGTTTCCATCCTGCCCGCATGGTTGGCTTCCGTGATGAAGCTCAACCCCCTTTACCATTATATCACCTATTTCAGAAGCATCATGCTGTACGGAACACTGCCCTCTCTCTCAGATAATCTCATTTGCTTACTCTTTTCCGTTGCCATGCTTTGTTTTGGCATCACGGTGTTCCGCAAATCTCAAGATAAGTTCATCCTCTATATTTAAAAGGAGCCTTTATGGAAAACAACGCTGTTATTACCGTAGACCATGTATCCATGCGCTTTAACATGCCCAAGGAAAGGCTCGATAACGCCAAGGAATTTCTGATCAAATTCTTGAAAAGACAGCTTCATTTCGAAGCTTTTATGGCACTCAACGATGTTTCCGTCACCATATCGCGCGGCGAGGTTGTCGGCATCATCGGGCTCAACGGCTCCGGTAAAAGCACCCTTCTTAAAATCATTTCCGGTATTTTAAAGCCCAGCGAAGGATCTGTCACCGTCAACGGCACGATCTCTCCGCTGATTGAATTGGGCGCGGGCTTTGATTTTGATTTAACCACGCGCGAAAACATTTTTCTCAACGGCTCGGTTTTGGGCTTAGATCGCACCTTCATGAAAGGGAAATACGATGAGATCCTCGATTTCGCGGAACTGCGCGACTTTGAGCATGTTGCCATCAAAAACTTTTCTTCGGGTATGATCGCGCGGCTTGGCTTTGCCATTGCCACCTTGGTGCGCCCCGACATTCTTATTGTAGATGAAATTTTGGCAGTGGGAGACGCCCCCTTCCAAAAGAAGTGCGAGAAACGCATTGCAGAAATGATGGCGGGCGGAACAACCGTTTTGATCGTTTCCCACTCCATCGATCAAATCGAGCGTCTTTGCAATCGCGTCGTTTGGCTTGAGCACGGCGTTGTCAAAAAAGCAGGAGCCGCCAAAGAAATTTGCGAGGAATACAGAAATGCATAACGACATCGAGGAAATAAACATTGCGGCAAGCGGAAAGATCGGCGAGCTTATCACAAAAGGCTGCAGCATCTTGGCTTTCGGCTGCGCCGAAAACAGCCTTACCGCCCTTTTACTGCCTAACACCGACATTTCACTGTCCGTTGTAAAGGATTATTCCGATTGGGAAGCCCCCTTTCACGGAAAAAGCTTTGATATTCTTTTGTTTTCCGAGGCTTGGGATGAGGTCGAAGACACCTATGCCCTCTTAGCACGGGCAAAAAAATATTTAAAAGCCGACGGAAAGCTTCTTTTCACCACGGCAAACAAGCCCTGTTTTGCGGCACATCCTTCGAAGAAAAAAGCATCCGACGATGCCTTCCAAATCCGTGTTTCCGACTTAGGCGAAGAAGAATTTTCCGCATTTTTTGAAAAAGCAGGCTTCTTTCTTTCCTATCTCGGCACTATCGAAGATGCCCTCGGCATCACCGAACGGGAAAACACCATTGAAAAAGCCGTTTTATCTTCCGTAAGATTTTTCGGTATCGCGCAAAAGGCAGAATATGCCGCGCAAAACAAGCTTTGCACCGAAAATCTTCTCGCGCTCGAATCTTCGCGCGCACGCTACACCAAAGTCTCCTTCTTTGATCAAGAAGGGAGAGCTCTGGAAAGCCATATTCTCCATCAATTCTCCTTTGATCTCTCCATGCCCAAAGGAACCTCTGCGGCTTCCGTTATCTTCTACGGATATGGGCATACCGTTATTGAAAATTTCGGCTATCATTCAAACGCCAAAAATAAATGGAAAAGCGACGACACGCTTTTGCTCAAAAGAAGCACCTTGTGCATCACGGAGAACGCCGCCGCTTTTTACTTGAAGGTTTCCGAAGCTGATGTGGTCGTTCTTCGGGGTGATGTTGCGGATCACATGACGGAGGCGGAATATTTGCTCGCCGTCAAAAATTCACGCGGCAAACTTCCCAAGCCGATCCACGCACTCATCCGCTTGATTAAGAAGCCCTTTCGCCGTATTCCCTTCTTGATCATGTTTAAAAAAGGCATTTTCTATTTATTTAAATACGGTCCGCGCATGACATTCAAAAAAATGCGTGACCGCTTCAAAGCCAAAAGAGTTTCAAGAAAAAAGCTTTACACCAAGGAACAGCTGTTAAAGCAAAGCAAACATGTTTTCCCCGAAAAGCATGTATTCAGCATTCTTGTACCGCTTTATAATACTCCCGAACGTTTTTTAGAGGAAATGATCGATTCCGTTGCGGCGCAAACCTATCCCCATTGGGAACTCTGCCTTGCCGACGGAAGCGACGCCAAGCACTCCGCCGTTGGCGAATACTGCAAAGAGCGCAGTGCAAACGATCCTCGCATCAAGTACAAAAAGCTTGAAAAGAACCTCGGTATTTCCGAAAACACAAACGCTTGCATTGAGATGGCAACAGGCGATTTTATCGCGCTTTTTGACCATGACGACATTCTGCACCCCGCCGCGCTATATAATTTTATGGTAGCTATTTGCGAGAAAGGCGCGGATTTCGTCTATACGGACGAGGCAACCTTTGAAAGTCCCAAGCTTAAAAAGATCATCTCCATCCATCATAAGCCGGATTTTGCGCCGGACAACTTGCGCGCAAACAACTATATCTGCCATTTTTCCGCCTTTGCAAGAACAGTTTTGGAAAAGGCGGGCAATTTCCGCAAGGCATTTGACGGAAGCCAGGATCACGATATGATCTTACGTCTGACCGAAGCTGCCTCGTGCATTGTTCACATTCCGAAAATACTCTACTATTGGCGTTCTCATCCTCTTTCGGTGGCAATGGATATTAACTCCAAGACCTACGCCATTGATGCGGGAAGATCCGCCGTCAAAGAAAGCGTTCGCCGCGCAGGTATGAACGCAACGGTTGAAAGCTCTCGCGCTTTCCCCACAATCTACCGCATTTTCTACGAGATTCCTCAAAAGGAAAAGGTCAGCATCATCATTGCCAACCAAGACAAGCCCTTGGAAATCAAGCGCTGTGTCGATTCCATTCTCGCTCTCACCTCCTATCCGAGCTACGAGATCATCATCGCGGACAACGCCTCCTCAAACGCCGCAACGCTTGCCTATTATGAAAAAATCAAGCGTGAAAACGGTGTTACAATTCTCTCGCAGGAATCCGATAGCAACCTTTCCCGTTTGAGCAATGCGGCGGCAAAAGCCGCCACGGGCAAATACGTCCTTTTCCTTGCTTCCACCGCAAAAGTCATTACTCCCGCTTGGATTGAAGAGATGATGATGTACGCGCAACGTGACGACGTGGGTGCTGTGGGCGGTATGCTCTACTACCCCGACGGCACCGTAAGACACGCGGGTATGATACTGGGGCTCGGCGAAGAACGCATCGCCGGTTATCCCTTCCGCGAATGCAAAAAGCAGGAGATCGGCTACATGGGGCGTCTTTGCTATTCGCAAAACATGAGTGCCGTTTCATCCGCTTGCATGCTGATAAGCAAGGAGCTCTTCCTTGCCATGGGCGGCTTTGACGAAGGCTTTGCCGCAAATTATGCCGATGTGGATCTTTGTCTCAAAATTCGCGCAAGCGGCAAAAACATCGCATGGACACCGCATGCAGAGCTCTATCAATTCAGCGTTAAAAACGACTTATACAGTCAAAAGCCCACCGACGCGGACATCACGCTCTTTAAAGAAAAATGGGCAGACACGCTTAACAAAGGCGATCCCTACTACAACCCCAACTTCAGTTTGGACCGCAACGATTTTTGTATTATTTAAAACAGTAAACATTTCTGCTTTGGAGGATAAAACATGCTTCGCACCCATATCAAAGATGTCAAGCCCGGCATCGTAAAAATTTCGGGCTTTTGTGAGAACATTCGCAATAAAAAATCCATGGCGTTTCTCGTCATCCGTGATATCACGGGCAAAATTCAGGTAACCGTTGAGAAGGCAAAGCTTCCCGAGATCGCCGCTGAAGTCGACAAGCTCACCCTCGACTCCGTTGTCACGGTAGAGGGAGAGGCTGTTGCCAGCGAGTACGTAAAGCTCGGCGGCATTGAAATTCTTCCCACCTCGCTTCGCATCGAGTCTATCGCCGACGCGCTTCCCATCCAAGAGGGTGCCGCCATCGATTCCCGTCTCGATTTCCGTTGGATCGACTTGCGCAGTGAAAAAAATCTTCTTATGATGCGCGCGCAAACCACCATGGTCGGCGCAATGAGAAACTTCCTGCTCGCCCACGGCTTCAACGAGATTCACACGCCTAAGATCATCGGCGCAGCTTCCGAATCGGGAAGTGAGGTCTTTAAACTCAACTATTTCGACCGCGACGCCTATTTGGCGCAAAGCCCTCAGTTCTATAAGCAGATGGCAATGGCAAGCGGTCTTGAGCGCATCTTCGAGGTCGGCCCCGTATTCCGTGCCGAAAAATCCTACACCTCAAAGCACACCACCGAATTCACCGGCTTTGACCTTGAGATGAGCTATATCGACTCTTTTGAGGACGTTATGGCATTCGAGGAAGAACTGCTCACCGACATGCTCGAGGCTGTCAAAGAAAAGCATGGCGAAGAGATCGAGGCACTTTTCGGCATCCCCGTGATCGTGCCCAAAAAGCCCTTCCCCCGCATGTCGCTGTCCGAGATCTACAAGGAGCTTGAAGCCCGTTACGGTTACACCTGCCCCATAAGCGAGCAGGGTGACTTGACCACCGAAGCGGAAAAGCTCACCAAGCAGCTTTGCAAGGATATGTTTGATCACGAATTCCTCTTCGTAACCGATTTTGCCGCCGAAAAGCGCGCCTTCTATCACATGCGCAAAAACGGCATTCCCCAAGGATACGACCTCATCTGGCGCGGTGTTGAGATCACCACGGGTGCACAGCGCGAGCACCGTTACGATGTGCTTAAGGCACAAGCGGCAGAAAAAGGTTTGGGCAAGGATATCGAGTTCTACACCGAGTTCTTCCGCTACGGATGCCCGCCGCACGGCGGCTTCGGTCTGGGCGTTGACCGCATGACCATGCTCCTTCTCGGTCTTACCATCAAGGAATCCATGTTCATCTTCCGCGGTCCCGACCGTCTCAATCCTTAATGCATGAAAAATAATAAAATCAAAAATATGCCCGCCCCCGCGCTTGCGCCCTCGGTCATTTCCGTCAGTGCCATGCTGACCGTTCCTTTTTTCGCCATTCCCTTCACTCTGCAAAGCTTTGCCATTTTAACGGTACTCGGGCTTTTCGGTGCCAAAATCGGAGGGGCGGCTCTTCTTCTTTACCTCGCCTTAGGCGCGGTCGGGTTGCCTGTTTTTTCGGGATTTACGGGAGGCATCGGTGTTTTAGCCGGGCCCACGGGCGGTTTCTTGCTCGGCTTTTTATTTGCCATTCCCGCCTTTGCGCTTTTGCGGCGCAAGCCTTTGTTTGCCATGATTCTCTCGGTATTTCTTTACGATCTTGTAGGAAGCCTTTGGTATTATTTTCTTTATGCAAGCGGAAATGGCTATCTTGCCGTGCTCGGCACAACAGTGCTTCCCTTTCTTTTACCCGACATCGCCAAGCTCGCCCTGGCTTTTCTCATTGTCAAAAGACTAAAAAAGCATATCATTCCATATTAAAAAGCCACCGGAGGTTCACCTTCCGATGGCATTTTTTTATGCAAGTGTAGATAAAAGCACCGCTTTAATGGTGTGCATACGGTTCTCCGCCTCATCAAACACGATGGATTGCGCGCTCTCAAAGACTTCGTCGGTCACTTCCATGGCATCGCGTGCAAAACGCTCACCCATTTCCTTGCCAACGGTGGTCTTCATGTCGTGGAAAGCAGGCAGGCAATGCATAAAGACCGTCTCGGGCTTTGCCATTGCCATGAGTGCCTTGTTGACTTGATAAGGCGCAAGGTCGCCAATGCGCTCTTCCCATACCTCAACAGGCTCGCCCATCGAAACCCAAACATCGGTATAAATAACGTCGGCGCCCTGCACCGCCTTCGCAGGATCGGTCTCGAAGCGAAGCGTAGCACCCGTCTTTTCGGCGATTTTTTCACATTCTGCGATCAAAGACTGATCGGGAAAATACTTCTTGGGCGCACATGCGGTATAGTTCAGCCCCATTTTAGCACAGCCGACCATGAGCGAGTTGCCCATATTGTAGCGGGCATCACCCATGTAAACGAAATTGATGCCGCGCAGTTTTCCGAAATGTTCCTTGATGGTGAGAAAATCAGCAAGAATCTGGGTGGGGTGGAACTCGTTGGTCAAACCGTTATACACGGGAACCCCCGCATGGCGGGCAAGCTCTTCCACAATCTCCTGACCGAATCCACGGTACTCAATACCGTCATAAATTCTGCCGAGCACGCGTGCGGTATCGGCAATGCTCTCCTTCTTTCCGATCTGAGAACCGGTCGGATCGAGGTAGGTCACACCCATACCGAGATCATAGGCGGCAACCTCAAAGCTGCAACGGGTACGGGTACTGGTTTTTTCAAAAATGAGCGCGAGATTCTTTCCGCGCAAGGTGTCGTGCGGAATACCCGCCTTTTTCTTTGCTTTAAGTTCAGCGGCAAGATCAATGAGCGCGCCGATTTCCTCGGGGGTATAGTCGAGGAGCTTTAAAAAATGACGTCCTTTGAAATTCATCCTGATTCTTCCTTTCCTTTAAGGCTTCAAAGCCGCCTTGATGACGGATACAGCCTTCTCGAGTTCCGCCATTTCTATGTTGAGGGGAGGCAAAAGACGGAGCTTGGTCTTTGCCTTGAGAGCGATTACACCACCTGCAAAGAGTGCGTCCATCACCTCGCCGATGGGCTTTTCGGTCTCAATACCGAGCATAAGGCCCATGCCACTGACGCTGATGACACCCGGTGCGCCCGAAAGCTCTCGGAGGATATAAGCTGATTTTTCTTTGACTGCGGTGAGCATTTTCTCATCCAAACGAGAGAGCACATGGCACGCGCCTGCCGCCGCAATGGGATTGCCGCCGAAGGTAGAACCGTGGCTGCCTGCCGTCAAAACGTTCTCAACACGCTCTCCCATCAAGCATGCACCGATGGGAAGTCCGCCGCCAAGCCCTTTTGCCGTGGTTACAACATCGGGGCGCAACCCGTAGTTCATATATGCGTAAAGCGCACCTGTTCTGCCGTTGCCGGTTTGCACCTCGTCTATCACGAAGAGAATATTCTCCTCGTCCGCTATGCGCTGAATTTCCTCACAAAACGCACGGTCAAGAGGCAAAACGCCGCCCTCGCCCTGCACGATTTCCACCATAATAGCGGCAACCTTTTCGCTTTTTACCAGCGCGCGAAGCCCTTCTATATCGTTAGCATCGGCATAAAGAAAACCCTCGGTCAAAGGCAAAAAGTCCTTGTGGAACACATCCTGTCCCGTTGCGGCAAGGGTAGTTAAGGTTCTGCCGTGAAAACTGTTTTTCAAGGTGATGATCTTATAGGTGTCATCCCCTTTATGCGTAGCGGCATATTTTCTTGCCACCTTGATGGCGCACTCATTTGCCTCCGCGCCCGAGTTGCCGAAGAAAACACGCTTCATGCCCGTTCTTTCGCAAAGCATGGCGGCAAGCTCTGCTTGCGGCGCAGAATAGTAAAGGTTCGAAACGTGTTGAACCTTCGAGAGCTGTTCGGTAACCGCCTTCACCCAACCCTCATCCGCTGTGCCGAGTGCGGAAACGGCAATACCGCTTCCCATATCGATATATTCTTTGCCGCTTGCATCATAAAGCTTCGCGCCTTTTCCCGAAACAATCTCCACCGGGAAACGCGCGTACGTAGAAGCAACATATTTTTGATCTTTTTCTATCGTAGTCATTTCAAATCATTCCTCTCCACAAAAGCGTTTTTGTAAAGAAATGTTTACTTATTCTTTCTCTTTTCCACAACCATGGTACCGGCACCCTCATTCGTCAAGGTTTCCATCAGAATAGAGTGATGGATTCTGCCGTCCATGATGATGACCTTTTTTACGCCGTGGCGAATCGCTTCAATGCAGCATTCAACCTTGGGGATCATGCCGCCCGAGATGACACCGGCTTCAAAAAGCGCACGAGCCTCCTCGATGTCGATCTCATGAATAAGAGAATCGGGATCGTCCTTATCGCGCAAAATGCCGGCGATATCGGTCATGGCGTAAAGTCTCTCCGCATGCATAGCACCTGCGATATAGGATGCAGCGGTATCGGCGTTGATGTTATAAACATTGCCTTGCTTATCACAACCGACTGTGGAAACGACGGGAATATAACCCTTTTCAAGCAAATCAAGAATCGGGGTTACATTGACCTTGGTGATGCTTCCGACAAAACCGAGCGCGGGATCTTTGGGCTCGCAAAGGATCATGCGGTCGTCAAGACCGGAAATACCCATGGCGCGGCCGCCGTTTTGTTCCAACAGATTGACAAGGCTTTTATTGATTTTGCCCGCAAGCACCATTTGAACGACCTCTGCCGTCTCCTTGTCGGTGACGCGCAACCCGTTAACAAACTCGCTCTTCTTGCCGATGCGGTTTAAGGTATCGGTGATCTCGGGACCGCCGCCATGCACCAAAACGACCTTCACGCCGATGAGTGACAAAAGAACGATATCCTCCATCACCTGCGCTTTTAATTCTTCGTTGATCATGGCATTGCCGCCGTATTTGATCACGACAATCTTGCCGTTATATTTTCTGATATAAGGGAGAGCTTGCACCAAAACCTCGGCGCGCTCTGCATTGGAAATCGAAAAACTCATATTCAAATCCCTTCTTAGGTACGGTAATCCCCGTTGATTTTGACGTATTCGTAAGTAAGATCGCATCCCCAAGCGGTTGCGGAGGCATCACCATCATTCAAATCGATATCGATATAGATCTCTTTTTCGAGCAAAATCTCCTTTGCCTTTTCTTCGGAGAATTCAATGCCCGCGCCCATCTCGCATACTGCGACGCTTCCTTTTGCGGAACGGAAGGCAACGTTCACCTTATGTACATCCACCGAGGCACCGCTGTAACCGATGGCGCAAAGCACTCTGCCCCAGTTAGCATCCGCGCCGAACATTGCCGCCTTGGTGAGACTCGAGCAAATAACACTCTTAGCAACAACCTTCGCAACAGCAAGATCGGAAGCACCCGTTACACGGCATTCGAGAAGCTTGGTTGCGCCCTCGCCGTCTCCCGCGATTTCACGGCAAAGATATACCGTTACGGTGTTGAGTGCCTTCATAAAGGCGGCGAATGCCTCGCCCTCGCACACGATGGGATCATTTCCCGCCGCACCGTTCGCCATGATGGAAACCATATCGTTGGTGGAGGTATCTCCATCCACACTGGTCATATTAAAGGTGTCTTTGATATCGGAAGAGAGTGCTTTTGCAAGCATCTCGGAGGAAATCGCACAGTCGGTGGTCAAGAACACCAGCATCGTTGCCATATTGGGATGGATCATACCGCTTCCCTTGGCGATACCGCCGAGTGTGCAGATCTTGCCGCCAATCTCAAAGCTGACGGCGATCTCTTTTTTATGGGTATCGGTAGTCAAAATCGCCTCTGCCGCATCCGCGCCGCCCTCTACCGTGACCTTTGCCAAATCTTTCATGCAAGCGGCAATGGGGGTGATATCGAGAGGCTGACCGATGACACCGGTGGAAGCCACGATAACGTCATCCGCCGCAATGCCGAGCGCATCGGCAGTCAGCTTGCACATTTGTTCGGCAATCTCAATACCGTTCGCGTTGCAGGTGTTGGCGTTTCCGCTGTTGCAAATCATCGCCTGCGCCTTGCCGTTTTCAATATTCTTTTTGGTTACGGTAAGCGGTGCGCCCTTAACAAGGTTGGTGGTGTATACCGCCGCGGCATTTGCCACGGTGTCACTCACGATCAGAGCGATATCCTTCTTAGTCTTATTCTTGCGAATGCCGCAATGCAATCCGCTTGCTTTAAATCCCTTTGCGGCAGTAACGCCGCCTTTTACTACATTGATCATCGTCATATTCTCTTTTCTCAAAGTATAAGTCCCGTTGTAGGATCGAGTCCGAGCGAAATATTCATACACTCAAGCGCGGCACCCGATGCGCCTTTACCAAGGTTATCGTAGCGCGCCAAAAGCAAGATTCTCTCGTCATTTCCCATGACCGAGATCTCCATTCTGTCTTTTCCCGAAAGGCGAGTGGCGGCAAAAAATCCGTTTTCATCGGCGCCTTCCGTGTATGTCACCAAAGAAGTACGGTATTTGGCAGCATAAATTTTCTTCACATCCTCAACCGTAGCACCCGAAAGCATGGAGGAAAACAGCGGAACCGTAACAGCCATGCCACTGTAAAAGTCGGCAACGATGGGGGAGAAGATGGGCGCATGTTTCAAGCCCGTGACATAATTCATTTCCTTTAAATGCTTGTGCGTCTGCCCAAGTGCATACTGACGGGGGGCATCCAGCAAAGCATCACGGTCTGCCGCTTCATAGTCGGCGATCATCTTTTTACCGCCGCCGCTGTAGCCCGTCAAAGAATGGCAGGAAAGAAGCGCATCGGACGAAAGCACGCCTGCCTCAATCAAAGGATATACCAGCGCGATAAATCCGCCCGCATGGCATCCCGGCACCGCAATACGGCGGGAATGCTTCACAGCCTCTAAATGCGCCTCGGACAGCTCAGGAAAACCGTACGCCCATCCGTCGGCGGTACGGTGCGCGGTAGAGGTGTCCAAAATAACGGTATCGGGATTTTCCATCATACCGACAGCCTCACGTGCCGCATCATCCGGCAAGCAAAGGAAGGCAATATCCGCGGCATTGAGCATTTCACGGCGGGAGGCGGCATCCTTGCGCTTTTCCTCCGAAAGCGTCAAAAGCTCAATATCGCCTCTGGCGGAAAGCCTTTCATATATGCGCAATCCCGTAGTACCGGCACTGCCGTCAATAAATACTTTTTTCATTGCAAGTAAGCCTCCAAAAGAGAGATCTGGTGCGCCACCGACGCATAACCCGTACTGCCTGCGGAAATACGCTTGGCAATACAACTTTCAAGACTGATAGCGTCGTATAGGTCATCTTCAAAGCATTCGTGCGATTCCTTATATTCGGCAAGCGTGAGATCCTCAAGCGTCTTGCCCTCACGCACGCACTTGCCAACCAGTGTGCCGACTAACTTATAGGCGGTACGGAAGGGCAAGCCCTTGCGCACCAGATAATCGGCAAGATCGGTTGCGCCGATGAAACCGCGCTTGGCGGCATTCAGCATATTTTCGGGGAAGCTCTTCATGGTCTCAAGCATGGGGGCAAAGATATCAAGGCAGGCTTTGACGGTGTCTAATGCGTCAAAGATCGCCTCCTTGTCCTCTTGCATGTCTTTATTATAAGCGAGAGGCAAGCCCTTTAAGGTGGTCAAAAGTGCCATCAAATCGCCATACACTCTGCCGCATTTGCCGCGGACGAGCTCTGCCATATCGGAGTTTTTCTTTTGCGGCATGATACTGGAGCCTGTGGTATAAGCATCATCCAGCTCCACGAATTTAAATTCCCAGCTTGACCAAAGAATGATCTCTTCCGAGAAACGGGAAAGATGCATCATCGTAATAGCATACGCCGAAAGAAGCTCCACGCAAAAATCGCGGTCCGAAACGCCGTCGATGGAGTTTTCGGTGATACCGTCAAAACCAAGCGTTTTTGCTACCATATGCCTATCGGTGGGATAGGTGGTGCCCGCCAATGCGCAAGAGCCGAGAGGAGAGAGATTCATACGGCGCACCGCATCTTCTACTCTGTCAATATCGCGCATGAACATTTGCGCATACGCAAGAAGCTGGTGAGAAAACAGAATGGGTTGCGCTCTTTGCAAATGGGTATATCCCGGCATAATCACGCGCTCATTCGCCTTGGCTTGCACAAGAATCGCCGCAAGCAATTTTTTGAGAAGTGCCACAACCTCACGGTTTTCATCCCTCAAATAAAGACGGATGTCTACCGCAACCTGGTCGTTGCGGCTGCGCGCGGTATGGAGCCTTTTGCCCGCGTCTCCGATGCGCTCGGTCAAAACCGCCTCGATGAACATATGAATGTCCTCGGCGTTTTCATCGATGGCAAGCGCACCCGATTCGATATCGGCGCGGACGGAAAGAAGCCCTTCGGTTATTTTTTCACATTCTTCGGCAGTGATGATGCCCTGCGCCGCAAGCATTGCGGCGTGTGCCAAAGAACCCTCTACATCCTGACGGAACATTCTCGCGTCAAAACGGATGGAGGAATTAAAATCATCCGCCGCCTTGCTGGTGCTTTTTTCGGCGCGCCCTGCCCACATTTTCTCATTAGCCATATCAAAATTCCTTTTTTACCGCCCAAAGAAGCTCCTTCGGACGCTTGTATAAAATCCATTTCGGGGTGCGGCACTACGGCGCCGCACCCCATGTTTTTATTTCTTTTCGTTCTTTGCCTTAACCTGCGCACCAACCTGAATGGGAAGCCCCCAAAGGTTGATAAATCCGGCAGAGTCAGCCTGGTTATAAACGTTGTCCTCGCCGAAGGTAGCAATCTCTTCGGAATAAAGCGACCAATCGCTCCATGCGCCCGCTTTGATGATGTTACCCTTGTAGAGCTTGAGCTTAACCTTACCGGTGACATGCTCTTGCGTCTTGGTGACGAAAGCGGAAAGTGCTTCGCGAAGAGGTGTGTACCACTGACCGTTGTAAAGAAGCTCTGCAAAGGTGATGGCAAGCTCTTCTTTCTTGTGCATGGTCATCTTATCGAGGCAAAGCGTCTCAAGGTAGTTATGAGCCGCATAGAGGATCGCTCCTCCGGGGGTTTCATACACACCGCGGCACTTCATGCCGACGAGTCTGTTCTCAACGATGTCAAGAAGACCGATACCGTTCTCGCCGCCGATCTTGTTGAGTGCCCAAATGATGTCCTTCGCGCTCATTTTCTTGCCATCCATGGCAACGGGGCGGCCCGCCTCGAATTCAAGGGTGACATAGGTGGGAGCATCGGGGGCTTGCATGGGAGATACGCTCATTTCAAGGAAACCGGGCTTGTCGTAAAGAGGCTCGTTTCCCGCATCCTCAAGGTCGAGACCTTCATGAGAGAGATGCCACATGTTCTTATCCTTGGAATAGTTGGTCTCGCGGTTGATCTTGAGAGGAACGTTATGCGCCTCGGCGTATTCGATCTCCTCTTCACGGGACTTGATATCCCACTCTCTCCAAGGAGCGATGATGGGAAGGTGAGGTGCGTAAGCCTTGATTGCAAGCTCGAAACGAACCTGGTCATTGCCCTTACCCGTGCAACCGTGGCAGATAGCATCGGCATTTTCGGCGATGGCGATCTCCGCCAAACGCTTTGCGATAATGGGACGTGCCAAAGCGGTACCCATCATATATTTTTCATACATAGCACCGGCTTGAACGGTGGGGATAACCATATCCTCCACGAATTCATCGGTGAGATCCTCAATGTAAATCTTGGAAGCACCCGTCTTGATTGCCTTCTCTTCAAGGCCTTCAAGCTCGTCTGCCTGGCCGACGTTACCCGAAACGGCAACGACCTCGCAGTTGTTGTAATTTTCCTTCAGCCACGGAATAATGATGGAGGTGTCAAGGCCACCCGAATATGCAAGAACTACTTTTTTGATTTTGGACTTATCCAACATGATATGTGCCTTCTTTCTTTTTACTTGCGGACGGTGCCGCATATTTGTTTTACGTGCATTATTATACACGATTTTGACTAATTATGCAAGTATTTTTCACAAAATGAATATTGTTTTCCGTTTTTCATCATTCAAGACAGATTCGGCATTTGTTTTTTGTGCATCAAGTACAAAAAACAAGCATTTTTATTCTTTCAAACAAAATATATACATTTTGATTGTATATATTTCCGCTTTGGCATCTCTGTATTTTTTTGCTTTTAAAATGAATAAACGCGAATATTATTCATTCCACCAAAAAACATCAAAAGGGGTGACTCACCGAAATGAGTCATCCCCATGTTTTATTCAACCGTTGCGCCGACGCTTTCTTTCAACGCGCCCTCGCTTTGCTCTTCCGCATCCGAAGCAAAGCTCTTATTCCAACCGAGCTTTTCGGGGAGAATATAGAACGCAACCCAAAGAGCCGCATAGCAAACCACGATGAGTGCCATGAAAACAATATGAACGATTGCCTTGGTTTTTAAGAACTCCGAAAGGATCGTCCACTCGGCAAACGCAAAGAAAGGAATTGAGATGCAATCAAGAACTACCGTTTTTACAAGGCTCTTTTCACCCACAACCATGCGCTGGCTGTCAAGGAACCAAAGATATGTAGGAACGAGAGCGAGGAAGAGTGCGCCGATACCCGCGAAGATGGGGCCCCAAGTCGTGGTGAACTTTTCAAAATTCTCCAACAGAAGTGCCGCATCGGGATTATCGCCGCCAAAGCCGAGCAACCACTCGTTGAAGGCTTTCTTGCCGGTTCTCTGCCAAAGCTCAAGCGCAGGCACGATCATCGAGAAGAAAACACCGAGGATGCTGATCAGCTTGAAGACAGCGGTGGAAAGAGAAAGCTTGCCTGCATTGTCTTCATCGTCCAAATTGCAGAACATAACGCCGCTTATGGTAAGGGTAATACCCGTATAGAACGCCATCGTGCGCAAGGCGAAAACACCGTTGCTCGCAATGTATTTAACGCCGTCGACCTTATCGATCACAAGTCCGAGCGCAAAAATCAGGAAGAGCTGCGCAAGACCGAGGAAGAGAACCGCTTTTCTTGCCCACATTTTGGAACGGGCAAGCACCACGAACGCCCCCGTAACAAGTGCGCTGATCGCGAGAGCCGCGCCGTAAGGAATACCGCCAAGCTTTGTGCAATACAAAATCAGCACAAGACCTGCAATCAACTGATATATAGCATCAAACATACCGAAAGCGGTAGCTGTGCCGTATCGAGCTTTAGCCATAATTGTCACCCTGCCTTCTAAAAGGCTTCCTTTGCAAAATTTGATGCGATTATGCCCGCACCGTGCGAGTAAATATCATATTTATTATACAAGGAAAAGCCTATTTTGTCAATAGGATTAAAAGAAAAGTTTTTGTGAAACGGAAAAAGCTTCCCTTTTCTTTTTATTTGCAGAAATTATCAATATAATGATCGATCGAGGATTGAATAATGTCAACCGCCGCCTCTCTGCCTCTGACCTCATTGACCGCCGTCGTCTTATTTTCCAAGTTCTTATACACTTGGAAGAAATGGCGCATCTCTTCGAAAACGTGCGAAGGCAACTGATCGATATCGGTATATTGGTTATAGGTCGGATCATTGAAGGGGATGGCGATGATTTTTTCATCGTTTCTGCCGTTATCGATCATGGCAATAACACCGATGGGATAAGCGCGCACAAGCGTCAAGGGTTCTAACGGCTCCGAGCACAAAAGGAGCACGTCAAGCGGGTCCTCATCGTCTCCATAGGTACGGGGAATGAAGCCGTAGTTTGCGGGATAGTGGGTGGAGGTATAAAGAATGCGGTCCAAAATGATAAAACCGGTTTCTTTGTCCAATTCATACTTTTTCTTACTGCCCTTGGAAATTTCAACAACGCAGACAAAATCTTCCGCGCTGATGCGTTTGGGCGAAATATCGTGCCAAATGTTAGACATAAAATCTCCTTTTTTTATGAAATCGTAGATACGCGAATGGTATTGGTGTTGCCGGAATGACCGTCGGTCACACCGCCGGTGATGATCACCTTGTCCCCCTTAGAAAGAGAGAACACTTCCTTTGCCTTGCGCTCGGCGGTATAAAAGAGCACCTCAAGCGAGGGCACCATTTCGGAAAGCACAGGAGTCACGCCCCAAGAAAGCGCCAGCTCACGGTAGGTCTTTTCGCTGACGCAAAGCCCGATGATATCCACGGGCGAACGGAAACGTGAAACCATGCGTGCCGTTTTGCCCGAAAGCGAACAAACAACGATCGCCTTGGCGTCAAGATCGATCGACATACCGCACACCGAATGGGAAATGGCGTCCATGGGGCTCTTGATACGGAACTCCGCCGTATAAAAACGCCTGTCGTAATGGATGTTTTCCTCTGTTTTAACCGCGATGCGTGCCATCGCGCTGACCGCCTCCACGGGATATTTACCCGCCGCCGTCTCGCCCGAAAGCATAACCGCGCTCGTGCCGTCGTAAACCGCGTTGGCAACATCGGAGATTTCCGCACGCGTAGGGCGGGGATTGTGAATCATGGATTCTAACATCTCCGTTGCGGTAATGACACGTTTGCCAAGCAAACGGCATTTCGTGATGATCTGCTTTTGCACGGCGGGCACCTCTTCATACGGAATCTCCACACCAAGATCGCCTCTGGCAACCATGACGCCGTCGCACTCCGCGCAAATTTCATCAATATTGTCAACACCCGCGCGATTTTCAATCTTGGCAATGATGCTGATATCGTCTCCACCGTTCTCATGTAAATAATTCTTTACATCTAAAAGATCTTGGCGACAAGAAACGAAGGAACAAGCCACAAAGTCAACCTCATGCTTGATACCGAACAAAAGATCTGCCTTATCCTGCTCTCCGAGATATTTTTGCTTTAAAACCTTTCCGGGGAAGCTCATGCTCTTACGGTCGGAAATTTCTCCGCCCTCGTCCACGCGGCAAACAACGTCATCGGCGCAAATCGAAGTTACGGTAAAGACGAGAAGCCCGTTGTTCACGAGCACACGGTCTCCCACCGAAAGCTCACCGGGCAAGCTTTTATAATTCACGCCGACACGTGTCTCATCTCCCACAACATCCGACGCGGTAAAAGTAAAAGTATCGCCCGCCTTCAAGGTGACCTTACCGCCGCGAAAGGTACCGATGCGGTATTCGGGGCCTTTGGTGTCGAGCAAAACGGCAATGGGCAAAGAAAGCTTCTCACGCACGCGGCGAATGCGCTCAATATGGCGCAGATGATCCTCATGCGTGCCGTGCGAAAAATTAAGGCGCGCCACGTTCATGCCGGCGCGGCAAAGCTTTTCAAGCACGCCCTCATCCGCGGTGGAAGGGCCCATGGTACAAACGATTTTGGTTTTACGCATATATATCAATCTCCCGAAAAATAATTCACATATATTATAGTACAAAAGGAATCCCGTGTCAATACAAAAGAAAAGCGAAAAACGCTTTTTATCGGTGATCGTATCGAACGATATGGACCTCTAACCCATGCTTGCGCGCAAGATCGATCATATGTCCCGTGCCGCGGCTTACCCCGTCCCAAAAGGCAAACAAAACGCCCTCGTCTCCGTTTGATTTGGAAAGGATCGCCATCTGCTCATTTCTCCGATACCCTGCGGCTCTACCGTATCTGTCCCAATCGGCGGGGCAAAGAATCAGCTTCATTCCGTGCTCCTTGGCAAAACGCTCCCCCAAGCGATCGGCACCGCGCGCGGTGCCGCTGATGACGGCAGTATTTTCATAATCACGAATATACGCGCCAAGCGTCTGCTCGACCAGAGCGTAATCCTCAAATGCGCGGCTTCCCGCAACGATAATATTTGTCACTTTGTGAGTTTTCCTTTCCGTCGCTTTCAAAAAGCAATTTTCTTTACCATATACAGTATAACACATTTTGCGTTTTTTTCCAACACTTTCCGTATTTTTTCTTTTTCTAAACACAAAAGACCTTGCCGGATTTCTCCGAGCAAGGTCTCTCGTATTCATGTATACGTGCCGTATACCTCGCGGCACACTTTATCAATCGGTAAAGGTGATGGCGTAATCCAAGCTGCCATCCATGCCATAAGGAACAAAGGCAAAGCGAACGTCGTACTCATCCGCGCTATAGCCAAGGGCTTCTGCCGCGCTCTCAACGTCGCTCTTCAAGAAACTGATGGCGCGCATGTTCTCAAGTTCGGTGAAGGAAATCTCAGAAAGCACAACCTCGTCGTCACCGTTCTCCTTGGGAGTGTGCAGAATCAAGCTTACGTAATACGTAAAGCTAACATGGCTCTCGCAATAATATCCCGCCACATAGGAGGTGCCGTTGCCATACTCCTCTGTCAGATCTTCAAAGATGATATCGCCATCCGCACCGTTGACATTCTCCAAACCGCAACGCCGGCAACGGTAAATGTCACCGACATTTTCCCAGTTGTGTCCGTCGGCATAATCAATATACGTGTTCGTTTCCGTTTGGCAATGCACACAGCGGTAGCCGTAAGCACCGTCTTGGGTACAAGTGGAATTTTTGATGTTCACATAATCCGTACGCCAGTGTTCATACGTAGAAGTAGACGAAGAAAAATCACTATAAGTGTAGGTGGTTGTCTTAACACAATTGGCAAGATCATAGGAATGCACCCTTCGACTCCAATGCACCTCACCGTCGGCATAAGTATATTCCTCATAATGCAAGCTTTCTTCCCAGTATCCGCCTACCTCGATATTTTCATAAACTCTTTCATAGCGCTTATTTCTGCCATTATCCAAAGGATTGGTCACGATCAGCTCATACTTGGTAGTATAACCATCGCTGTTATGGTACGTTTTTCGAACGAAGGTAGCACCGCAATCCGAGCAAACACCTTGCGTGCCGTAAGCATCGGGCTCGTCGATCGAGGTTGTCTTGTACGCGTGGTACTGGCAACTTTCAACCTTATAGGTCAACTCATACAGTGCGGTATCCGTCTCTCGGTTGTAACCTATCTGCCATTTATAATACCGATCTGCCATGCAGTTACCGGCATCCACCCAATAGATCAAACGGCGAATGACCAACGGGCAACGCTCGGGATCGGTCACGGCACAGGTATAAACATACGCCTCAGGATCGTAAATACCCGTATATTCGCCGTCTGTTGTAGGATGGCCCCAATAATCCTTAATCGCACCCTCTACCGAAACATTATAATCCCAGTTGCCATCAAAATCGCAGAGCGCATCCGAAAAATCAAAGGAACTTGCTTCGCCGCAAGCGCAAACGCGATACTTCGCCGTACCGCCGCAAACGGAACCGTATTTCTCAAGATCAAAGACCTCGACGGCAAAGGTTTCATGCCAGGAAACATGACTGGTATAGCTATATCCGCATACGGAGCAGGTGTACGTCAGCGTCGCACCGTCCTCACACGAGGTCGCGCCCTCATCCAACGTGCCATGCACATCATAATCGTGCTGAGTTTCTTTCTTGGTAAAAGCAAACTGATCGATGAGAGTGGTACCGATGGAAAGATCAACGGTATGATGCACCAAACGAACGCAAGAGTCTGCTACAGTTTCATAATAGTAAGAGTCGGTCATGCGCAAGCCGCACGCCATGCAAACGCGCGTTTCGACGTAAACCATTTTTCCCTCTTCATCTTTATAGGAATTAGAGGTATAGTCCATATAGCATCCGTCCGGATAGTTGTCGAAGTAGCTCTCCTTGCCGCAAGCGCAAACGGAATAGCTGATGATGCTGTCGTCGCAACCACCGTATTCGGAAATATCATACTCCTTTACCGTAACAGTTCTATGCCCATATGTCAAGTAGGAATCATGGTAATCACAATTCTTGCAAGTCGTCGTGATGGTCACACCGTCCTCGCAATCAGCGGAGCCCTCTTTCAGCTCAGCCTTGGTTTCGTAAGCATGATTTTCGCTTGTCGAAACATAATCAAGCCGTGCGACCTCTTCCTCATCCATCATAAGCGTCACGGTATGATAAGCATAGCGCAAGCACTCCTCCGCATCCTCTTCATAATAATAAGAATCAGTGTAAGAGAAACCGCACGTCATGCAATAACGCACCTCGGTATAAACGGTTCTGCCCTCCTCGTCTTTAGAGGTCGACGAAGAAGCGTAGTTTAAATTGCAATACACCTGATAGGAGAGATACGTTTCTCTGCCACATGCGCATGCGTAAACCGAAACCGTACCGCCGCAACCGCCGTGAGCCAGAATATCCACGACCGTCATAGGATGCGCAGAGTGATATTTCGTGGTAATGGAAGTTTGATAATCGCAGTTTTTGCAGGTGATGGTGGTGGTCACGCCGTCCTCGCAAGACGTGCCTTGCATCTCGTGCTTATATTCGTTCGCATGCGTCGAATAATACGTTTCATCTTCAAATGAAACCAGCTCTTCTCCGCCTTTTAAATAAGTCGTAGTCGCTTTGATGGTATAGCCACATGTATCCTGCTCAAGAATCTCTTTTTCTACGCGTTTTTCCGTACCGCATCTGTCGCAGCGGTAAACCTTCATGTTTTCTTCATTGCTTTGGAGATTCCAAGAACATGCGTAATCGCTGATATATTTCGAAAGTTGCTCACCGCAAATCTGACATGCGGTGATGCTGATATTGCCGCCGCAAAGACCGTAGTCGGAAAGATCCTCATATTGATAGTCTCTTGTGTGTCCTGCACCGTAGTACGTCACGGTTTTGCCGCAATCGCCGCAAACGCCATCAGCGCGCCAACCGTTCACGCAAGCTTCACCGTCTTTGGTAAAGACGAACTCATAATCATGCTCTTCTTCGGCATATTGATCCTCATACGCGAATATGGAAGTCTCGCCCATTTTGATAGATACAGCACCTTTTCCGATCTCTGTGCAAGACGTACTCTCGCTCCATTGCTTGAAGCTTGCGAAAAGTCCGCACACGGAGCATTCCGATGTCCGAAGCATACCGACCGTGTTGCCGTCTTGATCCAAAACGTCCTCGGTTTTCTGGTTTTCATCCATTTCGCAATCGTTTTCGACTTCGAAATCGTAAACCTTACCGCAATTCTTGCAACGCTCGATGTAAAGAACGCCCTCGCATGCACCGTACTCTGCAAGATCGATCTCTTCCTCTTCCCATTCGTGCTCTTCGTCATATTCGGGCATCTCAACAAATCCCTTCAAAAGGAGCTGATCGCCCATGAAGAAGCTGATGTCTGCCGTACTAAGTACCATGCAGTTTTCGATGCGCATGGTTGCATCCATAGTCAGGGAAAGTCCGCAAACGCGGCAACTGCCTTCCAAAGTATAATGGGGAACGCCGTCCTCGTCTTCGTATTCGTCTTCATAATCCTCATCAAAATCACAGCTTCCGATCATTCCGGTCGTAAATTCATTGATGGAATAAACGGCTTCTTGACCGCACTCGCAAGTGAAATAATAGATCGCACCCTCGCATGCACCGGCCGCGCCCAAATCAAGACGCTTGGGAATGTTGGCTTCATGCGTGCAGTTGCCTTGATTCGGATTGCCGGGTTCGGCGGCACCGCAATGAACGCAAACGCCCTTCTTGTATTTGTGAACACCGGTAGCGGGTGTGTGGGTTTTATAGGAGTGCTCGCAATGCTTGCAAACATGCTCGATCTCGCCCATTTCCACACAAGTTGCATCCTTTTTGTTCTCTTGCTTATACTCGTGCTTCTTTTCGGGTTTCCATTCGGTGTATTCCTCTTCGCAAACGCGGCAGGAATAGATCTTATATCCGGGCTGACCGCAACCGACGCCCACAGACTCCTTCAGTTTCCAGTCATGTCCTTTGCTCTTGACAGTCTTGCTGTAGGAATGACCGCAGTTTTCGCAGGTCTGCGTGATCTTGCCGTCGTTCTTACAGTCGGCATCGGTCTTGCTCTCGATATAGTTGTGACCGATCGCGCTCTCGCCCTCCGTCTTAACGCTCTTGTGGCAACGTACGCAAACGGTCAAGGTGTAGCCCGCAGCATCACAAGTGGGTTCTGCCGTGGTTACAACATTGCTGCAACCGTAAAGCGCGCATCTTTCTGCGGGTGTCAAACGAGTTACGGTATAATAAGAGAAGTGATTGGTCTTGAAGGTAACATAACCGTTGTTGTAAACAGCGGGAATGGATTCAAGCTCGCCGTTTTCGCTGATAAACCAAATAGCGATACTGTCTACGTCCTCGCCCTCAGCAAGGGTATAAGGCAACGTAACAGTAACGTAGTTCTCGTCACCGAACGTCGAAATGTTCTCCGTACCGTCGTTGATGGTGAAGTTATATACGGGGTTATTGCCCAGCTGCGCCATCTCCTCTTCGGAAAGGCCCAGACCGTCGCGGTCTTCGCCCTCTAACTTATCCGCGGAAACAACGACGTTTTTGTCCTCGCCAATGCTGTCAACAACGCCGCTGTCCAGTTGAATGCTGGCATTGTCAAGCTTGATTTCCGCGTCCTTCAAATCGCCCACGTTCGTTGAAGAGGTTTGATTACCCTCAACGACAATAACCGTTTTGGTGGCACCGCAGTACTTGCACGTGTCGATTCTCTTTCCGTTTGCGGCAGTGCCCTCGTTATACTCGTGACCCGCTTCGGTTTTCTCAACGCTTTCGGTCTTTTTATCGCCGCAATCGGCACAAGTCAATACCTTTTCGCCATCTGTCTTACAGGTAGCGTCACGCGTGATGCTTGCGATATAGGTATGATGGTAAACGGTATCGCGGTCCACATCCTCGCCACAGGTATTGCATTTGTAAACAAGTGTATAAGCGCAACCCGAGCTATGCTTTTCGGTGGGAGTTACCCCCAAAATATCATGTCCGTGCGCGGGAGCTACGGTATCGGTATACTCATCCTCACATCCCGAGCAACGATAGGTCTCGGTTGCCGCTGTCTTACATCCGGCTTCCGTTTCGGAAACCAAGGCATATGTATGCGTAAGTGCCGCCTCTTTGGTATCGCAACGGCTGCAAGTGCGGTCGTGTGCGCAGGTCGGCTCGCTCTGCCAATCATGATCCAACGCATCAACGAAAGCATCGTCATACGAAGCACCGCATGCGCAAGTGTGACGGGTATAGCCCGTGTTAACGCAGGTAGGAGCCACCACCGCATCGGTATAGGTATGACCTTGTGCAACCACGATTTCCACGCGTGTCTCGTTACAAATCGTGCAAGCGTAGGTCTTCTCACCCGTCGTTACACAGTCAAAAGGCTTGGTTACGGTGCCCGCGTTCCATACGTGGTCCCCCTTCTCGCCTTCGGTCGCGCCGCAAAGTGTGCAGGTCTTCGCCGACTGGCAGTCCGCGTTCTTCCACTCATGCGCACATGCCTTATCCTTGTTGCATGCCGAAAGTGCCCATACAGCACCCACAACAAGCAAAAGAGACAAGCAGAACAAAAGAATTCTCTTTTTCATGACAATCTCCTTTAATACTGTATTGCGATACACGCACCAAACGCACTAAGCGCAAAATACGTGAATAAATTATGTATATACATTATACTATTGTAAACGCCGAATGTCAATACTTTTCCGCACTTTTAATATTTTTTTAAGCGAAGAAAAAACGCAAAATCCTCCTTTTTATCGGAAAATACACTTTTTTCGGATTGACAAACCGCCGTCAAAGCTGTTATAATATAGAAAACAAATCCATCCTGCCTTTTCGGCTTTGTATAGAAAGGACCGTTTTCATCATGAAAAAGATCTATTTAGCAGGACCGTTTTTTAATGAATATGAAGAAAATCTTGTCCGCACCGTCGCCGCGCGTCTGCGCGAACACTTTGAGGTGTTCGTTCCGATGGAGCACACGGCAGAGGGAGATGTCGAAGTCGGCGATGCCGCATGGGGTAAAGAAATCTTTGAGATCGACAAAGGCGGCATCCACAATGCCGATTTCGTCGTCGCGCTCGATCACGGCTTCACCTCCGACGCGGGCACCGCATGGGAAATCGGCTACGCGTACGCGCTCGGCAAGCCCGTCTATGTTGTTTCCGCCAAGGAGGATGACGGCGTACGCTCCTTAATGCTGCTCAATGGCTCTACGCGTTATTTCGGTACACCATCCGATCTTTTTGATTTTCTGGAAGGCAAAAACGCACCTTCCTATGAAGAGCGCGGTATCCGCGCAAAATAACACAGAAAGGATTCCTATCAATGAAAAACAATTTTGGATACAAAGCGGGAAAAACCGTCAAAGCACTTGATCTTGAAGGCTATTACGTATGGGATTGCTCGGTGATCTACACGGGCGGCAAATATCATATGTTCTCCTCGCGCTGGAAGGAGGAATACGGCTTTGGTTGGAACTGGCTTTTTAACAGTGAGATCATCCACTCCGTCTCCGACACACCCGAAGGGCCGTATGTGTTTCAAAACGTCGTTCTTCCCCGCCGTGGCAGAGAGTTTTTTGACGGCATGAACACGCACAACACCTGCATCAAAGAATATAACGGCAAGTTTTATCTGTATTATATGGGCACTACCTACGGTGCGGAAATTCCGACCAACGCCGAGGATATCGACATTTTTTATGCCGAGGAAACATGGAACAGAAAGCGCATCGGGCTTGCCGTTGCAGATGACATCAACGGAGAATTCGTGCGCCGTGACACGCCTCTGCTTGAACCGCGCGATTGCCGTTTTTGGGACTCTACCATCACCACAAACCCCTCCGTTGCCATCCTGCCAAGCGGCAAAACCTATATGATATACAAATCTCGCACCGCGCACGGAAAACCGTTGAAGCTCGGCATCGCCGTCGCCGACTCCCCCGAAGGACCTTTTGAAAGACTTTCGGATTCTCCCATCCTCGAATTCGAGGACGAAAACGTGCATATCGAAGATCCCTTTATTTGGTACGATGCCGCGAAAAAGAAATTTTGCCTCATCACCAAAGACGATACCAAAAACGGTGCCTACGGCATCACGGGCGAATGGGGCAGCGGTTTTTACGCCGAAAGCGACGATTGCCGCGAATTCACCGTTGCAAAGAATCCCAAGGTATACTCCAGAACCGTAACATGGCAAGACGGCAGAGTAAGCACGCAGGGAAACCTCGAACGCCCCTCTGTTCTTTTCAATGAAAAAGGCGAACCGACGCACATCTTCTGCGCCAGCGGCGACGGCCCCTCTTATCAGTTCAACGGCCGCACCTATATCGTTTGCATGAAGCTTGAAAAGGAAAATTGAAGTCTCAAAACCCACATATATTAAGCCAAAAAAACGCATAAAGCTAAAACGGGCATCTTTAGCAGACCGACAAAAGCCAAACGAAAGCCCTCAACCGGCACTTAAATTTGCTCTTTTGGGATAAACAGAAACCGACCACCCTTGTCCCAAGGGTGGTCGATTTGTTTGTTAGGATATTCGATTTTGTCTAAGACACAATAAGTGAGTGTGTCCTAGCACAAAGTATAAGCACCCTTGTTGGGAACCATTATACCGCCCACCTTTTCTAAAGTCAAGAGTAGTATAAGAAAAAAGGAGCACCAATTTCTTGGTGCTCCTTGAAGGTTATGCTAAAGCATTCATCTTGCCCAGCAGGTCTTGATAGTTGGTAACATTCTCGTATCTAACCTTGCTCGTGGACATCTTGTTAAAGAGTCTCTTGGCACAGTCTATCTTTGCCTTTTCCACCCCACGGAGTTGGAGAGATTCCAAAGAGCCCTTGGTTTCGGCTACAAAGTAGATGTGCTTCACCGTTCCCTCGTGGAAAGCAATCGCCCAGTCGGGAGAGTAATTACCCACGGGAGTAGGAATGTAGAACCCTCTCGGAAGTTTGGCATAGACACACACCTCGTCGGCATTGTCAAGAGCCATAGCAAATTCATGCTCGATAGAACCCGTTTTGCTGATACCATCCACAAAGACATAATCACGAATATGCTTCTCGGCACGGTAGGCAAGCTTGTATTCGGTAACCGCCTTGCTCTCGGCAAAGATGTCGGAATCAAAATTGCCATCCACCAAGTTGTAGGTGATATGCTCGACAATAAGGCTTGCCTTTTGCTCATTGATGAGTCTTGACACCTTATTGATAAACTCCTCGGGATTTTTGCCGTACATAGCAAACTTTTGAGGGTTTATGCCTTGCAGAATCTTTGCCACAGTCTTTCTTGTGAGAAGGGTGTTTGCTACAATCTTTCCAAGCAAGTCGTACTTTATGGTGTCGGAAGCAGCTGTTCGAAGAGTGCTCGTTCTCGTCTTTGCTGTCTTGAAGGAAACACCGTTCTTTATCTCCTCGGCATCAATCTCACTCTTCTGCTCTCCAGTGGAAACCGTGTAAGTGAGTTCGGTGACATATAGCTCACTGTCAATGGCCTTTATGGCATTGGCAATCAATTCTTCGGAATCAAATTCCACCGTATAGGCATACTTGTGGTTGATAAGATTCCAAAGAGCTTGGAATTCCTTCTTTTTGAAGTTTTCGTTGATTCTGTTGTCTTGCACCTTAGACTGATTGCCGTTGGAAATCATATCCTTCAAAGCATCGGCATCGTAGGTGGAACGAACAAGATTGTGAATAGGCTCTCTTAGGTGTGCTACATCGTCGGGAATAGGGGCAAGAGTGCCGTTTGCCACGGCATTCTTATACGTGTCTGTGGGCTTGTCGTTGTCGTCAATATAGTCGTTTTTCAAAAGATATCGGTAAATAGCCGTTGCTTGGGCAGGGGTGATGACACACTCGGTGTCACCCATCATAACCTTTTTCCCAGCAAAGAACTCCTTGGAGGCCTTTGTGGGTCTTTCGTAAAGATTCTCTTTCAGTTCGGTTTGCAGTCCCTTGACAAAATCCTCATACGAGTCATTGGCAATAACGGTCAGCACATTGAGGGAATGCACGTTAAAGTTCGTAATGGTAGCATCCATTCTCTCACCACTGTTGTTGACACACAAACGAAGACCACGGCCGACCTCTTGTCTTCTCTGCACGTTTGAATCGGAGTGTTTGAGGGTACAGATTTGGAACACATTGGGGTTGTCCCATCCTTCTCTGAGTGCCGAATGGGAGAAGATAAACCTCGTAGGCTCATCGAAAGAAAGAAGTCTTTCTTTGTCCTTCAAGATAAGGTCATAGGCAGAAATATCATCGGAAATATCCGAGCCTCTTGCAAGAGAGGAGTCCACCTTTCTGCCCTTCTTGTCGATGGAGAAATATCCTTTATGCACCTCGGAAGCCGTTGTGCTTTGCAAATACTTCACATAGGGAGTATCAAAGAGAGTGATATACTCATTAACGATGCTATTGTACTCTTCCTCAAAAATTTTGCCGTAGAGACCATTGATTTCGGCACCGTCTTCATCATACTGACGGTACTTGGCAACCTCATCAATGAAGAACAAAGAGAGCACCTTGATACCACGGTTAAAGAGCTCTTCCTCTTTCTCAAAGTGAGAACGAATGGTTTCTCTTATCTGTATTCTTCGAATATCGGTTTCCGCAACATCACCATAAGCATTGCCCAGCTCAATCACTTCTCCGTTGAGGAAGGTTACGGTGTTTGTGAACGGGTCAATCTCACTGATAACAAAGCCACGGTACTGCTCCATCTCATTCGAGGTCTGATAAAGATTGTCCCTTACCTTGAGAATTCTTGTCTCTCTTGCAAGTTTTCCGCTGGGATACTTGATTTCAAGCTCAATCTTGGCTTGTGGAGGTTTGCTCGGAGAAAGGACAATATCTTGCAGATATAGATACCCATTGGTGCCTCGGAGATTCTTGATGGTAAATCCTTTAACTTGAATCTTCTTAACAAGTTTCTTATTGAAGGCATCAAGAGCATCCAGCACATAGACCGTGTTGTGAACAACTCTATGGGTTGCCGAGAAGTTCAGGGAAAACAGAGGGTTAAATCTCTGCAAAGATTCTTGTGTGGCAGTACCGCCCATTTTTTGCGGCTCGTCCAAGATGAGGATAGGTCTGTTCTTGGCAATCACATCGATGGGTCTTCTTGACTGAAATTCGTCAAGCTCCTCATAGATTCTTCTTGCATCTGCTCCTCTTGCATTGAATGCTTGAATGTTGATTATCATCACATTGATGGCAGAGGACGAGGAGAACTGCTCGATTTCATCCAGCTTCTTGGAATTGTAGATAAAGAACCTTGCCTTCTTCCCATAGGTATCCATAAAATGCTCGGAAGTCATTTCAAAAGACTTCTTCACACCCTCTCGGATAGCAATGGAAGGCACGACCACGATGAACTTAGAGAAGCCGTATCTCTTGTTCAGCTCAAACATGGTCTTGATGTAAACATAAGTCTTACCCGTTCCCGTTTCCATCTCCACATCGAGGTCAACCGCACCGAGAGTGTGAGACAACGTGTCCGATTCTCGGATATTGGCAAGAGACTGTATATTTCGAATGTTTTCAAGCAACATGCTCGGGGAAAGCTCAATACGGTTGTTGGCAAAGCCCACGTCCTCATCCTCAAATACGCCTTTTCCCTCTGGCATATCAAAGAGAGAAAACTGTGTGCTTTGAGGCCTTACACCCATATCCATTGTGTACTTGGTTCTTTCCACGTATGGCTGACCACGGAACACATCGGCTACGGCATTTACCGCATCGGTTTGGTATTGTTGTATTTTAAATCTGAATTTCATAAAATCACCGTTCTATAAAATTGTTGCTTCTATTCTCTTTTTCAACAATCTTGGTATATCATCAATGGAGTCATAGACAATGGTATTCACTTGTGCAACATCAAAATGAAGTCCGCTTTTAAATTCTTTTTTATCGCAGATGTGTATGACTTCTTTCCCTAATCCCAAGGCATATCCAGCCTCATAATATGCCCCATTATTGTGGTGTGAAAGTTCGGCTATCACAAATCTGCTATTACGAATTTCATATAACATTTCGGGAACAATTTGATGATTGTGTTCTATCTCATCCATGATACGAACATTGAACCCTTCCAAACCTTCCCTTATTTTCTCTCTCAAATCTTCGGTTGCTTTCCCAAATTTCATAGCAACAAAAACATTTTTATTAGAAGATTGTGTTTTCTGCAATTCGTAGATTCTATCCAACGCTTTTGGTGTTAGTTGAACACGACCACTTCCCACGGGTTCGGTATAGTCTTGCTTTTCCAAATAGTCCAAAATGTAGTTGAATTGAAGAGACTTATCCCAATCCTTCTTGATTTCGTTGTTCCCTTTTTGCAAACAAAAAAACAATGGATATACAAAAGAGGCAATTTCTACATAGTCTCCATCAAAATCCGCCAAATCCGAAAGTTTAAGAAGAATTAAATCAATTTTCTCCGCAAATGTTTTGGGATACCAACGCTCAACCATCTCTTTTGTTAAAAGAATAGCTGTGCTATTGGGATAAGACGTTAAATGATTCCCATAGCTTTCTTCCGTGCCTATAAAGAAAAACTTTCGTGGCTCTTTATTATGAAGCAAATAAGAGGCAAACTTGGACTTTTCTTCTGTAGAAAATGCTTTAGAGTCAATATACAACATCTCAGAAAGTATAAATCTTCCACACGAAGGACATTCAAAAAAGCCCGTGCATTCCTCTCTCTCCACATTCAAAATTTCTTTTCCACAAAAAATACAATTTTCCATATCAAAGCACCTTTACATCCGTCGAGGGAGAATACGTCTTGAACAACTGCTCGTTGTTGATGCCAACGCTGTCGGTAGCAAAGGACTTGTCCTTAAATACGGCATAGAGGGGATTCTGCTTGGCAATGGCGGTAATCACGTCATTGTCAATATCATCATCAAAGCAAGCAATGATATCGTTGCCGTTGACAGTGTAATAGGTTTTGCCGTTCACTGTATGCTCCTCAATCTTAGCCGAGAGCTCCACACCGAGGTCGAGCATCACTTGGAACAGAAGGTCAAGAGGGGTTCTATCGGGCTTCACATTGTCCACCGTAGAACCAAGCAAGTCTTGGGTCATAGCAGAGGGATTGTAGTACACCTCTTGCATATTGGAAGAATCGAGCTTGAGAACACGGAAGCCGATGTCGAGACCTTGGGCTGTCAAGCCTTTTTCTTCTTTTATCTTTTTTCCAGCTCTTCTGATTCTCTCTTCACCGATGTCACAAATGGTCTTGTAGCCAGCCTTGTATGCCTCGGACTTTTCGTCACACTTTTCGGGCAGCTGAACCATAATAAACTTTCTCTTACCGCCGTCCTCGGCATTCAACTGCATCACAGCATGGGCAGTGGTGGCAGAACCACTGAAAAAGTCTAAAATAATATCATCTTTTGATGATAGATTGTTAATTTCTAGACTTAATAGATACTCAATCATTTGAACAGGCTTTGTATAATCAAAAAGAATTTTGTCAAACAAACATCTTATATCTTCAGTTCCGTTTTGAGTATATACATCAGTATAAATAGTGGTTGGTTTTCCTCTACGCTCATTACCATTTTCATCTATCAAATATTTTTTTGACCTTAAATTATATGAACCATCTTTTTGTAAATTGAAAACAACTTCATCGTTTTCTATCGCTTTAAGCATTCTGCTTTTTTCCCAAACCCATTGTTTTTGGGGCCATATTTCTTGTCCCTTATAAGTAATGGGATATCTTAAATTAGGTCTATCGCCAAATGTTGTGACGGCCAGCGGCTGAGTAACATATCCACCACGGGTATCAAATTTTGAGTCTCTTGTTTTGTTATAGTTTGCCCGCTCTTCATCGGTTAGAGTTCTAGTAATGTTGACAATAGGCTCCTTGGAATATACCAATATGTACTCATGAACACCAATAAATCCACTGGTTAGTGCTCCAGACCCAAACTTGTTTTTCCAAATAATTTGTGCAATAAAGTTGCCCTCGCCGAAAATTTCATCACATATTTTTTTCAAGTTTACAACTTCACTATCATCTATGCTGATATAAACTACTCCATCATTAGACAATAAATCTCTAGATGCTTTAAGACGAGCATACATCATATTGAGCCAATCGGTGTGGAATCTACCATTGCTATCGAGGTTTCTGACAAGACGGTTGCCTTGCTCATCATACTGCCCGCTGACCTCGGCATAGTCATCGGCAGACATAGCAAAATCATCCTCATACACAAAGTCATTGCCCGTGTTGTATGGGGGGTCGATATATATCATTTTCACCTTGCCGAGATAGGTCTCACGGAGGAGCTTGAGAACATCAAGGTTGTCACCCTCGATATAGAGGTTCTCGGTGGTATCAAAGTCCACACTCTTTTCCTTGTCGGGACGGAGAGTCGCCGTGATTCTCGAACTTGCAAGCACCTTAGCCTTGGACTTGTCGGGCCAAGTCATTTGATATCTCTCGGCTTTATCGGAAATCAAATCTTCGGAGAGCTCTTGCTTCAAAGCATCAAAGTCAATGGCAAGTCTAACTTTGCCGTCCTCACCCTTTACCTCGGTCACAGCAGAGGGAAAGAGAGCCTTAATCTTCGCAATATTCTCACTTGTAATATCCATGGATTTCATATCAAGTTTTTCAGCCATTTTGTTTTTCCTCCCATGCACTAAGTAAAAGATTATACGTTTCCTGCTTTGCTCTAAAGGTTTCTTCATGGAGGTCAGTCACTATTGCTTCGACGAAATCCATGAGCAAAACTAAAGCAAACGCCATTATTGTGCACATTTCTTGTATGCCACCAATTAAAACAAAAACACCATTAAAAGATATAACGCAAAGGAAAATCAAAAAGCCTGCGACCTCCCACAAAAATGCATTGCGCTCTTTTTTCATAATATTCTTGTTACATTTGGCAATTTCGTTTTTATCATCAATTATCTGCTTTTCAATATTTCGAAAACTCTCCAGTTTTTCGATATTTGCACTCTTTATTTTTTGTAACAAAACAAGTTCTTGTTCTAGATAACCAACTTGTTTTCTATCAATCTTTGCCATCAATTTGGGTGAAGAACCTAAAGTAAATGCATAAGATGCTAAGGTTGCCGCCGCTACAATACGTGACCATATTGAAAATTCCAAACTAAAAATGTTGCTTATCACATGATAAATAACACATACAAACAGAAACAAAATATATGCTATCATCAAAGGCTTTTGTTTTATCTTATTCATTGGAGGTGCCCAGTAATTTATTCCTTTCCTCTTTGTACTCTTTCAGCCTTTCATTATACTCAAATCTCTTTTTGGATTGAGTTTCGTGAGCAATGGCAGACGTGGTTTTTCCTATTTAATAAATTCCAAGTTTTCAATCGCAGAGAGTTCTTCCTTTAAGGCTTCGAAGGCATAGATGGAAAAATAGGATGCAACCATACGTAGTTTTGCACCCCTCGTGATTTCCTTCTTCAAATCATCGCCCAAGAGTTTGGCTTTGTTGTCGATTAGCTCCATAGCCTTCTCCTCCTTAAATGTCGCGATGTGTCGTTTTCCATTATATTATAATATCTCATCTTATATCTTAGCATATTTTCGACATAAGTACAAGGTTTTTAAGAAAAAAACTTTTTTTGAAAAAACACTTGGCTAAATTGAGTGAAGGAGCCAAAAATGTGCTCTAGAAAGGAATTGAGCATGTCCATAGAATAAAATGCTTCATTGATTTTGGTTGAAAGATTCAGATAAAGCTTTATAATGACCTCTATAAGTTTGTGCTTTCTTTAAGTAATTTACAAAAGCAGTGTGAACATAGGCTCCACAGTGGTACCATCTATTAGTTTACCTATTTATAAATCTATTAAAAACCCTTATAAAATCTAATAAAAGGGGCTTAATAAGGGGCTAATGAAGGCACCTCGATAGGCACTCTATTGTGTGCTTTTTAGCACCTTTGGGAGTGCCTTTGATTGGTGCATAAATAGAAAAAGACCACC
>JAZNND010000036.1:0-3706 GCA_045580085.1 Eubacteriales bacterium
TGAGGATAAATGGACTTGTATCTTTACACTTTTTGCGCAGACCGCAAAACCAAAGGAGCACTCGCAAGAGTGCTCCTTTTGCTTTTTCTTTGCGCCTTTTCGCGGGAATTTGCCACGAAGAAGCCGCAATCTGCATCAAAAATCACTTCCGCAGAAAGCTGTGCGGGAGATCGCTTGAAAATCGGGAGAAGGCGGAGAGGGGTTCGTCGTAGCGGATCTTCGAAACGAAGATGGGAACGAGCATTGCCAGGTTGTAAACAAGACCGGTCAAGGACATCGGTCCGACGGAGAGCGCCGTCATATACGAGATCTGGCAAAATGCGGTGAGTGTTCCCATGATCACGCCGAAAACGATTTCGGAGGCCCCGCCTTGGGTACGAAAGCGACGAACGCAAGCGCGATGCAGGCAGAGAAAAATCCGTTGATGAGGATCGCGTCGGGCGTGTTGCGCAGATGCCTTTTGCTGAGTACTGACATGAAAAACGACTTGGCTGTAAAAATGAGGCAAAGTGCCGCAATCAAAATAAAGGTCGTCATAACTCTGTCCTTCTTGCTTTTCGCGCAAGCGCGTTATACGCCTTCATTATAGTTTTTTCAAATGAAAATGTCAATAGTAAAAACCAAAATAATGTTTTTTGCGTGATCGCTTTGATCAAAAAACGGCGTATTCGTTTTTTGACTGACCAAACGGTCGGAAAAGCAAGCATTTTTACAGCTTTTTATACATTCAAGATCTCGAAGAGCGATATTTCCACCCGATGGGGCATGAGGAGAAGGTCGGCAAGACGTGCTAAAAGGCTCGCTTTTAACAGTCGACAATTGCCTTTTTGCGATATTCGGTGGGAGAAAGTCCGACGACTTTTTTGAACCGACGGCTGAAGTGAAATTCGTCGTAAAAGCCCAACGAGAGAGCGATGTCGGTCAGCTTCATTTGGGGGTAATAGGCGAGACAAAATTTGGCGTGCTCGATCTTTTTATTCAGTTGGTAGCGATGAATAGTGATGCCGAAGCATTCGCGGAAGGCAGTTTCCGCATTTCTGACACTGACGTGCAACTCGTGCGCGATCTCTTTGTTGGAGATGTTTTTATTGCTTGATGCGGCGATCCTCTTTTTGATGTTTGCCGCCAAGGCGTATTTGGATTTATCATACAAAGAAAGTTCCGAAAGCTCGCAGAACAGAATGTTGAGATAGAGCAAGGCTTTGGCGCGGTTGCCTTTGGTTTGCTCTTCGATGATCTTTAAAAAGAGATTTTTCACAATGGGGCTGTTGCCGCAATCCACGAGCGTTCCGATGCAAGCGGCGTTTTCGCCGCCGACGGCTGTTTGGCTTTGGGCGAATGGCTTGGCGGTTTCTCCATAGAGCATATCGACGTACGCATCGCCCTCTTCCGCGGAAAAATGAACGAAAAGAGTGTGCGTTCCCGGCGGACAGTTGCGCAGACCGACGTGGGGGATATTGCTTGGCTGGATAAAAACGGTATCGCTTTTGGCGGTGATGTGTTCGTTGCCCACGGTGAGGCACCAGCTTCCTTTGGCTACGTAGGATATGACGTGCTCGGTGAGGGTGCGAGAAGGATGTTTGATGGGCGTCAAAAAGACGTTTTGGTTTGCGATGAGCAGGCTTCTGTTTGGCGTCAGGCGAAAGACGTTTTGCATGATATACCCCCGATTTTTGCGCTTTTTTACATCATTATACCGCATTTTCGTTATAATGTCAATGTACGCGTACAATAAACCGTGTTATAATTGGGGTAGCGAAGCGCGAGACTGCGGTTTTCGCAAAAACGCTTACAGAAGAAAACGCAAAGCGGCGCAAGCCGATTTGCGCGGAAAGGAAAAAATATGGTTACATTGCGTATTCCCGCCGCAGACGTGCGCGGCTTCAATTATCACCCGAGCTATTCCACCGGTTCTTTGGAGGATTGGCTTTTGTTTGACGAGCAGACGTGGCGCAACGAGCTTTCGCGCGGAAAACGGTTGTTTCCCAAGATGAATACGCTGCGCGTTTGGCTTTCTTGGAATGCGTATTGCCGCGATGAGGAAGGCTTTATCCGCTCGCTTAGGTGCGTAATCGAGATCTGCCGAGAGCTTGATCTTTTGGTGATCCCGTGTCTTTTTAACCGTTGGCATGACCCTATGGTGGATTGCGACGGTATTTATATCGATCATTTTCTGCCGGGAAGCAGTTGGCTTTTGAAGTTCGGCGATCCTTTCGGCGGATATATTGACGCGCTTGCCAAAGAATTCGGCAAGGAAGAACAGATCTTGGTTTGGGACGTTTGCAACGAGCCGTTTGCGTATGACGAAGATTTCCCTTTGCGCGATGCCGTTATGCCGCATGAAATGGCATGGCTACGCCGCATGGCGGATCGTTTGCGCGCGGGCGGCGTTACGCAGCCGCTTGGCATCGGCAGTACGGGCGGGCAATCCATGCGTACCTTTGAGGGGATCTTTGACGTTTATCTCACTCATATGTATTACGTGGGCGGCAGTGCGGAAAAGTTTGAGGCGAAGGTGAAACGCTTTGCCGACGAAGCGAAAGAGGACGGCTGCCCTCTCATCTGTTCGGAATGTTGCTGGGGATCGCTCGACGATAAAAAACGTGCCGATATGATGCGCGTTACGTTGGATGCGTTCTCCAAATACGGCGTTGGATTTGTGGCGCACGCTTTGCAGTATTCGGGTTGCGCCGATCTGCACGACCCTTGCGACGGTCGCGTTACGCCAAATATCGGTAATCTTGCGTTCGTGCGCAAGGACGGCACTATGCGCGAGCATCACGAGATCTATAACGAATATTAAAAACGTTCGCCGCTTTTGCGTTTCGAAACGCGCGCGAAGCGTTCCCCAAAAAGATCTGCTCTTGCTTTTTGCTTCGGCGCAAAAGTGAAACTAACAAGACCCTTGCCAACACTGTATTGACAGGGGTTTTTGTTTATGGTATACTATTGGCAAACGGCAGAGCCGTCAACACCGCGCGAGGCGCGAATCGTTGCGGCGCGGAGAGGCACTTTTTCACGAAGCGGACGGACAAAGTCGATTTTTTGCGCCACCGTTGCGATGGAACGTGAGAATGGAAAAGTCAATAGCAAGAACAAAAAAACAAACAATACTTTTTCGCTTGATTGCTTCCGCAGAATGCTGTGCGGAAGATGGGTTGAAAATCGGGAGAAGGCGGAGAAGGGGAGCGCTTTTTGTGTGCTCAGACACACCCAAACAGTGTGCTTGGTACAAAACTGAATAGTCTCTAAAACAAATCGACCACCCTTGTCCCAAGGGTGGTCTTTTTTCTATTTCGGCACCAATAAAGTGAACTCCCAAGGTGCTTAAAAGCACACATCAGAGTGCCAATCAAGGTGCCTTCATTAGCCCCTTATTAAGCCCCCTAAAAAAGCCTAATTAGCCCCTTGGTACAAGGGGTTTTGGTAGATTTACTATGTAATGAATAAATGGGTAAACTAATAGATGGTACCACTGTGGTGCCTAAGAGATTGGTGCCTATGAATGTCTAATTTGATTTATCTTTTATGTGCCCCTTTGTGGAACCTATTTTTGCTCTATGTGTGAGGATAAATGGACTTGTATCTTTACACTTTTTGCGCAGACCGCAAAACCAAAGGAGCACTCGCAAGAGTGCTCCTTTTGCTTTTTCTTTGCGCCTTTTCGCGGGAATTTGCCACGAAGAAGCCGCAATCTGCATCAAAA
>JAZNND010000037.1:0-95996 GCA_045580085.1 Eubacteriales bacterium
CCATCCGTGCTCTCACTTTGAGAAAGAGAAAAGCTTGTGCGTTTTGCACGGCGGGTTCTCGCGCGAAGCGCGTCACCATTAAAAAAGCACCTCAAATGAGGAGCCTTTTTGATGGTGACCCGTACGGGAATCGAACCCATGTTTTCGCCGTGAGAGGGCGATGTCTTAGCCGCTTGACCAACGGGCCTTGTTTTACGAACGTTGATATTATAGCACAGCTTTTCAAAAAAAGCAAGGGGTTTTGCAAAAAAAGTTTGATGTTTTTGCAAGATTTTTTTAGTTTTTCTCTTTGCTTTCCATTTGTTGGTAAAAATATAATAAATGAAAAAGCTCTACCGCATTTTCCGTAAAAAGCATGCTAACACGGCAGAGCTGTTTTCATTTAAAGCACTTGATATAGATATGTCTCAAGCTTTTGTGCATTTCCATCGAAATGATAGGTGTGAATTCCAAAATCGGATGCGCCTTTGATGTTGTTCGCGTTATCATCGATAAAAATGGTTTCCGATGGGAGGATATCGCATGTACGGCACAGGTAATCAAACATATCTGCATGCGGTTTGATGTGCCCACATACGGAAGAGAAGATGCATTTTTCTGCTTCTTTTAAAATTTCAATTTCATGTGCATGCTCTGCAAAATAACGGCTGATATTGGAAAGAATGAAAATTCTGACATTTTTTTCTCTCTTGAGCTTTTGCATCAGCGCGCGCATGCCTTCTATTTCTGGAATATTATAGATCCAGTTTCGGTAGGCTTCGATTGCCCTTGAAGCAAGATGTTCGGGTAGGCGTTCCACGATTGCCGCTTCCACCTCGTGTTCTTCAATACTTCCTTCGTCAAGCCGGTCCCAGTAAAGGCGATCGAAGATTACTTCAGCGGCAGTTTCGGCTTCTTGAGGATCCGAAATATATTGTTTGGTCATATAAAGCGGATCAAAATGCACCAACACTTGACCAAAGTCAAAAACGATGTTTTTAATCATAATCATACGCTCCGTTTCGTGATTTTTCATGGCATAGATACGGCGAGAGATTTCCATAGCTTTTTCATTTTATCACAAAAGCGGATGTATGTCAATCGTTATTTCAGAAGCTCTTCGGTGATCTTCAAAATTTCAGGTGCAACCTTGGCGCGTTCTTTTTTTGTGACGATTTGATACATAGGATAGGCAAGGCATACCAAAACACCGCCAACGATTCCTACAATAACACCTGCCACAATTGCCGATGTGCCAAATAGTCCCAACGCCGCACCGAGTTCCGACATGATAAGGCTCATACCAAAGCCTAAGATCAAAGCACCGATGATACCGAAAATAAGAGAAACGACTTGCGCTTTTTGTGTAACGCTTTGATCCAAGCGGCGCAAACGTTCTATGTCGGTTTCTTCTTTGTGAGAGTATTTTTGGCGTATTTTTTGAATTTCTTCCTGTTCTTGTGCGGAATAGGTAAATTGAAAGTTGTTTTTCTCTTTATTTTCCATTTGTATCGTCCGTTTCTTGGATGTGTTTTATTTTTTTGTTGCTCTCGATGATCATGTAACATGCTAAAAAAAGAATGAATGCGGAAACGACACCGCCGCTGATGCTGAGGAAGAGTTTACGCATAAGGGCATCTGTGCCGCCAAAGGTTGTCAGCATGGTGGATTCCAGTGTTAACATGGAAACGCAAGCGGATGCAAGGCTGATTGCTTTTGCCGCTGAGTAGGCGGGGCTATTGTATTTTCGGTATTTGACAACATTGATGATGGCAAGGGTAAATGCGGTAAAAGTGAAGGCGGCGATGGTTATTGTGGTAATCTCGTGATGGCGGAATGTTCTTCCGAAATAGATCATGAAAAAGATAATGAGGGATAGTATAATATTCATTAAGAGAAATACCAGACCGCAAATGCGGTATCTGTGCAGTTCCTCGACTACATTTTCACCCGGCTTTTTCTTGGCGGTGTAGCGCACCAAAAAATAACGCATGGCGGCGAGCGAAAGATAGTATCCTGCCAAGGAATAAAACCAAAAAGATGCATGAAAAATGCCGAGGAAAAGCTGAAAAACGGCAAAGGCAAAGTTGAGAATCAAGGAGCTGTACAAGGATGCATTTACGCGCAACCGTGTATCTTCTAACCAGCGTTTTGCATATTTGTTTTCGCGCTTGAATTTTTTGAAAAATTCAAGTAACCGAGGAATGCGAAAGCACCATACGGTCAAGGTGTATGCCGATATGACATACGAAACAATCGCAAGCGGCGTTTCCGTACCCACAAACACCATGCAATAGACCAAAAAACATATGGAGACGGGGATGAGAAAGAGCATGAGTGCGATGGGCGGGAAAAGCATATGGGTACAAAAAGTTTTAAAACGCATTTTCATCCTTTCTGATTTTGACGGTGAATACGGTGCCGACACCAAGGGCACTTTCTACGGAAATTTCCCCTTGAATAATATCGATAACACGTTTTACAAGAGCCAAACCAAGGCCGTTGCCCTGCGTTTGGTGAGAGGTGTCGCCTTGGTAAAACTTTTCGAAAATATGCGCCCCTACTTCGGCAGACATACCACATCCGGTATCCCGTATTTTAACAACAGCAAAGTTTTCTTCGGTGGAAAGAGAAAGCGAAACTTTCCCTCCGCTTTTTGTAAATTTAAAAGCGTTTGAAAAGAGATTGCTCCAAACAAGCGACAATAGCTCACAGTCGGCGTATATCCAAACATCCTCTTGTATATCGGTCTCAATTTCTATGGAATTCTTTTCCCACAGATTTTCGTATTGCAAGAGCACCTCGCAAAGTTGTTCACCGAGAGAATAACGCTGTGCTTTCGGATAGATTTGTTGGTTTTCAAGACGGTTAAGCTTTAGAATGTTCGTCATCATGTCGGTGAGTTTCTTGGAGGCATCGATGATGGCTTGTGCATATTCCATTCGCTTTTCGTTTGAAAGGGATGGTTCTTTTAAAAGAACCGCATAGTTCTGCATAACTGCCAGCGGCGTTTTCATCTCATGTGATACATTGGCAATAAAATCGGTACGCAGTGTTTCAATGCCGGAAAGCTCTTCTGCCATTTTGTTGATACATTCAATGATTTTGTTAAAGGCGTTGTCGGAAGCAAAGCGTGAAGCATTGGAAATACGCACATCAAAATCGCCGTTTATCATTTTTTCGGTTGCCTCAGTGATTTTTTTGACGGGACGTGCCACGATGAATTTGCGGCGCAGGGAATCTATGGCGGCAAAGGCAAGACTGATAAGAATTACATTAATCATTGTTGCTTTGGCGGCGGCGGAAATGTTCTCTTGGGTAAAGAGAATCCCCATGGTTTGCTGTAAAACAGAAACAAATAAAAGTAAGCAACAAGTGATCACAAAGGCAACTAACACAAAAAAGATGAAAAAATGATTAAGACCGCCAAGAAACATCTTGAATTTTTCTTCTTTTTTCATTTTATGACCGCCTTGTATCCCAGTCCGTGTACGGTTTGAATTTCAAAGGCATCGGTGCCGGAAAGTTTGGATCGAAGTTTTGTCATATATACATCAACGGTTCTGGTACCCGATGTGGTATCCACATCCCAAAATTCATCCATCAACTGCGTGCGAGTGAATGTTTTTTTGGGGTAGGAGAGAAGTTTATAAAGCAGATCAAATTCTCGCGCCGTCAAAGCGATTTCTTCACCGCAAACGGTGGCGGTTCTTTCATCCGCATCCATTGTAAAATCTCCGACTTCAATACGGCGGCTGGAGGCGATCTTGGCACGGCGCAAGAGAGCACCGATACGCAAAAACATTTCATCCAGATCAACGGGCTTTGTCATGTAATCGTCTACGCCGATTCTGAAACCGCGCTGTTTGGAGGCGAAATCATCCCTCGCGGTCATGAAAAGGATGGGAATATCATTGTTAAGCGAGCGCACTGTTTTCGCAAATTCAAAGCCGTCAATCTCCGGCATCATAATGTCGGAAATGATAAGATCAAAGGTGGTTTTATACATTTCGTCGTAGGCTTCTTGGGCACCGAGTGTTCCCGTGGCTTCATATCCGCTTTGGTTCAAAAAAGAACATACGGATCGGTTTAAATCTTTATCGTCTTCCACAACTAAAATCTTAAACATTTTCTCACCGTGCCTTTGCTTCGCAAGGCTTCCTTTCGCCCGAATTTATATGTCAAGAATAGAATAGCATAGAAATGTTAAGGTTTTGTTTGCGTTTCGAAATTTTTACGTACAACGCATAAAAATACAGATAAAAAAGTGGGGCTGAGTTATTAGCTCAGTCCCATCTTGTCTCATTTCTTTTTTGCCGCTTCGTAGCGTGCGTTTGCTTTTTCTATACGTGCATTTGCCTCTTGGATTCTTTCCTCGCGCTTTTCCTGTTCTTTGGCGGCACGCTCGGAGGGGCTCATGTGAGCATCATCCCAATTCTTCTTGGCGTCTGCCTTTGCTTTCGCAAAGGTGTTGTGACCGCGGTTTTCTTCAAAATTGGCTTTTGCCTCTGCTTTGGCAGCTTCAAACTCGGCCTTGTCGACTTTGTGCTGTTCCTTTGCGCTTTCTTTCATGTCTTTAAATGCGTTTTTAAAAAAGTTTTTGATTCCCACTTTGTTTCTCCTTTTACATTCGTTTAAGATTTCATCATTTCCTCTGAAAGACGAAGAATTTCAGGGGTTAGTTTCTGTTTGGCCTTTTGGCGCATACGGCAATGCAAGGGATAAGCGAGCAGCATGGCGATCATGCCGAAAAGGGATAGTAGAACGGTAGGAACAAATCCCCCCTCCCATACATTTAGTCCAAAGCACATGCCCATGCCAAATATGAGTGCGCCCAAGATGCCAAGGATCAAGCTTTCTGCGACGCCCGCGTTTTGTACTTGCAAATCGAGTCGTTTTAAGGTTTCCAATCTGTTTTCTTCGGGTGGAAGATATTTTTTCCTGATGATTTCAACTTCTTCGTTTTGCTTGGAAGAGTATTGATACATAAACATATTTTCTTTCATATTGTGTTTTTCCTCCTTCTGTCTATATAGTACAGTTTTTCTTTTTTTGATTTGTTCGCGAAATGTTTTGATAATGTTATAAATGCTTTTTTGAGAAGCGGTCGTGAAGCGCGGCAACTTTGTCATAGAAACAGATAAGCCAGCCGGCCTTTGTCTTTGGCGGAATAAGCGTCAGGGGAAACATGTGATGCCTTATCATATCTTTTTGCATGTCGGTTAAGGAAGGATATTTTTTCAAAGCGTTATTTAAAGCCGCTTTGGGATGATTGAACCAATGAAATCTTTGCCGACAAAGCATTTCATTTGAATTTCCTAAATAGTAATCGTGTAAGAGCGCGCCTCTGACAAATTCTTTTCTGCTTATTTTCATCCCGAAGCGCTTGTGGTGTTTAAAGCATAAATACGCCACCTTCACGGAGTGCGCATACAGCGTTGTATTTATGTGATGCTTATGCTGTTTCATGATGCGGAAAGGTTCGGAGCGAGTGATATCTCGGATCAAGGAAACAAATTCTTTTAAATCTTTTTCTTTTTTCATAAATCAGAGCATGGGAGAGAAAATTTTGATAATAGAACGGAAAAAACGGGTGAAAAGACCTGTTTTCAGCATTTGAGGCTTTATCTCTTCGGAAACAGACAGAGTGTTTTCAATGTCTTTTTTTAAATCTTTGATGCAGTTACATCGATACATCCAAACTCCGTTCTCAAAATGATGCACCAAACTGCGGTAGTCAAGATTGATTGTGCCGATCATGGCGTAGTTTATACTTTTTCTTCATTGGGTGTCCTCCTTGGGCAGTCTTTCAAAATCGGTTCATTGTAATTTTTTTGTGTTGTAAAAAGATTTTTGAATTGTTTTCGTTATGTTAATGCGTAACACTTGATAAAAAAGCCCCCGAAACGGATGTGTTAGTCCGCATCGGGGGGATATTTATGGCATCAAGGCATAGAGCATGCGCGCGCCTTCGCCGCGAGTGAGAGCATCGGAAGCATTCCATACACCTGTACTCACGGATTCCATAACGCCTAACGTATAGAGCGTGGCAACCGCGTTTTCCGCCCAGACGGGAACATCGTCTTCACCGGCGAAAACGGCCGTTTTGTCGCCGCCCGACAGATTCATGACGCGGCAGAGAATAACAGCCGCCTCTGCTTTCGTGATATCGCGGTCGGCTTCAAAATAGAGCCCCGTACCGTCAAAGGTTCCGTTGATAAAACCTTTTGCTTGGGCGGTAGCGATATATCCCTTGATGGAGGACGGGATATTTTCGTCATCGTCAAAGAAGGTTGCGGTAAGACCTTCCGTGGGAAGGATGCCTGCCGCCTTCATTGCCATAACGGTAAATTCACCGCGGGATATGGCAACATCTTTATCAAAATACATCCCATCGCCCGATAGCCTGCCTAACATAATGCCGGCATCTGTCAGTGCAATGGCGGCAAGCTCGGTTTCACTGCCGGCAATATCTTCGTATACCAATTCGGAAGAACGTTTCTTTACCGTAACGGAAATACGTTCCTCTTTGGAAAAGTTTCCGTATTCGTCTCGAACAACGTAAGAAAACTTATCTTTTCCCGTGTAGCCTTCGGTGGGGGTATAACGAAAGCTTCCGGTCGCCGCATCCAGAACAGTCAAGGTGCCGTGCTTGGGATAGGCTGTTACGCGGAAATAAAGGGCATCTCCTTCGGGATCTGTACCCCCGAGTGTTCCGTAATAAGAAATATCCCTTTGTGTTGCGACGGAAAGGGAAGTGTTTCCGATGGTGGGTGCTTCATTTTTCTTATCAAGCAATCGGATGCGGCACGGTATTTCAGCACCGCCGGCTAAATTTTCCGCCGTAAATGTGAAGCAAGCTTCTTCTACCGATCTGTCCTTGGGAATAAACTTTAAAAGATCCAGTACCGATGCGGCAATATTTTGTCCGTTGCTCAAACGAGAAGAAGCGAGATAGAGAGTGCCCGTTTTTTCGTCCGGAAGTGAGGTGATGGTGATGGACGGAATTTTAGAAGCACCGAGTGCCGTTTTGAAATCGTTTTCGCAGAATTTGAGTGTCTCGCCCAAATAACCGCTTTTAATCAAAACGGTATCTTTGGCAAGCTCAGAAGCTCCGCTTGTCAGCTTTTCGGCGGCACATGGCAAGAAAACCGCGGCAGAAAGCATCACGATTGCAAGAAAAATAGGGAGAATTTTTCGTTTCATAGCATCATATCCTTTCAAGTATTATCGAAACTACTCCTATTTTTCCCATGAGAAGCATGTTTATACATAAAAAAGGCCAACTCTTTTTAAGTTGACCTTCTTTTCTCATTCGAGGTTTAATTTTTTGTGTAGCACCGTAATGGAAATCAAATATCCTATGATCGCGATGAGGATCATCATAATGATATTGCTGAGGGATGCGATAATGGAAGACATTGTGAGATTTTCCGCGGCATTGGCAGGAAGCAGAGTGAGTACTTGCACGATAGCGGTTATAATGTTGACTGTGATGTTCGATAAAAAATAGAAAAGAACGGAGCCGAGGATTTTGTGTTTCGAGAAGAAGAGAGAACCGAGCGTGATGGCTGTAAAATAAAGAATGATTTGCGAGAAAGGTGTTATCAGCATATTGAACACACTCAAAAGCGTGGAAAGGAAGGACTGCCAAAAGGGTACGGTAACGGTCAGGCCGACTTCGGTCATGAATAGAGACGAAAGGGCTGAATCGCTTGTGATAAAATCGGACAGGAAAGAGAGCAGTGCGGTAGCGGGCAAAAAGAGTGCCAAAACAAGGGCAAGAATTAATGCAATTTCGATGGCAAACCAATAAACAACACCGCTGAGCACTTTAGAGAGATATTGTGTTTCAATCGTAGCGGGAAACATAAAAGTCAGATATCCCTCATCGGTGAAAAACTTTTTATAAAAGTGCATGAGAATAAAGATGTACGCTACAACCGTTGTGATCGCCGCACCCAAAACAGAAAATATCCAAAGCATGGCGGGTGCAATAGCAAGTGCGCCAAAATCTGCCGGTATGACGGCGATTGCTATGGAAAGAAGAAGTGCCAAAAGCCCGCAGCCAACGATACTGATTAAGCAGGGGATTTGTGTTTTGGCAAGCGTTTTCATATCGTATATGAATAATTTTTTTAGCATCTGAATTCCCTCCTGAAAGCCTCATCCAACGAGATGCCTTCTTTTTCGCAGTATTCTTTGACATCGCCGCATTGTGTGATATTGCCGTTTTTCAAAAAGATAAAATTATCAAGAGATTTTTCCACATCAGCAATCAAATGAGTAGAAATAATGATCGTAGCATCTTTGTCATAATTTTTGAGAATAGTTTCAAGAATGTAATCTCGCGCGGCAGGATCGACTCCGGCAATCGGCTCATCAAGTAAATAAAGTTTTGCGCGGCGGCTCATCACCAATATAAGCTGAACTTTTTCGCGGGTTCCTTTAGAGAGAAGCGAAAGCTTGGCGTTGATGTTGATATCGAGATCGTTTAAGAGAGCTAAAGCTCGGGCAGAATCAAAGTCGGCAAACATTGTATCAAAAAGTGAGACGAGCTCTCGAACGGACTTTTTGAGAGGAAGAGCATTTCTGTCGGGAAGATAGGAAATAATGGCTTTTGTTTCGGGACCGACGAGCTTGCCGTCCACGATGATTTGACCTGCCGTAGGAACAAGAAGCCCTGCAATCAGCTTGATCAAAGTGGTTTTTCCGCTTCCGTTCGGACCTAAAAGACCAACGATTTTTCCGGGGCGAAGGGCGAGATTAAAATTTTGAAACACCGGAAGCTGGTAAATTTTTGTTAAATAGCGACATTCGACAATGTATTCATTCATGAGACTTACCTCCTTTTTTTACTTTATCATGAACAGCTACAGCGATGGGATAGAGAACAATAAATAGTCCGCATAAATACACAAAGACATCCCCGATGCGAGTATACAGTGTTTGTTCTTCTACGATAGGGAGTATATTTACCGTGTAATCGCTTCTGTTATTTTTAGCCTCGGAAATGCATTCGCCTTTTTCATTGATTAGGACACTGTAGCCCGTGTTGCCCGTTCGGGCCACGGCTCTGCCGTTTTCAACAGCTCGCAAAATGGCGTGAGAACGGTGCAAGGATTTGCCGAAGCTACCGTCAAACCAAGAGTCGTTGGTGGAGATCAAGAGAATTTCCGCACCGTCCTTCACGCTTTGACGGGCAAGAGTCGGATAAATGGAGTCAAAGCAAATGAGGGAACCGGCGGTATAAGAGGGAAGATGGAACAGTCCACTGTCGGCACCGGCATCGACATTACGCTCTAACATGTTGATCTCGGTCAAAGAGGGAAGAATAACCTTGAAGAGACCTTCGAGAGGGAGGTATTCGCCGAACGGAACCGGACGCCGTTTGTGATAAACTTCTTCGCTTTGCGTTCCGTCGGGATAGAAAACAAAGAGCGCATTGTAATAGTATTCCTCCTCCTCAATCTCCACGGAAGAGAAAGCACCGATGACCTGAATGGCACCGGTTTCTACGGCAACGGACGAGAAAAAGTCGATTTTTCTTTCGTCGAATTCTAAAGAATACTCCAGAACGGTTTCTGACCAGAGCATAATGTCGGGAGATTCTTTTGCCGCTTCACGTGCTAAATGCCGGCAAGTATTTAAAATAGACGTTTGTGTATAGGATTCTTTGATGGGAGCACAACCTTGTATCAAAGCTACTTTGGTTTCATCTTTACTGTTTTTGCTGTTTAGAAGAATGCCGCCGATTCCAAGATTGGAGGCAAACAGCAAAAGTGCAAGCGCGAGGGAAATAAGACATTTTTTATCTTTGCAGGATCGGAAGAAATCGTATGCTTCCGCTAAAAGTGCGTTGATGAAAAGAATCAGAAATACAAGAAATCCGCTTCCGAAAAGAGAAGCACTTTGAATCAGCAACGGGGCTGAGGTGAGCGCAACGGCAGGGGAAGCCCACGGAACACCTGCCCATGTAAAGTTTTGCAGATAGAAAAAGAGAAGTATCACCGACGCCGAAAAAAGAGAAAAGGCACCGGGAAAACGGAAAAAACGTTTTTTGGCAATGAAACGAATAATTACGCCGGAAAAAGCAAGAGGAACAGCTTGAAAAAGAGGCAGAAGCAACATTGCCGCAAAAAGAACACCGATGGATTCTATTTCGTTCAGCCCGGCAAAATCCAAGGGATACATAGCGACAAAGAAAGAGAATGCTGCCATAAAATAGGCAAGGAAAAAACAAAGTGTCATACCGTAAGCGCGCTTAAGAGTGGCATCTTTGTCGCAAATCTTGGTTTTGATATGATAACAAAAAGGGATCCATGCAACAAAGGAAAGATAGTGGATTTTGGTGATGATGATCGGCAATGCTGCAAGAATGCCGTATAAAAACAAAACGAGGGCATTTCTAAAGGTGTGTTTTTTCATTATAACAGTTAAAAATCCTTTAAAAAATATATTTTTTCATAGGGAACCGCAAATTCTTTCCCATCTAAATAAGAGAGAAGATTTTGTTCTTCCAAGACAGAGAATCTCAGTTTATAAGACCAAAGAGCTTGGTATTTATACCCCTCCGAACGGTCGTTTTTGTTCATTCCGTATTTTCCGTCTCCGCGCAAGGGATGTCCGATGTGGGCAAGATGGGCGCGTATTTGATGCGTTCGCCCGGTTAAAAGCTCGACTTCAAGAAGAGAGAAACCGTCTTTTGAAGATAGCGTATGATAGCGTGTGCGGATTTCTTTGGCACCGCGCGGCGGATTTTTATCATAAATACGAACGGTGTTCTTGGAAGAATCTTTAAGAAGATAGGCTGAAAGGGTAGCACTGCGCGGCACGGGAGTGCCGTGCACAGCACAGAGATAAAACTTATCAATGCTTCGTTCTTTGATCCTTTCGTTCATAATGCGCAGGCTTTCCGCGTTTTTCGCGGCAATCACGATACCGCCGGTATTTCGGTCGATACGGTTGCAAAGCGCAGGTGCGAAAGATTGCTCTTCTTGGGGATTATATTCGCCTTTTTGATACAAATAGGCTTGAATGTGTAAGATTAGGGTGTTATTGTCGCCATCTGCATCTTCGTGAACGGATACGCCGGGGCGTTTGTTTAACAGCATAATATTTTCATCTTCAAAGAGAATGTCCAAACTGCATTTGATTTTTGCAAGTGCGGCGGTACCGTCTGCCTGCTCAGCGTCAAAGAAGTCCTCGGACAGAAAAAGCTGAAGCGTGTCACCTTCGTTTAGGATCTGACCGATCTCGGCGCGGCGGCGGTTCACTTTTATCTTTTTCGTTCTGATAGATTTATAAAGCTTGGATGGGGGGAGACTTGGCAAAGCTTTGCTCAAAAATTTATCCAACCTCTGCCCGCTGTCATTCTTTTTTATAATCAGTTCTCGCATAAAATCATGAGCCGCTGTGCCGTGAAAGCACAAAACGCTGTGTGAATAATGGTCACACAATCCTTTCTTCACGGAGTGATAAAACTTCTTATGTTATTATACATCTATTTTATGTCATTTGCAAGAGTTTTTTTCTTCTTATATAAAAACTCTCTTTTCTCAGCATAACAAAAAGGTTGACTTTTTGGAAAAATGGGTATATAATAATGCGGTAAAGAAAAAGAAGAGGAGAAGTAATAACAGTATGACTAAGATTGATATTTTTTCCGGCTTTCTCGGTGCCGGAAAGACAACTTTGATTAAAAAATTGATTCAAGAAGCATATGCAGGCGAAAAGCTTGTTTTGATTGAAAATGAGTTTGGAGAAATCGGTATTGACGGCGGATTTTTGCAAGATGCCGGCATCAACATCACGGAGATGAATTCAGGGTGCATTTGTTGTTCGCTGGTCGGTGATTTCGGCAAGGCACTTGAAAAGGTGTTGACTGAGTTTGCACCCGACCGAATTTTAATTGAACCGTCCGGTGTGGGCAAGCTTTCCGATGTTATGCGTGCTGTGGAGAATATTCATGCCGAAAATGCGGTTTTGAACAGTGCTGTTACCGTGTGCGATGCCGCAAAATGCAAGATGTATATGAAAAACTTTGGTGAGTTTTTTAACGACCAAGTTGAGCATGCGGGAACCATCGTGCTGAGCCACACCGCGAAATTGAGCGATGCGAAAATTGCGGAGGCGGTGAGCCTTTTGCGTGAGCACAATGCTTCCTCTGCCATCGTAACGACCGATTGGGCACTTTTGAACGGTAAACAGATTTTGGAAGCAATGGAAAAATCGGATACGCTTGAAGCAGAGCTTGAAGAGTTGCGCGCACAAAGCAAACATCACCACCACGATCATGACCATGAGTGTGACGATCCCGAGTGTTCTTGCCATCATCACGACCATGAGCACGAACATCATCATCACGACCATGACCATGAGCACGAACATCACCACCACGATCATGACCATGAGTGCGACGATCCCGAGTGCTCGTGCCATCATCACGACCACGAACATGAACATGAACATGAGCATCACCACCACGATCATGACCATGGGTGTGACGATCCCGAGTGTTCTTGCCATCATCACGAGCATGAGCATGAGCATCACCACCATGATCACGACCATGAATGCGACGATCCCGAATGCTCCTGCCATCATCACGAACATGAGCATCACCATCACCATCATCACCATGCGGATGAGGTGTTCACCTCTTGCGGCGCAGAGACTACCAAGAGATTTACCAAGGAAGAGCTCTCCGAAGCACTTTATGTGATCGCGGAACATGCGGACCAATACGGAATGGTTTTGCGTGCGAAGGGCATTGTTGAAGCAACCGACGGCACTTGGATCCATTTTGATTATGTTCCCGGTGAACCCGATATCAGAAGCGGTGCCGCAGGCGTTATCGGCAGACTTTGCGTGATTGGTTCAAAGCTCAATAAGCATGCTCTTGCAGAACTGTTCGGTGTTTCTTGGAAAGATTAAAATAAGCAGAGGCTTGCCAAAAGTCGTTTTATGCGGAAAGGATGGGCGACATAATGCCAAAAAAGAGTAAAGAAATTCCTGTATATCTGTTTACCGGTTTTTTGGAAGCAGGTAAGACAAAATTGATTCAGGAAACCATGGAAGATAAGCGTTTTAATGCAGGAGAACCTACATTGATCCTGTTGTGCGAGGAGGGAATAGAAGAACTTGATTTTTCTGCCTTTCCTTCCCAAAACGTACAGATGGTGACGGTAGAGGATCCCTCTGTTTTCACCCCTGCGTATCTCTCCGAACTTGAGAAAAAATATAAAGCCGAACGCGTTATGGTTGAGTATAACGGCATGTGGATGTTGGATGCATTTTATAATGCGCTTCCCGAAAATTGGCTTGTATACCAAGAGTTTATGATGGCGGATGCTACTACATTTTTGCAGTATAATGCCAACATGCGTCAATTGATGGTGGATAAGCTCCAATCTTGCGAAGTGATTGTATTCAATCGCTATCGTGATTCGATCGATAAAAACGAACTTCATAAAGTTGTCAGAGGCTCATCGCGCAAAGCGGCGATCGGCTACGAATATGAGGATGGCACATTCGAACAAGATACGATTGAGGATCCTCTTCCTTTCGATATCGAAGCGGATGTTATTGAGATCGGCGACGATGATTATGCCATTTTTTACCGCGATCTTTCCGAGGAAATGGATAAATATATCGGAAAAACGATCTCGTTTACCGGCATTGTAGCACGTGATAAGGCTTTGCCTGATACGCAGTTTGTGATCGGCAGACATGTGATGACTTGTTGCGAAGCGGACATCACTTATCGCGGTCTTGCCGTGGTTGCCAAGGAAGCGGCTCCGGTTCATACAAGAGATTGGCTCTGTGTGACAGGAAAACTTGAACTCGAGTATAACAAAGTCTATAGAGGGAAGGGCCCGGTTCTTCATCTTATAGAAGCTTCTGTCGGCAAAAAGCCTGAAAAAGAAGTGGCAACGTTCTTTTAAATCTTATTTTGAAACGGCGGTTTTTAACCGCCGTTTCTTTATGATAAAAAAACAAAGAAAAAAACAAAGAAAAAACAAAAAAGCTCTTGACTTTTCTCAAAAGTTGTGCTATAATCTTGCATGTTCTGGAGAGATGGCTGAGCTGGTCTAAGGCGCACGACTGGAAATCGTGTATGCACTAATACTGCATCTAGGGTTCGAATCCCTATCTCTCCGCCACACGAATGAGCCACCCTTTGGGGTGGCTTTTTTCATTCGTGTGGCGGAGAGATAGCCTCTCAAGCCCTGCGTATGCGGCAGAGCCGCGTACGCAGGGTTCGCATTCCCCGCCCGAAGATCGGGGAGCTTGCTCACCAGGCGCAGGGCGAGGGAATCCCCGAAGGGTACCCCTATCTTTGTTATCTAAAATACGTATCCACGAATGAGCCACCCTTTGGGGTGGCTTTTTTTCATTCGTGTAGCGGAGGGGTAGCCTCTCAAGCCCTGCGTATGCGGCAGAGCCGCGTACGCAGGGTTCGCATTCCCCGCCCGAAGATCGGGGAGCTTGCTCACCGGGCGCAGGGCGAGGGAATCCTCGAAGGGGATCTTTATTGCTTTTTTATTTTAACTTTTTTATTGTCTTAATGTGTATGTAATAAAAAACTTCATCGTTGTTCCATCTAAATATCTGTTATATCCGCGTTATGTATTTGCCCGAAATACTTTTTACGGTATGCCAAAGGAGATATTCCGTAGGCCTCTCTGAAAAGTCTGTAAAAATAGTTTTCGGAACGGTAGAACAGATGGGATGCGATTTCCGAAATAGTTTTATCTGTATTGACAAGAAGCTTAGCTGCGACTCTCAATCGCTTTTTGTTCAAGAGCTCACTGAGCGTTGCGTGGTATTTTTTTTGAATGATACGGGATGTTTGTTTCGTGCTTAGATGTAATGCCTCCGCAACGTTCGAAAGTGTGACATTTTCGGTGTAATGGTTATTGACAAAATAATCGATAACTACACAGTAATCGTTGATGGCAACGTTTTCTTCATTGGTATGGGCAATGTTATTGTTGCGGTATAAACTCGCCAAAACAAGCCTTAAAAGCGCGGCAGATTCATCAATGAACATGAAATCTCGCTTTTTAGCAGAGATAGACAAGCGGCTGAGACATTCAAAAATAAAGGGTTCGGTTGCGAGTGTGAGGGGGCCTTTTTCGAAAAGTGAGAAAAAAGGGAACAAAGGATCATTTTCTGTAGGTGTTGTTTGCTTGATCTCAAAACAAAAGCAGTATGAACAGGCGCGGCTTTCAATGACGTGATGCGTAAAAGCAGGGATGACGAAGGCGCAGTTTTGCAAAACGTATTTTTTGCCTTCTATCTCTAGGCGCAACGGAATGTCTTGCGCGAAAAAAAGCTCATGCTGTGGGTGAAAATGTGCTCTTGCCATTTCGACCGTTTCGCGAAAGAGTACCTCTTCTTCTTTCTCATCACGGTAAAAGCCGTTATTGATACTGGCGGTGATCGAATAATTGCCGATATGAGTTTTGAAAAACAAAGACGATAAATCATAAATTGGCATGCCCTTCACCTCCCATCTTGCTTTCATTATGCCTGAAAAAATATAAAATGTCAAGTCTTTTATGAGGAAAACTGCAAAAAAAGGACATTTTTTCTCAAGAATGTTCTATTTTTTTGTTGCGAAAATGAAAGAGATGTATTATACTGAGACTGTCAGAATTTAATAAACAAAGGAGTAATGTATCATGGAAAATAAAAAGTTCACCGGTATTCTTCCTGCCATTTTCAGTGTTTACGACGAAAATATGGACGTGTTGACCGAGACCGTCGAGAAAATGGTAAATTATCAGCTTGAAGGTGGTGCAACCGGTTTTTATGTGGGTGGTAATACGGGTGAGTGTACCGTTTTGCCTGCGAAAACTCGTATGCAAATGTTAGAGGCTGTTGTGGCTGCCAATCGCGGACGCGGTACAGTGATTGCTCACATCGGTGCCGGACATTTGGACGAAACTCTTGCACTTTTGGAACACGCCAATCAAGTTGGCGTTGATGCGGTTGCATCTTTGCCCCCTTCCTTGACTCCCTATTACAATATGGCGGAAACGCTGGATTACTATCGCCTTTTGGCAGAGAAGAGCAAAGCTCCCGTTATCGCATATATTACGGGCGTTCTCAGCGGTGATCCTGTGGAATTTGCTGAAAAGGTTTCCGAAATTCCGAACGTAATGGGAATTAAGCTGACCATTCCGAATTACTATGCGTTTAGCAGAGTCGTTATGGCGAGCACCGGAAAACTGAATATTTTGAACGGCCCCGATGAAACTATGATTTGCGGTCTTGCCGTTGGTGCAGACGGTGCGATCGGTACGACTTATAATTTCTTGCCGAAGCTTGCTTGCGGTATTTATACCGACATGATGAACGGCGATGTTGTAAGTGCGCGTGAAAAACAGCAAAAGTTGACGAGCATGATCCCCGTTGCACTGGGTAAAAATATCGCTTATTGGAAGGCGATTATGACAACGATGGGCTTTGATATGGGATACACCGTAGCGCCTGCCGTTATGCCTACCGCGGCTGAGATCGCCGAGCTTAAGACCAAACTTCAAGCAGTCGGTTTTTATGATTGGTTATGATTCCATACCTGTTTCTGATTGCCTCCGGTGTCTGCTTAACGGCAATGTCGCTTTTGCGCAAGGAATATGATCGGCGTACCACGGGCTATGCCACCGCAAGTTTTACCTTTATCGGCATTACATACATTGCAATCCTTCTTGCGGCGCTGGTTTATTTTCTCTTTACGGGTACACTTTCCAATCTTGCAACCATAGATGGAATGACATTTTTGCTTGGGATAGGCTTTGCCCTTGCGACGTTTGTAACGACCATTATTTGTATCGTCGGCGCGTCGTACGGCAGTGTTTCCATCATAGTCGTGTTCGCCAATCTCGGCACGGTTACGCTTTCCACTTTTTACGGTTTGCTCTTTGACAGTGAGCGAAATGAGTCGAGCCTTTTCACTTGGTTGGGGCTTCTTCTGGTGCTTGCAATCATGGTGCTTAACTTTATGGAAGGCGGAGACGGCGAAAAGAAGCAAAGAACGGCAAAAGAGAAGTGGATATACAAGGTTTTGTGCTTTGTTGTATTCTTTACAAACGGCATCGCACTTGTTATTTACAGCATCTTAACCAAACACCGTCCTCAAGTCAGCTCATGGAGTTTTATCGCGCTCTATTCCCTTATTTGTGTGGTATTCGCGCTTTTATGTATCCTTTTTATTTGGATGCGCAGAGATCGAAAAAAAGACAGTGCTCCCATGCACTTTCCGATCAACCGTATCAATTTGTTGCTCATCGGTGCTTATGCCGTTTGCTTTTTGATCGCGGAACTCATGTCGCTGGCTAATACCACGATGCTTCCCATTATCATCCATGCACCTCTTTCTTTTGCCATCCCCGTTGTCATATTGACCTTGAGTGAAAGTGTCATCTATAAAATGCGCATCACCAAGGGGATGATTTTGAAAATTCTTCTCGCTCTTGCGGGAAGCGTTCTCTTTGTTCTTTAACCTAATTTGCATCGAAAGAGCCGACTCTTCACGAGACGGCTCTTTTTATAGTTTTTTTGCGAAAAGAATTGACAGAAAAAGAGAGAAGTGGTATAATAAATAGATGACAAAAGGAAGGAGAAAATGGATATGCCAAACGAAAAAGATGATTTTTGGGATATTTCTTCTCTCCTGCCGCCGAAGAAAAAAATACTAGCACCTGTTTTTTCTCCCAAGACCGATGTTGCCGAGATTTCTCACGGAGAAGTTTCGGAAGCAAACAGCCGAGCAGAGCAAAAACTCACCTTTCTCGGCGAGAAAAAAATCAGTTTTACACGTGAATATATACCTGCTTGGAATCCGCTTTTGAAACATGTGCGTGTTATCGCTTATCAAAGTAATTATCGCATTTTTCATGTTTTTAAAAATGACGCCGTTCTTTATTCGCAAAAAAAAGGAATGTGCGTACCCTTTGTTCCGTTTTTTTCGTATGTACCGCAATATACACAAATGAACCACGCGCAGATTGCTTACTACCTATATTTCAGAGATGAGCTGAATGAGGGCAGAATGCATGAGACAACACAGGCGTATTTAATGCTCTATTTTTATGAGATCATGAATCTGCCTGAATATATTCCACCTGATTTGGGGGTTTTGCGTCTTGCTAATGCTTGGATGATGTATCGGAAAAGCTTTCCGTCGATTGAGAAATATATGGTTGCATGGCTTGCGGATTACGCATTGATACACGGTGTAGCTTGCCCTAACGGCATTCTTTCGGAAGCTCTTGGAGAGATTCTTTCTTCCTCCAATATGAAGGAATTTTATCTCGGTATGGAAGAAGAATTTTCCGCTTGCATCTTGGATGCCTTTCTCGCGCTTGCGTCTGCGTATGATTTTAAAAACGGCAGATATGCTAAGGGTGAAAACGGTGCGTTGTTTTTGACGCATGTACGCGCGGCTTCAAAGCTTGTACTCGAAGCACTTTTGAGAGAAAAGGATAACACCGCCACACATCAAACCGTAGAGAAAGCATACGATGCCTATATCGGCGCGCTTTGCGCAGAAGAGCATAAATATCGAATCGAAGTATCTTATTGTTCGGTTTCGGGAACCGAGTCTTTAAAAACAATTTTGACGGCGGCTGTCAAATATGCCGAAAATAAAGTAAGAGCTTATCTTTCCATCAAGAGCCGTCTTTCTGTTTCGGGGCTTCCGCAGAAGTATAAAGACATGATTGATGCTTACTTTGCCGCGAATCTTGTGCGTGCCCCGAAGAAAGAAATCGAACTTCGCCCGGAATATGAAGCGCTTTATGATGCGCCGAGTATCGGTATTTCGGAGGATGAAGCCCGTATGATCGAAAATGCCTCGTGGGAAAATACCGTGCGCCTTATTCCCGATGAGGAGAGAGAAGAGCTTTTTGCCCAAAATGAGGATGAGATCGCGCTATCGGATCTGCCTTCGGGGGATGTACCGCAGCTTGCAGTGCCGCTTGTTCGCTTTTTGACACTTTTTTACCGAAACGGCTCGGACGCCGCACGCGGATATGCTTCGGCTAACGGATTTTTGTTTGAAAACGCTTGTGAAAAGATCAATGAATATTTTTCCGATACAATGGGCGATATTGTCATAGAATTTGACGGAAGCGATGCTTCTCTTATCGAGGATTACATGGCAGAGATCGAATCGTTTTTAAATACGTTTGACGGGCATTAACAATGGACTATTGTATTTTGGTACATAGCGCGATATGAATTCGCACAGAAAGGAATGATCTCAAAATGAGTGATATGAGTGAAGTTAAGGTACCGAAAAGAATATTGAACAATTTGCTTGCCTCTTTGTCGGCGGGTGTTGTGCCGCGCGTTGGTGCGCCTTATATCGCGATTGGGAGAAATGCGGAGATTTCGGCACTCCTTGATTCGCTGGATGCTGTTGCTGAGGGGGGCGCGGCTGTCCGCTTTCTCATTGGTAGATACGGCAGCGGTAAAAGCTTTTTGATTCAACTGATCCGCGGACATGCGATGGAACGGGGATTTCTCTGTGCCGATGCCGATCTTTCCGCCGATCAACGCCGCCTTTGCGGCGGAAACGGTGCCGGGCTTGCCACCTACCGTGAGCTTTTGAGGAATCTTGCTTCTAAGGCATCTCCTGACGGCGGAGCTCTTGCCGTTGTGCTTTCACGGCATTATGCATCCATCCTTTCTCTGCTCGCGGAGGAGGGAATATTCCCCGAAAACAATGGTTTTTTCGATGCTTTCCGCAAAAAAGTTTTTTCCGATTTTTCCTCTTTGGAAAACAGTGTGGGCGGCTTTGATTTTGCACGCGTGCTTTGTGAATACTTTTTTGCTTACGCAGATGAAAACGAAGAAAAGAAAAGTGCTTGCCTACGTTGGCTCCGCGGTGAGTTTTCCAACAAAACAGAGGCAAAAGCGGCACTTGGTATTCGTGTCAGTACCGTTATTGATGATGAGAACTGGTATGATTTTATCAAGCTCTGGGCGATTCTTTCGCGCAAGCTTGGTTATAAAGGGCTCATTGTGTATATTGACGAATGCATTGTTCTTTATAAGATCGTGAACCGTGTTGCGCGAGAAAGCAACTATGAAAAAATCTTAACCATTTTTAATGATACCTTGCAAGGCAGAGCAGAGGGGCTGGGTGTAATCTTTGGAGGTACGCCGCAGTTCCTTGAAGATACAAGGCGAGGTCTTTTCAGTTATGAGGCACTTCGCAGCCGTCTTGCTGACAGCCGTTTTTCCGAGTCCGGCTTTTCGACCATGGCCTCTCCCGTCATGCGATTGCGCCGACTTTCCGATAATGAGCTGTATGCTCTTATCGGTCGCTTGTCTCGGCTCTTTGCTTCCGCGAACGGAGGCAAAGAAATCCTCACAGAGCAAGAGCAAAAGGAATTTTTGACAAAGTGTCTTGCCCGCGCTGGCGCAGAGGAACTTGTCACGCCCCGTGAGATCATACGCGACTATTTGACATTGCTTGCTATTTTGCGTGATAACCCGGAAGTAACTTTTGAAGCGATTCTTTCGTCTCAAAATGAACAAGCAAAAAACAGCGGTGACGATACAGATGCGGGAACGGGTGTCGGCGAAGGCATTGGGCTTGCCGATCTTGATTTTTAAGCGGAATACGCAGAAAGGAGTTTGCCATGACGGAAGCGGAACGTATATTTTCGCGTTTTCCCCCTTTTATCAAAGAATATATTTATACGCACGGATGGCAAGAACTCCGCGATGTGCAAATGGATGCCGCCAAGGTCATCTTCGAGAGCGAGGATCACCTTTTGCTTTCGTCCTCCACCGCATCGGGTAAAACCGAAGCGGCTTTTTTCCCGGTTTTAGCAGAGCTTTGCGATAGCACTTCCGATACCGTCGGTGTTTCGGTTCTTTATATTGCACCTTTAAAAAGTTTGATTAATGATCAGTTTTATCGCCTTGATGAGCTCCTTGCTCAAAGCGGCGTTCCCGTGTTTCATTGGCACGGCGATGTGGGTGCTTCTCAAAAAACAAAGTTTTTACGCTCTCCGCAGGGAATATTGCAGATTACGCCGGAATCACTGGAAAGCATGCTGATGAATCGCACGGCAGATTTGATGCGCCTTTTTGGTGCTTTGCGGTATGTAATTATCGATGAAATCCATACTATGATCGGTTCTGATCGCGGCAATCAGGTTTTGTGCTTGCTTGCGCGCCTTTCGCGCTTGGCAGGCGTGAATCCTCGCCGCATTGGGCTTTCGGCTACGATCGGTGATCTTTCCCTTGCCGCCGCATGGCTTGGGGCGGGGACCACTCGAAAAACGCAAGCCCCACCTCCCAAAAACGAAAAACTTCGTTGGCGGATCGGTATGGAACATTTTTATATTGGAGATTCGGCACTTCGTCAAAACCGTCATCCGAACGATACTTCTAAAAATCCCAGGGCGGCAATTGATGCCGGCTTTGAGTATCTCTATGATTCTGTGCGCGATAAAAAAGCATTGGTGTTTTCCAATTCGCGCGAAGAAACCGAGCATGTTACGGCAACGCTTCGCCAAATCGCCAAAAAAAGAGGTGACAGAGACCGCTTTCTCATTCATCACGGGAATCTTTCCGCCGCCATCCGTGAGGATGCGGAGCTTAAAATGAAGGACGAGACCTTCGATGCTGTCACATGCGCAACGGTTACGATGGAGCTCGGTGTTGATATCGGCAAACTGGAACGTGTGGTACAGGTGGATGCACCAACCTCCGTTTCGGGCTTTTTGCAGAGACTCGGGCGATCTGGCAGACGCGGCAATCCTCCGGAGATGGTCATGGTTTTTCGCGAAGAAACTCCGCTTCCGAATGCACCGTTACCCGAGTTGATTCCGTGGGGGCTTTTGCGAGCCATTGCCATTGTGCAACTCTATGTCGAAGAGCATTTTATTGAACCGCCCCGTTTGCGGAAAATTCCGCTTTCTTTGGCATTCCATCAAACTCTTTCTATTTTGGCATCGTCCGGTGAGCTTACACCCAAGGCACTTGCGGAGCGTGTGCTCTCTTTGCCGCCGATGCGTGAACTGCCGAAGGAGCTTTACCGATCTTTACTTCTTTCGATGATACAAAACGATTTTATCGAAATGACCGATGAAAAAGGTTTAATCGTTGGTATGAAAGGGGAGAGATTGGTTACAAGCTTTAAGTTCTATGCTGTATTTAAGGACAGCGAAGATTATACCGTACGTGCCGAGGCGGAAGAGATCGGGACGATCTCTAACCCCGTTCCCGAGGGAGAGCGATTTGCTTTGGCAGGGCGTGTTTGGGAAGTTCAAGAGATTGATATGAAACGCCGCCTTATTTATGTTAAAGCGGTGGAGGGGAAGATGGAGATTTCTTGGCCGGGTGACAGCGGCGAGATCCATACCAAAATTTTACGCCGCATGCGTGATATTCTTTTCGAAGATACGGCGTATCCCTATTTAATGCCGAATGCGAAAGCGCGATTGGATGCCGCGAGACATATCGCAAGAAATGCAGGACTGAACAAGAGAATGTTTGTTTCTCTGAGCGATACGAGTGCTTGTCTGTTTCCGTGGCTTGGAACGCGTTCTTTCCGCACGTTAAGACGCTATCTTGCTTTGCATGCGGGGGAGTTTGGATTGTCCGGGATTACTTCGGAGGGGTGCTGCTATATGTCTTTTAAAATTAAAAGCGGCATGAAGGATACTTTTATGCATAATCTTGCCCAAAGACTTTTGCATAAAGATATCAATCTTTCCTCTTTGGTAGGAGCATCGGAGGCACCTGCATTCGATAAATATGATGATTATATACCGGCAGAACTTTTAAGAGAAGGATATGCCGTCGACCGATTGCGTGCGGATGAGGTGACGGAGTTGTTTGCCAAAGATGCGGAAAGGGAAGCGAAATGAATATGTATGACGCTCTTGCGCCTTTTTACGCTGCGTTAAACAAAGATGTGGATTATCTTTCTATAGCGGCGTTTTTACAAAAGACATTAGAGACTTATTTTGACGGCCGTGTAGAGTCTTTGCTCGATTTGGGATGCGGAAGCGGTAATGTCACATTTCCTCTTCTTGCGCTTGGATATGACATGATAGGAATTGATATTTCCGAGGAAATGCTTGCCATGGCGCGCGATAAAGACCGCGAAGGCAAGGTTCTTTGGCTTTGCCAAGATATGCGCTCTTTTGAACTGTACGGAACCGTGGAAGCGGTTGTTTCCACACTGGATTGCCTCAATCATTTGACATCGAAAAAGGATCTTGCCGCCTGCCTTGCGCTGGTTCATAATTATCTTGTACCGGGCGGACTTTTTATATTTGATGTCAATACGGAATATAAATTTAAAAACATTTACGGCAATCAATCCTATATTTTGGAGGATGAGGGGGTTCTTTGCGCCTGGCAGAACGAATATTCCGAAAAAACAAAGCTTTGTAAATTCTATATCACACTTTTTTGCGAAGAAAATGACGGAAGGTATGAAAGATACGATTCCGTTGAAACCGAGCGTATGTATACCCTTAAAAACTTGACGGAAATAGCAAAAAAGGCAGGTTTTACTCTTCTTGCCGTAAAAGATGGCTATACCGATAAGCAACCTGATGAAACCACGGAGCGTCTCGTTTTGGTGCTCCGCGCGGAGAAAAGCTGATTTGTAAGGAGAAATACTCGAAAATGGAACATGGAAGAATATACCGCGGCATGACTCATGATGGATCTGCGCGCATTTTGGTCATAGATTCTACGGCTATTGTGGATAAAATGATAGAATATCATACCACAGCTCCCACTGCAACGGCGGCACTGGGAAGGCTTTTGACAGCGACTTCGCTTATCGGCTCAATGATGGGAGAGAAAAACAATAAAATCACAGTGGGAATCAACGGAAACGGACCTATCGGTAAAATGATTGCCGTTGGCGATTATTACGGAAACGTGCGGGGATATGTTCAAAATCCGTTAGCTGATCCTGCCCGTAAGCCCAACGGAAAGCTTGATGTTGGCGCGGCAGTCGGAGCAGGAACCATCTATGTGATTCGCGATGATGGCGTCAGCCCCGAACCTCATATTGGTACAACGGCTCTTTCTTCGGGAGAAATTGCGGAGGATGTTGCCGCGTACTTTGCCGAAAGCGAACAGGTGCCTACGCTTTGCGCACTTGGTGTTTTGGTTGGTACAAACGGAAAATGTATAGCCGCAGGCGGCCTTTTGATTCAACTTTTGCCTTTTGCGGATCAAAGTGTTGCGGAAAAGCTGGAAGAAAATGCGTTGAAGATTACGAGTATTTCCGATTTGATCAGGCAAGGGAAGAGCTGTGAGGAGATCGCAGAGATAGCTTTGGGCGATATTCCTTTCGATGCCTTTGATGAAATAGAAGTGGATTATCTATGCGATTGCAGTAAGGAGCGCATGGTAAGTGCTATTCGCAAACTCGGTGAAAAAGAGATCCGTTCTATGTTCGACGAGCAAGAAGCGGAAGGGAAGGAACGCATCCTTGAGGTGACTTGTCAATTTTGCAGTACACACTATACCTTTACCGAAGAGGATCTTTTGAGCTGAAAATCATGAATTTCGCTTTCTTGGGCATATTAATTTCAGTATGTCAATCGAGGAGGCGATGCCATGTATCAAGAACAGACAAGAAAAAAAGCAACGTTTGGCAAGGAGGTTCTTGCGCTTCTCGTAGGTTCGCTGTTTTATGCGATCGGATTTCGCGCCTTCATTGAACCGGCTGAACTGATCCTTGGCGGTGCCACCGGTGCCGCAACACTTTTGCATGGCCTTTTGGGGTTGCCAATCGGCATAGGGGTACTTTTGGTTAATTTGCCGTTGTTTCTGTGGAACACGTTGCGTCACGGCATCGGCGCAACACTTCGGACGGGCATCGGCATCTTAGCAAGCTCTGTTTCTCTTGATCTTTTTGCTTCGCTTTTGCCCATTACAGTCTCGAAAGTGTGGGGGGCGGTGCTGGGGGGCATTCTCAGTGCCCTTGGAATCGCGGTGCTTTTGTCACGCGATTTTACCACGGGAGGAAGTGAACTCGCCGCGGTTCTGCTTCGGGAAAGATTTTCTCTTTTAACCGTAGGGAAAACCGTTCTTCTTTTGGATACCGCGATTGTTCTTTTATCTGTTTTTTTACTCGGGAAAACGGAATCGCTCTTTTATTCCGTTTTGCTGAATCTCACCTTCGCCGTGGTTCTCGATCTTGTCTATGGTGATAAAAAGAAAAACTTCCGCAAAGATAACATTGCGGAATAACAAAAAATATGTGGAGGATCTTATGTCAGTTTTATTTGGAAACGCCGTTGTCGGTCAGTCGGGCGGTCCTACCGCCGCCATCAATGCAACGCTTTCGGGTGTCATTCGCGGATGTCTTGCAAAAAAGGATGTCATCGGTACGCTTTATGGCATGCGAAATGGAGTTGAAGGCTTGTTGGAGGAAAGGTTGGTTGATCTTTTTGAAGCAGTCGGAAGTGAGGATCTTTTATGCCTTTTGGAAGATACACCTGCCGCGGCACTTGGTTCCTGCCGTCACCGCTTGCCTAAACCGGAGGATAAACCGGAGGTTTTTGAAAAACTGATCGGAATCTTCAAGAAATATAACATTCGTTATTTCTTTTACATAGGCGGAAATGATTCGATGGACGCGGTAGCCAAGCTTTCCGCTTATCTTGAAAAGGCAGATTATGAAATGCGCGTGATTGGTGTCCCCAAGACCATTGATAATGACCTTGTAGGGACGGATCATACACCGGGATTCGGTTCTGCCGCGAAATATATTGCCACTACGGTGAGCGAAATCATTCGTGATTGCGCAGTTTACACGGTAAAGGCGGTCACGATTGTTGAGATCATGGGGCGCGATGCAGGCTGGCTGACCGCTTCCGCGGCTTTGGCTTCTTTGAACGGTGATGCGCCGGATTTGATCTATTTGCCGGAACGCGCTTTTAATATGGATGCCTTCTTGCTTTCCGTGAGAAAAGCTTTGGAGCGACATCCCAATGTGGTGATAGCAGTTTCGGAAGGCCTTCGCTTCAAAGACGGTACCTATGTAGGAGCCGCGGCGCAAAGCGGTGCGACGGATGCTTTTGGGCATCAGTACCTTGCGGGAACAGGTAAGTATCTTGAGACGGTGGTGAAAAAAGAGATTGGTTGCAAGGTGAGATCGGTGGAATTGAATCTTCCGCAACGCTGTGCCGCACATCTTTCTTCCGCTACCGATATTGAAGAGTCTGTACGTACGGGAAAAGCGGCGGCAGAGCTTGCCGTTTCCGGTGTGACCGGTCACATGATGACGGTGATGCGTCAGGATGAACCTTATCGCGTTGAGGTTTCCTCGTCCCCCGTTGCCGCTATCGCAAACGCCGTCAAAACCGTTCCTGATGCTTACATCACGGAAACGGGAGACGGTATCACCTCGGCAGGCATTTCTTATCTTGCACCGTTGATTCTCGGCGAAAGAACGCCCATGTTCGAGCATGGTATGCCAAAGCATTTTGTTTTGAAATAATTCGTTGCAAAAAATAAGGCTGAGTTGTCTCAGCCTTATTTTTCATTTTCTGTCCATTCATCGACAGGTCCGTTGCCATCCGAAACCAAAAGGATATCGTAGTCTGACAAAACAGCATCTTCACACAAAAGATGGGCTTTGGGCGCGGTGTAATCTTTAAATGCCATGGTATACTCCTATTGTGATATTAACATGACTAAGTATACAACATTTTTGAATGTTTTGCAATAGTAAAACGTATTTATTTTTCAAAAATGTTATTTGATCGTATTTTTTTTAAAAAATAGTTTGTTTTAGAATGGAAAGTTTGTTTTAGACATTGACTTTTTGTCTGAGTACATATATAATGAATAAAAACGAACTTTTTATTTTTGTTAATTTCGTCAGAGTATCTAAGAAAGGAGAATATCATGTATAGAGCACCGCTTGCGGAATATCTTTTTCCCGAGAGCGAGGAGGTCATGAATGCAGACCTTTTTGCCTCTAAAGAAGAGGACGAGGAAACAGATAACAATGTCAAGGTAGAAGACCTCTTGGATGGACTGAAATGATTCAAATTTTAAGAGATTAGAAATGAATAGTTTTCTTAGAAAGGGTTTTCACAAGATGAAAAAACGCATAATAAGTTTTTTGCTGCTTCTCGCCACACTGTTCTCGGTATTTCCGATGGCAGCAACTGCGGCTGAAGCAGAGACACCGGATGTGTTGGAGGATGCAAACTCGTATCATTATACTTCGTTTTATGTTACGGACGGGCTTGTCATGCTCCTTGACGCCATGGATTCGTCTAGCAGTAACAAAACCATTGATGTGGAAAACGGCAAGTGGTATTCTTCGCTTGTCAATACCGATAGATATGCCACGCTCGATAACGGTGCTCTTACAGGCATTTATGCTTGGGGCACTCGCAGTATTGGCGATATGCAAAAAGGTATCGGTTATTATCAAACACCGTCGCTTGCTGCTGCTTGCAGAAACGGTTGGTATGCGACTGCAAACACGCCGGGACTTGACCTTGGAGATTCCAATCTTCCCACAGAGAATTATACGGTTGAAATGGTTCTTAACCCTCACGGTGTCATGAACGATACTTTGACAGAGCGCGGCACCATCAGTTCGGATTTTCATGGCTTGTTCCACGGCTTTTCGCTTGGTCCGCTGAAATGCTGGTCTTTCCCGAGCTATTATACCACTACACATAACCAAACCTATGATAAGCGTTGGTATTATACCAACGGTGCCGGTAACAGTACTTCTGTCAGTGTGGCAACGGATACGGTTTTTGATATTCCGTACCCTTATGACAGCACAATCCTTTCTTCTGTCGGAAAGGTTATTTCTTACGGTATTACACACACCTTGGATAAGAAGGAAAGCAGTGATACCACGCTTTGGCAACCCACCTATTCCTTCTATTACGGCACATCCCAAAAGCATACCAAAACATTGTCGGCGGGTAGCTATATTTCTGTTGCCAACGCTTCGTCTTCTTACGGTAAGTTTTGGCTGATGTACAACTGGCCCTGCGCCGTTTACTCGGTTCGTGTTTATGATAGAGTACTGACGGCTGCCGAGCGTGCTCAAAACTACATGGCGGACATTCTCGGTTATTATGACATCGATGTAGATCTTTTCGCTACGGTAGACAGCACATTGGTTGCGGCGGCAACATCGGCACTTTCTACGGCACTTTCTGCCTATACCTTTGCTGATTCCACCGATTTCAATGCTTATAGTATTGCCAAAACTTCGGTTCAAGCGGCTTTTGATCTTGCCATTACACCTTATGCGGGTTCAAAAGATGAATACAGCGATCTTTACGTTACAGACGGACTCACCGTCCTTCTTTCCGCGTTCGGTGAGATGAACTCTACCGTTCGTTTAGATGAGGAAGATACCTATACGCAAAAGATTAACAATAAGTCCTATACTTATGCCAAATGGTATAACAAAGTAGATCATTCTTATGTTAAGCTGATTGGCGGTGATGCTGTCTGGTCCTTTACCGGTCATCACGGTATCACTTACAGTCAAAGCACCGGCAGTTACGGCGGCGGCATTGATCTTGGCATAGAGAATCTGCCCGTTGGTTCTTACACCGTAGAGACCTTCTTGACACCGATCGGTTTGACTGACGAAAACGGTAACCGAGTAGAGCAGAGTGGTGCATACGGTCCTAACTATGAAAGCTCTTCCGCCTTCGGTCCGTTCAAAACGCTTGTTTTTCCGACGGTACATAAGCCGAATATGGGGTGGGGCACGAACTTCTCCAACAATGGAACACGTTGGTATTACAGCGGTGGCGTGTATAATTACAGCACAAAGCTCAATACACTGGGGGCTTCTTGGTTCACCTATAAGGGTACCGCAACCTATACAGGTCAGTATCTCTTCCAGGTTGAGTCCGAGAATACCATGAACACAACATCCCCAACGAGTTGGGTTGTTACGCATACACTTTCGGGCAATGCGGTGGACGGTTATAAATCGACCTATGTCAATTACGCTGACATGGCTCGAAAGGTATCTTTCGCATATCCTTATTCCAACGCAACATACACTCTTTCTTATATTCCCGTAGATGATACAATGGAATTTGCGATCATGCGTGCCTTCCCGTGCACGGTTTACGCGATTCGTGTATATGACCGTGTTCTCTCCACGGCCGAACTTCAACAAAATCGCTTTGTTGACCTTTCGGCTTATTACGAAATTGATCTGTCGCTTCTTCGCTCGCTTCCCGAAACGACACAGGATGCGGCATTAAAATCCCTCGGGGCTGCATTTGCGGATCTTGTTCCCGCACCTTACGAGGAAGAAACATATGCTTCTGAAAAGGCAGAGATGCAAAAGAAGGTGGAGGAGCTTCTTGAAGGCTATTCTTATGTCGGTCTTTACACACAAGACAGCCTTACCGCACTTTTCCTTTCCTATAGCACAATGAATTCTGTTGATCTTGAAAACGGCACTTGGATCAATCTTGTCAATGCGGATAAGAACGCAACGCTGAACGGCTCTTGGAGCAAAGGGGAAAACGGCGGTTTTTATTACAACATTTCATCTGTGAAGGGAAGCACTTCTCTTGATCTCGGCATTGATCTTTTGCCGAAGGAAGACTATACCGTTGAAAGTGTTGCCAAGGTGGTCGGCTATACCTCCAATGCCGCAGGCGTTACACAGTTGCCTGTCTCCGGTCAGTACGGTCCGGCATATACCGATGACGGTAGCTTTAGTTACGGTCCTTTGAAGGCATTCCTTTACGGTGGTTCTTCCACGAATTCTTCTCCCCTCTTGCATCTGAATCAAGTTCGTTGGATGTATGCGGAAGCCGGTATGGGATGGTACGATATCGGTCCTGTTTACGGTTGGGGTGTTACGGATTCCAAAACCTATTATAACGATTTTACCATTCAAAACACAACCGTAGCACTTGATTATACCGCCGCTACCGCGTCTGCGGCGTCAAGTGCTAAGTATACGCTATACAAAGACCGTGTGCAAACAAGTACGATCTCCGTGCCTGCAGGTCCTAATAATGCGAATACATCTGTAATTGAGATTACAAACGATATGGATTTCGTTTTGTTCCGTTCGGTGGGATCTCATGTTTATGCGGTTCGCGTTTACAGCGATATTTTAGACTCTACCGAACGAAATATTAATCACGCAGTGGATATTTTAGCGTATTACGGGATTGACGTTTCGGATCTTGCGACCGCAGGCGAAAAGAAAAATGAAGCACTGGCAGTGCTCGCGTCCCTCCTTTCTTCTTATAACTTCGAAGAGGGAAGTGCATACAGTACCGCATATGACGAAGTGCTTTTGACTTACGTTCGCACCATGCAGTCGTATGGAATTGATACCGATCTTGCCGATCGCGTCGCTCCTTTCTATACTACGCTTTATGTACAAAGCGGACTTGTTACTTTGCTCGATGCTATGAATAGAGACAGTGAAACCTCCACCGTGAATCTGACGGATGGCAGATGGTATTCGAGTCTTGGCAATACAGCGTACTATGCGACTTTGATCGGTAAAGAGTATTGGTCCAAGAGCGCAGACGGTAAAGGTGTTGGCTTCTCGATGTCGTATGATCAAAGAGAAAATGCCGTTGGTTTGAATCTCGGTATAGAAGCTCTTCCGTCCGCAAGCTATACCATAGAGTACATTGCCGCTTTTAAAGGATTTACCGATGCAAACGGCAATCGCTATGTGGATTCTACCTCGCAGTATGGCTATAATTTTGAAAACGCATTTGCGGCAGGTCCTCTGAAACAGCTTTCCTTCCCCTGCGCACGTCTAAGCGGTAAAGACGGTAATATGGAGCAACGTTGGTTCTATGTTAAGACAGGCGGGTGGTCTGCGGTCGGTTATAAGGCAAAGTTTGTTGATAAACACCTTGTCGGCAGTGCCGCTGATCAGATTTTCTCTGAGGCAATTACCCATTCGCTTACCGCAAGCAATGAGGCAACTTATTCTTTCTATTCCAATGGGTCTAAGCTTGCAAACTTCACCATTGCTTCTGCAGATTATGTTGCGCACAATGCTTCTACAGAAAATCTTTTCCGTCTCTTCTATCAATATCCCGCAACAGTTTATTCGGTCCGTATTTACGATGAAGTGTTGGATGAGGATGATAGAAAGCAGAATCACTTTGCTGACCTCATTGCTTATTTCGGTTTTGACGTTTCTTCTTTCTGGAATAGTCTTTCCGATGAGGAGTGCACGGCACTTTATGAGGCGGCTTGGAAATATGATTTCACCGCATCGTCCGACAGCATTTGGTCTTTGATTGCAAAATATGCTTTGACGGATGAGCTTTATGTCACAGACGGGCTTGTATTTTCTCTTTCCGCTTACGGGGCTAACTCTTCCGATATTGATTTGAGTAACGGTAAGTGGTACAACCGATACAGCGATGATTACGCAACGCTTATCGGCGGAAACTCTTATTGGAATAAGTTTGCAAACGGTATCGGGTACGGTCTTGTGTTTGACAACCAAGATTCGAATGTCGGCATTTCTTTGCCCGTTTCTCTTTTGAATTCCGATAACTATACCGTAGAGATGGTTGCGGATATCCTCGGCTTGCGTGAGGATAACGGCGGCAAGACGGGAAGTGCTTCTACCTTTAATCACAGTGTAGACTATACAATGGCATTCGGTTCACTCAAGGCAAAACAGTGGAACAGCCCTGTGGATGCTGAAAGCATGGCATATCCGACAAAATGGTATTATGCCGCAGGTGCCGAGTCAAAGATTGAAAACGCTACCTCCGTTTTTGATCTTGATACTCCGATCTTTTCGCCCGAAATAGACGGTGAACGTACGCTGACCGTCATTAAAACTGCGGCAGATGGCAAGGATAACTATTCCTTCTACGGTGATTTTGCACTGCTTGGCAGTGCAAATGCAACTGCGGTTTCGGCGGATGACGATGCGTTTACGCTCTTCTATCAGATGCCTGCGACCGTATACGCGATTCGTGTATATAATCGCGCGCTCAGCGAAGAAGAACAGCTTCAAAACCACTTTGCCGATATAGTTTATTACTATGCGCTTGATATCACCGAATTCAAGGATTATGAAAACAAATCCGAGATTTATGAAGCCATGAAAGAGTACGGCTTTGATTTAGAAAGATCCGAAGCACAAGCCATTCTCGACTTTTTGTTGGGTGATAATACAGCCATCCTTTCGTTGGTTCTTGAATATGACGGACTTTCTGCCCGCCTTTCCGGTGCCAATTCGGGTGTTCGATCGGTATATCTTGTTAATCATACTTTGGTAAAAGCACTCGAGCATAAATATAATGTTGCTTACGGTGCCATTACCGGTATCGGCGAATATAACGGTAACAGCATCAATAAAACGCGTGATCTTGCCGTATCCGGTACCTTCGCAGATGGCTTTAACGCAGCTTCTAAAAATTCGGCTTGTGTAGTTGTATACGGTACGAACGGCGCGTCTTACGCTACCGGACTTTATTTACCTGACGGTAACAGTTTTGCGTATACCAGTATCTTGAGTGATTCGTCTGAAACGCAAGCGTATTATGAAAACGTCGGTCTTGTTTATGCCGGCTTTATCTCCTTGACGGATAAGGAGACGGGAGTTGCCCTCGATCCTACCTACTATTATGCGGAAGGATCGCGCTTTGGTAAGGATGATTCCACATACGGTCCTTCCACATCGGTAAAGGATATTGCTTATCATTTTGTAGAGGTTTATCAAGGAACCAATGCAAGCATGTATAAGTATAACTCTAATGAACGCTTGCGCGGCATTTTGTATGCTTGCGGTTACACAGAGGAGGATCTTCGTGTGATACAAGACGAGGCAGCTGTTTTGGCAGATCTTAAAGCAGATCTTGCCGCTAAGATGAAAGTTCAGACGGCAGAATATCCCGTTCTTATAGCCGGTACGTTGAACGGAAGTACAGCCCAAACTGTCAATGGCGACAGCTACACGCTCAAAGATGGCGAAAAAGCCATCTGGCTCCAATATGCCACTGAGCTTAATCCCGCTTCTTACGCTAATATTTCAGCTGTTTATTTCTGGTATCCGATGGCAACGGATCCTCTTTCCTACAAGCTTGATACCGGTGCTCTGGATGTTGCCACGCTGGATGCTATGGGTGCCATTCGCGTATTTGCCTATATGAGCGTACCCGAAAACGCAACGCAGGGTATCGTGTGTGTACATGGCGGCGGCGGTCACGCCTATGCGGCTTATACGGCAACTGCGGCAAACCATGGTTATGCGGCAATCGCCTTTGATACCGAAGGATATCATGCCAGCGGAACGGGCGGATCCGCAAACGTGGTGGACGAACTTGGCCATAAAGCAAAGGACAGTTTTTCTACTGCGCGGGATGCCATCGAAAAACAGTGGATGTATTATGCAATCTCCGATTGCGCATTTGCAAACACCATTCTTCGCAGTCTTGACAGCGTGGATGATGGCAAAGTTGGTATCACGGGTATTTCTTGGGGCGGGTTAACCACTTCCATCGCTACTTGCTATGACCAACGCTTTGCTTTTGCGATTCCCGTATATCTCAGCTATTATTTAGGGTATGGCGACAATACAGCAATGTTCGGAAGCATCCAAGACGCTTTTGCCGCTGATCTTTGGCAAGACGTTGCGGTTCTTGAAGCCAATATGGTTCCCACATTGATTCTCAACAGCGAAAAGGATCTTTGGGCAGACATCAATTCTTCTGTCAAAACATATGAATCCATGAAGAAGAATAATCCCAATGTCTATCTTGTTATTAAGCCAAGTCTCAGTCATTCTCAACAGGCGGGTGCACCCCCTGCGGAAATCTATCGTTTCGGCGATTGGGTGTGCTCGAACTACGGTGCTGAAAAATCTTGCTATGCGACCGAGAGCGTGATTACCAATAAGCTTGGCACCTCGTACACGACAAAGCTTACGGTTGCGAAAGATCTAACTTCGCCTACGGCAACCTTGTATTATACAACGGAAGCGATTACGTACGGTGGCGGCGGTGTTGTAGATCAAATTTTCTATACAGCGGACGTTGCGCTTTCGTATCTTGAAACGGATGCAAGCGGTAATGCTGTATACACCATGACGGTTACAGTGCCTGATAACGCGTACCTCTATTACATCTCTTATAAAGCCGCTTCTGCGTACGATGCAGGTGTTTCCTCACCGTATGACAGTAGCCAGTCCGCTTATAAGGGCTTTGTATACGGTTCTTCCTCCATCGTTGTGGTAAACGGCGGAGACATCAACGGCTAAAGCCGTAATCGGTATCGGTGTTTTTGCACGGTGCCGCACATAAAATCCAAAAGGGAGTGAGCCAATTGGCTCACTCCCCCTGTTTTATTTGAAAAATATAGCGAAAAGAGAATTTTGCGGATCAGTCAAGCACAAGTGTCTCGGGATCTAATGCGATCGGAGGCAAGGCTTCGTTCGGTTTGCGTTTCAAAATATCGTAGCGAAAGCGAAAACAGCTTCCATCCGGGGTTATGTTTTTCTTGTATTTGCATGAGAGAATCGCAGAGGCACCTTGGCTTTCTTCTGTATGTAAAAATTCGCAAAAGGCGCAAACGGGATCAATCTTTGGGTTGTTATGCTTTTTCATTACCATACTCATTTCTTTGTTTTTGGTTCTTTTATCATAACATATTTTTTGGTGTTTGTCAACTGAAAACGCTTGACAGCAAAAGAACCGAGAAGAAAGAAAGGGTTCCTTGAATGAGCTTGGCGAGAATATAATTTCTTTTGGAAAGATCGGTTTGTGCTATGAAATCAGCTCCTTGCATGTAAACCGAAATACCCGAAAAGCAGACGGCAAAGGCGAGCATGGCGTGCAAAAGCGGAGGCGTAAAGTTTTGAATTAAAAAAGAGGAGGCACTTCCTATCTCGAAAAAAGAGAAAAAGAGACCTTTGATAAATATGTTGGGAATGAGGGGAGAAATAAGAGAACAGAGTGCGGAAAAGAAAATGATATATCCGCAGATGGAAAGCATATTTATAATAGCTTTTTGCATGGTTTTCGAAAAAGAAAAAGAGGAAATCGAAGGATAAAGTGAAGCAGAGCCTTTTTCGGGCATAGGCGATCCGAAGGATATCAAAATGCCGAAAAGAAACGAAATGAGAATTTGCATGATATATAAAAAAAGACCTACGCGAAAATCTTTTAAAAAGCCGATGCCGACAGTGCCGATTAAAAAGGCGGGGCCGGTGTTGTTTGAAAAGAGCAAGAGCTTTTCCGCCTCTTCTTTTTCGATATATCCCTCTTTGTAATATTCCGTAAGAATTTTGATCCCTAACGGAAAGCCAAATAAGATACCGTAGAGGTAGACACTTGCCCCGGCTTCGGAAGTGCGAAAGCAACGTGCTAAGGGCTTTGCGAGTACTGTAAAAAAAGCTTTTCCTTCGGGGAGATGATAAAAAAGATCGGTGAAGATCAAGAATAAAAAAAGCGTAGGAACGATAGAAAAAGCGCAAAGGGAAAGTGCCGCTTGTACGGCATCGCGCAGAAGAGAAAAACGAAAGAAGGAAAGTGAAAGGAGTATAAGAAGTCCGCAAAACGGAAGCTCTTTTTTTATAGTACGTATCATTATCATCTTTATCCTCATTTTTTCATAAAATGATATGTATCAAAATATGAAAAGAGGCATTTTTTTATGAAACAATCCGAAAAGCATAAAGATGGGACCGAAGAAAAACATAAGAACATTAAGGTAATCATTACAGGAAAAGGTCAAAAATTATCCGTTTGGATTGAGAGCGCCAAAAAGATACTTTTGTGTCTTCCGAGTGCTGTTCGCGTTCTTTTGGATGGGGAGGTTCTTGCTCTTGGAGGAACGGATTTGGTTTGCATGACATATGTCGGCCATGCTGTTGAAATTGTCGGGGTGATCAACGAGATTCATTTTGAGCATGCTCCTTCTTCTGTGAGGTGAATATGGGATTTTTGTTACGCATGTATTATTTTTTGTTTGGATATTACCGCGTTAGATGTGATGAAGCTCAAAAAGGCGCAGTTTTGAATCTCTTTGTGCAGAAAAAAATTCCCGTTTTATATGATACTGAGTTTTCATGGTGTGTCTCTGTTTTTCATAAATCCGAATTGGAGAAAGCTGCAAAAGGGGTACATTTATCGCTAAAGATAGGTGAAATAGAGGGCTTCCCGGCAGTAGCATGGCGGTTTCGAAAACGTATCGGATTGGTTGTGGGAGTTCTTTTTGCACTTTTTATCGTTTTTTGGGCAGAGAGTGTGGTTTGGCGCGTAGAGGTAATCGGAAATGAAAAAATTCCCGCGGAAAGCATTCGATTGAATTTGCAAGCTCTCGGTTTCGGTGAGGGAGCAAATAAAAAAGAGGCAGATTTTTTGGAATTATCCAATGCCTATCGATTGAGGCACCAAGAAATCGCTCATATGGATATTTATTGTGTCGGAACGGTGGCTTATGTGCATGTGATTGAAAGTGAGCATGGCGGAAAAGAAGGAAGCGAAGGGGTAGGAAATTTAATTGCTTCGAAAGATGCGGTCATTCATTCGATTGATGTGTTACACGGAAAAGTAGTGGTTAAGGAAGGAGAAGTTGTCAAAAAAGGGGATCTTTTGGTAAATGGTGTTGTCGATGGTGCGCATGAAAGTCGGCTTTTAATGGCAGAGGGAAGTGTCTATGGAACGGTGACGGAGGAAATTTTGATCGAAATCCCTTACAAACAAAAGAAAGAAGCCGTTAAAGAGACGAGAGAGACAGGTTTTGCAATAAATTTCTTTGGAAAAACAATAAAATTTCACAGAAACACTGGAAATCTCCCCCCGACTTATGGTACAATAGTAAAAAGAGATGTTGCGGTCATGCCAAGCGGGAAAACACTTCCGTTTTCACTTTTGCGTTATTCGGCTGTTATTTGTGAAGAGGGCGAAGAGATCTTGAGTGAGACCGAGGCGTTGCGCTTAGCGTTTGCCAAGTTAAAAGGAAAGATTTCTGCTTTAACGAAAAACGGGTATTTGATTTCGAAAGAAACCACGGCGCAAGCGATGGAAGATATGTGCATTGTCAAATGTACGATCGTTTATGTCACCGATATTGCGGAAAAACAAGCAATATTGATTCCTTAGAGGGAAGGAAAGGATAAGGATGCATGGAGAAAAAGATTAGGATGGAAAACGCCGATATCATTGCAACGGTATACGGTTCTTGCAATGAAAATATTGATGTATTACAAAAAGAATTCGGTGTTTCTGTGTTCTATGCCGAAGGCGATGCGGCAGAATCCTCCGTTACGGTCAAAGGAGAGAATTATGCAAATGTTGAAAAGGCAGGGGCATTGCTTTCTTATCTGAAAGAGGTTGCGCTTCGCGGAGATGACATCACCGAACAGGTTTTAAATTACGGAATTTCACTTGCCAAGGAAGGCGAATGGGCTGACCTTGAAGATTTTGGCAATGACACGGTTTGCTTGACCATTCGCGGAAAGCCTATCAAGCCCAAAACCATTGGTCAAAAAAGATACGTCAACGCCATTCGCAAAAATACGGTTGTTTTCGGCATCGGGCCTGCGGGAACGGGAAAAACCTTTTTGGCTGTGGCACTTGCGGTGGATGCTTTGCGCAAAAAAGAAGTGAATCGCATTATCTTGACACGCCCCGCCGTGGAAGCGGGGGAACGCTTGGGGTTTTTGCCCGGCGATTTGCAAAGCAAGATTGATCCCTATTTAAGGCCTCTCTATGATGCTTTGTTTGAAATGCTCGGTGCGGAGAATTACAGTGCCTATCTTGAAAAGGGAATGATTGAGATCGCACCGCTTGCCTATATGCGCGGCAGAACACTGGATGATTCTTTTATTATCCTCGATGAGGCTCAAAACACCTCTCCCGAGCAAATGAAAATGTTTTTGACGCGTTTGGGTAATCATTCTAAGGCGATCATAACGGGAGATCCTTCTCAAACAGACTTGCCGGGCGGAATCAAAAGCGGTCTTTCGGTGGCAGTTCGCATTTTGAAGGGCATTGACGATATCGCCATCCATACCTTTACAGAACGTGACGTGGTGCGCCATAAGCTTGTGCAGAAGATCATCCTCGCATATGAAAAATACGATAAGGACAGAACAGCAAAGACGTCCGATAAACGCCAAACAAAATATACCTTTAAAAGAAAGAGAGACGAAAAATAATGAAACATTACACCCCTGACATTCCAAAACTGAAAATTTATTTCGCGGCAGAAAAAGAATATGCGCAAGGGGCTTACCTTTTCAAAAAAACAGTGAGAGAAGCGATCCGTGCTACGCTCTATCATGAGAATTTTGATTTTGACACCGAAGTGTCCGTTATGTTCTGCTCGAATGCATACATTAAGGAGCTGAATCGAGAATACCGCGAAAAGGACAGTGCTACAGATGTTTTATCCTTTCCGATGTACACCAAAGAAGAACTGGAATCATTCATTCCCGAGGAGGAAAGCACACCGATCGGCGATATCGTTCTTTCTTTGGAACGCGCGGAAGAGCAAGCGCGGGAGTTGGGACACAGCTTTTTGCGTGAGATTGCTTTTTTAACGGTACATTCCACCTTGCATCTTTTGGGATATGATCATGAATTATCGCCGGAAGAAGATGAGAAGCAATGCGCGCGCCAAAGAGAGATTATGGACACACTTGATTTTGCTGATTGAGAGGAACACAAATGACGAAAACAGGATTTATTGCGATTGTAGGAAGACCGAATGTAGGAAAATCCACACTGTTGAACCATATTCTCGGCGAGAAGGTTGCAATCGTGTCCAAAAGACCGCAAACGACTCGTAATCGCATCACAGGCATCCATACCGTGGATGAAAAGCAATATGTTTTTTTGGATACTCCCGGGTTGCACAAGCCGCGCACGAAGTTGGGCGATTATATGGTAAAAGCGACCGACAGTGCCCTCGGCGAAGCCGATGCCGCGATTCTTGTCGTTGAACCGAGAGAGGCGGTGGGCGATATTGAAGCAACCATCATCGAACGTTTAAAATCGGAGGGATTGGGGGCAATCTTGGTTGTCAACAAGACCGATACCGTCACGCCTCTCAATGTTGCCAAAACCATAGCCGCTTATTCCGAAGCGTTTGATTTTGACGCGGTGGTTCCGATGGTGGCAAAGTCGGGCAAAAATATTGATATTGTGCTGAAAGAATGCGAACGATATCTCGGCGAGAGTCCGTGGTTTTTCCCCGATGACATTGTCACCGATCAACCCGAACGGCAGATTGCCGCGGAGATTATTCGCGAAAAGATTTTACGCCTCTTGAGTGACGAAATTCCTCACGGCACTGCCGTGGTGATAGAATCCTTTGAAGAGAGCAAAAAGCTTATCAAAATACGGGCTGAAATTTTTTGTGAAAGAGATTCCCATAAACGCATCATTCTTGGTAAGCAAGGCAGTATGCTTAAGACCATAGGTTCGTATGCACGGGAAGATTTAGAGAAGTTCTTTGGCATACAGATCTATCTTGATTTATGGGTAAAGGTGAAAGAAAAATGGCGTGACAGCACGTTTCTTTTGTCCAATTTCGGTTACAACAAGAAAGATATCGATAGCTGAATCTATGTGAAGGGAAGCGCGGTTTATGCAACTGGTTACAGTGAAGGGAATCGTTGTACGTAATGTCAACTATGGCGAACGCGATCGAATTTTAACGATATATACCGATGAGCTCGGACTGATTACCGCAACCGCAAATGGCAGCCGTTCTTTAAGAAGCCGTGCATTGGTGGCAACGGAGCTTTTCTGTTACAGCCAATATGTGCTTGCGTTTCATAAGGAGCGTTACACGGTGCGCGAGGTAGATTTGATTGAAAGCTTTTTTGATCTGCGCACGGATATCGAAAAGCTTACGCTGGCAGGGTATATTTGTGAGGTGATCGCGCATGTCGGCACAGAAAATATGGCTGACTTGCCTCTTTTGCGCTTGACCTTGAACAGCCTTTATGCCATGGCAAAAGAAAAAGCACCGCGTGCTCTCATCAAGGGGGCTTTCGAGATGCGTGCCGCAGCGGTTCTTGGCTTTTCCCCCGATCTTGCTGTTTGCTCAGCATGCGGCGAAGAGGGGACAGGCGTGGTATTAGACGTTATGAACGGGTCCGTTTTGTGCGAAAAATGCCGTCGGGAAGCGGCCGATGAAACAGAGGTTTACGATCCCGTTCATCCTACTATTCGTGTTCTTTTGACGGATTCTGCCCGTGCAGCCCTATTTTATGTGATTTGTTCGCCTTTGGAGAAAATTTTGGCATTTAAACTCGAAAATCCGGAAGATGTCGATTCTTTTTCCGTAGCGGCGGAAACATATCTTATCAATCATTTGGAGACAAGCTTTAAGTCTTTGGAATTTTATAAACAACTTTTGAAGGGTGAACCTCCCGTATCACCCAAAGATTAAAAAGGAAAGAATATGGTTTTTACGCACAAGACACTCGAAAATCTGGAATATGATAAAGTCATTGCTATGCTATGTGAGGTTGCTTTGACCGAAGGCGCAAAGCATTTGGCTGAAAAGCTGATGCCGAGTGATGATTTTGAAACGGTTGCGCTCAGGCAGAGTAAGACGCGTGACGCAAGACGTTTGGCGTCGCATAAAGGGTATCCCGCGTTCGGAAGAGTTGTAAATGTTTGTGATTCCGCCGAGCGTGCCGAAAAAGGAGCGATGTTATCCATTCGTGAATTGTTGGATATTTCAGCACTTTTTTATACAGCACGAGCCTTACAGGATTATATTAATGCCAATCATCTGTTTGATACGGTTCTTGATGTTTCTTTTTCGCGGTTAATGATCAACCGCACGCTTGAAGAACGCATTAACCGAACCATCATTTCGGAAGAAATGATTGCGGACGAGGCAAGTGTTTTGCTCGCTGATATCAGACGGAAAATGAGATCAGCAAACAACCGCATCAAGGAAACTTTGCAGAATTTTGTCAGCGGTCAACGATCGAAATTTTTGCAAGAGAATTTAGTCACCATTCGTGACGGCAGATATGTGGTACCTGTCAAGGCGGAATACCGTAACGAAATCAAAGGTCTCTTACACGACACATCCGCTTCCGGTGCAACCTTGTTCATTGAACCCATTGGTGTTGTGGAGGCAAACAATGAGCTTAAGGAATTAAAGGCCAAGGAAACGCAAGAGATCGACCGAATTCTGATGGAGCTTTCTGCTTTTTGCGCTGAATTTTCGGGAAGTATTCTTCAAAATTACCGCATTATCACCGATCTTGCCTTTTATTTCTCTTGCGCCGCATTGGCGGATAAGATGCACGGCGTCTCACCGATATTGAATGACCGCCCTATGATTCTTTTGAAAGCGGCGCGGCACCCATTGTTGGATCCCAAGAAAGTCGTTCCGGTGTCTGTTTCGCTCGGCGTGGATTTTGACACTTTGGTAATTACAGGTCCCAACACGGGCGGTAAAACGGTTTCCTTGAAAACACTGGGGCTCTTTGCGCTTATGACGCAGGCAGGTTTGCAAATACCGGCGGCTGAAGAATCACAAATGGGTATTTTCGGGGAGATCCTTGCCGATATTGGAGACGAGCAGAGTATAGAGCAATCGCTCTCCACCTTCTCGGCACACATGACGACGATTGTTGAAATTTTAAATGCGGCATCCGACCGTTCTTTGGTTCTTTTTGATGAGCTCGGTGCGGGTACCGATCCGGTAGAGGGTGCTGCCTTAGCTACAGCCATTTTAGAGGCTGTGAGAGAAAGAGGTGCCCTTGCCGCTTCCACCACGCATTATGCGGAGCTTAAAGCCTATGCGCTTGAGACCGAGGGGGTGCAAAATGCTTCTTGCGAATTTGATGTATCAACCCTTCGTCCCACATACCGTCTTGTTATCGGCACGCCCGGTAAATCAAATGCTTTTGCTATTTCCGAAAAATTAGGACTTGAGACGCGTATTGTGGAAAAAGCGAGAGCGATGGTGTCGGCTGAAAACAAACGCTTCGAAGCGGTGATCGAGCAGCTTGAAAAAGACCGTATTGCAATGGAACGGGCGAAAGACGATGCCGAGCGTATGCGTCTTGAATATGAAAAGCATAAAGCGGAAGCTGAAAAAGAACTGAAAACACGAACACAAAGTGCTGAAGATGAAATCAAAAAATCATTGGAACGTGCACGACAGATTCTTGACAGCGCAAGAATAACCAGCGATTATGTCATGAAAGAGTTAGATGATGTTCGTAAAAAGCAGGAAAATCGCCGCTTTGCCGAAGAACTCGCTCTTGCCCGCCAAAACATTCGCAGTGGATTAAAAAAATCCGATGAAGAGTATTCCGCGTTCGAATATAAAGATGTCAATTTAGAAGAAGACTATGTTCTTCCGCGGCCACTGGCGGTGGGGGATCACGTTTACCTTGTTAGCTTTGGTCAAGAAGGGGAAGTGGTCTCTTTGCCGGATAAAGACGGTAATTTGACGGTTCAAGCAGGTATTTTAAAAGCCAAAACGCATATCTCAAAAGTGCGCTTGCTCGGTAAGGCGAAAAAAGAAGCTAAAAAAGAGCAAAAAGCCAAGACCGTTACCCGCATTCGCGGTTCGATTGCGGCAGATTTCAAGCCGGAAATCGATGTGAGAGGAATGACGGGAGATGAGGCTTGGTATCGTGTGGATAAGTATATTGACGACGCTTGTCTTGCCGGTATTGAATCCGTTCGCATCATTCACGGAAAAGGAACCGGTGCATTAAGAACGGCACTTTGGGGCTTTTTTAAAAAGGATAAGCGCGTTGCCTCTTTCCGCCAAGGTGTCTACGGCGAAGGCGATGCAGGTGTCACGGTAGTTGTTCTGAAATAAAAAATCGGGCTAGCTCATGACTAATGAGCTAGCCCCTTCTTTATTGTGCATCCGGTAAGCCCGGTGCTTTTAATACAAGCTTGGCTTCTGCTTTGCCAAGTACAAAATCTGCTGTGACGATCACTTTTTCAATATCGTCTCTCGAAGGAATTTCATACATCAAGGGAAGCATAATAGCCTCTGTAATAGACCTTAAACCGCGCGCGCCCGTTTCGCGTTCCAAAGCAAGTTTGGCGATGGCGGTAAAGGCGTCCTCTTCAAAGGAAAGGGTAACGCCGTCAAGCTTAAAGAGCTTTTCGTATTGTTTGACAAGAGAATTTTTAGGTTCTCTCATAATGCGAACCAACGCGGAGCTGTCCAGATTGTCAAGCGTCACCATAACGGGCAAACGGCCTACCAATTCGGGGATTAAGCCGTATTTGACAATATCATGTGCCGTGACACCTTTGTAAAAGCCTTTTTGAAGCTTTTCTTGCTTGCTACGGATATCGCCGCCAAAACCAATGGTTTGATTGCCTTGGCGTTTTTCTATGATATCGGTCAATCCGTCAAAAGCACCGCCACAAATGAAGAGGATGTTTTGCGTGTTGATTTGCAAAAATTCCTGTTGGGGATGCTTTCTGCCGCCTTTGGGCGGAACATTGGCAACGGTTCCTTCCAAAATCTTCAAGAGGGCTTGCTGGACACCTTCACCCGAGACATCTCTTGTGATGGAACGGTTTTCGCCTTTGCGGGAGATTTTGTCGATTTCATCGATATAGATGATACCGCGCTCGGCAAGCTCAATGTTGAAGTCTGCTGCTTGAATCAGACGGAGAAGAATGTTTTCAACATCTTCACCGACATAGCCGGCTTCGGTAAGCGTTGTTGCATCGGCAATGGCAAAGGGAACTTTAAGCGCTTTTGCCAATGTTTGCGCAATATAGGTTTTACCTACGCCTGTGGGACCGAGCAAAAGAACGTTGCTTTTTTGCAGTTCAACTTCATCTTCGCCTTCGTCTGCCGCCTTCTTTTTGCCTTTTTTGGGCATAACGGTGAGAATTCTCTTATAGTGGTTATACACCGCAACCGAAAGAACACGCTTGGCATCGTCTTGACCGATGACATATTCGTCCAGCGTTTTCTTAATTTCTTCGGGTTTGGGAAGGGTTTCGAAGGTGAGTTCATCGCCTTCCGGAGCAGGTTCAACGGTATACTCATCAATGATTTCGGCACAAGTGCTGACACATTCATCGCAAATGCATGCACCGCTGGGCGCAGGGATCAAAAATGCTACTTTATCTTCACCTCTGCCGCAAAAGGAGCAGACATGGCGTTTTTCATTGTTGTTTTCCATATGATCTCTTTCTTATAGGCTATCAAGGTCTTTTTTCAATTACTTCATCGATAAGACCGTAAGCGGCAGCTTCATCGGCAGAGAGGAAATTGTCTCTTTCGGTATCTCTTTCGATTTCTTCCAGAGATTTACCGGTGCGTTCTGCCAAAATGCGATTGAGCCTATCACGCGTTCTTAAGATATGATCGGCGTGGATTTTGATATCCGAAGCTTGCCCTTGCGTACCGCCCAAAGGCTGGTGAATCATGATCTCGCTGTTCGGCAGAGCTTTGCGCTTGCCTTTGGTACCTGCGGAGAGCAAGAACGCGCCCATGCTTGCCGCCATGCCGATGCAAATGGTGGAGACATCGCATTTGATAAAATTCATCGTATCATAGATGGCAAGACCTGCCGAAACAGATCCGCCGGGGCTGTTGATATAGAAATAGATATCTTTGTCGGGATCTTGCGCTTCCAAATAAAGCATTTGTGCAACAATAAGGGAAGCAGTTGCATCATTGACTTGATCGCAAAGCATAATGATACGGTCGTTCAAAAGACGGGAATAAATGTCATACGAGCGTTCGCCGCGGCTGGTTTGCTCAATAACCATTGGTACAAGTGCCATAAGAGAATCCTCCGTTTTTCTGTTTAGATACCGTTATAAAAGTGTTGCGTGCCGCGCCTAAGGCGAAGCACGCAAACACAGGTGAAAATCAGACTAATTTAATAACAGCCTTTTCTTTAACAAGCTCAATCGCTGCTTTGACCTTAATATCTTCGCCGAGATCTTTAGCGTCGATCATGGTCTTAACCTGTTCTACAGGTACATTATATGCCTCGGAAATGCGCTTATATTCAGCCTCAACATCTTTCTTGAGAGCAGAGAGCTTTTCAAGCTTTGCAATCTTTTCAAGTGCCAGACGAACCTTAACTTGTTTCTCGGCGCGAGGACGCATTTGAGCACGCATAGCATCAAGATCCATGCCGGTGTACTTGCAATAGGTGGAAAGATCCAAGCCTTGCATTCTGAGGTTGTTGTCAAAGTCGCGAAGTTGGTTCTCGGTTTCTACCTCGAACATAACCTCGGGAATCTCTGCAACCATTTTTTCAAGAAGTGCGTCGATCAGCTTGTCCTCTACTTCGGCATCGGCAGCCTTATTGTTTCTTTCTTCCTGCTTTGCTTTGATATCTGCTTTGTAAGCATCCAAAGTGTCAAACTCGGAAACGTCTTTCGCAAACTCGTCATCGAGCTCGGCAAGTTCGGTTGCCTTAATGGCATGAAGCTTGGTTGCGAAAACGGCAGCCTTTCCTGCGAGTTCACTTGCGTGATATTCAGCAGGGAAGGTCACATTGACATCAAACTCTTCGCCGATGTTCTTGCCAACGATCTGATCCTCAAAGCCGGGGATGAATTGACCGCTGCCAAGCTTCAGCTCGTGGCCTTCTGCCTTGCCGCCGTCAAAAGCTACGCCGTCTACGGTGCCGAGGTAATCGATGGTAACGGTATCGCCCATCATAGCGGCACGGTCGGTGATTTCGATGTTGCGGGCATTGCGCTCACGAACACGCTCAATCTCAGCGTTGACATCTTCATCGGTTACAGTCTTAACGGTTTTTTCTACTTCAATGCCAAGATAGCCTTCGATAGAAACATCGGGCTTAATATAAACGGTAGCCTTCATAACAGGCTCGTCATTTTCAATGGAAACAACATCGAACTCAGGACGACCGACTACATCGAGCTTTGCTTCCTTAACAGCTTCTTCATAAGCGGTAGGGATGCACTCGTTGAGCGCGTCTTCGTAAAATACGCCCTTGCCGTACATCTTTTCTACGATGGCGCGGGGAGCTTTACCTTTGCGGAAGCCGGGAATGTTCATCTTAGCAACATTCTTGCGGAATGCGCTATCTGTAGCTTTCTTGAATGCTTCCTTGTCGATCGAGAATTCGAACTCATAGTGGTTCTTTTCGAGCTTTGTCTTTTTGATCAGACTCATTGATTCTTATCCTCCGAAGAATAATTAATATTATATTTATCCTCATTATTATATTGCAAAAAATGAGAACTGTCAATAGTTTAATGAAAAAAATTGGGGGAAATTATTATTTTTGTACAATTTTAGGAACAAAATTCAAAAAATCAGCTGAAATTAGGGTGAAATGCACACCTTTTTCTTCAAATTCCGTTGGCATTTCGTAAGAACCGTGGATGTGACCGAAGTAACACCGTTTTACACCGAAAGAAAGAAGCACGTTCATGAGTTCTTCGGAGACTTTGTCGCCCCAAATAACAGGGAAGTGTAAAAAGACGAGCAACTCTTTTTCGGGATGCTCTGCTTGAAGTTTTTGAGCTTCGTTTAAACTGATGACAAGCCTTGCTGCCTCCCGTGCGCTGATCTTGGCAAAATCGGTTTCGGGGGGCATGTTATCACAGCACGGATCATAAAACCAGCCGCGCGTTCCGGCGATGATAAAATTTTCGACCGCATAGGCGTTGTTATACAGAAAAGAAATGGTAGAAAAGCGTTTTTCTTCTTTGAAGGCGTTTAGCTTTCGCATGGTTTGCCACCAAAAATCGTGGTTGCCTTTTCCAATCAGTTTTTTACCGGGCAGTGAATTGATGAAAGAAAAATCTGCGATAGCTTCTTCGGTGGAAAGCGCCCACGAGATATCGCCGGGAATAATCACAGTGTCTTCATCCGTGATAATCGCACGCCAATTTTTTTCAAGCTTGCTTACATAGTCCTGCCAACGGCGACCGAAAACATGCATGGATTTGTTGGTTCTTTCGTTTAGCGATAAATGCAAATCCGATATGGCGAATACAGACATTGCGCCTTCTGCCTTTCTTTAAAACTTGAATTTGAGTATAAAAATCATTTGGTCGGATAGACTAAATATATCCGAATGAAGGGAGATGTTTAAAAATGGAAACGAAAAATCAATGTTGCCATGAACCGGCTATCAAGGGGATTCATTGCGATGTACGCAATTGTGTTTATAACGAAAACGGATGTGCTTGCCATGCGGAAAAGATTTCCGTAGGTCCCAGCAATGCGACCAAAAGTGCAGATACCGTTTGCGTTACCTTTAAGCCGAAGGCTGAATAAGGATGAGGGGGCTGAGTCGTTGACTCAGCCCCACGACATTTTTGATTATTTCTTTGCGAAAGCAAGCACAGATTCTTTCATTTCACCGGGGTGAATGGTGGTTTCAAAACGAACCGTGCGCGCACCGATGTTGGAGAGAGGCGCGGGAATTTCGGTGGAAGTCAAAGCGGAAAGCTCGTCCAGTGCTTCAAGCTCTCCGGATGCTTCTTTTCCTGTCAAAGCGCGGTATACGGCACCGGCAAATTTGTAGGGGCTTGCGGTAGATGCAAGAACGATTTTGCGTGTGCTTTTGGTGATGTCCAAATGCTTTTGTGCGGCATGATAGCCCACAGCGGTGTGCGTGTCGCAAAGATATCCGTATTTATGGTAGGCAGTGCGGATGGCTTCGGCGCAGTCCTCTTCGTCCGCATAGTAGCCGACAAAGGTTTCTTTGATTTCGGCAAGCTCTTCTTCGGCGATGGTGTAAACGCCCTTTTCATTCAAATCCTTCATGTAAGCGGCGGTCTTTTCGCTACCTGCCACAAGGTAGAGAAGGCGTTCGAGGTTGCTCGAAATGAGAATATCCATCGAAGGGGAGGTTGTGGTATAGAAGTGACGGTTTTTGTCGTAGGTTCCCGTTTCAAGAAAATCGGTAAGAACATTGTTGCGATTGGAGGCGCAGATCAACTTGTCAAAGGGAAGTCCCATCTTTTTGGCAATGTATGCCGCAAAAATGTTGCCGAAATTTCCGGTGGGAACACAAATGTCAATTTTGTCGCCGAGAACGATCTTGCCATTTTTCACCATGTCGCAATATGCCGATACATAATACGCGATCTGTGGAGCAAGTCTGCCCCAGTTGATCGAGTTCGCGCTGGAGAGAAATACATTTTCATCGTTTAAGAGTTTGGCGGTTTCAGCATCACCAAAGATCTTTTTCACACCGCTTTGGGCATCGTCAAAATTGCCGTAGATAGCGGTAACATCAACATTGGCACCCTCTTGCGTTTGCATTTGAAGCTTTTGTACACGGGAAACACCGTCTACGGGATAGTAAACCTTAATCTTGATTTGATCAACATCGCGATAGCCTTCGAGAGCCGCTTTTCCCGTATCGCCGGAGGTGGCAACCAAGATAAGTGCGGTGCGCTTCTCGCCCGTTTTTACCAGTGCGCGAGAAAGGAGGCGAGGCATGATCTAAAGTACCATATCTTTGAAAGCACTGGTAGGACCGTGCCAAAGCTCCAAGGATGTGACCTGTCCGTCAATGTCGCGAATGGGGGCGGCACCGCCGGGGAATTTGGCTTCACTATAAGCTTTTCCGGTGTCGGTCAGAATTTCTTGTACAGAATAATCGGTTAAAAACTTAGAAAAGACATAGGTAGCCCGTTCGGGATAGGAACAGTCGAGAAGATCCTGGATTTCGGAAAGCGAAAGCGAAGGAATACTCTCGGGCATATAAAGACCGCCGTCGGGGGCTAAACCGTTTTTGATGGCTTCTGCCGCACTGACAGATTCTTGTGTTACGGAACGTGTGCTTTTGTACTGCATGGTAAAAACCTTTCTTTGTATGTAAAATATAATGTAATCAATTTCTTGAAAACGCATTTCGTATCACATAGATTGAATTTACCTTTAATTCTTTGGATAGGTAAACCTCAATGACATCGAAACGAAAACGTTTTCCGAGGTTTCGGTAACGTTTGGTGAAATAGCTTGCCGCTTGTATTAGGTGGAATTGCTTTTCTTTATCCACAGCAGCGGCGGGGCGGCCTCCGGGAAGGTGCTCACCTTTTTCACCGATGCGTGTTTTAACTTCGCAAAAGACGAAAAACTTTTTGTCTTGCGCAATGAAGTCAATTTCGTTTTTCGCGATAACAATATTTCTGTGTGTGATGATGAACCCGCTTTGAATATAATGTTCTGCCGCGAAATTTTCTCCGATTGTTCCGATTTTTAGATGGTTGGGCAAGGCCGAATTGACTCTTTTTGCCGGAACACTTTTGCGTCTTCGATAGGCGGTGAAAAGGGTAGAGAACTTAAACATCGTTCAAAAACTTTAAAAAAGATCGGCGGTGAATGGGGCAAGGCCCTTTTTCGCGTAGAATTTGCATATGAAGAGCTGTGGAGTAGCCTTTATGCTTGGCAAATTGATATTCGGGATATTTTTGATCATCTTCCAAACAGATGCGGTCACGCGTTACTTTGGCGAGGATGCTTGCCGCCGCAATAGATGCGGATATGGAGTCACCCTTGATGACCGTATGGGTTGGGATAGAAAAACCTCGTGAAGTATTGCCGTCAATAAGGGCGAGATCGGCAGGGATGGAAAGACCTTCCACTGCACGGCGCATGGCAAGCATGGTTGCGTTCAAAATGTTGATTTCATCGATTTCGGCGGGAGAGGCAGATGCGATGGAGTAGGCTGCGGCTTTTTCACAGATCATGTCAAAAAGCAGATCGCGCTTTTTTGCTGAGAGTTTTTTCGAATCGTCGAGTCCCTCAATTACGCACCCGAAGGGAAGAATGCAAGCGGCAGCCACGACAGGTCCCGACAAAGGACCGCGCCCGGCTTCATCGACACCGCATACAGCGGTATAGCCTTCGTTTGCGAAAGCTTCTTCCAAGGAAAAATCAGGCATTATCAACTTCTCCCTTCATAAGAGGACGTTCCAAAGAAATGCGTCCGATTTTGGCATTGCGAAATTCTTCCAAAAGCGTTTTGGCGGTCCGCGCCTCGTCAATCACTCCGCCCGACATCAAGAATCCGCGGCGACGGCCGACGAGTTCGAAAAGATCATAGGCATCCAGAGCGTCAATGTCTTCGTTTTGCAGTTTGTAACGTTCTCGGAAAAGATCGGGATAGAAGTTTCTCAATCTGTCACAAAGAATCATGGCGATTTCTTCGGTGTTGAGAACCGCATCTTTGATGGCACCCGTGATAGCGAGATTCTCTCCTGTTTTTCGACAGTCGAATTTGGGCCAGAGAACACCGGGCATGTCCAAAAGATCAATGCCGATGTTGGTGGATATCCATTGTTTGGAGGTTGTTACACCGGGGCGATTTTCAGCCTTGGCTTTTTTCGCACCCGCCAAATGATTGATGAGTGTGGATTTTCCGACGTTGGGGATTCCGACGACCATGGCGCGAATATGTCTGCCCGTCATTCCTTTTTCGGCACAGCGTTCCAACTTGTCCGCTAAAAGCGAATGAATGGCGGGAAGAAGGGCGTTTTTTCCTTCTCCCGTGATGGCATCGTATGCCAAACAGCGAATATTTCTTTCGCGATAATAGGAGATCCATTTTTCGGTTACCTGTGCATCTGCGACGGATGCTTTGGATAAAAGAGTAAGAATGGGTTTTTGACCGAGTATTTTTTGTATTTCGGGGTTGCGAGAGGCAAGGGGAATGCGCGCGTCCAGTATTTCAATCGAAATATCGACTTGCGAAAGACATTCTTGCATCAAACGGCGAGTTTTCGCCATGTGCCCCGGAAACCATTGAATGACATCAGAAGGCATAAGAAACTCCGTTCATTGATATAAGCTGCCGAATTCGGACAAAGGGGAAACGCGAAAATAAGCTTTTCCGAGAATCGTTCTTTCGTCGACACAGCCAAAAGAACGGCTGTCTTCCGAAACAGAACGGTGGTCGCCCATTACGAAAACCTGGCCTTCTCCGACCACAAAACTTTGGCGGTGATAATTATAGTAAGGGGAAGGATCAAAGTTGACGGTATATCCAAGCGAACCGTCGGTTTCTTCCAGCTTGCCGCCGCTTCCGTCTGCGTTATAAACATAGACACCGTCTGCGTAGATTTCTACACGCTGACCTTCGGTGGCAATGATACGCTTAACAATGGCTTTGCCGCCGAGAATGTCGGGAGACTGTATTACCACGATATCTCCGCATTTCGGGGAATAGAGAACATCGGAAATGATGAGACGCTGACCGTCTTTTAAGGTGTTGTCCATAGAACTGCCGTCAACTACGGTCAGCCTGGCAAGTAAGGTAAAGACCAACAAAATTAAGCATGCCGCCAAAGCAAACAATTCTACAAAATCGTAGAGATTGCGTAAAGAATTCTTTTTCGGGGACGGTTGCTTTTTTTCTTCGGAAGGGGAAGGATCTGCTTCCGTTTGCATTTTTTCTTCGGTGTTCATGGTATCTCCTTGGTTAAATTGCTGTATTTGGAAAAGGAAATGTACTGTGTTTATGATGAAATAAAATTATTCTATTATATTATAGCATAAAACTTGAAATTTACAAGACTTTTTTTGCAAAAACTATTGATTTTTCAAAAAGACTGTGATATAATGCACAGTGGCATTCGGTGCTTTTTTGCCGATTGCGATTTAGAACAGTCCTCTGCGAAGCTCTGCACGAATGTTCGGTATTAAGGAGGAAGCTATAATGGAGAAAATTACAGCTTTTGTAAATGAGCAATTGAAGACCGAGGTCCCTCAGTTCAATATCGGTGATACCGTAACGGTACACAACCGTATTAAAGAGGGCGACAAGGAGAGAATTCAGCTTTTTGAAGGTACCGTTATCGCCAGACATGGCGGCGGTATTTCCGAGACCTTTACGGTTCGCCGTGTAAGCTTTGGCTGCGGCGTGGAAAAGACCTTCCCGATTCATTCTCCCAACGTTGTTAAGGTAGTTGTTACCCGTCGCGGTGTTGTTCGCCGTGCAAAACTGTACTACCTGCGCGACAGAGTCGGCAAAGCCGCCAAGGTCAAGGAGAAGATCTGATAAGATCTTTCCGTACCGAAGTAAAATGGAGCGTCTCTTTCGAGAAGTTCCGCGCGAAAAAGATGGCTTTAGCCTTCTTTTTCGCATTTTCTTCGTTTATATTTCGATAATTCCGTCAAGCGCAGAAAAGCGTGGGGATGTCGCGCATGGCACGACACCCCCATTTTTGTTTTCCGTTTGATTAAGCCATGGTTTCGGTCAGCTTTTTGCCGCCTAGAATATGAAAATGCATGTGTTTTACACTTTGGCAACCGTTTTCACCGATGTTTGATACAACGCGATAACCATCGGATAAGCCTTCTGTTTCCGCGATTTTGGGAATGACGGCAAAGATTTTTGCCACAAGATCACAGTTTTGAGAGTTGATCTCATCGACTGAAGCGATATGTGTTTTGGGAATCACTAAAATGTGAACCGGTGCTTGCGGCGCGATATCACGGAATGCGTATACATTTTCGTCCTCGTATACCTTTGAGGAGGGAATATCTCCCGCAATAATTTTGCAAAATAGACAATCCATAGGAAAACCTCCGTTTGTGTTATACTTTATTTTAACACAAAAAATGAGGATATTCAATAGTTTTGTGTGAAAATCGATAATTTATGAAAGGAAAGAAAATGAGCGATATTCCGCTTTTGCCGCCGTCGGATTTTTCGTCGGACTTTTGGAGCAAGATCAGAACAGAGACGCGGCCCATCGTGGTTTACGGTATGGGAAACGGTGGAGATAAGCTTTTGGCGCGTCTTTCCGAAGAGGGTGTAGAAATTTCGGATTTCTTTGCCAGCGACGGGTTCGTACGTGGGCAAATATTTCATGGTAAAAAAGTTCTTTCCTTTTCTGAAATCAAAGAAAAATATGAGTCTTTTGTCATTCTTGTTTCCTTCGGTTCGCATTTGAGCGAAGTGGTTGAGCGTATTTATGGTTTAGCCGAGGATTATGAGCTTTATATTCCCGACATGCCTTTGGCAGGGGAGACGTATTTTGATGCGCCGTTTTATCAAAAGCATTATAAAAGTATCTGCCGTGCCTATGAACTGTTGCAAGATGATTTTTCAAAGCGCATTTTTGTCAATACCGTTTGGTATAAGCTGACGGCGTTGCCGCAGTATTTAAGGCAGGCGGTGTTTGCTGAGGACGAAAAAGAACTGCTTGGATTTTCCTCGTTGAAGGTAGCGGTCGACGTCGGTGCATACAGAGGTGATACATTAAAAGAGCTTTGGGACGAAGCACCGTGTTTGCAAGAAGTGCATGCTCTCGAGCCGGATCGAAAAAATTTTATAAAGCTTTCTGCATATGCGCAAACACTGCCGCAACATCTTCGCATCTTCTGTTATCATGTGGCAGCATGGGAGTCGGACGGAACTCGCGCTTTTGCGGTCAGCGGCAACAGAAATGCGGCAATCATTGGCGAAAAGAATGAGCAAAAAAACAATTTCACTTCGTTTGAATACGCAAGTGAAACGGTGGAAGTTTCAAAAATCGACACTTTAATGCAAGGCAGAAATGTAGATTATATAAAATACGATACAGAAGGCGCAGAGTGCGCAGCGTTAAACGGAAGTTGCGAAACGATCCGTCGCAGTGTGCCTTCGTTGCTCATTTCTTCGTACCATCGAAGCGAGGATCTCTTTTCGCTTCTCCTTTGGTTGGAAGAGCGTTTTGGGGGAAAATACGATTATTATATCAGACGCAAAGACTGCATTCCCGCATGGGATCTTAATTTGATTGCGGTACCGCGTCGGTAAGAAAGGAGAACGAGATGCCGGAACTTTTATCACCGGCGGGAAATCGGGAAAAGTTAGAAGCCGCTGTTCGGTACGGTGCCGATGCCGTATATCTTGCGGGCGAAGTGTTTGGCATGAGAGCCGCGGCCGATAATTTCACGATTCCGCAAATGAAGGATGCCGTACAGTATGCTCACCAAAGAGGGGTAAAGGTATATGTGACGGTCAATACCATGCCGCGTGAGCATGAATACACGGCATTAAAGGAATATTTGTCCGCACTTGCTCATGAGGTCAAGCCGGATGCGCTTATTGTTGCGGATATCGGTGTTCTGATGCTTGCGAAAGAAGTAGCACCGAACATTGAGCTCCATATGTCTACACAAGCCAATTCCGTCAGTGCCGCAGCATGCCGCGCGTGGCATGCCTTGGGTGTGCGCCGTGTTGTGCTGGCAAGAGAGTTGACATTAAAAGAGATTCGCGCTATTCGCGCCGGTATTCCCGACAGTTTGGAATTGGAAGCATTTATCCACGGTGCTATGTGTATTTCCTATAGCGGAAGGTGTTTGCTTTCCGGATTTTTCACCGGAAGAGATGCCAACCGCGGTGCCTGCGCGCAACCTTGCCGATGGAATTATCATGTCAAGCAGTTAGAGATTACGGAAGAAAAACGTCCCGATATCCCCCTTCCTCTTGAAGAGATCAATGGGGAAACGTTTATCATGAGTTCCAAAGATACTTGCATGATCGAGCATATTCCCGAACTTATGGAAAGCGGCATTAACAGCTTTAAAATAGAAGGGCGCATGAAAAGTGCTTATTATACAGCTGTTACGACGAATGCCTACCGCATGGCGATCGATGCTTATTTAAAGGGCAAAAGTCCATTTGATGAACGTTTGTTGCATGAACTTTTGAGTGTTAGTCACAGAGAATATGCCACGGGATATTATTTTTCGGATGCGCAAGTCAATGCGAACACCTGCACGGATATGGGATATATTCGAGAGAAAGCATATCTTGCTACCGTTCTTTCATATGATAGTAAGACGGGTGAGGCACTCTGTGTGCAAAAAAATAAAATGTTTTTTGGGGATTCGGTTGAATTGGTTTCTCCCGGGAAATTTGGCATACCGTTTACCGTGGGAGAGCTCAAGGATGAAAACGGTGTTCCCATACCGTCCACACCTCATCCTTATATGAAGTTTTATATGAAAACTCCTTTCGCGGTTTCCGAAGGAGATATCATTCGTGGCGGTTGACAAATACTAAAATAGAAGAGGAAAAATATTATGCAAGCTTTGATCGCACTTTTGATCTCTGCCGCGATCGGTATCGTGGAGGGGATCACAGAATGGCTGCCCATTAGCAGTACGGGACATATGCTTCTTTTGGACGAAATCTTAAAACTTAAAAATTATGGTGTTTCCGAAGCTTTTTACAGCTTCTTTCTCGTTGCGATCCAACTGGGGGCTGTTATGGCGGTTGTTGTGCTGTACTTCAACAAACTGAATCCGTTTTCGCCCAAAAAAACTGAGGAAGAAAAAAAGAACACCTGGCGCATTTGGCTTTTGGTGTTGATCGGCGTTCTTCCCGCTGCCATAATTGGCATTCCGCTGGATGATTGGTTGGAAGAAAATCTTTACGGTTTTCCCGTGATTGCCGCGGCTTTGATTGTTTACGGCATTTTGTTTATTGTCATTGAACGATTCCGCAAAGGAAAAGAGAACAGGGTAGAGACCATAGAACATATGCCTTTTAAAACCGCGCTTTGGATCGGCTGTTTCCAAGTTCTTTCCTTGATTCCCGGCACTTCGCGCTCGGGGTCTACCATTCTTGGCGGTATGATTCTGGGGGTTTCCAGAACAGCTGCGGCAGAATTTTCCTTTTTTATGGCATTGCCCGTTATGCTTGGCGCCTCTCTCATTCGCGGACTGAAATTTATACTGGCAGGTGCTACTGTTACGGCAATTGAAATTGGTGTTTTGCTGGTTGGCGTAATTGTCGCATTCGTGGTTTCTTATATTGCAATCCGTTTCTTGATGAGCTTTGTCAAAAAGCACAGTTTCGAAGTTTTCGGTTGGTATCGAATCGCGCTTGGCGCGCTGGTTTTGCTTTTGGCTGTTCTGTTTGGTAAGTTTTAAAAATATCCCTCTGCTTAGCTTTGATCGGCGAGCAGAGGGATTCTTTTATTTAGCGACTACACCGGAGGAGTCGGTAATTTTCATCATTCCGATATAAGTTTTTCCACGGTTTAAAGTGAGTAATTCGCCGTTGGAATCTGTGAAAACGAGATTTCCAGTATTATCATAACGCCAAGAAACGGGTAACATATGTCCGTTTGTGTAGCAAAATCCGTTGCCACCGGCGCTGGTGTCAAGGGTAAACGTGGTACCGCTTGCGGTGTGATAAAGGCTGACATTGTAAAACAAAATAAGAATGTTGGAAAAAGAAAGTTGGGTACTTGTTGCGCTGTCTGTGTGAGACTCTCCGTTTTGATATTTCAAATATGTTGCACTTGCGGGATCGTAATTGAAACTTACGGTGTTTGCGGGAGAAAATTGAAAATGAACGGAAGAAATCTGATTTCCGGTCGGCGTATAAGCAGAATCCGTATTGGTAAAACGGAAAGGAAGAGGAGCACCCGAATGCGTCATCACATAGTTCTTTTTCACCGAAGCATTAAGCAAACCTGCGCCTGAGGCGGAAAGATTGCCTGAAGAATCCGATGAAAAATGATTGGCGAATTCTCCGGTGCTGAAATCAATACCGCTGACAGAGGGTGGTACTTGTGTGCCGTCGGTGCCCGAAAATGCGGCAACGGCGGAAAAGGCATTGATCATGGGGAACATGTAAGAACGAACGGTTGCGATATTGGAAATGTTTTCAAGAGCACTCCAGTTTGCCGTAATTGCCCAAAATCGCGTAGAGCCGGCATCGTAGGGGGCTTCTATTAAAATGTCGGCATAGGAAAGCCCTGCGGTGGTCTTACCGTCAAAATTGCCGAGACATACGGCAATCGGTCGGCAGGATGCAATGGCTTCATCGCAGGGAAGACCTGTAAAACGGTCATAAAAAAGCGGAACATTTGGTTGTGTAGTCGGGGTGTCAGTCGGTGCGGTTGCGTGATCGCCGGAAGGAATTTCACTTGGCAGATTGGAATCCGAGCTGAGGCGAATGGATGAACATTCGCAACCGGAAAACGCACAGATGAGAGAAAGTATCACGGCAAGACACCCCGATACAAGCTTTGTTTTTTTTGCAGACTTCATGTTTTTTTCTGCCCCTGGGGCAGTACCTCCTTTTGTCTTTACGCGCGGTTAGCGCGCTCAAGCCAGGCGGTTCCCAGATCGAATGCTTCGGCAAGTCCTTTGACTACCTTTTGCTTCTCGGGACGATTGGAACCGTCCGTAGGAAGGATTTGTACCATGATCTGGTCGGGAAGATCGATGCCGAAACGGTTCGACTTCTTTTCACTCATAACGAGCATGAAAAGATAAAACTTGTCCGACATGTCGCCGTAATAGATTTCATCACCTTCACGTACCAGAGGCTTTCCGTTGTATTCAAGGTATTTTCCTTGGATACCGTTTGCTTTGATCATTTTTTTCACTCCTTTCGTCAGAATGGTTGGTACATATCTTCCATGGTCTCATTTTAAACCAACTTCCATTTTTTGTCAATCCATGTGACAAAAGTAGAAGTTCTTCGACCAAAAGATATGTTCGACATTATTTGCGGTAGGGAGATCTTGTCACAAAAACATCAGCCGTTTGCGCCGTGGGAGAAGCAAGTGCATATATCGAGTCTGCGCGATAATTCATCTCTGCTTGGGCACGGGCGGGAACGGGAAGTTTTTGCAGATCGGCGGGTTTCGTTAATATGGAAATCTCCGCACTTTTGCGTATATCATGCAAGATGCGCATTCCTAACGCATCCATTGCGAGAACCTGAGTATACAGAATGCTTTCGCTAAGCATACTCGGGGTGACGCCGAAATAAGAGAAGAGGGTTGCGCGTCGGATTCGCGCATCGGTGTATTTTTTGGTAGCCGCATGCTTGAAAAAATCCGAAAGAGAGGTTGTGCGGCATGCTGCTTTTTGTAGGTGCTCGTAAAGTCCGTTTTGGCAGTCTGCCGCGCTTTTAATGCCGGAATTTAATCGGAGAGAGGAGAGAAGCGGCAAGGAAAGATTTTCAAGAACAGCAGGTGCAAAACCGTTTTCAAAAGCGGCTTCCCATACGTTTTGCGAAAGAGAAGGCATATGATTAAATGCTTCTTTCCATCGGTTAGAAACAAGAAGGCTGCGAATGAATGTAGCTCCGGCGTATGTTTTTTCACCGCCGTCTTTGTCAGTGCCGTCACGCTTGACGGTGTGAGGAAGAATGGATGAATCAAGCTTTTTTAAAGCTTTCAAATACTCAATGGCAAGAATATTGTTGGGGGATGCAAGAACGGAGAGATCTTCTTCACCGTAAAGTTTTTGATAGAGATCGGAAATGTTTTTGGCATGTCCGTTTTTTGCGCCTTCATTTTTGGCAAGTTCGCTCAACGCTTGCACGAAAGAGGGAGAAGAGGTTCTTTCTGCTATTTTATTGAGTGCAGCTATGTTCCCGCACTCGCTACCGAAAGAAAGAACATCAATACACCCAAGCTTATCTGCGATAGAAACGGCAGCTTGGGCAAAAACTTCGGCACAAGATGCGGAAAACGGAAAGGGAAGCTCTAAAACCAAGGAGATACCGTTGTCAACGGCAATGCGCGCTCGATCAAATTTTCCGAGTATGGCAACGTCCCCACGTTCGGTGAAGTTGCCACTCATGATAGCTACTATGGCTGTTTCTTCTCCGAATTTCCGACGAATCTCGTGTATTTGATGTAAATGTCCCAAATGAAAGGGGTTATATTCGCAAATTACAGCGACGGTTTTCAACGCAAGCTCCCCCTTTCGCATAAAATCCGTGATAAAAAACAAAAAGCATCTTGTAATTCTTGAAAAAATCTTGTATAATAAATTCGGTAAACAAATTTTTGGAGGAAAACCAATGAATGTATTGATTGTAAATGCAGGTTCAAGCTCTTTGAAGTATCAGCTTTTTGATACGGAAAACAAGAGTGTGCTTGCCAAGGGCGGTTGCGAAAGAATCGGATTGGCAGGCGGCAAAGTGGAGCATAAGGTGCCGGGAAAGGAACCTTATGAGATTTCCGTTGATATGAAAACTCACGAGGATTCTATTCGAAATGTAATTGCACTTTTAACAGATAAAGAACGCGGTTGCATTGCTTCTATGAATGAGATTGGTGCGGTAGGGCATCGTGTTGTGCACGGCGGTCCTTATTTCTCCGGTTCCGTTTTGGCGGATGCCGATGTGCTTGAAAAGGTAGAGAAGTGCCGCGATTTGGCACCGCTTCATATCGGTCCCAGCCTGATCGGCATTCACGCTTGCATGGATGTTATGAAGGACGTTCCGCAAGTGCTCGTATTTGACACGGCTTTCCATTCTACCATGCCGCAAGAAGCATATCTTTATCCCATCCCCTATGAATATTATGAAAAGTATCACATTCGCCGTTACGGCTTCCACGGATCTTCTCATAAATATGTATCTCGTGAAATGATTCGCCTTTTGGATAAACCGGCGGAGGACACCAAGATTGTCACCTGCCATCTCGGAAACGGCTCGTCTATCGCGGCAGTGAAGGGCGGTAAGGTTATCGATACCACGATGGGCTTTACGCCTTTGGACGGACTCATTATGGGTACTCGTTCGGGTGCTATTGATCCCGCTATCGTAACCTTCCTTATGGAGAAAGAAAACTTGACTCCTGCCGAAATGAACAATGTTCTGAATAAGAAAAGCGGTTTGCTCGGTGTTTCCGGTAAGCACTCCGACTTCCGTGATTGCCGCCTTGCTATGGAAAATGACGGTGATGCACAAGCCAAAGCCGCTATCGATATTTTGGCATATCAAGTGAAAAAATACATCGGTGCCTATGCGGCTGCCATGGGAGGACTTGATGCCATCGTCTTTACTGCAGGTATTGGCGAGAACAATAACATCATTCGCGCAATGCCTTGCCGTGGGTTGGAGTATATGGGTGTTGAGTTCGACGATGAGGCGAATGATGCGATCACGCGCCCTGCGAAAACAACTTGTATCTCGAAGCCTTCTTCGCGTGTCAAGGTTTACTTGATTCCCACCAACGAAGAACTCATTATTGCAGAGGAAACGGAAGCAATCGTTTCCGCAAAATAATTTTTGATCGGGGCTGTCTTTTGACAGCCCCCTCTTTTTTGCTTTCTGTTTGAAAGAAGGTCTAATATACTTAGACAGTATATCACTTTTTTTGCGTTTTGTCAATGAAAAAGCGGGTTTAAACGAGTGAAAGATAAAAAATATTTAATTTTTCAGATGAGAAAGCACATCCTCCGCGTATTTTTTGCTTTTTTCTTGCATTTGAGAAAAATTCATGCATTTCTTATAGATATCTTCCAGTATAAAATGGCTTTGTCCCGCAGTTCTCAGTGCAGACAAGGCGGCATGGATCAAGTTTTCTTCAAGTGCGCTTACTTGGCGAATAAACGACGCAGATTTTACGTGTGTTGAATCATGGGGGATGAAACGTCGCATATGCATTTTTTTGCTTTCTTTTCCCGTTTGCTCGTATTCTTCCCACAAGTACACGGTTTTGATTTCGTCAATATAAATACCATCGATTTCTTTTTCGTTCAAAGGTGAGAGAAAGACGGTGTGTTTAATTCTTTCTTTTTGTAATCCTTCTTTTAAATACTGCAAATAAAGTTCGGCAGTATGCTTTTTGCCACACAATAAGACTTGTTTTTGGGCGGAAGAAAAAGCGTCTTTTTGAATTGATTCTCCTTTCATGGAAAAGGCGCGGAAAATATGTATCTCGCTCGGGCCTTTTAATGTTAATTTGCTAATGGCACGCTTGATTTGCGCTTGTGCTTTTTCCGCGTCGAAGCTGGATTCAAGCATGTGCTTGATTTCGAAATGACAACTTTTTGCCGCGTGTAAAAGTGCGTAGGCTGATCGGTAGGATTCTTTTTTTCGCTTGTTTTCTTTAAAGATTTCGTTTTTCGACCGTTCTAATTTTTTGTTGTCCCAAAATTCTCCCAAATTCCAGAGCTCTTCGGTTGCTCCGGGTGCGCTGATAATGCGCGGATGGGGTGCGGTGCCGTCTAATATACCGATCTTTTTTTGGTGCAAAGATATGATCAACCCATCCAAAGAGTCCGGATCAGAGGAGCAAAGGATTTCTTGGCATGAGGCACCAATCTCCTTCGCCTTTTCTAAAATTCGGCGCATAAGCGTACTTTTTCCCGTGCCGGGCCCTCCGTGGATCACATATATTTTATCAAAACTTTCATTTTGAAAAACACGGTCATATAAACTGTAGAAACCTTCACCGCTGTTGGAACTGATGAAAAAACGAAGCGATTGCTCGTTAAGCATAGAAAATCCTCACTTTCATATGAATATAAATCTTTTATAGCATATGAAATGAAAAAAGCGAATGTGTCAAGGATATGATGAATTTTATTGTTGCAGAATATTTTTTTCTTAATGGTGATTGACATACAAAATTTATTTTGATATAATATAATAAGTTTGGATTATCTTACATATAATATATTTTCACAGAAAGGAATGGTCTTCGTTTATGATCGTTTTAGGATTGACAGGCCCTACCGGTGGCGGAAAAGGAACTTTTGCTAAGGTTCTTGCCGGGTTAGGCGTGCCCGTTTTTGATGCGGATGTTGAATACCATAATATCGTCGACCGCCCTTCGGAATGCGTGAAGGCGCTTGAAAATGCTTTTGGCAGTTTCATTTTGAAAGAAGACGGCTCACTCGACCGAAAAATCCTCGGTAAATATGTTTTTTGCGGCACGGAAGAGCAAAAAACGCGCCTTCAAACCCTTACTTCCATTACACACCCGTTCGTTCTTGACAGGTGCTTTGCTTGGCTTGAAGAAAAGAAAGCGGCAGGGCACAAACTGGCAGTTTTGGATGCTCCGCTTTTATGCGAGGCAGGGCTTGATAACAAATGCGATTATGTGGTCACGGTCTTGGCTTCTAAAGAAGTGCGTGTGGCACGTATCATGTTGCGTGACAAAATAGATGAGAGATCGGCAAGAGCGCGCATCGCGGCACAGCCGAGTGATGAGTATTATACTTCTCGTGCCAATTTCGTTATCTATAACGAGTCGAGCGAGGACGCGCTGACCGTTAAAGCCAAGGAATTGATTCAAAAAATAATTTGAGCAAGGAGATAAAGCAATGAGCGAAAAAACAGCGGGACAGATTTTGTCCGATGAGCTTTCTTACCGTAAAGAGTCGGTTTATGAAAATGCAGGTTGCGAGGAGCGCGCCTCCATGTTTGCATATGCTAAAGATTATATGGCTTTTTTGGATGCCGCAAAAACCGAGCGTGAGGCTGTGCGAGAAGCAGTGCGCATGGCAGAGGAAAACGGATTTACGCCTTATAAGTTCGGTGAAAAGTTGAATGCGGGAGATCGCAGATATTATAACAACAGAGGAAAAAATCTTTTTCTCATTCAAAAGGGAAGTGAGCCGTTGGATGAGGACGGTGTGCGCATTTTGGCGGCACATATTGATTCTCCTCGCATTGATTTAAAGCAAAATCCGCTTTATGAAGACGGCAATATGGCATTTTTGAAAACCAGATATTACGGCGGTATTCGAAAATATCAGTGGACTGCCATTCCGCTTGCCATCCATGGCGTTGTTGTAGATAAGGAAGGACATGAGATCTATGTTTCCGTAGGTGAAAAGGCAGAGGATCCCGTCTTTTATATCAATGACCTCTTGCCGCATCTTGCGCAAGATCAAAACACAAAGCCTCTCGGCACTGCTATTTCCGGCGAATCGCTGAATATTTTGGTAGGCGGTATGCCTTATCCGGATAAAGAAGTGGGCGAAAAAATCAAGCTGAATGTGCTTCATCTTTTGCACGAGCAATATGGCATGACCGAGCGCGATTTTCAGTCTGCCGAGCTTTGCATCGTTCCTGCTTTTAAAGCCCGTGACATCGGTTTTGACCGTGCGTTTATAGGTGCTTATGGGCATGATGACCGTGTTTGCGCATATCCCGCAATGACAGCGATGCTTGCGTCGGGAGATTCGTCGCATACGCTGCTCACCATTCTTGCCGATAAAGAAGAAACCGGCAGTGACGGCAACACCGGTATGCAATGCCGTTTGCTTTTGGATATCATTGAGGCTCTTGCTTCGGCAGATGGCGTGTCGGGAGCTGCGGTGCGCGCTGTTTCCAAATGTCTTTCTGCGGATGTTAATGCGGCATTTGATCCCAACTATGCTGAGGTGTATGAAAAGAAAAATGCGGCACTTCTTTCTTGCGGTGCCGTGATGTCTAAATATACAGGCGGCAGAGGAAAGTCTTCTACGAGTGATGCTTCTGCCGAGTTTGTCGGTTTTGTTCGCCGTATTTTTGAAACGGAAAACATTGCATGGCAAACAGCAGAGCTCGGAAAAGTGGATATAGGCGGTGGCGGAACGGTTGCCAAATATATTGCTAATTTGAATATCGATACGGTCGATATCGGTGTTGCTGTTATTTCGATGCATGCACCCTTCGAGGTAATTTCCAAGGCGGATCTATATTGTTTGCATCGCGCTTTTGCCGCGTTCTGCAAGATTTAAACGCCGTGCTTGAACAGTTCAAACGTGCCGAGGAGAGATTCTTGGAGATAGAAGCACTCCTTGGCACATCGGATGTTTTAAATAAAGTTGATTTGTACAGAGAATTGATGAAAGAATATAATTCTCTTATAGAGCAGGTCAATGCCTTTCGCTCTTTTACCGCTTTGGAAAAAGAGCTTGCTTCGGCTATTTTATTGGCAGAAGATACTTCCGAGGATGTCGATATGCGCGCTATGGCAAAAGAAGAGGCGAAGATTTTGCGTGTGCGCTCGGAAGAGATGCGCCGTGAAATGGAGTATATGCTTTTGCCAAAAGATCCCGATGATGATAAGGATGTTATCGTAGAGATCAGAGGTTGTGCAGGCGGAGAAGAGGCGGCGCTTTTTGCCGCGGTTCTTTACCGCATGTATAGCATGTATGCGGCAGAAAACGGATTTCGCATTGAGCTTTTATCGGTAAATCCAACGGAACTCGGCGGATTTAAAGAAATTGATTTTCAGATCTCCGGAAAAGGCGCATATTCTAAATTCCGTTTCGAAAGCGGCGTGCACCGTGTTCAGCGGGTTCCGACAACCGAATCGCAAGGCCGTATACAAACTTCGACTGCTACAGTGGCAGTACTTCCTCTTGTGGAGGATATCGATATCGCCATCGATCCTTCCGATATTGTCATGGAAACTTGCAAATCCAGTGGAGCCGGCGGTCAGCACATCAATAAAACCGAATCGGCAGTTCGCATTTTGCATAAACCCAGCGGTATCGTTGTAGAATGCCAAGAAGAAAGAAGCCAGTTCAAAAACCGTGATAAAGCTATGAAAATGCTCCGTGCAAAGCTGTATGATATCAAAAGCCGTGAACAGCATGAAGAGATCGCCTCTGCAAGAAGAGCGCAGGTTGGCACGGGAGACCGTTCCGAACGGATACGGACGTATAATTATCCGCAAGGCAGGGTGACCGATCATCGTATCGGACTTACGCTTCATACACTTGAAAAGGTTTTGAACGGTGATATTGCCGATATTTTAGATGCGCTTGCCAAGGCTAACGCGGCAGAGCTTTTGAGAATGAAAAAAGAAGGAACTTGATACAGAAAGGAGAGCTTGATGGAAACTCTTTTTCAAAAGGTGGATGATATAGCTGACGCTGAAAGCAACCAAGCTCTCGCGCTGGCAGGTGAAATACTTCGCAAAGGCGGTCTTGTTGTTTTTCCGACCGAAACCGTATACGGGCTTGGCGCAAATGCGCTCAGTTCCGATGCCGCTTCTAAAATTTATGCGGCGAAGGGAAGACCGTCCGACAATCCCTTGATCGTACATATCGCCGAACCTTCGGATGCGGAGGAATTGGTTTATACCTCGGCACTGTATTATAAGCTTGCGCGTGCGTTTATGCCCGGACCGCTTACGGTAATTATGCCAAAACGCGATTGCATTCCCGGGGCCGTAACGGCGAATCTTAATACGGTTGCCATTCGTTGCCCTTCACATCCGGTTGCACGGGCGTTGATCTCTTGTGCAGGCGTTCCGATTGCGGCACCGTCCGCCAATTTGTCGGGCTCACCGTCTCCTACGACAGCACTTCATGTCAAGGATGATATGACGGGGCGTGTGGATATGATTATAGATGGCGGTGCGTGTGAGGTCGGATTGGAATCTACCATCGTGAAGATCGAAAGCGAAACCGAACTGACGCTGTTGCGCCCGGGTGCTATTACGAAAGAAGATCTTGAGGCGATAGGAGCAAGTGTGACGGTTGCGGGCGCAGTGCTCGGTGCACTGAAAGAGGGAGAGACCGTTCTTTCACCCGGCATGAAATATCGCCATTACGCACCGAAAGCTCCTTTGTTTTTGTTAGAAGGCAATGCGCTTGCACGCAAGAACTTTTTGGAAAAACAAGAAGGCAGTGTTGCCTATCTTGGATATGAGGAAGAATATCCGTTCTTTTCTTCACTCCCCATTCGGTTTTATTCTATGGGAAAAGAAATGGATATTAAGACACAAGCCTCTCGTTTGTTTTCCGTGTTGAGAGAAGCGGATAAAGAAAATTACGACACAATCTATGCGCCCGCCCCCGCGCCGACAGGGATGGGAATGGCACTTTACAATCGAATGATTCGCGCCGCGGCGCATCAAATCATTCGTCTGGGCGATAATAAAACAGTATAACGACAGGAAGGAGAAAGACCTTGGCAAAAAAGAAAAAGGCAGAAATTGTACCGATCAAAGAAGCGGAGATCACACTTCAGCCGATTACGGAAACCATTGAAAAAAACTACATGCCTTATGTTATGACCGTTATCATTTCGCGCGCTCTGCCGCAAATTGACGGTTTTAAACCCTCTCATCGCAAGCTTCTATATACCATGTACAATATGGGGCTTTTGACGGGGCAAAGACAGAAGAGTGCCAATGTAGTTGGGCAAACCATGCGCCTCAATCCGCACGGCGATGCCGCTATATATGAAACATTGGTTCGCTTGACACGCGGAAACGAAGCACTTTTGCATCCTTTTGTGGATTCTAAGGGAAGCTTTGGTAAACAATATTCGCGAGATATGGATTATGCAGCCTCTCGTTATACGGAAGTAAAACTTGATTCGTTCTGCCAGGAACTATTTAGCGGAATTGATAAAAACGCGGTTGATTTTATTCCTAACTATGACAATACAACCACCGAACCCACACTTTTGCCGACAACCTTCCCCAACATTTTGGTGTCACCGAATTTGGGTATAGCTGTCGGTATGGCGTGCTCAATCTGTTCTTTCAATCTTGCCGAGATATGCGATGGAACCATTGCGATCTTAAAAAATCCGAATGTTTCGGTGGATCGCATCCTTGATATCATCAAAGCTCCCGATTTTTCGGGCGGCGGATTGCTTTTGTACGATCGCAAAAAGATGGAGCAGATCTACCGTACCGGTATCGGTAGCGTGCGATTGCGTGCCAGATATACCTATGATGCCGCGCGCAACAGCATTGATATTTTGCAAATTCCGTATTCCTCGTGTATCGAGAATATCATTAAAAAAATATCGGAGCTTGTAAAAAACGGCAAAATCAAAGATATTGTGGATTATCGTGACGCGATAGATAAGAACGGCTTCTGTCTTTCCATTGATCTGCGTCGGGGCGCGGATCCCGATATGATCATGGATAAGCTGTTTTATTTGACTGAACTTGAAAACAGTTTTGATTGCAACTTCAATATTTTGATCGACGGCTCTCCCAGACAAATGGGAATTATTGAGATTCTAAGCGAATGGATTAAATTCCGTCTTGGTTGCTTATCGCGCGAGATGAGCTTCGATTTGCAAAAAAAGCAGGATAAATTGCATTTACTGCTTGGTCTTGCTGCCATTTTGCTGGATATCGATAAGGCAATCGCCATCATTCGTTCTACGCCAAAGGAATCGGATGTTGTTCCGAATTTGATGAAGGGCTTTGATATTACGCAAGTACAAGCCGAGTATATCGCAGAGATCAAGTTGCGTCATCTCAACCGTGAATATATTACCCACCGTATTGAAGAGATCGAATCTTTGCAGAATGAGATTGCTCGCTTGCAAGACATTTTGAGTGATGAGATTAAGCTCAAGGGTGTGGTGATCGAGCAATTAAAGGAAATCAAGCGTAAATACGGCAAACCGCGAAAAACGCAGATCATGGGTGCCGAAGAGGTCCGTGTGCTCGATAAGGATGATTTTATTGAGAATTATAATGTTCGTGTAGTAACTACAGCACAAGGGTATTTCAAGAAAATCACGGCACAATCTTTGCGAGGAAACGATGCGCAAAAGCTCAAAGAGGATGACTGGATCCTCACGGAAGAGGATACCGACAATCTTGCCGAGCTCTTTATTTTGACCAATCAAGCGCAGGTTTACCGTGCCAAAATTACCGATTTTGATCCGGTGAAAGCATCTGCTATGGGTGAGTTTCTTCCCGCAAAACTAAAAATGCAAGCGGGAGAGATTCCGATTCTTTGCAAGGCAATGAACGAGTTCCACCCGGAAGATGAGATCCTCGTTGTTTTTGAAAACGGAAAGGGTGTTCGGATTCCGCTGTCTCTTTATGAAACCAAGTCTTTCCGTAAAAAAACAACAAGTGCCTACTCCTCCAAATCACCCGCCGTGGCGGCATTCTATATCGGTAGCGGCGATAAAAAGGATATCGTTATTCGTAACAATCAACAAAAGGCAATTTGCATTTCTTCGGATCTCGTACCGAAGGTGGCGACTAAGACGGCAGGCGGTAACACGCTGTTTGGTGTGAAGCTTCCTAAAATTAAAGTGGTAGGAGCTGAGCTTGCTTCGGACGCGCTCTATGAAAATGCAGAGCTTTACCGTAAACGTAAGGTTCCCGCTACCGGTAACGGCATGTCTTTACATGATATTGATGCATGCAAAGACAGAAATAGCGGTGAAGAATGATTTTAGAAAAAACGGGGCTGCTTCACTTGTCGTGAAGTACCGAAAACAACCTAAAATTTCGGCAATTGCGCGTCCATAGCACAAATTGTCGCGGGGCTGAGTCAATGACTCAGCCCCGTTTGCTTATGCTTTTTTAGATTTTCTTTTTTGAACAAAATGAACCAGTACAGAAATTTCATGAATGATGAGAGGAATAAGCGAAAGGGAAAGTGTAATGATCCATTCACGGAGAGAGAGATCAAAGGTAGAGAAAAGAGAACGCACAAAAGGAATTTCAACAACGGCAAGCTGAAGCAAGATACCGCTGAGAAAAGCGATCAGCATCATCAGATTTTTATTTTTAAACACGCGTACAAAGGATTGTTTGACATTGCTCATGCCAAGCATGTGGAAAAGCTCACAGAAGGCAAGGGTTGTGAACGCCATTGTTTGCGCGTGGTGTAAAAATGTGGGACTTGCGGAAAGGAGAAGCTTGGCTTCGCCAAAAGAAGAGGCACCGTTTAAGAAGGCGCAAATAAAATAGGATGCTAAAACCGCCAGAGTGATGGACGCGCCGTAGAAAACGGTATTGAAAAGGCCTCCGTGTGCGAAAATGCCTTCCTTGGGATCGCGAGGTTTTTCTTTCATGATATCGCTTGCTTTGGGATCCATGCCGAGAGAAATGGCGGGGAGCGAATCGGTGATGAGGTTTACCCACAGAAGGTGAATTGCCAATAAAGGAGCAGGGAAGCCAATGCATATGATGAGGAGCATGGCAAGCACTTCGGCAATGTTGCTGGAAAGGAGAAAAATGACGGTTTTTTTGATGTTGGCGTAAATGTTTCTACCTTCTTCCACTGCTTTTTCAATGGAAGCAAAATTGTCGTCTGCCAAGATCATGTCGGCGGCGCCTTTGGCAACATCGGTACCTGTGATGCCCATGGCAATGCCAATATCGGCGGCACGCAGGGAAGGTGCGTCGTTTACACCGTCACCTGTCATGGCGCAAATAAGCCCATTTGCTTTGAATGCTTTCACGATCTGAACTTTGTTCTCGGGCGAAACACGCGCAAAGACACGTACATCTTGGCAACGCTCCTTCAGCTCTTCCGCCGAAAGTGTGTCTACCTCGGCACCGGTTAAGCATTGCTCTATGCGCTCTGCGATACCAAGTTCTTTGGCGATGGCGAAAGCGGTGTCTTTATGGTCGCCCGTAATCATTACGGTGGCTATGCCGGCGCTCTTGAAGGTTGCGACTGCTTTTTTTGCCTCCGGACGAGGGGGATCGATCATAGCGGTCAAACCGACAAAAATGAGTTCTTCTTCCTCGATTTCCTTCTTTTCGGTGTACGCTAAGGCAAGAACGCGTAAAGCTTTGTCGCTGAATGTGCGATTCGCATTGTAAATTCTATCGATATCTTCCGGCAGAATATCTCTAACACCGTTCTCATCGTGGATTTTAGTGGTATGGGCAAGAATGCTGTCAAGCGCACCTTTGGTGTATACGACCGTCTTTTCTGCCGAAATCGCGTGACGGGTAGACATCATTTTTCTAACGCTGTCAAAGGGATATTCTGCCGTTCGCGGCATGGTCTCTTCCAGTGCGCTTTTACGGTGTCCCAGTTGATTTGAGAACAAAACGAGGGCGATTTCCGTGGGATCTCCGATCGTGCCGTTATCTACGGTGGCGTTAGAGCACAGAGACATGCCCTGCGCGAGCGTATGCAAAAGGGAAGGTGCATTTTCCGAAAAATCATTGGTTTCAAAAAAACGGTTTCCGACATAAGCTTCCACAACCGTCATTCTGTTTTGTGTCAGAGTACCGGTTTTGTCGGAACAAACTACGCTGACAGCGCCTAAAGTTTCAACGCTCGGAAGCTTTCTGACAACGGTGTTGACACGTACCATGCGGCTCATACCAATGGAAAGCACGATGGTGACTACCGCGGAAAGCCCTTCGGGGATGGCGGCAACGGCAAGGGCAATTGAGGAAAGAACGGCTTCGGTCCATGCGTCGAGTGAGCCGCCTTTTCCGTCTGCGAAAATCCACAAAATATCAATGATAAGCACCGCGGCGACTACGGCGGCGGTTAAAAGTCCTAAGGATTTTGAGAGCTTGGCAAGTATTTTTTGGAGGGGTGTTGTATCATCTTCTTCGTTTTCGAGCGCATTTGCGATCTTTCCGATTTCGGTGCTCATACCGGTTGCGGTGACAATGCCTGTACCTCGCCCGTAAGAAACGGGAGTTGACATGTAGACCATATTGCATCTGTCGCCAATCGGAGTTTTTTCACTGAATATAATAGAATGATCTTTTTCCGTAGGCAAGGATTCACCTGTCAGGCTGGATTCGTTGGTTTTGAGATTATAGCTTTCGATCAATCGCAAATCTGCGCCAATGGTGTCTCCTTCTTCTAAAAAGACAACATCCCCGACGACAAGGTCGGTTGATTTGATGCGCATTTTTTGACCGTCTCTTAGGACGGTACTTTCGGGAGATGAAAGATTTTTCAGTGCCTCAAGAGACGTTTGTGCTTTCACCTCTTGCACCGTACCTATGATGCCGTTTAATAGAATAACGGCTAATATAATGACGACATCGGGCCAGTCACCGACTTGCATGAAAGGGTTGGTAATGGGAAGCCCATTAGCACCGATCCAACCCGCACGTGCGGCGGATACTGTTTCAAATACAGATATGGCAATGGTAACGAAAATCGCGGCAAACAGAACAAAGATCATGGGATTGTTGAGCTGTTCCAGAAAAATCCCGAAGGGCGTTTTCTTTTTCTTTTCCGCCAATTTGTTTTTTCCGAATTTTTCGAGTCTCCTCTTTGCCTCTTCGGAAGAGAGTCCTTCTTTGATGTTCGTCGAAAGTGCTTTTTCCGTTTCGGAAACTGACAAAGTTTCAAAGGAGATTTTTGTGCTCTCGCTCTGTTCGTGAACTTCCTTTTTCATATGAGCTCCTTCAAGTATAGTTTTCAATTCGATTATATCTCATTTTTTCTCCGAATGCAACCGAAGAATACATTTTTTTAAAAAAAGAACGGATATATTTTATAAAGAGGTCAAATGTTCGATTAAAATTTTGGCGGCGAGTAGGATAAGAATAATGCCACCTGCTATTGTTGCTTTATTTTCGTGCTTAGCACCGAGCTTAGAACCGAGGAAAGCTCCGATAAAGCAAAGGATGAAGGTGACGGTGGCAACGGTCATGACTGAAAATAAAATATCAGCGTGAAGAGCTGCGAGCGTCAGCCCTGCCGCAAGAGCATCCACACTGGTTGCAATCGCCAGTGCAAGCATGGTTCGAAAGGATACGGAATCGCTTTGTATTTTGATGATATCCTTGCCTTTCGATGCTTCTTTTAATGTTTTAATCCCTAAAATAAGTAAAAGAAGGGATGCGATATACGGGGCAAAACGCCCCGCCTTTTCGGAGATAACAGAACCGAAGAAAAAAGAAATAAATGGCATCAGTGCTTGAAAAAAGCCGAACCACAATCCGCATGCCATAGCGGTTTTAAAAACCTTGGCTTGCGAAGATAATCCTTTTGATATGCTGACGGCAAATGCGTCGCTTGCCAATGCAAGTGACAAAAACAACAATTCCGCAATTCCCATTTTGATTTATCCTCTCCGTTTAAAGTATTTCGGTTTCCTAAGATGTATTATGGAACCTTTTTATCTTCTATCATCATAGTGGGGAAGCGCGAAAAAAATGCGCAAAAACCTTGAAAAAACTTAACTTTCTTTATAAAAACTATTGACTTTAGCGCACTAATGTGCTACAATGCATTTATGTTGTTCCAAAAAGGAGAAATATCATGCATAAATACAATCCAAAAACCGCGGAACGGCTTTTTGAAGCTATTCTTACTTTAAGAAACAAAGAAGAGTGCCAAAAGTTTTTTGACGATGCTTTTACCATTCAAGAAATAGAATCGATCGCACAGCGGTTTGACGTTGCTTGCCGTCTTTGCGAAGGGAAGAGCTATGTGGAAATCAATAAAGAAACCGGTGCCAGTACGGCTACGATCTGCCGTGTCAGCAAGTGCTTGAATTATGGCGAGGGTGGTTATAAAATTGCCATAGAGCGCATTGAAAAGGAGAAAAACGGTGATTAACGAGCAAATTCTAAAAAACGAGGAAAAGGCTGTTTATAACCTTCGTACGCTGTATGATCGCTACGGATATGCCCCTTTTAAGATGAGCAAATTCGAAGAATACGATTTGTATGTAAAAAACAAAGATTTCTTGATTTCGGATGGAATCATTACTTTTACCGATGCCACAGGTAAGCTTTTGGCTTTGAAGCCTGACGTGACGCTTTCCATTGTCAAAAACTTTTCCGAGGAAAAGGGCAAAGTAGAAAAATTATACTATAATGAGCATGTTTATCGCACCGCGAACGGTTCTCGCATTTTTAAAGAAATTATGCAAACCGGTCTTGAATGTGTGGGAGATATCGGACTTTATGATATGTGCGAGGTTGTATTCCTTGCCGTGAAAAGCTTGCGTTTGATGGGGGAAGATTGCTTGCTTGACGTTTCGCATGCTTCTCTTGTTTCTTCTTTGCTTGAAGGAATAGATGCTTCGGAAAATGCGAAAAAGGATATTTTGGATGCCGTTATCCGTAAGAGCGCGGATGCCATAGATTCTTTGGAAATGAGCAACGAGATTTCTCAAAAGGATGCGTCTCTTGCCAAAGCACTTATAGCGGAGTATTCGGATGTAGATCTTGCCGCGGCAGCACTTGCTCCGTTTGTAAAAACCGAGGAAAGCCGTATGGCACTTGAGGAATTGGTTTCTATCATCGGTGCTTTGCGTTCTCTTAACCTTGAGAAGTACATCAACATCAACTTTTCTTTGATAGGAAGTAAAAATTATTACAGCGGTGTTGTTTTTAAAGGATATATCAAAGGTATTCCCGACAGCGTCCTTTCCGGCGGCCGTTACGACGGGCTCATGAAAAAAATGGGGAAAAACGCAGGTGCGATCGGTTTTGCCGTATATCTCAACCATTTTGAACGCTTTGGAATGCAAACGAGAAAGTTTGATAAAGATATTCTTTTGATCAACGAAGGTGCACCTGATGCCGATGTGATCGCGGCTGTCGAAACACTTTCCGAAAAAGGCGAGAGTGTTACCGTGCGCAAAGAAGTGGATCATTCTCTCAGATATCGAAAGATTATGAAGATTTCAAGGGAAGGAGCTGTATGCGAATATGGAAATGCTTAACGTAGCATTGCCGAAGGGAAGGCTTGGCGAAAAAGTCTATGATATGTTTGAACGTGCAGGTTTCGAATGCCCTTCCATACATGAAACCAATCGTAAGCTCATCTTTGAAAATCCGGAAAAAGGCGTTCGTTATTTTTGGGTAAAGCCTTCGGATGTTGCCATCTACGTGGAACGCGGCTCTGCGGATATCGGTGTGGCAGGGAAGGATATTCTTTTGGAATATGAACCCGATATTTATGAGCTTTTGGATTTAGGACTTGGGAAATGCCGTATGGCAGTTGCGGCAAAAAAAGATTTTCGAGACGATCCATCCACAACCTTGCGTGTGGCAACTAAATTTTCGAAGATAGCCGCGGATTACTATGCCAAAAAATGCCGTGATATTGACATCATACATTTAAACGGTTCTATTGAACTTGCGCCCATTCTCGGGCTTTCGGATGTGATCGTTGATATTGTGGAGACGGGAAAAACCTTGCTTGAAAATGACCTTGCTCCTTTTGAGACCATCGTCCCCATCAGTGCAAGACTTATTGCCAACAAAGCTTCCTATAAATTCAAAAAAGAACAGATCGACCGTATCAAAAGTTCAATGGCAGAATTTTTGAAAAACAAAGACTGAGGATGATACGAAAATGATAAAAATCTTAGATTATGAAAAGGTGACGAAAGCGGAGATTTTTGAGCGTTCGGTTCCCACTGCAAACGTAAGTGACATTGTCACGGAAATTATCGATACCGTTCGAAAAGACGGTGATAAAGCACTTTACATGTACGCAGAGCGATTTGACCGTGCAAATCTTTCCTCGCTTGAAGTTACGGAAGAGGAAATCGCGGAGGCGTTTGCTTTCGTGGAGCCCGACTTTCTCGAGATACTGAGAAAGGCTGCCGAAAATATTCGCACATTTCATTCTGCGCAGAAGCGGAACAGCTTTATTATAAACGAAAAGAACGGTGTTATTATCGGGCAGAAAGTGATACCGATTGAAAAAGTCGGACTATATGTCCCCGGAGGAACGGCGGCGTATCCTTCTACGGTGCTCATGGACAGCATTCCAGCTAAAATTGCCGGGTGCGGTGAAATCTGTATTGTAACGCCTCCCGGCGCAAACGGAAAAGTGAATCCCGTTATTCTTGCCGCGGCGAAAATCGCGGGGGTTGACCGCATCTTTAAGGTTGGCGGAGCGCAAGCCGTTGCTGCATTGGCTTACGGTACGGAAACCGTTCCAAAGGTTGATAAGATTGTAGGCCCCGGTAACGCCTTTGTGGCGGAAGCCAAGAGACAGGTCTTTGGTATGGTTTCTATTGATATGATTGCAGGACCTAGTGAAATATTGGTCGTTTCCGATGGAAAAAGTAATCCTTCGCACGTCGCTGCCGACCTTCTTTCGCAAGCAGAACATGACAAAAACGCCAGCGCGGTTCTTGTGACGGATGATATGAATTTTGCGCAAGCGGTCTGCGAGGCACTCGAAGAGCAGATTCCCTTGCTCCCACGTGCGGAAATTGCAAGAGTTTCCATTGATAATAACGGCAAAATTATTGTGGCAAAGGATCTCAAATGCGTCATTGACATTGCCAATGAAATTGCTCCCGAGCATCTTGAGCTTTGTGTGGATAACCCCTTTGACTATTTGGACAGCATCAAGCATGCGGGCAGTATTTTCATGGGCAGATATTGCCCCGAGGCACTCGGTGATTATTTTGCAGGCCCCAATCATACGCTTCCCACCAGCGGAACAGCGCGTTTTTCCAGCCCGCTTTCCGTGGATGACTTTGTGAAGAAAACGCAATATACCTATTACACCAAAGAGGCACTTGCGGAGGTAGCTGAAGATATTGCCTATTTTGCGCACATGGAAGGGCTTGACGCACACGCAAAAAGCGCGGTCATTCGTACGCGAAATACAGAGAAAACGGAGTGACTATGAGTAGATTTTTCAGTAAAGAATATTCTTCTTTAGAGGCATATGTACCGGGTGAACAGCCTTTGGATAAGACCTATATCAAGCTTAATACCAATGAATCGCCCTATCCCCCCTCGCCTTTGGTTTTACAAGCGGTCAACAGCGCGGAAGCCGCAAAGCTTTGCCTCTATTCGGATCCTACTTGCCGTGTTTTACGCAACGAGATTGCAAAGGTATACGGTGTGGCGGCGGAAAACGTTTTTGTCTCAAACGGATCCGATGATATTTTGAATTTTGCGTTTATGGCATTTGGTAAAAACCAGGGTGTCGTTTTTCCCGATATCACATACGGTTTTTACAAAGTATTTGCCGATCTTCATCATATTTCCGCAGAAATTCTTCCACTTAAAGAGGATTTCAGCATTGATCTATCCGAGTATAAAAACAAAAATAAGATGGTAGTGATTGCCAATCCTAATGCCCCCACGGGCATGGCGCACCGTATAGAGGATTTGGAAGAGGTGATCCGTTCGAATTCGGACAGTGTTGTGTTGATCGACGAAGCATATGTGGATTTCGGTGCGGAATCCATGTATCCGCTGATACAAAAATATGACAATCTTTTGGTGGTTCAAACCTTCTCTAAATCGCGCAGTATGGCCGGTGCCAGACTAGGTTTTGCTTTTGCTTCCGCCGATCTTATCCGCGATTTGGAAAAGATTAAGTATTCTACAAACCCCTATGACGTTAACCGTATTACCCAAGTTGCGGGGGCGGCCGCCATGCGTGAAAACGAGTATTATATGGCGAATTGCCAAAAAATCATTCAAACGCGTGCCTATACGGTGGAAAAGCTGAAAGAGCTTGGTTTTGAAGTTCTTCCTTCCTCTGCTAATTTCGTTTTTGCCAAGCATTCGTCGGTGACCGGTGAAGAAATCTATTTGGCACTGAAGGATCGAGGTGTGCTCGTGCGCCATTTTAGCAATGAGCGAATCAAGAATTTTAACCGCATTACGATCGGAACGATGGAAGAAATGGAAACCATGCTTTCTCTTCTTTCCGAAATCTTAAAGAAATGAGAAATAACATGAGAAAAGCGACGATCAACAGAAAAACAGCGGAAACGGATATTTCACTTTTTCTTTGCCTCGATGAGGCGTCTGTTTGCCGCATTGACACGGGATGTGGATTTTTTGATCACATGCTCACTTTGTTTTCCAAACATGGTAAATTCGGACTGGATGTCATCTGCAAAGGTGACACGAACGTAGATTATCATCACAGCGTGGAGGATATTGGCATTTGTCTTGGCAAAGCATTTTCCGAAGCCTTGGGTAACATGGCGGGGATCAATCGCTATGCGCATACTTTTTTGCCAATGGATGAGGCGTTGATTTTGTCTGCCGTTGATGTTTCCGGAAGAAGTTATTTATCTTATGATCTGGATATCCCCATGGCGAAGGTAGGCGATTTTGATACCGAGCTTGTGAAGGAATTTTTTGAGGCATTTGTCCGTCATGCGGGAATTACGCTTCACTTAAAGCAAATCAGCGGAGAAAATTCTCATCACATCATTGAAGGTGCTTTTAAATCATTTGCGAGAAGCATGCGCCAAGCGGTTGCAATCGATGCGGCAAACAGCAGTGAGATTCCTTCCACCAAAGGTTCTTTGGTATAAATCAAAATCAAGATCTGCATGCGTTTTTGATGCAGTGAGAAAGGTATAACCATGATAGTAATAATCGATTATGGCGTTGGAAATCTTTTTTCGCTGACCTCGTCTTTGCGTGCTATAGGCGCAGAAGTCACGGTCAGCGGCGACGCGGAAGTGATAAAACAGGCGGATAAGCTCATTTTGCCCGGCGTGGGTGCCTTTGAGGATGCAGCCGCTAAGCTTCGCTCAAGCGGTTTAGACCGCGTGGTCAAGGAATCTGCTGAAAACGGAAAGCCGTTGCTCGGTATTTGCCTTGGTATGCAGTTGCTTTTTGAGAAAAGTTATGAATACGGTGAACATGAGGGGCTTGGTATTTTAAAGGGAAGTATTATTCCTTTTTCCGAAGTTTTGGACCAGAAATATAAAATTCCTCATATAGGATGGAACGCATTAAGCTTCGATGAGAATGTTCCTATTTTTCGTCATATCAAAAGCGGTGACTATGTTTATTTTGTGCATTCCTTTTACGCATCGGCAGAAACGCCTTCCCGTGCGGCACTTACCGAGTACGGCATTACCTTTTCTTCCGCGGTTGCGCAGGGAAATGTATACGGATGTCAGTTCCATCCCGAAAAAAGCGGGCATGTCGGCTTGAATATTCTGCGCGGTTTTTGCGAGCTTTGAGAAAGGAGAAAACCATTGTTAATTTTTCCTGCAATTGATTTATACGACGGAAAAGCTGTCCGTCTTTATAAAGGAAATTATGAGGAAATGACTGTATACAGTGATGATCCTCTTTCCGTTGCGCGTGACTTTGAGAAAAAAGGTGCCGCTTATATTCATATGGTGGATCTCGAAGGAGCAAAAGACGGTACAACCCCCAATCTCGAGATTGTCCGATCCGTGGCAGAAAAAACCTCCTTGCGCGTAGAGATCGGTGGCGGCATTCGTTCCATGGAGACTGTGGATAAATATATATCTGCCGGCGTTTATCGCGTTATTTTGGGGACTGCTGCAGTGACGGACAGAGAATTCTTGAAAGCGGCTCTTTTAAAATACGGCGATAAAATTGCCGTGGGTGCCGACATCAAAGACGGTTTTGTTGCCATCAAAGGATGGTTGGAAAAGTCTTCTGTTACGTGCGATGAATTCTTTAAAGATATGCAGAGCTTGGGTGTTAAAACGGTTATTTGTACCGATATATCCAAAGACGGTGCCATGAAGGGAACCAACCTTCCTCTTTATCGCTCTCTTTCCGAACGTTTTTCCATTGATATCGTAGCATCGGGCGGTGTTTCCGATATAGAGGACATTCGTGCGTTAAGGGCTATGGAGCTTTACGGAGCGATCGTCGGAAAGGCGTATTATATCGGCGCAATTCATTTGGAAGAAGCAATAGAGGTGGCGAAATGATCACAAAAAGAATTATTCCATGCTTGGATGTTAAAAACGGAAGAGTGGTAAAGGGCGTCAATTTTGAAGGACTTGCCGATGTTTCTTCCCCTATGGAACTTGCCAAGTTTTACAGTGATAACGGCGCGGATGAGCTTGTGTTTTACGATATCACCGCCTCCGCAGAAGGCAGAAAACTTTTTACAGAGGCTTTGACAGAGGTTGCCTCGCAGATTTTTATTCCGCTGACGGTAGGCGGCGGCATCAATACCGTGGAAGATTTTGACCGCGTACTCAAATGCGGCGCGGACAAGGTCAGCGTCAATTCCGGTGCGATACGCAACCCTTCGTTGATTGAAGAGGCGGCAAAGCTTTATGGTGATCAATGTGTGGTGCTTTCGGCCGACATTAAGCGTGTTGACGGCGTTTTTCGCGTTTTTGCCAAAGGCGGCAGAGAAAACACCGGCATGGAAGCTATCTCATGGATTCGTCGGTGTGTGGATATGGGAGCCGGAGAAGTTGTGGTTAATTCCATTGATACCGATGGTGTGAAGCGGGGCTTTGATATTGAAATGCTGAGCGCGGTTTGCGAGGCTGTAAATGTTCCCGTTATTGCTTCGGGAGGCGCGGGTTCTATGCAGGATTTTGTCACGCTTTTTAAGGAAATTCCCGATATTGACGCAGGGCTTGCCGCTTCGGTTTTCCATTTCGGAGAAATTGCCATTTCCGACTTGAAACAAGAACTGAAGAAAAATAACATTTGTGTAAGAATTTAAGCTTGAAAGGGATAAAATAATGTTTGATATCAATCAATTAAAATTTGACGAAAAGGGATTGATTCCCGCCGTTGTCGTGGATGCTTACACCAAAAAGGTTCTGACGGTAGCATACATGAATCAAGAAAGTCTTGCTATTTCGATGGAGAAGGGGTTGACTTGCTTCTACAGCCGTAGCCGTGATGAGCTTTGGCTTAAGGGCGAAACCAGCGGAAATTATCAGCATATCGTTTCGATTACGGCTGATTGCGACATGGATGCGCTGACTGTTGTGGTTGAAAAAGACGGCCCCGCATGTCATACGGGAAGCGATTCTTGCTTTACAACACCCGTATATCAAAGCGAAGAAAGACATGAGTTTACGGTAAACGGTCTTTATACGTTGCTGCAAGACCGTAAGGCGACCATGCCGGAAAAATCGTATACCACATATCTTTTCGAAAAAGGAACGGATAAGATCTTAAAAAAGATCGGCGAAGAAAGCACTGAGGTGATCATTGCCGGCAAGGCAGACGATAAAAAAGAAACTATCTATGAAATTGCCGATTTGGCATATCACGTGATGGTTTTGATGGTACAAATGGGAATTTCGGTGGAGGATGTACAAAAGGAGCTCGGCTCCCGTCATATCATTGATCATAAGGTTAAGCAGGAGAAAATGACTTAAAATTATCTCGGGGCTGTTGCAAAAAGCAACAGCCCCCCTGTTTTATAAGTCTTTGTGATAAACAATGCCGCCCGAACGGGCATATTTCATCGGTGTTGTTTGATAGTGCTTTTTAAAAACGGTAGAAAAGTATGAAGCGTCTTTATAATGGAGCATTTGTGCCGTTTCTTCCGGTGTGTTTCCGAGCAGTAACAAATGTGTTGCCTCAGCCATACGAATACCTTCCAAGTATTCTTTGGGAGAAAGATCTAAAAAATCTTTGAAAAGCGTACTGAGAGTAGAGGCTCGGATACCGTTCGTTTCCGCAAGCTCGGCAATCGATATCGGGGTATGGGTGTGGTTGCGGATATGATGAATGATTTTTCTAAGTTCAATAGGCAGGCAAGTTTCGTATTTTTCGATTGTGGTATCGTCTTCGGTATAGCAAGCGCGATAGGTGCACAAAATATGGAAGAAATGTAAGATGTGATAGAAGGATGAGGGGGTCTGTTCTTTTAACAGGTTTTCGCAAACCTCATAGAGTTCATTCCGTATCGCACCAGGAAAGCAAATGCGCGCTTTTCTGTTGTGAGATGCACTTCTTAAAGTGCGAGCCACAGTGTCCACCAGATTTTCATTTGCCAATATATGATAATAGCGGAAGGGACGATCGTCGTGATGAATACAATGAAAATATTCATGAGGTCCGATCATAATGGCATCACCGGGGGATAAGGGGTAGACTGTGCCTTGAATCAAAAACGAAACGTTTCCGCTTTTTGATATATAGAATTCCCGTTCATAGGCTATGTTTTTTGCAATTGATTTTCTTTCAATCAATCCAAAACTTTCCGCATATTCGATGCGAAAGTCGGTTGCGCACAAAGCAGGTGTTTTAATGGTTTTAAAGACACTCATGTTTTTCTCGTTTCGATGAAAAAAGATTTTCGACAAGTTTATGTCGCTATTTTACATGAAAAAAGCTGTTTTGTCAATTCTTTTCTGCCAATATCGGAGAAAAAAGAGAAACTGCAAAAAAACTTGCAAAAAAACCTTGCCTTTTTTGCTTTTTTAGTATATAATATGTTTTGGTGTAAAATATTGTCTTTTTCGGTTTTGAAAAAGATGCTAAAATGAAAGGATGGAATTGAAAGTGTTAGTTTCCGCAAAAGAAATGCTTGAAAAAGCAAAAGCAGGTCATTATGCAGTCGGTCAGTTCAATATCAACAATTTGGAGTGGACCAAGGCAATTCTTGAGACTGCCGAAGAGTTGAAGTCTCCCGTCATTCTCGGTGTTTCCGAGGGTGCCGGTAAGTATATGTGCGGTTATAAAACCATCGTAGGTATGGTAAAGGGCATGATCGAATGCCTCGGCATCACCGTTCCCGTAGCACTTCATTTGGACCACGGTTCTTATGAAGGTGCCAAAGCTTGCATCGATGCAGGTTTTTCTTCCGTTATGTTTGACGGCTCTCACTATCCCATTGAAGAGAACATTGCAAAAACCAAAGAGCTCGTAGACGTTTGCAACAAGCTCGGTCTCTCTTTGGAGGCAGAGGTTGGTTCTATCGGCGGCGAAGAAGACGGCGTTGTCGGTATGGGTGAATGCGCTGATCCCGAAGAGTGCAAAATGATTGCCGATCTCGGTGTCACCATGCTTGCCGCTGGTATCGGTAATATTCACGGTAAATATCCCGCTAACTGGGCAGGCCTTAGCTTTGATACGCTTGCCGCCATCTCCGAGAAGGTTGGCGTTATGCCTTTGGTTCTCCATGGCGGTACCGGTATTCCTGCCGATATGATCCAGAAGGCTATTTCTCTCGGCGTATCCAAAATCAATGTAAACACTGAGTGCCAGCTTGCTTTTGCTGCTGCTACTCGTGAGTATATCGAAGCAGGCAAGGATCTTGCCGGCAAGGGCTTCGATCCCAGAAAACTTCTCGCGCCCGGCACTGCCGCTATCAAGGCAACCGTGAAAGAGAAGATGGAACTTTTCGGTTCCGTCGGAAAAGCGTAAGCTTTGCAAAAAATCCCATCGAGCAACCCAAAGGGCACTCGATGGGATTTTTTTATTCGAGACGCCAATCAATTGGCGTTCTTCCGTTTTTCTCCAAAAAGGCGTTGATTTTAGAAAAAGGTTTGCTGCCGAAAAATCCGCGAAAAGCGGAAAGCGGGCTCGGATGGGCAGATGTTAGAATAAAGTGCTTGGGATTGGTGATCAGTTTGGTTTTTTGTCTGGCGTAAGCACCCCAAAGTAAAAACGCTATGGGCTGTTCCGAACGATTCAGCAAAGATATGATATGATCGGTAAAAATTTGCCATCCAATGCTTTGATGGCTGTTCGCCATGCCTTCTCTGACGGTTAGGGTAGCATTGAGAAGCAAAACACCGTTTTTTGCCCAACCGATCAGTTCGCCGTGGCAAGGCGGTTTAATGCCGAGGTCGCTTTCTAACTCCTTATAAATATTTTGCAAGGATGGCGGAAGCGCAACTCCTTTTTTCACGGAAAAAGAGAGACCATGCGCTTGCCCAACCTCATGATAGGGATCCTGCCCGATAATAACTGCCTTAACTTCGCTATATGGTGTGTATTTCAGCGCATTGAAAATATCGTACATATCAGGATAAATATGATACTTGCGATATTCGGAGGCTAAAATACGCCGTATTTTTTGATAGTATTCTTTTTCAAATTCGTCTTTTAGAAGAGCATCCCAGTCATTGCCGATATGTACCATATAGCGAACCGCCTTTCTGTTTTTTGCGGTTCTATTTTAACATGTCTATCCAATAAATGCAAGAGTTTATTCGAAATAAGTCTCAATCAGCTTGGAAGAGCCCTGAGGGGAATATCGCCAATAACTGATATGATCTTTGGGGAGGGAGATGTTTGGACGTTTGATAAAAGCGGCGGAGTTTTTCTTATATGAGTCCAAGATTACCAATTTGATTTTCATGCGATCGGGAAGAATGCTTTTAATGTAAACTGCCGCGCTTTCGTTGATGTTTACTCCTTCTTTTAATTCTGCAAGACCGGTGAGATTGGGGGTAAGTTCTACAAAAATGCCATAGCTTTCAATGCTTCTAATGATACCGGGAACCGTCTGCCCGGCCGCGAAGAGAGAGGCGTTTTCTTCCCACGTTCCAAGAAGTTCCTTCCTGCTCACATAAACTCTTCCGTTTTCATCCAAGGAACGAACGACTACGTCGATCGTTTCGCCGATAGATAAGCGCAGAGAAGGGTGTGAGATGCGCGAAACCGAGATGCAGTCGATTGGCATGAGGGAGATAATTCCGCAACCAATGTCCAAAAAAGCACCGAAATTTTCCATGTGGGTGACACGGGCTTTTATGATATCACCCGGTTTAAGCTTGCGAATTTTCTCAAAATAGCATTCTTTTTGCGCACTTTTTCGAGAGAGCAGAAGAATAGGGGCACCGTCCTTTTCCGAAATCGCTGTGATGTGAAAGCACACACTTTTTCCAACGCGTGTCAAAATTGCAATATCTTTGACCAACTCACCGCCGATTGGATATACGACCTCCTCTTTTGGAATAATGCCTTGCATGTTTCCAAAGGCAACATGCAGATTCATTTGGCTGTCGCATAAGATAACTTGACCTTCTAACAGGGTTTTGTTTTCCTTGATGCGATTGAGTTGGGGTAACGAAAAAAAGCTTTCTTTTGCGGCGTAAGTACTGAAAAATATCCCTTCGGGTTGATATCCGTTCATTTCCATACCTCTTTTTTTGATTTGTTACAGTATATGAAAGAGGTTTCTTTTCAAGAACAGATAACATCCGAAGGGATTTTTATTAACCGATGCTTTGGTGTGTCGTATAAACACGCGCTTCGCGATCTGCGTCTGCTGTGAGACCGAAACTGACGGAAATGGCGGTGTTGACACGCTCCATCACATTGCCGTCTAAATGTCCCATTTTCTCGCGCAAACGTTTTTTGTCGAGAGTGCGAACCTGTTCTAACAGGATCACGGAATCTTTGGCGAGACCTACTTCGTTTGCGTAAATATCAATGTGTGTGGGAAGTCTGGTTTTTCCCATACGGCTGGTGATGGCAGCTGCGATAACGGTGGGGCTGTAGCGGTTTCCCACATCATTTTGGACAATAAGGACCGGGCGCAGTCCTCCTTGCTCGCTTCCAACCACAGGGCTCAGATCCGCATAATAGATATCTCCTCTTTTTATGTTCATCGACATCTCTCCTTTGTTTTTTCCGATCTTTTCTTCTTTGTCGGTCTTCATGTTTATTTTTGCCTCATTCCTTTCGGATTTAATCATGCAAATAGTGGAAAGTTTGTCACATGCGCCCATTTATATTTTATGACGAAAAATCCCATAACGCCAAAACGGTGACGAGCCCTTCGACTCATCACCGTCCGCTTTGGAATATTTGAATACTCGCTATGACAATCCTTTATTCTCGACCTACAACCGTTTCATCGGCAGGGCGGAAGAGCATGGAGATGCACCAGATACCGGCAAGTGCTACGAGAGTATATACGATGCGGCTGAAAAGTGCCAGCGTACCGCCGCCGATCCATGCGACAGCGTCAAACGCAAAGAGTCCGATGCTACCCCAGTTGAGCGCACCGATAATAACAAGCGCGAGCGCAATACGATCTAAAATTAACACGTTTTTGCTCCTTTACTTTCATACGGAGAAACTCCGTTTCTTATAGCTTATACAACTTTTTTGAAAATATACTTTAATCATCGAAATCGGGCCTTTGCGTGCCGAAATTGTTGCGGATTAACGCGAGCGCCTTTTTTTCAATACGGCTGACATAGGAACGTGAAATATGCAGTTTGGCTGCCACTTCGCGCTGTGTTAAGGCAGGTTCACTTCCAAGCCCGTATCTTAGAACAATGATTTCTTTCTCTCTTTTATCCAGAAGCTTTTCAAGCAAAAAAAGAGCTCTTTTTACATGGATTTTACGATCTAAATCCTCAAGCGTAGTGTCTTCGGTGCAAATAATGTCGCCGTAAGTCAAAGGATTTCCGTCTTTGTCTATATCGATGGTCTCACCCATAGATACTTCACATGCCGTCTTTTTTTGAGATCGAAAAAACATAAGAATCTCGTTCTGTATGCATTTTGCCGCATAAGTGGCAAATTTAGCACCGTTTTCCATTTTAAAGGTATCCACAGCTTTGATGAGTCCCAAGGATCCGATGGAAACAAGATCATCTTGATAAGGATAGGATATGTAATACTTTTTTACGATATGCGCGACAAGGCGCAGATTGTGTTCGATGAGCTTGTTCCTGGCATCGATATCGCCATTCTTCTTTTTTTCAAACAAAACATGCTCTTCTTTTGCGCTTAAGGGTGGCGGAAAGCTTTGTTCGCCGCCAATGCCGAGAATCATGCAAAAGAAATGGGAAAAGATGATGGATAAAACACTTAAAAACATACAGCCTCCTATCAACAATGATAAAAATCCCCACATAAAAGATATGTGGGGACGGCTTGTATATATTATTGAAAGTTAAAAATCGATCTTATATCCTTTTCCGGGAAAGAATTTGACAACATTATGATAGTTACACCATTGAATGCAATGCTTGTTCAAGCGGCTGATGCGCGCCGAAACGGCGTTCAGCGTTACCGTTTTGCCATATCCGAAACAGCATTCCGCAATCTTTTCAGCACTGACGGGATTGGGATGATGCTCCGCTAAAAAGCGCAGAAGAGTGCCGTCGTTTAAAGTTAGTTTGGGGCAAGCAAAACCGAACAGACGTATTTGTACGAAATAGGTGTTGAAAAAGAAACCGCAAACGCAGAGATTTTCTTTGAGCTTGATAGAAGCGGGAAGCGGAGGAGTGTAATACAAAACATGAAAAAGAATATGAAAGAACCGAGTGGATGCTTTGACTTGTATGGCGCAGGGAATACCGTGTTCACAGTCATCCGAAACGATTACCAGCTGAATTTTAGGAAAGATTTCATATAATTTTTTCAAATCCGCTTTTAAAGGCTCGGTAAAAGCTTTAATACGCAACAAAACCGTCGTAGGTTCATATTTTATCGCTTGCGAAAGCATGTCTTCTTTTACGGCACAATATGTGAAATAATAGAATTTAACAAAAGATTTTCTTGTTTTTTCAACTTCTTCTGGCGTATCGGCGACGGTTAAGAGCATGGCAAATATCCTTATTTTCATTTGGTGTGTATAAGTATAGCACAAAAAGAATGCAAAGACAAGACTTGACACAAAAATAAAGATTTGCTATAATGTCATCATACGCGACTTCCTAAAGAAAGGCATGGGCATATGATGAAAAAAACGGTTTTGATCAACGGAGGCTCCCGCGGTATCGGTGCCGCGGCGGTTCGTCTTTTTACCGAAAAAGGTTATCGTGTAGCATTTACTTATCTTTCTTCCGAAAAAGAAGCCCTTACGCTTGCAAAAGAATGCGGTGCTTTGGCACTTCGCGCCGATACAGCATCTAAAAGCGATGTTTTTGCGGCGGTTGATGAGGCGCGCCGTGTTTTGGGGAAAATCGATATCCTTGTGAATAATGCCGCCTATTCTTTTATTAAGCTGTATACAGATGTAAACGACAGCGAATGGGAAAAAATGCTCGATGTGAATTTGAAAGGTCCTATGCATTTTATTGATGCCGTTTTGCCGGGTATGATATCGCGAAAATATGGGAAAATTATCAATGTTTCTTCCATGTGGGGGCAGGTAGGAGCATCCATGGAGGTGCATTATTCTACTACCAAGGCTGCGTTGATCGGGCTTTCCAAAGCACTTGCCAAGGAATTGGGACCGTCGGGAATCACGGTAAATGCAGTCGCACCCGGTGTAATCGATACTGACATGAACGCGCATCTTTCATCCGAGGACATGTCTGTATTAAAGGAAGAAACGCCTTTGATGCGTATAGGCACGCCTCGTGATGTGGCAGAGAGTATTTGCTTCTTGGCATCGGATGCGGCGGATTTTATCACCGGTCAAGTTTTGTCGCCCAATGGCGGTTATATCATTTAACTGTAAATAAAAAAGAAATTTTTGAAATTCCCTTGCAAAAAAGCAAAGTATCTGCTATAATATAGTAGTTCAGGCGGCAAAGAAGGTCATACTAAGCGGGGCAGTAGCGGTGCCTTGTACCCGAAATCCGCTATAGCGGGGCCGAATTCCGTTTTTGAGGCCTATCGTTGTGTGGTCTGCGCCGTATCTTTTTGTGTTGAAGAATGGGTCTTGCGCAATCAAAAACCGTGAACCATGTCAGGTGGGGAACCAAGCAGCATTAAGCGGGCTCTTTGATGTGCCGCGAGGCAGCCTGTTTGGAGCAGGAAATGCGGTTAACGCATGTAACGGTATGTCGATCTTTCGGTGTATGATCTTCTTTGTCGTCTGAAGTAGGCGTGATGTGTGCCACATAGCACGCATGACGCCTTTGTTTTTTTAAAATATGCGTTTAAGCGGAAAGGAATGATGTAGCATGTATAAAGCTTTGTACCGAAAATGGCGTCCAACCGACTTTGATTCCGTATCCGGTCAAAATCATGTCACGGATGTGTTAAAGTATCAAGTTGCCAATCATAAGGTGTCCCATGCTTATCTTTTCTGCGGATCACGCGGAACGGGAAAGACTACTTGCGCCAAAATCATGGCAAAAGCAGTTAACTGTTTGAATCCTCAAAACGGAAATCCGTGTAACGAATGTGCCGCTTGTAAAAGCATCAATGACGGTCTTGCTACGGATGTGATTGAAATGGACGCCGCAAGCAACAACGGCGTCGATAATGTTCGTGATATCAGGGAAGAGGTCGTCTTTATGCCGGCAGAACTTCGGTATCGCGTCTATATCATCGACGAGGTTCACATGCTTTCCCCCAGCGCATTTAATGCGTTGCTGAAAACATTGGAGGAGCCTCCGTCCCACGTTATTTTTATTCTGGCTACCACAGAACTTCAAAAGCTTCCCAGCACCATCATTTCCAGATGCCAACATTATGACTTTAAACGGATATCCATGAAGGATCTGACCGCACGCTTAAAGATGGTGGCGGATGCCGAAGGAATATCGTTAGATGAATCGGGTGCGCTTTTGATCGCGCGCATGGCGCAAGGCGGCATGCGTGATGCCATCAGCCTTTTGGAATTGTGTGCCGGCACCGGTGAACGGATCGATGAAGAAAGTGCCGCCATGATTTTGGGTGCCGGAAACCGAAAAGCTTTGTTTGATTTGGTACGATCAATATCTGCCAAAGATTATTCATCAATATATGAAAAAATAGCAACGCTTTCGATGGAGTCTAAAGATCTTGCGGCATTTTGGCAAGAATTGATCGACACCTATCGTGATATGATGGTAGTTCGCACATGTAAAAGTGCTAAAGATTATCTTGATCTGACCGAAAATGAATATGAAGGATTGAAGGAGCTTTCCGCGCTCTTTTCCATGGATACCTTGGTTTACCATTCCAAGCTTTTGGAGGATGCGCTGTATGCTATGCAACGCGTCGGATTTTCTAAGCGCAGTACCGCGGAAATTACCTTGACGCGTATGTGTGAGCCCCGTCTTTCCACAAGTGCAGAGGCCTTGCTGGCTCGTATTGCCAAGCTTGAGGAAGAGGTTTCTAAATTGAAAATCGGTGCCGTGGCGGCAACGCCGATCGAGAGTGCTAAGATCGAACAGATCACACCCGAAGAAATGGCAGAACGGCATATCATAGAGGAAGCGGCTCCGACGCCTTCTGTGAACAGCACCGTTTCTTCCCCAACGAATGTTAAAGCACCTCGAGCCGCGGATGACGCATACCGTTTGCTTTCGTATTGGGATGAGATTGTCGAGACCGCCGCGGAAAGAAAACCGTCTATCGCGGGATTTTTGGCAAAAACAAAAGCCTATTATTCTTCGTCCCGCGGATTTATGATCCAGGTGGCAAGCGACTTTGTTGCCAATGTTATCAATCGCCCCGACATTCTTGTGGATGTAAAAAGTTTGATATCCGAGCACGAAGAACGCAATATACTGAACGAACCTTTTGAAATTTTATCTGTTGGAAAATCGGCATCTTATCATTTGCTTGATGAGTTGATCGATACGATAGATTCTTGATTTTATAAACTTTGGAGGTTGTTATGAAAGTAAGAGTTCCTAATAACGGTATGTCCGGCAATATGGCGGATATGCTCAAAAAAGCTCAAAAAATGCAAGAGGATATGCAAGCGAAGCAAGCAGAGCTTGAGGAAAGGGAATATACCGTTTCCGCGGGCGGCGGTGCTGTTTCGGTAAAAATCAACGGAAAAAGAGAGATTCTTGCCATTGATATTTCCCCTGAAATCGTAGATCCCGATGATGTTGAGACACTTTCTGACATTTTGATTGCCGCTGTCAACGAGGCGATCAAGAAGGTGGACGGCGTGTCCGAAGAGGAGATGGGTAAGATTTCGTCTCAAATGGGATTGCCCGGCGTATTTTGATATGAATGACCATGTTTTGCCACTCGGGCAGCTGATCGATGCATTTCGAAAGCTGCCCGGTATCGGAAGTAAAACAGCGGCGCGTTTGGCATTTGCGGTTTTAAATCTCAGCGATGCCGATGCCAAAGAATTTGCCGATGCGATCAGAGATGCCAAAAACAAAATTCATGCATGTCCGATATGTTGTAATATCTCGACGGAAGCTTTATGCCCGATTTGCGCCGATGATGAGCGTGATAAGAGTATGATTTGTGTGGTGGAAACCGCAAAAGACGTGATGGCATTCGAACGTATCCGAGAATATCGCGGCACATATCATGTGCTTGGCGGTGTTTTGGCACCTATGAAGGGAATCGGTCCTGACAAACTGCATATCAAGGAGCTTTTTGCACGCCTTTCAAATGAGGATGTAAAAGAGGTTTTGATTGCTACCAATCCGACTGTAGAAGGTGAAGCGACCGCTTCGTATCTTGCGAAGATGCTTCGCCCCTTTGGTATCCGTCTTTCGCGGCTTGCCTACGGGCTTCCGGTCGGCGGTGACCTTGAATATGCCGATGAGGTGACACTTCATCGCGCCTTGGAGGGCAGGCAGATTCTTTGATGCGTGCTCTCAACGCATATAAGGCTGTTGCAACAGCCTTACTTTTTTAATATATTTAAATGGTTGGGATTGTGATGAATTTTATTAAAAAAGAATTAAAGCAGGGAATTACGCTTCATTATATTTCTTGCGATAAGTTTACATCGAATAGCTTTACAGTGCATTTTCTTCTGCCTTTATGCAAAGAAAGTGCTTCCAAGTATTGCCTTTTATCCCGTGTGTTAAAAAAAGCTTGTGCCAAATATCCTTCCCAAGAAAAAATCAATAAGCGCCTAGAAGAGTTATATGCCGCCTCTGTCGGTATGGGGGTAACCAAATTAGGCGAAAACGAGAGCTTATTTGTCAGCACCAATATGTTAGACGATCGTTTCGCATTTGACGGCATGGCGATAGAGAAAGATACGCTTTCGCTTGCTGAAGAAATTTTGTTTTTTCCTTTGCTTGAAAACGGTGCTTTTTCAAATGCCATTGTTGACCGTGAAAAAAAGACTTTGATAGATCGTATCCGTGCGCAGATCAATCAAAAAAGCGCTTATGCGCTTAGCCGATGCCGAGAGATTATGTGTGAAGATGAGGCATACAGTCTTTCTTTGATGGGAACAGAAGAAGATGTGCAAAAAATAGGATCTGCCGAGCTTTATAATGCCTATTCTTTTATCCTTTCGCACGCACGTGTAGAGATGATCTATATAGGCAATACTTCTTTTGTCGATGTATGTGCTTCGGCGGAACATATGGCAGAGCGTCTTTCGCCGCGTGAAGCTCCTTCTTTGAAAACCGAGGTGCGCTTTGTTGCTGAGCGAGTCAGACATGTGAAGGAAGAAGTGCATGCGACGCAAGGGAATCTTGTGATGGGATTCCGCATTGCTTGTCGAGGAAATGATAAGGATGCGTTGGCGGTAATGCTATTAGATGCCGTTTACGGTTCTTCGCCTGTCTCTAAGCTTTTCATGAATGTGAGAGAGCGACTCAGCCTTTGTTACCATTGCGCTTCGCGCTATGATCGGCATAAAGGCATTATGATGGTAAGCGCAGGCATTGAAAACAAAAATGCCGAAATCGCAGAAAAAGAAATTCTTGCTCAACTGAATGAGATTAAAAACGGCAATGTGACGGAAAAAGAACTCATTTATGCTAAGGAATCTTTGTGTGATGCGCTTCGAAGCGTCACGGATGTTCAAAGCTCTATGGAAAGTTGGCGCTTGCATCAAACGGTGCGAGACAGCTATTCGAGTCCCGATGAAACCATCGAAATAATTCGAAAAATGACTGTTGAGGATATTGTTCGCGTTGCAAATAAAATAACGCTTGATACCGTTTATTTCTTGAAAGGCGACGGCGGTGAGGAGGACGGTGCGGATGTTTGAACTTATCGATGTCATCAAAAACAGCGAACTAAAAGAAGAGTATAGGGAATATAGGCATACAAGCGGTTTGACCGTTTTGATATATCCTAAAAGCTTTACGACGGCATACGCGATGCTTTCTACGCGTTACGGTTCTTTGGAGCGAACTTTTCGGCGTGAGGGGGAGGATTTTGTCACCGTTCCCGACGGTGTGGCGCATTTTCTTGAGCATAAACTGTTTGAAGAAGAGGACGGAACGGATGTTTTCGAAAAATTTGCCGCACTTGGCGCAAACGCCAACGCCTTTACATCTTTTGAGTTGACGTCTTATCTGTTTTCGGCAACGGCGAATATCAAAGAATCATTGGAAACCTTGCTTTCTTTTGTGATGAATCCGTTTTTTACCGATGAAAACGTGAATAAAGAGAAAGGGATCATCGGACAAGAGATAGGGATGTATGATGACAGGGCCGCCTCGCGCTTGTACTATGCGCTTTTGGAGGGGCTTTACCGTAAACATAATGTGCGAATCAATATCGCAGGTACGGTGGATTCCATTGCGGATATTACGCCTGAGATCTTATATCGTTGCTATGAGACCTTTTATCATCCGTCTAATATGGTTCTTGCCGTTTGCGGTAAAATTTCGGATCAAGAAGTGATGGAGACTGTTGAGAAGGTACTTGGCTCGCGCGAAAACAAAAAGCTTTCCATTGATCGGCAGTATCCTCACGAACCGATAGAATTGATGAAGGATCATATGGATCTCTATATGGAGATTGCACGCCCGATGTTTGCACTTGGGGTTAAAGATCTGGAACTAAAGCTAAACTCTTCGGAAGCGCTGAAGGAAGCGTATGCCATTCAAATTTTACTGAAACTGTTCTTTTCGAGATCTTCTGCCTATTTTAACGAGCTTTATCAAGAGGGCGTCGTAGACGATACGTTGGACGCAACATTCGAATGCATGAGCTCTTGTGCGTTCCTGATGATCAACGGAGAATCCGAGTGCCCTGAAAAGGCTTTTGAAAAAATAGAAACTTTTTTAAAAAACATACCGCCAAAGGCGGTGCGGGAAGAGGATTTTCGGCGTATCAAACGTGCAATGTATGCTGAAAATGTGCGAATGCTCGACAGTACGGAAAGCATTGCTTATGAAATGACAGATGCGTTTTTGCACGGATATTCTCTTTGGGATGTGAATAACGCTTTGAAGGCTGTCACATATGAAGACGTATGCCGCATAGCATCGACATATTTCAAAAATAAAGAATTTGCACATGTTTTGATTCGCCCAATTTCAGAAAAGGAGACTTTCGGGGGTAGATAAGTTATGAATAAATCGCTCATTTCTTTCCCGGGGCTTGGTATCGATGCTTTTGAAATCGATTCTGTAGCTTTTGAAATTTTCGGACACGGTATTGCGTGGTACGGACTGATTATAACGCTCGGCATTGTTCTTGCGGTTGCATATGTTATGTGGCGCGCCGGGCATGCGGAAATTAAATCTGATTCCATACTGGATATTGCATTGGTGGTTGTTCCCAGCGGTGTTGTCGGTGCCAGACTGTATTATGTTCTTACCTCCTTAAGTCATTATAACAGCTTTTGGGATGTTTTTAAGATTTGGGAGGGCGGACTGGCTATTTACGGCGGCATTATAGGCGGTGCTATCGGTGTTATTATTATGGCGAAAATCAAGAAAATCAACTTTTTTTCCTTGGCAGATATGATTTCACCCGCCATTATGATCGGTCAGATTCTCGGCAGATGGGGAAACTTCTTTAATGTGGAAGCGTACGGTTATGAAACGAACTTGCCGTGGCGCATGGGGATTATAGAACACGGTACTTGGACGTATGTGCATCCTACTTTTTTGTATGAGTCTCTTTGGAATACTTTAGGGTTTGTGCTGATCAATTTGTACTATGGCTTCAAAAAAGATAAAACGCATAAAAAATATGAGGGCGAAATTTTCTTGATGGTTTTCGCTTGGTACGGTTTGGGGCGCATGTTTATTGAAGGATTGCGTACGGACAGCCTTTATGTAGGGCCTTTCCGTATTTCTCAATTGGTGGGATTTTTGTGTTTCATCGGTGGTGCCGGACTTCTCATCTATCATCATTTTACCAAAACCGATATGTATTTTAAAAAAATAACGAAAAAAGAAAGTGGAGAATCTTAACATGGCTATTTTAATTGACGGAAAAGCAACCGCCGCAGCGATGAAGGCGGAATTGAAAGAAAAAATCGAAGCTTTTAGCGCAAAAAACGGCTTTACACCAGGGCTTGCGGTCATCATTGTTGGCAACGATCCCGCATCCGCCGTATATGTCAGAAACAAAGAAAATGCGTGTGCTGCCGTCGGTATTCATTCCGAAACCTTCCGTTTGCCGGAAGACACGACGGAGGAAGAATTGCTTGCTTTGATCCGCAAATTAAATACAGACGAAAAGCTTCACGGCATTTTGGTTCAACTTCCTTTGCCCAAACAAATTTCCGAGGAGCGTGTTATCGCAACGATATCGCCTCGCAAAGACGTTGATGCTTTTCATGCGGAAAACGTCGGTCGGATTATGACGGGAAATTATCATTTTGTTCCTTGTACCCCTGCCGGTGTTATGGCTTTGCTTGAGCGATATAACATTGAGGTGCAAGGGAAGCGTTGCGTTGTTATCGGGCGCAGTAATATTGTAGGTAAACCTCAGGCGATGCTTTTGCTTGAGAAGAACGGCACTGTGACTGTTTGCCATTCCCGTACTCAAAACTTGCCCTCTGTCACACGTGAGGCTGATATTATTGTTGCCGCTGTGGGACGTCCTAATTTCGTTACCGCCGATATGGTAAAAGAAGGTGCAACCGTCATTGATGTCGGTATCAACCGTTTGCCCGATGGCAAGCTTTGCGGTGATGTGGCATTTGAGGAAGTAGAGAAAAAGGCTTATGCCATCACGCCCGTTCCCGGTGGTGTCGGCCCCATGACCGTAACGATGCTTCTTTATAATACTTTGACTGCTGCTGAGGAATCGCTTAAGGCTTAAAATTAAAAATATTTTTTTAAAAAAGATCAAAATAGACTTGACAAAACAAAAAAAATCATTTATAATTATTCCGTTATATTGAGATATTTGTTATCTCCAACCCGAGGGGAGGGATATTAGATGGCTGAAGTTAGAGTAAAAGAAAATGAATCTCTTGACAGTGCACTTCGTCGTTTTAAGCGTCAGTGTGCAAAGTCCGGCGTACTTGCCGAGCTTCGCAAGAGAGAGTGCTATGAAAAGCCCAGCGTAAAACGTAAGAAGAAATCTGAAGCTGCCAGAAAGCGCAAGTATAAGTAAGATTTCGAAATCACCGTCTTTTCCGTAAAAGGATAGGCGGTGATTTGACTTTAAAAGCAAAAATGGATTTCTCTGCTTAAAAATATTTTATGAAAATGCAGATTACATAGAAAGATGTGAGGTGTTGCTATGAGTGGCTTTTTTGCGGTTGCTTCCAAGGAAGATTGCGTGTTTGATTTGTTCTTCGGAACCGATTATCATTCACATCTCGGCACTCGTCGTGCCGGTATGGCTGTTTATAGCGAAGAGTACGGATTTGATAAGGCGATTCACAACATTGAAAATGCGCCTTTTCGCACTAAATTTTTTGCGGAATCCAACTCTATGCGAGGAAATCTCGGTATAGGTTGTATTTCGGATTATGAGGCACAGCCGATTTTTGTGCGTTCTCATCACGGTTCTTTTGCCATTGCGACCACCGGTAAGATCAACAATGCGGATGCCATTGTAAAAAACATTATCTCCGAGAAAGCTCATTTTTTTGAAATGAGAAACGGTGAAATCAATCCCACAGAACTTGTGGCATCTTTGATCAACCAAAAGGATAATTTTATTGATGGAATTCGCTATGCACAAGAGACGATCGAAGGTTCTATCAGCATGCTTATTCTAACCCCGAGAGGCGTCTATGCGGCACGTGATAAATATGGAAGAACTCCCATTGCCGTCGGAAAGAAAAGGGAAGGATTTTGCGCAAGCTTTGAATGCTTTGCCTATTTGAATCTTGGATATAGAGATTATAAAGAGCTCGGCCCGGGGGAAATTGTAGTTTTAACGCCCGAAAAATGCACCACTTTGGTAGCACCGGGTGATAAAATGAAAATGTGCGCGTTCCTTTGGATCTATTACGGATATCCTTCCTCTTCCTATGAGGGTATCAGTGTTGAAAAAACGCGTACCAACTGCGGTAAACTCTTGGCGCGCCGAGATGATGTGCATCCCGATAGTGTTGCCGGTATTCCCGATTCGGGAATTGCACATGCGATCGGATATGCCAATGAGTCCGGCATTCCTTATGCACGTCCTTTTATCAAATACACCCCTACTTGGCCCCGTTCTTTTATGCCTCCGAATCAAAGCAAGCGTAAAATGATTGCCAAAATGAAGTTGATCCCCGTGCATGATTTGATTGAAGGGAAGAAGCTGTTGTTGATTGATGACTCTATCGTTCGCGGAACACAGTTGCGTGAGACCACAGAGTTCCTTTATGACAGTGGAGCCAAAGAAGTCCATATTCGCTTGGGATGTCCTCCGCTTTTGTTCGGTTGTAAATATTTGAATTTTTCCCGTTCTTCCTCCGAAATGGATTTGATCACGCGCCGCGTGATTGCTGAGTTGGAGGGCGGCGATCCCGATCGGGAGACACTTTTGCAATATGCCGATCCTGACAGTGAAAAATATCAAAAAATGATTGAAAAAATATGCGAGCAACTCCATTTTACATCGCTTCGTTACCATCGGTTGGATGATATGATAGAGGCGATCGGTGTACCGGAAGAAAAACTTTGCACCTATTGTTGGAGTGGAAAAGAGTAAATACAAGGCTGCCGTATCAAAAAAACGGCAGTCTTTTTGTCTCTTTTTTAAAAACTCTTGACAAATGTCATTATATATGTTATGATATTCACATCCGGGGCATTAGCGCAGTTGGGAGCGCACAACACTGGCAGTGTTGGGGTCAGGGGTTCGAATCCCCTATGCTCCACCAAAACACAAAAGCACCCCTTGCGGGTGCTTTTGTGTTTTGATCAGCCGTAGCCGCCTACGAAAAAACCTTTTATTTTCTCGCAGAGCGAGAAAATAAACAAGCGTTGCGAGCAG
>JAZNND010000038.1:0-127120 GCA_045580085.1 Eubacteriales bacterium
ATTTATTACAATCTTGTTTTACAAGATAGTTTTTCGTTAAACGGTTTCGAGCATCTCTTTTGCCGTTTCTCTTGTTTTATCGGTGATATTCACACCGCCTATGATTCTGGCAAGCTCCTCAATTCGTCCGTTTTTGTCGAGCGGCTTCAGAGATGTCTGCATGCGTCCGTCGGTCTCGTTTTTGACGATGAGATAGTGTTCGTCGGCAACGGCGGCGATCTGTGCCGCGTGTGGGCGGTCGACCCCTCTCACCCCATCACCGAGGGCGTGGATAGATTCATTGAGCTCCCGCACGAGGAGACCTATTGCGAGCCCTTCGGGATCCCCGAGCCCGATCAGCTGCTGTTCGTCAGCTGGTTTGAGGGCGGCGAGGTGTTCCGATCGGGCGCCGTCTGGCGCCGCGGCTACGGCAAGATCTTCTACTTCCAGCCGGGGCACGAGACCTACCCCGTCTATCACAACGCGCAGATACAGCGCGTGATCCGCAACGGCGTCCGCTGGACCGCCCCCGACGGCTACCGCGCCACGGACCTCGAGGGCGCCCACATCCAAAAGCTCGGGGAAGCACCGCCCACGGCAACGTGACCTCGCAAAGCACGCCCCGACCGAAATAGCAAAACAGCAAGAGCCCCAACACGGATTGAGAATTTTATATTACATAGTAATATAAGTTTTGTGCAATTAGATGCCCGGAACAGAAATTTTGTCAAATGAAAGAGATGAATTTTACACAAGATAAGATACCGATTGCAAAGTGCGCAAATCCCGCATGCGGACGCACTATTCTATACAGCAAGAACCCGCAAGAGAAGCTGAACGTAACCGTGCGCATGGCAGTACTCTGTCAGAAATGAGGATGTTCTCGCCTATATGGCAAAGAGCGACCGAGAGAAGCGGAAAGAAATCCCCGTCGGTATTTTCAATGCAAAAAAGACAAATAACCCTCGCAGAACCGAGTCGCAGGGCTCGGACTGTGGGGGTTATTTTGATGATACGAATTATAAGCTCCGTGGCAAGGAGCGTGCAAGATTCAAGGAAATTCTCGAGGATCTTCTTTCTGCCGTACCCGACACGCTCACCGTGGACGAGGTCGCCGAGCTGATAGGTTATCACCGAAGAACAGTCCTTCGGTACGTGCGGAGAAAACACATATACGGAGTGAATATGATGGGTAAATACTACATCTCAAAACAGATCATCATTAACTACCTCGCCACCGATAAGGCATTTAAGAATACGCAGAAGTCGGAGTGGCATGAAGATATTATTTTGAAATTCAAAAACTATTGAAGCTATCAATTTCTAATTTCGAAATTTTCCGTGCTTCGCTTTTCATATTGTTCGCAAAGCAAAGCGTAATCTGCATTGAATGTATCTAAAACATTGATACCGAAAACATCGCTTTCTTCTGCATAATCTTCACAAAACATCTCATATACAGATGGAATAACACAGCTTAACATTAAGGATATCTCGAAATAATGAAGCAATGGATATCGCGATTCAACAACACCGCCATGCACGTATACATGGCACATTTTATAAAGACGTTCCATCATCTCTAATGCAGCGAGAGTTTCATTTTCATAGTTCGCTTTAAGGTAATTCAAAAACCCCATGAAAGTATATGGCTTTTGCTTTACAATATCGTGATAATTCGGTATTTTATCAACAAAACCATAATGTAAATATTCAATCTTGTTCCGTTCGTTTTTATTTATTCGCTTTGAAAACAATTCGTTGAATTCGTCTGGAAATACCTGATCACAGCAGGACTGAATTGTTTCAAAATACGAGAATTTGTCTTCTTCAGCAAACAATTCAGGGGAAATACGCATAACAAGAAGTTTTGCATACAATTCAAGTACCGTTCGGCAAGGTAAATAGGCTGTGCCGAGGAAGTTATCTTCAAGGAGCGATAATGCAGATAATGCTTTGTTTGTGATTTTTGCGAAATAATAGGCAGATTGAGTTTTTGCCCCCTTCAAATAAATCATATGATTCATTTTCATACACAAAACGAACAACTTATACGGCACAGGGTAGTAGTTGAATCGTTCGCCTAACATAATAGCTTTGTGCCTAAAGTATGCACTACCATAACCCCTAAGGAAGATTTGCTCGGCGACTTGGTTAGTGAGTTTAGTTTTATAATTTTCGTCTTTCTCTATCTTTGATTTTTCCTCTGCGGTAAAGAAAATTGTGTTTGACCTATGTACCCCGACAATGTGTTTGCAAATATCATACTCGGGCTCTGGTCCAACTCCGGTTACCATTCGCTCATCAGACCAACGAAGATCATACAACTCAAAAAACTTTTCTGCAATTGCATTAAAAACTCGATATTTTATATCAATAAGAAAAGAACCCCTAATGTCGTTTTTGAACAAATCTTTTAATGAGCGATTGTTTTGCCTTTGTATTCGTTCGGCAATCTGCGGAAAATTGTTGGGCAACATAGGCAACATATTAAAGCTCCTCCTTGTTTTGTCGAAAAAAGCCCCGAAAAATCGGGGCTTATGGCGGAGGCAGAGGGATTCGAACCCCCGTGGGGTTGCCCCCAAACGGTTTTCAAGACTTAGTTTCGATTTGGAACTTGATGGAACTTAATCTCCGAAAAGCAACCGATTTTGGAAAGCAAAATTGAGTCGCACAACATTCTCTGCTTGGAGAGAACAAAGTGGCTCAAAAATCGAGAAATCCCTTATAATACAAGGCTTTTCGGGCATAAATCACGCAAAAAATAATTGTACTGAACTTTGGAAGTTGATAGAACCATATCCCTTTTCTTGAATTTTAATCGTTAATTTTGGAGCAATTCGTACCCACCAAAAATGGGGCAAAAATGGGTGTTTTTCGTGGCATTTTGGAGAGAACTTGGAGAGAACTGAGGGCGAAAAATGCCCTTTGGAGAGAACTTAGGAGAGAACAACGGGGAGAATAAATCCCCTCTAAATACAAGCGAATTGCACGAGTTGGCTACGCCGTTGACCGAATAAATTTTATGAGGTGTAGCTATGGATAAGCAAACAATCGACTACTTAAAAAGCACATATCCCGAGGTTATATCGAAGGATCAATTTTATCGTATTTGCCACGTGAGCAAACGGACAGCAACGTATATTCTTGATAGCGGTTTCGTTCCCTGCACTAACAGCGGTAAGGAAACACGAAAATATAAAATCCGTCTTGACGATGTAATTTCATTTTTAGAAAAGCGAGAAGAAAATCCATTTTTCTACAAAGCGCCTACTGACTATTACAAGGACAACAAAAAATCAAAAGTCCGTTATGCCTACGCTCTCAACACAAACAGATTGATGCGATATAGAAAAATGTTGCGAGCTTATCTTGAACAAGCCCTATCATCTTGCGAAGATGTTTTGACACCGAAGGGGGTTGAAGCAATAACGGGATATTCTTATAAGAGTGTTACAAGATGGTGTACCGACAAGGAGCTACGGTCGTTTCTTATTTTCAATAAATTCAAAATCCCGAAGGAATACCTAATTGATTATTTGGTAAGCGACAGAGGTATTCTGATAGCCAAGAAATCGGAAAAGCATATACAAATGCTAACAGAAGCTCTCCGATATATCAACGCTATGTGCGCTCCTAAAAAAGATGCTTAATACATACGGCACGATTAGCCGACCTTTCACCAAAAGGTCGGCTTTTTCTATGCCAATTTATATGTAAGAAGGAGTGATAAAGTTGGATGTTAATAGTCAAGAAAAGATCTATGCGATACCCATTGATGCTATCGACGATTTTCCCGACCACCCTTTCCAAGTGAGGGATGACGAGGAAATGGCGCAGCTTGTGAAAAGCATAGATAATAACGGTGTTCTCAACCCCATTATTGTAAGGCAAAACGGCGAGAGATACGAGCTTATCGCAGGACACCGCCGCAGACACGCTTGCCGAACTCTCGGCATCAAAACCATTCCCGCTATCGTGCGAGAACTCAGCCGCGAAGAAGCCGTCGTTGAAATGGTGGACTCTAACCTTCAACGCGAGCACATCCTTCCAAGCGAAAAAGCATTTGCCTACAAAATGAAAATGGATGCGATGAAACGCAAAGCAGGCAGACCAAAGGAAAATGTGTCCCCATTGGGGACGAATTTACGGACGGATGAAATAATCGCAGAGGAAGCGGGAGAAAGCCGAAACCAAGTACAGCGGTATATCCGCCTAACCGAGCTAATCCCCGAACTGCTGACGATGGTGGACGAGGAAAAGATTGCCTTTCGCCCTGCGGTGGAGCTATCCTATCTCACACACGATGAGCAGACGGATTTGCTTGAAACCATTGAGAGCGAGGATTGCACTCCCTCCCTTGCACAAGCAATCCGAATGAAGAATTTGAGCAAGCTCGGCAAGCTCGATATGGACACGATATTCGCCATAATGACAGAGCAGAAGCCTAACCAAAAGGAAAAGATCAAGATACCGATGGAACGCCTTGAACGGTTCTTCCCCCGTGGGATGCCGCCAAAGCAGATTGAGGACACCATTGTAAAGGCTCTTGCCCTTTACCAAAAGCACTTGAAGAAAAAACGAGAGGACAAAGGAGATAGATAATGATAAACGAAGAAGGAAAAGAAATGATAAACGACTATGCCGTTAAAAACGAGGTTTTTATCGGCAACCGCAGATATTTGTTCGCCGTTCATACGGACGATAAAGAGCCGCAACGCTTCTTGAAATGCCAATGCTACGATGACGAGCTTTTCAGACACTATGTAAACGCCGTTACGAGCAACGATTTCGTTGAGTGTATGAAGCTCTATTTGGCAGATATTTCTGCTGCCGTTGAAAAGGTCGAAAAAGACCGTGCTGCAATCGGACTTGACGATATAAGCTGCTTGAAGGGTTCTGACCTTCTCTCTGCAAGCCGTGATAAGAATATTGAGGGCAAGGTCGTAGCAATCGAAGAAAAATGGCTTTTCGATGGATACAAGGACATTTCCCATCAGCTTTATTTTATTACGGGCGGTAACGGTTCTTATGCCAATAGCCGTGGAAACGGCTGCTTCTGTGTCAACCTCTATACGGGTGAAGATACCCGCATTGAGAGATACGAGGTCTTGGGCGAAGTTCCCGAAGATAAAATCCCCGAATTTGCCAAGGAACACCTTGCAAAAGCAAGAGCCGACTATGAAAAAAGACAAGCGAAAGAAAGGAAAAATCGTGATGATGCAAGATAACGAAAACAAGCGTATCAACGCAGGCTATGAGATTATAGCCACCCTTCCCGTAGGTGACGTAGAGTTTGTTGTAGGACAGAATGTTCACGCTCCCTCTATATTCGTTACTTGGGAATATCAGAAGCAGCGCGGCTACTATTGGGGGCATTATATGAACGACAAGGACGCGGCTATGCGAGATATGTATGAGCGCGCCGAAGCGGAGCTGTCCTTCAAGAAGTCCGTGAACACACGCGAGAAGAAAAAGAAAGATGAAAGAGAGGAAAGATAATGGCTACTGTAAATAAAACGAGTGTGCGGGTTGTATCCCGTCTTATCGAAATGGGTATCACGACCGAAAAGGCGGTCACTTCGCTTGAACTCAAAGACGCGCTTGCGATACCCGGTATTACCGTCGCAGATCTCAACGCCATCTGCAATTTGCAGACGGCAATCAAGTCAAAAAAGCTGTTTGAGTTCTTTGTGGAAGTAAGCAAGGACGAGAAAAAGGAGGAATGAATATGAGGTTGGAATCAGTTAAGCTCAAAGAGGAACGCCAACTCTTTTTCGCCATAGAAAATGAAACGCGAGATTACGGCTGCATCGGTCATTTGCGCGGTGATTTCGGTTCGGGCAAGGAGTTTTGGACAACGTGGTTTCCACACAACTGCCACGAGCTGAACGACGAGCATTTCAAAACGATTTTCGATGCAGTTATCAACGAGCTTCGGAGCGAAGGACAGGTGCTTTCGGGCAGATGCAATATGTTTAACTACGCCCATACTAAGCACGATTGCAAGCTCACAGAAAGCATTTACAAGGATAGTGCGTGGGGCTTTCGTATTCTTACGAGGGATTACGCCTTTTATTTGAGATGTACTCCCGTACACGGCGACTACAACTTCTATTGCTTTTGCTTCGACAAGCATAAGTTGATGAATAAGCTCGCCGCCGACCGTGGATTGCCCACGTTCTGTTACGGCTATCTCCCTACCGAGGGAAAGTTAATCAGAATTGACTTCGCAGAGAGTGGATATACCCCCGTGCGAGAGGACGAAAGCAACAAGACCGCCAAGGAGCTGAACGAGAAAATGGGCGTTACACCTGCCCAAGCCGAAGCTATGCTTGCAGGCTCGATGTTCGGTTGGAACGTACCCGCTGCCAACCCCAAGAACTACGACAAGGACGGCAAGCTCTTGAAGAAAATTCAGAAACGGGAGGAACGCTGATGGGTTATGTAGTACAGAATATCCACGGCGTTATTGCCGTGAACGATGAAGCCACCTTGAACGAGCCGAAGGAGATACGGTTCATAGATCCCCATTATAACGAGCGTTTCAAAATCAAGGACGGCGAACAAATCCTCATATCCTACCCCGACGGGGAGAAAAAGGCTTTGACCTGCAAGTTCATCGACGAATATCACGTTATCGTAGGTCACACACCTTACCACATCTGTCAGTTTGCGGAATGTATGCAGAACCTCGGCGCGACGGTAACACCCTTTCCCGAAAAGCGTATGATATGGTCGAATACCGACCTCGACTTGAAGGATTGGACGGAGCTGCGCGAGGAATATCCCGACTACACCGAAGAACAGCTTACCGACGAAATGATCGAAACCAACAATAGCTATCTCGACGATGAGCGTTGCAATCTCAATATCCAATGCAATTCTGAAATAATTGCGATAGCGGATATAGGTCGTTGGAACGGTCGCTTTTCGGGATACGGTATCATCAAATCGGGCAACGTGGCGGATTGCCTTTACTCTCCCCACGACTATGCACAATGGTATGTTGACCGCGACGGAGAGTTTCGCTCGACTCAGATACACCACGACGGCAGTAATTATTATTACTACCGTTCCTTCAAGGACGGAGTTGAGGACTACGAGCGCGACGACCTTCTTGCCGACATTTACGACGGCAAGGCAACGCAGGAGCAGATCGACCGTCTGACCGATAAGCTCGGCCCGACAATCGGTAAGGTTTACGGATGGGATTTTCCCACGGAGAAAACTGCACGAGTATCAAGCCGTGATGCCCGTTAAAATCAAAAGAAGGAGGACGAAGTATGCTGAGTAAAAAAGACTTTATTACCGAACTCTATAAAAAAACTATCAAAGACGTTACCTCGGACTCGGTAACTTGGCGAGCCTTTTTGCACTCGGCTTCATATCAATACAAGTATCCGTTTGAAGACCAAGTGCTGATCTACGCTCAACGCCCCTTTGCTACCGCTTGCGCGGACTTCGACACTTGGCACAAAGAGCCGTTGAACCGCCGTATCAATCGCGGAGCGAAAGGTATTGCCCTTATGCGAGAGCGCGGCGGCAGAGTTTATCTCGACCACGTTTTCGATGTAAAGGACACCAACAGCCCCGAAAATGAACCCTTTGAGATATGGAACGTCAAGCCCGGATATGAGGACAGTATTATCGAAGCTCTTGGAAACCGCTTCGGGGATATAAACACAACAGATAGTTTGACAAGCGCTGTTATAGGTGCTTGTATCAACCTCGGACAGGATAATATCCAAGATTATGTGCAAGAAATGTTTTACTCGGTTGAGGGCAGCTTTCTTGACGAGCTTGACGATGATAACCTCCGTTACCGCTTGCTCCTAACGGTTCAAGCAAGTGTTTCCTATTTGGTTCTCACGCGACTCGGTTTAGATGCGGAAACCAACGTCCCCCCCGAAGCCTTTGAATGGGTACACGAATTTAACACACCTGCTACCGTCAATATCCTCGGTGCTGCCACCGCAGATATTTCCGAGATATGCTTGCGAGAGATTGAACGTACCGTAAGATCTCTCGATAAAGAAAATCGCACCTTTGACAGAACTGCCGATGTCGGTTATAATGAGGGCGGAAAAAACGAAACAGAAAAAGGAGGAAACGATAATGTTGAACTACACGACCGCGAAGGACGGGATGCAGTACCCGACCTTGACTCTCCCCGAGCAGAAGAACCTCCCCATCGGCAAGTACGGACAGATGAGGTTGGAGTTCTTGAAGAAACACCGCCGAGGAACGTACACGACGCTTCTGACCGAAGCGAGGTTGACGGAGCACCTGCACGAGATGGACGAAACGGCGAGAGCGCAGATTTCGGAGATTATGAGCCGACAGGCGACGAGCCTTGGGGTGACGGAGCAGATGAAAGCCGAGAACCCGATGACTTGGGCGCAGATGATGAACAACATCAAGGCGAGCGCGGAGGAAACGGTGTTGACCAATCTAATCTACGCATAAGCGACGATTCTCTCCCGCCAATATCCGATCCGCAAAGTTTAATACAGCTTTTAAGACACGATGATTTCTTGAAGAAAAGCAAGAATGAAATCGTGTCTTTTTTGCGTTCTGATGCGACCGACGAGGAAAAGACGGCGTTTGTGAAAAGCGCATACACGCCTTTCCTTTTTGCCGAGATAGTCAAGGACGGAACACAAGACCATCTTGGGTACAGAGCCGATGATGAAGGTCTGCTTTTGTATGAGGGCAAATTCCTTTCAAGAACAGCGGAAACACGTATGGATTGGGCGCTGATTACCAAGTTAATCAATGCTCTGATTACCGACCGTAACTATCTTGATGAACCGAAGGAAGGTCAGCAGCTCTCCTTGCTCGACGTGGACTACGGCGCAGTTGAGGATACACCCGCGCCTCCCCCTAAAAGGCAGTTCGGTATCTCGCAAGAGGTCATCGACGAATTTCTCCGTCTTGGCGGTTGCACACGAAAAAGCTCACAACGCATTTACGGCTTCTATCGCAGAGCCAACAATCAAGCCGAAAATATCGCCTTTCTCCGAAAGGAATATGAAACAGACCACGTGGGCATTATCGTAGGCGACAAAAAATATGCGGTCAAATGGAACGATGACGGTGTTCGTATTTCCACGGGAGAGCGCGTATCGGATATAAGCTCCGCTTTTCTCACTTGGGAAATGGTGGATAAGCGTATCCGAGAGCTGCTTGAAAGCGGTCAGTATATCCCTCAGACCGAAGCTGAAAAAGCCGACGAGATATGGGAAGAAACGGTCGCGGATAAAATTGCTTTCCTCTATCGTGAGGACTTTGAAAATATCCCCGCAGAATACAAGACGAAGGATACCTTCTTATGGCCCGGTATCAATAATTTCTACCGTGCAATTCTTCACGATCCGCAAAGGCTTGCCGCTTTTGTAGAGGAAATGAAGGCAAACGAAAACCGCGTCAAAGACTATCCGCCGAGGTTCAGAAGATTTCACAACGGTGTTGAGATTGCCGCGCTAACGGAAACCTTTTTGAGAGAGCCCGTGGAATTTCCACCCGCCGATCCGTATATCCTTCCCCCAAAGCAGTTTGTCACACAAGACAAGATTGATGCTTTCTTTATAAAGCAAAGCAAGTACAGCGATAGCAAGCTCAGCACGTATTCCTTCTTCCTCAAAAACAAGGATACGAGCGCGAGAGCTAAGTTTTTGTCAAATCAGTATGGCGTGGGAGGAACGGGCGGACTCCGTACCGACAACCAACACGATGGAAAAGGCATTGTCTTATACGGTGGATTGCAAAACCGAGAAACGGGTGTGCTTCTCAAATGGTCGCAAGTTGCAAAGCGTATTGACGAGCTTATCAAACAAGGCAAATATCTGACCGAAGAAGAAAAAGCGGGCTTTGACAAATTTGAGCGACACGAGATTGCTCGCAATATCCGTTCTTTCTACTATCACGTTCCCGAAGATACACCACTCCCTTTTCAAAGTCTTGGGTTTTATGAGCATTTGAAAGAAATTGAAGATATTGAGAAGCAAATCGAAAGCAAGGAGCGACTTGATGAAATCGTGGAAATGATGCAGGTCGTTCACGAAACACGAACCCCCGAAAGCCGTGATTATGAGCTTAACGTAAAACGCTTTGAAAATGTGAAGGCTTATCAAGCGGGCAAATTCAATCTGTTTCCCGGTTCTCCTTACCGCCGAAAAACGCCCTTGAAGCCGATTGAAACCGAGGTCAAGGAAGAACCCACCGAAGAAAGAAAAGCGCCCACCGAGGACGATATACCGCCCTCAGAGTATGAATTTCACCTCGGTACGACGGTGTATATCGGCAAGGACGAATGTGAGATAACCTCTATCGACTCCGAGCGCGTAGAGCTTTTTGACGGAACGCTATTTCCCGTTGAAATGGACTACGAAACCTTTATGAGCCGCATCCGTGAAAACAAGCTCAACGACCACTTAATCAAGAAAGAGGAAGAAAAGGTTGAGCAGAAACCTGTCGAAGAACCCAAGCGCGACTTTTCAAAGAACCCCATTTTGAGCCGTTACGAGGAAGCCAAGAAAGCGTATCCGCAGCATATCGCAATGGTGCGCGTGGGTGACTTTTACGAGTTCTTCGGTGACGATGCCGTAAAGGTTGCCAACGTGCTTGACCTTACTCTGACGAGCCGCCCTATCAGCGGCGATAACGACCGTATCCCGATGTGCGGTATCCCTTATCACGTAGTCGATAAGTACCTTGAAAAGCTCATCAATGCCGACCTCTCGGTAGCCATCTTTGAGGACGGCAACGTAACCCCTGCAAGAGAGGAAGCTGCCCCCGAGGTCGTTGACGAGCTTGAACGCGCAAAGGAGCTTATCAAGGATTTCTATGCCCGTGAGTACGGCGACAACGATGCACAAATCGACGACCTTTCCAAAGTTCCGCTTGCCCATACAACAACCGAGAACGAGGAATTTTTCGTGCAAGTCACCGTCAATCTTACGGAACACAAGATTGAAAAATATCTTGGCGAAGATCTTATCGAGGTTCGTGAGTACGGCTCTCTGAAGGAGCTGAACGATAACGAGCTTTCCAACCTCGCCTTCGACGAGCTTGTGGTAGTCGATGACGCGCAGATCGAGGAATACAAGCAAAAGCACGATATGGTCATTCCCGAAATGGTGGAAGCTCCAAAGCCGAAGCCAACGCTTCCCGTGTATAACTCTCACCCCGAAATTCCCGATAGCGAGAAGCACAACTACCGTATTACAGACGATGCCCTCGGCGTGGGCGGTGCAAAGGAAAAGTTCAAACGGAATATGGCGGCTATCAACCTCTTACACGAGCTTGAATTTGAAAACCACCTTGCCACTCCCGAAGAACAAGAAATCCTCGCGCAGTACACAGGTTGGGGCGGTCTGTCCGATGCCTTTGACGAAAGCAAGGATAATTGGGCAAGCGAGTTCAAAGAGCTTTACGCAACCCTTTCCCCCGAGGAATACAATGCTGCGAGAGAATCAACGCTGACCGCGTTCTATACTCCGCCCGTCGTAATCAGAGCGATGTACGAAGCTCTTGAAAAGATGGGCTTGAAGCGTGGCAATATCCTTGAACCCTCCTGCGGTACGGGCAACTTTATGGGTATGCTCCCCGACAGTATGAGCGAGAGCAAGATCTACGGCGTAGAGCTTGACAGCCTTACGGGGAGAATTGCACGGCAGCTCTATCAGAAAAACGGAATAACCATTGACGGATACGAAAAGACGCACTTTCCCGACAGCTTCTTTGATGTTGCGGTAGGTAACGTTCCTTTCGGTCAGTTCAGAGTCGTGGATAAGAAGTATGACAAGCACAACTTCCTTATTCACGATTATTTCTTTGCCAAAACCTTGGATAAGGTTCGCCCCGGTGGTGTGATTGCTTTCGTAACGAGCAGCGGCACTCTCGACAAGGAGAATCCCGCCGTGAGAAAGTATCTCGCACAGAGAGCCGACCTTATCGGCGCTATCCGCTTACCCGACACCACCTTCAAGGACAACGCCGGAACAAGAGTTGTTTCGGACATTATCTTCCTTCAGAAGCGCGACCGCATTATCGAAGCTGAACCCGATTGGGTTCACCTCGGAATGGACGAGAACGGAATACCGATGAACCAATACTTTATCGACAATCCCGATATGGTGCTTGGTGAAATGGTGATGAGGTCAGGTCCTTTTGGCGACGAGCCGACCTGCCGCGCCTACGAAGGACAAGACCTCGGAGAGCTTCTTTTGGGTGCGATAGCCAATATCAATGCCGAGATACAAGAGGTTGAAATTGACGAGCTGACCGACGAGGAAAGCAAAGCCATCCCCACCGATCCGAGAGTCAAAAACTTCTCCTACACACTTGTGGACGGCAAGGTTTACTACCGTCAAAACAGCGTTATGAACCCCGTGGAAACCTCGGTAACGGGTGAAAACCGTATCAAGGGTATGATCGGTATTCGCGACGTGGTACGCGAGCTTATCGACGCGCAGCTTGAAGATGCTCCCGACAGCGAAATCAAGACTCTGCAAGCAAAGCTCAACACCCTATACGATACCTTCACCAAGAAATACGGACTCATCAATAGCCGCGGTAACGCTTCCGTTTTCTCGGACGATAACTCTTATTTCCTCCTTTGCTCCCTTGAAATTCTCGACGATAACAAGGAGCTGAAGGCAAAAGCGGATATGTTCACCAAGCGCACTATCAAGCCGCAGACGACGGTTGAAAAGGTGGATACGGCAAGCGAAGCTTTAGCCGTTGCAATCGGTGAGCGCGCCTTTGTGGATATGGAGTATATGACCGAGCTGACGGGCAAATCCGAGGAAGAACTGTTCGCTGACCTTAAAGGCGTTATCTTCCTAAATCCCTATCACGGAAACCGTATCGGGGAGAAAAAATATCTGATGGCAGACGATTATCTTTCGGGCAACGTGCGAGAAAAACTCGCGGTGGCAAGAAAGACCGCAGAGCTTTACCCCGAGGACTACGCCATCAACGTGGAAGCACTTGAAAAGGTGCAGCCCGTTGACCTTACGGCAGCAGAGATCGGTGTCAAGCTCGGCTCGGTATGGGTGCCGCAAGAGGACGTGCAGGACTTTATGTACGAGCTGCTCGGCACTTCACGTTGGATGCAATCAGAGATAGAGGTCAAGTTCGTAAAAATGACGGGCGAATGGGTTATCACCAATAAAACCCACGACCGAGGAAACGTCAAGGCGAACAACACCTACGGTACGAAGCGTATCAACGGCTATCAGATCATCGAAGAAACGCTGAACCTCAAAGACGTGCGTATCTTTGACTATGTTGAGGATGCAAACGGCAAGAAAACACCCGTGCTCAACAAGAAAGAAACCGCAATCGCACAAGGCAAGCAAGAGCAGATCAAACGAGCCTTTGAGGAATGGATATGGCGCGATCCCGAAAGACGCGAGAGGTTGTGTCGGCTCTACAATGAGAAATTCAACAGCTACCGCCCGCGAGAATACGACGGTAGCCATATTCAGTTCTACGGTATGAACCCCGAAATATCCCTTCGCCCCCATCAGAAGAACGCAGTCGCAAGAATTATGTACGGTGGAAACTCTCTCCTTGCCCACGTCGTTGGCGCAGGCAAAACCTTCACGATGGTTGCCGCTGCACAAGAGAGCAAGCGGCTCGGACTCTGCAACAAGAGTATGTTCGTCGTACCCAATCACCTTATCGAGCAATGGGCGAGTGAGTACCTTCAGCTCTATCCCTCGGCAAATATCTTGGTAGCGACGAAAAAGGACTTTGAAACCAAGAACCGCAAGAAGTTCTGCGCCCGTATTGCTACGGGAGATTACGATGCTATTATCATCGGTCACTCTCAGTTTGAGAAAATCCCCGTATCCGTTGAAAGGCAGATACGAACACTTGAAAACGAGATTGAAACGATAATGCAGAGTATGGAGGAACTCTCCCGTGAGCGTGGAAATCGCGTGACCGTAAAGCAGCTTGCCAAATCAAAAAAGGCTCTTGAAGCAAGGCTTGAAAGGCTCAACGACCAATCCCGCAAGGACGACGTTGTGACCTTTGAGGAACTCGGTGTTGACCGTCTTTTCATTGACGAGGCGCACTTCTATAAGAACCTTGCAGCCTATACCAAAATGAGAAACGTGGCGGGCATTTCACAGACCGAAGCGCAGAAATCCTCTGACCTCTATATGAAGTGCCGATACCTTGACGAGCTGACGGGCGGTAAGGGTTGCGTGTTCGCAACGGGTACTCCTATTTCCAATACGATGGTGGAGCTTTACACGATGCAGAAATACCTACAATACGATGAACTCCGCTACCGTGACCTCTTGCACTTCGACTCTTGGGCATCGACCTTTGGCGAAACCGTCACGGCAATCGAGCTTGCCCCCGACGGCACGGGATACCGAGCAAAGACACGCTTTGCAAAGTTCTTCAATATCCCCGAGCTGATGGCAATGTTCAAGCAGGTAGCCGACATTCAGACGGCGGATATGCTCAATCTTCCTACCCCCGAAGCACACTTCCACGTTGTAAAGGTGGAGGCGAGCGAGATACAAAAGGACTTAGTTCAATCCTTTGCGGAGCGAGCCGAGAAGATACACAAGCGCGAGGTCACATCCGACCAAGACAATATGCTTCTCGTCACCAATGACGGGCGCAAGGCGGCTCTTGACCAACGCTTGATAAACCCAATGCTTGAAGATTTTGAGGGCAGTAAGGTCAACGTATGCGTAGAAAATATCTACGGTATATGGGAGCGCAACGCCGACAAGAAATCGGTTCAGCTTGTGTTCTGCGACCTCTCCACACCGAAGAATGACGGCAATTTCAATGTGTACGACGATATACGAACCAAGCTCATTGAGCGCGGCATACCGCCCGAGGAAATCGCATTTATCCATACGGCGGATACGGACACGAAGAAGAAAGAACTGTTCGGAAAGGTGCGCCGAGGTCAAGTCCGTATCCTTATCGGCTCTACCTTCAAAATGGGTGCGGGTACAAACGTGCAGGAGCGCTTGATAGCTCTGCACGACCTTGACGTTCCGTGGCGACCGAGCGACCTTGAACAGCGCGCGGGGCGTATCGTGCGACAAGGCAACACCAACCCCGAGGTTGACCTATACCGTTATGTGACCGAAGGCACTTTCGATGCCTATTCCTATCAGCTCTTGGAGTCCAAGCAGAAGTTTATCTCGCAGATTATGACCTCAAAATCTCCCGTGCGAAGCGCCGAGGACGTGGACGAAACGGCTCTTTCTTATGCGGAAATCAAGGCTTTGGCAAGCGGTAATCCGAAGATTATGGAGAAGATGCAGCTTGATGCTGACGTGGCAAAATTAAAGCTCCAAAAGGCTTCACACCTCAGCCAAAGATACGCTCTTGAAGATGCTCTTATCAAGAAATATCCGAGAGATATAGCCGAGATTGAGGAACGCATCAAAGGACTTGAAGCCGACATCAAGACCGCCGAGGAAGGCACACACCCCGACGAGCACGGCTTCTCTCCGATGGAGCTTATGGGCGTGACCTACACCGAAAAAGCTGAAGCGGGCAAGACCATTCTTGACATCTGCTCTCGCATCAATAATCAAGAGCCGCGACCTCTCGGAGAGTACCGAGGGTTCAAGACCGACATCGGCTTTGACGGAGTTTCCCGTGAGTTTTATATCACTCTGCGAGGGGCTTTGTTCCACAAGGTTATGCTCGGCAAGGATGCTAACGGTATCATCACCCGACTTGACAATGCTATTGAGAAGTTTGCGGAGCGCAAGACGAACAACGAAGCGCAGCTTGCCGAGGTTCACAGACAGATCGAAACGGCGAAGGCGGAGATAGCGAAGCCTTTTCCCGACGAAGCAATCCTCGAAGAAAAAAGCAGACGGCTCGACGAGCTGAACTCTGAACTCAATATGGACAGAAAGGAGAACGAAATCGTGGACGGCGCAGAGGAAATCAGCGAGGACGGACAGGAGAAAAAGCCTTCCCCCCGCGATGACCGTGACGACCGATAACGCCCTCACAAGGCGTGGCGGCGGTGACACTCACCGTCGCTTTACATTACATAAAATCGCTATTGCGCTTATATAATATATTATATAAATAAAATCAAAGAAAGGTGTTGACAAATGGGGACGATTGTGCTATAATAGGTCAGTCATTTTATATTATACAGAAAGAAACGCACGGCAGAGTGTAGGCAAAACTGCTTTTTGTTTTGTGCGTAAGGCTACTATTTTGGGAAAATTCATTAAGGAACCTATATATCGGTTTAAAAAAGCTACAAGGTATCGAAAGAACTTCATCCTTTCTTTTTTGCTAACATATGCTATAACCGTTGGTATAGCTATTATAACTACATTGTTGGAATTGGATACAAACAACGATGTTGTTATGATTTTTCATAACAGTCAGTTGACGATTGAAATGTATGTATGGGCGAAAGTGATTGAGGCAGTAATACCTACAACTATTACTTTTTGTGGTGTCACACTACTTTTTCAAATGTCACCTCGAAGCATTGGAATGAGTGGCACATTCATATTGACCAGCATATCATTGTTAGCGGCATTGCATATTGCAATTTCCCAAATATCTAACAGCAATTTTATGTTTGGATTATTGGTTGTTGCCTTGTTATTGGATATAATTCCAATTGCAGTTTCGTGTGCATCTTACATAGAACCCAGCGGATCATTTAATAGACACAAACAAGAATTGTCTGATGGTTTGATTTCCGGTTCTACAAATTGAAAGTGGGTGAAAGATATGACACAAGAATTGATAATGCTTCTTATTTGCGTGGCTTCTGTTTTAGGAGTATTATTGTATATTTTCTTCTCTAAAGTAAAGAAAACAGGTGGTGCTTCTCATAAAGAAAGTCCATTTTTAGGAAGCGAAAGTACAAATTCCTATCACAAAGGAGTCACTGTTTACGAAAGCTTGCACAATAATAGCAACAAAGCACAGTTTAAAGGAGACCACAGAAGGAATGCGTAAAACAGAGTTCGATTATATGTGGGAGGACTCTGTTTTTCCCTTGATTCAAAAATGTGACGAGCAGTTAAATACGGATTATAAATCTGCCGTATCAATGAAAATCAAGGATTTAAATGAGTATAAATCGGAGTTAAGAGATCTTTATCGCCACAAACGTGATTGGTTAAAAAAAGAATATTTACCGTATGATAAAAAAGCTATCTTGGATTTCCACAAGTTAAGTGCCGTTATGTGCAGGTGCATAATTGGAAACAAGCCTTTTGTTTTTGATCAATCAGTTGCTGAGCAGTATTTGAAACAATCGCATAGCGAGAGACAACGTGGAAAACCCGGATGTGAAATTTTAAGAAATCAGATAGATAATATCTATGTGAATTACAAACTTGCATTTTTGGTTGGAGAGTCCATAGCTTTTGATGATTTGGTTCAGTGGGCACAGCGACAAATAGATTATATTCAGAAAGAACCTTCACTTGTTGCTGAACCAGAAAAGACAATCAGGGCGTATCAGCTGTTTATTGAAAAAATGGATGATGCAGGTATTCTTGCAGATTACGAGTGGGCGAACAGACGACACGATCCCTTCTTTGAAAGTATGGTAAGTTGTCTTATCAAAAATGATATTTTAAAGAGAGATTTTGATTATTTGCTTTTTGCAGCAAATATGTATCAATGGCAAGAATATACTAAGCGAGTTCTGTTCAGTGAAATATTGAGTGATAAAGCTTATGATTCTCTTTCACTTGTTGATATTATTAAAGGACAAGATGAAGACGCTTTAAAAAAGCCGAGCAATTAAGTTGCTTGGCTTTTTTTGTTATCACAATACATAGCCGGGAGAGCTGCACCACTCTCTCGGCTATCTCTATTTTGGAAGGAGGAAGGTGATGATGAAATATGGTGTGGAAGTAGTGATAAAGCAGTTCGGCTATGTGGAAGTCGAAGCGAGCTGTCAGTCAGAAGCCGAGCATATTGCGGAGCAAAAGGCACTTAACGGCGATATAGATTTTCACGAGAGCGAAGCCGAGGAAATCAAGGTTGTATGCCACGTTTACGATTGACGGGAGGTATGTATGAGAAAGCAAAACACGCAACAATATGTACCGCCCGAAGCCATTGAAAAGGCACGGAGCATTGACCTTTTGACCTATCTGCAAACCTATGAGCCGTATGAGCTTATGCGGTGCAGCAACAACGTGTACTGCACGAGGTCGCACGACTCTTTGAAGATCTCAAACGGCAAATGGTTTTGGTGGTCGCGGGGGTTCGGTAGCTCTAACGCCCTGGACTATCTTGTGAAAGTCAAGGGCTTGGAGCTGCCCGAAGCAGTACGGATATTGACGGATACGACGGTTGTAAGACCGTCTTTTTCTTTGCCCGAAACGAAGGTCAAGCGGTATGAGCATCTGATGATGCCGCGCCATAACTTTGCGTGTAGAAACGCCCGTAAATACCTTATGTCAAGAGGAATTTCCGAGAGGATCATCGACGAGTGCATCGCAAAAAAGCTCATAGCCGAGAGCGATAAATACGGCTCGGTTTTCTTCCTTGGATATGACGATAAGGGCGAGCTGAAGTATTGCTCTTGGAGAGCGACGGACGGTACGACCAAGAGAAAGGACATCGCAGGCAGCGACAAGACGTACACCTTTCGTCTTATTGCGGGAGGTAAAAGCGACAGCGTTTTCGTCTTTGAAAGTGCCATTGACCTACTCTCTTATGCAACAATTTTGAATGCAAGCGGAGGTGATTATAAACAAGAAAATTTGCTTGCCGTGTCGGGTATTTACGCTCCCAACGGCAACTACGAAAACACGAAAGTTCCCGTACCTCTGACGGATTTTCTATCGAAGAATCCGCAGATAAAGACGGTGATTTTGTGTTACGACAACGACGATAAAGGACGGCGCGGTGCGGCTGCCCTTAGTGTGGTTCTTGGCGGTCGGTACGAGGTCAAATACACCCCTCCACCCGACGGGAGCAAGGACTATAACGACTACCTTATGAACCTAAAAAACGATAAGAAAAGAGAGGTAAAAGCCTATGAGGATAACCGTAAAAGCGATGCAAGATAGAAACACAAAAGAGTCGCGGTATATGAAAAAGTTTCAGAAAAATCTGCGCAAGATGCTCTTGAAAAACTACGGCGGTTGCCCCGTAAATAAAGAGCGCATTACGGGTGAAATCAATGAAGCAATCGACGCACTTCACACCTTTGATCCCGTTCTCGATTGGGATTACAAGCCCATTTGCGCTTGTGAGATTATGGGTTGCGAAATGCCCCATAACAACATCAAGCAGAACCGTTTGTTTGAGCGAAACGGGCATCTTTTATGCTCCGTTTGGGATACCGACGAGGACGATATTACGACCGTCGTAGAGGGCTACGAGATGTGGTTGCTTGAAGATATGCGTATCATTTTCACATATTTTGTGAGAATGTGGGCGTTTGATGACGAGGACAAAGCGGCTATGACCTACCGCTATGCGCTCGGCAAGAAAGTGCCCGAAGATATGGAAATCACGCTTACAGATATACTCGATGAGATCTGTGAGCAGGCGTACAATGCAAGGCTCTAAAGGCGGTGATTTTTTGAGTAAAAGAACCTTTGAATACGGCGGCTACAACTTCTTTCCCGTAAGAAAATTGGAGGGCGCGGAGAGTGGATTTTTCGCCATTTCAAAGCGAATTGCCATTGATGCCGAGCTTGGATTATGCGAGGAAGGTTATGCCTATCCGAGCAAATTTCCGTACTCCTACGATGATTTTTACAAGGCTGCGGGAGGTCACGAATACGACCTTTTCCGTTGCGTGGAGAACGGAAAAATCTATATTCCTTGCCATCACGACCTGCAAATTTACCGCGAGGAAAAGAACAAAACCTTTGAGGTTACAATCACGGAAACTCTTTCAAGAACCGTTAGAGTTGAAGCCGAGGATGCCTACGAAGCGCAGACAATCGTCAACGACGGATACTACCGAGGTCACTATATTCTGACCGCCGAGGACTACCAAGGCGTGGAATACGAAATCAAAGAACCCGTCAAAAGCCGCGACGATAAAGAACGATGAAAGGAGGACTTTGGGGCGGCGGATTAGTGTCTTTCACTCTTAGCAAGCATTGGATTTGTCATTACAAACCCGCTTGTTAGGGAGAACCCTAATACCCCCGCCCAACAAAACAGCTATGCGAAAACGCAACAATCCCGTACAAATCTATCTTGATGATGCCGAGCTGAAACGCCTTGATGAGTGGTCTGCCGCCGCCAATATGTCACGGAGCAATTATATCCGTCAGCTCATTGCAGGCTTTCAACCCGTTGAGTTTCCGCCCGTGGAATATAAGCAAGTCATTGACGAGCTTCAACACATCGGCATCAATATGAACCAACTTGCGACGAAGGCGCACTCTCTCGGCTTCATTGATGAACCCGAATATAGACGAAACGCAAACCGCGTGTGGCGGATTGTTGCAGAGCTTTCGGCGCAGCTTGCGAGGGGAGGTATCAAGATTGGCGGTAACAAAAATATGGTATGTAAAAAGCCACCTAAAGCAACTGATTGATTATGTCGGAGATCTTCACAAATCCTCGGAGAATTTATCGGAGGATACGCTGAAGGCTCTCGTCGAATACGGCGTGGATATTCTCAAAACCGAAGAACGGCTTTATGTCAGCACTCTCCAATGCGAGCTTGACTCTGCGGTGAGCTTGATGGAACAGCTTAACTCACGGACGGGTAGCAAGTCCAACACGATTGCTTACCACGCATATCAGAGCTTCAAGCGCGGCGAGGTTGCTCCCGAGGTGGCACACGAAATCGGTGTGCGCCTTGCCCAAGAGTTATGGGGTAACTTTCCCGTGGTCGTTTCCACCCACACCAACACGGGAACGATACACAATCACTTTGCTTTTCCCGCCACGGGCTTTGATATGAAAAGGTACAATCCTTGTAAGGCAACGTACCAACAAATCCGCGATGTATCCGACCGACTCTGCCGTGAATACGGCTTGTCGGTTATCGAGAAGCCGAGAGGAAAAGGACGGCATATCGGAGAGATAAAAGCCGAGCAAGAAGGACGGGCGACGGTGCGAGGTCTGATACGGCGAGATATGGACGAAGCCATCAAGCATTGCTTCACTTATCCGCAGTTCGCACACACCTTTCAATCCCTCGGTTATACCCTTGAATGGCGAGGAAAATATCTGCGTATCCGCCCCGACGAAAGTACAAGGTGGTTTCGTATGGATAAGCTCGGTGAGGGCTACACCTACGAGGACGTGCAAAGGCGGCTTAGAGAGAACGGCATCAACCGTTCCTTCACTCCGTACAAATCCTACACCAAACGGGAGAAGCCGAAAGGACTTGTGGCTCTTTACTACCACTACTGTTATCTGCTCGGCGCACTCCCAAAAGAAAAACCGAATAACCGTGAAGCATACGCCACGATCCGAGAGGACGTCAAACGAGCGCGTATGTACTCCGAGGAAGCAAAGTTGCTTGGCAAGTATGACATTCATACCGCTGAGCAGCTTTCTTCTTTTACCGAGAATTTATCGGGCAAATTCGTAGCACTTGCCAAGGAGCGAGCTGCACTCCGCAACCGACTCCGCCGTATGCACGATAGCGTGGAAATGCAACCGATAAAAAATCAGATTTCAGAGCTATCAAGACAGATGGCGGTGCTCCGTCGGGAAATGCGGCTTTGCGAGGATATTGCTCTGCGAAGCGGTGCTATTGAAGCGGTGGTCAACACCATCGACGTACCCGATAAAGATACACCAAAGAAAACCCAAGACAGAAAGAAGGAGGAAAGAAAAGTATGAATACTTCCGGCGAAGCAGCAGATCAGGTAATGAAAATGATGCTAAACGGAACGGAGGTACTTATCAAGCTGACGGGAACGGGCGCGAAGAACGCCGCCGTGTTGCTTTACTCTATGGCAAGGCAACAGAAGAAAACCAAAGGATCGGCAAGACTTGAAAGTATGCTCCGTAGCGGTAAGCCCTTGAAGGTTTACACCTTTAAGGCAGACGACCTGCCGAAATTCAAAGAGGTCGCCAAGCAGTACGGTATTCTCTATACCATTCTCAAAGAAAAGGACAAGACAGACGGTGTGTTCGACGTGATGGTTCGCGCCGAGGACGAGTCCAAGATTGCGAGGATTACCGAGCGTTTCAATCTCGCACAAGTGGACGTTGCCACTCTCCGTGCGGAAATCGTGAAAGAACAGGAGGAAAAGAAAGAAAATGACCAAGAAGCGCAGAACCCACCCGAAGCCGAGCACCCTGAGAAGGATGACAGCGAAAAGCTCGCTGATGAGATGCTCGCCAAGCCTATTCAGAGAGAGGAGCCGACAGTCGAAAACCCTACTGCGGCTCGGTCAGACAAAAATCCAAAGGCAAGTCCCGAGGTTCTGTCCGAGCACTCATCCGATCCTGCAAAGCCACAAAACGACCGTAGTATGAAGCAGGAAGGAAAAGCAGACCGCAAGCCTTCGGTCAAGAAGAAAATCGAGGACATCAAAAAGGAGCGTGAGGACAAGAAAAAGGATGCTCCCAAAGCTCCCGACAAGTCCAAGAGCAAAGGCAAATCCAAGAATAAAAAGAAAGAGAGGAAAGGCAGATAATGACAGAGTTCGAGAACATTTTTGAAGAAGCCAACAAGAAAAACGCGAAGGAAGCTCCACCCCCGAAGGCAGCACCCGCCGCCACGGAGAAAAAGAGCTTTGCGGAGGTTCAACGTGAAAAACGCGCGATGTGCTACGAGATGATCGACGAAGCGTGTGGAAGTATCGTCGCCAACAAGGAGAATATGCAGCAGTTCCTTGACGTGCAGAGCCGTTGCGAGAACTACTCCCTCAACAACAATTTCCTCATCTATATGCAGATGGACGGAAAGCTCCCGACACGTCTTATGGACTTTGACGGTTGGAAAAAGGCGGGCTGCTCCATCAAGAAGGGCGAGGAAAGCATTTGGATCTTAGAGCCGAGTCCTTACACCGTTGACGGAGAGCAGCGTATGGGCTACAACGTCAAGAACGTCTTTGACATCAGCTCGGTTGCAGAGCCGCCCGCGAGTGAGTTCCCGAAGAAGCTCCAATACGAGGACAACAAGCTCCTTGCGGCTCTTGTGGACGGTTGCCCCGTTCCCATTCAGAAAAGCAATGCCGACCTCGGTAACGAGGCTGCCGTGTACGATGCGAAAAACAGAGTGATTCTCTATAAGCAAGGCACGGAGTTCGGCAAGCTCTTTCCCGCTGTTGCCAAGGCGAGAGCACACGCGGAAATGGCAAAGGATGCGGCACACTACCGCAACGATGACCACGAGTTCCAAGCAAGGTGCGCGGCGTATATCGTTGTCAAGAAGTACGGCAAGGACACTTCTGATTTGACCATTCACGCAATCCCCAACAAATACACCACGCTTGAACCCGAAGATGTTAAGACCGAAATGGGCGTAGTTCACACTACCGCCAAAACCGTTTCGAGTACAATGCGCAACTTCCTTGAAAAAGGTAAAGAGCAAGCAAAGGCAGCCGATGAACCCAAAACCGTCGTGCCGCCGAGCAACAAAACTCATCCGAGGGAGGCGCGCTGATGGCTGAAAAAAGAATTATTGAGGTCGATGACTTTGAGCATCGCGTGATGATGAAGGCGTTAGCCGACCAACGTTCAGATTGCTTGGAGGAAGATAAACCCACCGACGACTTGAACAAGGTTCTCTTAAAGGTCATCGACGCTCCCACTAAGAAAGAAAAACGAAGGAAGGAACGCGATGAAAGATAAGAAATTCTTATGGTTCGGAGTCGCCGTGTTCGGTTGGCTCGTTATTATATGGATTTCCTTTCTCATAGCTCCCACCCTCGGCGGAGGTCTTTCCACCGTTATTCCCAAGCTTTCCGAAGCACTCTCACACCCGTTCTATCTCGTATGGAGCGACAATACGCTTTTGACCTTGTTTGTGTTATCACTTATCTACGGTCTTGCGATACTGATTTATCACTATACCAAGCCAAACTTTCGCCGCCGTGAGGAACACGGCTCGGCAAAATGGGGCGAGGTCAAGGAGATAAACAAGCGGTATCAGCAGAAGCCGAAGGACTCCAACAAGATACTCTCGCAGCACTTGTCTATCGGGTATAACGCCAAGCTGCACCGACGAAATTTTAACACGATAGTCGTGGGCGGTAGTGGCGCAGGCAAGACGAGGTTCTACGCGAAGCCAAACTTGATGCAAGCGAATACCTCTTTCGTCTGCCTCGATCCGAAAGGAGAGCTGCTGCGAGATACGGGCGGTTTGCTCAAAGCCAAAGGCTACGAGGTGCGCGTGCTCGACCTTATCAATATGGAAAGGTCAGATTGCTATAACCCGTTTATGTATATCCAAAGCGACAACGATATTCAAAGGCTCGTTACAAACCTATTCAAGAGCACGACTCCAAAAGGTAGCCAATCTAACGATCCCTTTTGGGATACGGCGGCATCAATGCTTTTGTTGGCTCTCGTATTCTATCTTCACTATGAAGCTCCCCCCGAAGAACAGAACTTCGCTATGGTAATGGAGCTGCTGAGAAACGGAGATATAGACGAGGACAACGAAGCCGAGGGGAGCGTGCTTGACGACCTGTTCGCCCTCCTTGAATACGAGAACCCCAATCATATCGCGCTGAAGTATTACAAGTCCTATCGGTCGGGTTCGGCAAAGACCTTGAAATCCATTCAGATCACGCTTGCGGCAAGGCTTGAAAAGTTCAACCTTGATAGTCTTGCGGCACTCACCTCTACCGACGAGCTTGACCTGCAATCTTTGGGAGAGCGTAAGGTCGCATTGTTCGCTCTTATTCCCGACAATGACACCTCGTTCAATTTCCTTGTATCAATCCTTTATACTCAGCTTTTCCAACAGTTGTTTTTCGTAGCCGATTTCAAGTATCGCGGAGCGTTGCCCGTTCACGTTCACTTCCTTATGGACGAGTTCGCCAACGTAAGCCTGCCCGATGATTTTGATAAGATACTCTCGGTTATGCGCTCCCGTGGCGTGAGCGTATCCATCATCTTGCAGAACCTCGCTCAGCTAAAGGCACTCTTTGAAAAGCAATGGGAAAGCATCGTCGGAAACTGCGACGAGTTCGTGTACCTCGGCGGTAACGAGCAAAGCACCCACAAGTATGTGTCGGAGCTTCTCGGAAAAGAAACGATTGATACCAACTCCTACGGACGGAGCGACGGTCTGCGCGGTAATTTCTCGACCAATTCCCAAGTGGCGGGGCGCGAGCTTCTGACTCCCGACGAGGTGCGTATGCTCGACAACAAATACGCTATTGTTTTTATCCGTGGAGAACGCCCGGTGCTCGACCTAAAGTACGATATTCTATCCCACCCGAATATCAAGCTCGGCACGGACGGCGGTGCTGCTCCTTATGCTCATAACCTCGGTGTGCTCACGGGCGGCGTGACCATTGAAATCATTGATCCCGAAACGCTTGGAGATATGGCACTCTCGGATATTCCCACGGTGGACGAGTATTTCAAGAATGAGATCGAAGCCTACGACGAGGAAGAAACGGAAATGCTATGTGAATTTTTGAAATCTATGTTAGAAGAAAAGGAGAAAACAGAATGAAAAGAAACAAACTTGAAACCAAGAAAACCCCTATGCCTGCCAAGGCAAAACGCTTTATGAGGGTGTGGATGTGCATTGTCCTCTGCATCTTTATGGTATCGGTATGCGCCGTGACAGCGTTTGCCGCCGAGGACGATCCCGTGGAGGTAGTCAACAACCTCTCCGATTTTATGTTCGGACTTGTCCGTGCGGTCGGTATGATTATGCTCGGCTTTGCCGTGGTTCAGATCGGTCTGTCCTTCAAGAGCCACGATCCCTCGCAGAGAGCTAACGGCTTCCTAACCCTTGCGGGTGGCGTTGTTATCACCTTTGCCAAAGAGATTTTAACGCTTATCACGGGCTGACGGTCAGCGAAAGTGAGGTGAGCAAATGTCGAACAATTGGGTTGTAGAAAACCTTGAAAACGCCCTTGACACTTGGAACGGCAAGCTCGCTGAAATATGGCGGCTCATATCCGAGTCGCCCGAAACCTTCAAAGGTGGCGGTATATGGAACGTGATGGTGAATATCAACGGTGCGCTCAAAGCCATCGGCTACGCGCTTCTCGTATTGTTCTTCCTTATGGGGATAATGCGTCAGTTCAACAGCTTTCAAGAACTCAAACGCCCCGAGCAGGCATTGAAGGTATTTATACGCTTCGTGCTTGCAAAGGCGGCGGTCACTTGGGGGCTTGATCTGATGCTTGCGATGTTCACCATCGTGCAAGGCATCATAAGTAAAATTATGATTGCTTCCGGCATTACAGGACAAGGCTCTGCGTACCTACCGCAGAGTATGATAGACACGATAGAAAGCTGCGGATTTTGGGAGTCCATACCTCTATGGGCGGTCACTCTAATCGGCAGCTTGCTTGTTTGGATACTGTCGTTCATTATGATACTGACGGTGTACGGCAGATTTTTCAAGCTCTATATCTATGTGGCTATCGCTCCCGTTCCTATGTCCACCTTTGCGGGCGAAGAAACAAGTCATATAGGCAAAGCCTTTCTCAAATCCTTTGCGGCTGTCTGCCTCGAGGGTGCGATTATCGTGCTCGCCTGCATCATTTACTCTATGTTTGCAGCTTCACCGCCTTCGGTGGCGGTGGGCGCATCGGCAGTAACGCAGGTGTGGACGTATATAGGCGAATTGCTCTTTAATATGCTTGTGCTTGTCGGCACGATAAAGCTCTCGGACAGAGTTGTGCGAGAGATGATGGGCTTGTAAAGGAGGTAGCGTTTGAAAAGAACAACGGAACAGTTACAAGCAAGGCTTGAAATCTGTGAGAAAAAACAAGAGCAGATGAAAGCCATCAACAATTATTACCGCGAACACGGAACGATTATCGGTTATCCCGATTTGAGCGCGCAGGAAGCGGAAGAACTCAATGAGGATATGCGCCGCAGATACCCGATGCACCAACAGCCGTATATGCCTTATGTGTTGAAAAACAACGCGGCAGAAATACGCAGGCTCAAAGTCCAACTCGGCTTCAGTTCCGAAAATCGTGATGAGAAACGGAGGTGTGAAGCACGATGATGAGCCAAAACGAAATATTGAGAACATCGGATACAAGCGCGAAGGAAGATATATTTTTGCGTGTTGATGCTTTCAAGGACGAGCCGTGGTATGACGACGTGACTTTGTTTACCCGTATTGGTGTTTGTAAAACAAAGGCTGAAAACGCGCCAGAGGTTTGCAAAGCACTCAATAAACTTGGGTACTCTGTCCGTGTTAAAGCGAAGGACGGAGAATTATATGTTCTCCCCCAAAAAGAGAAAAAAGCAAAAGAACCCGAAGCGCGATAAGGAGGAAATATGGAAATTAAGATAAACAAAGAAATCAAAGACTTTAACGAAACGATGTTCTTCGGTCTTTCGGTTCGGCAGTTTATCTTCGCTATCCTCGCTTGTGCGGCTGCGGTCGGCATCTACTTCGGGTGCCGACCGTTTTTCGGTACAGAGGTGCTTTCGTGGCTCTGTATGATAGGTGCAGTACCGTTTATCATCTTCGGCTTTGTGAAGTACAACGGTATGCCTGCCGAAAAGGTTATCAAGGCGTGGATACGCTCGGAGATTATGATGCCCCGATACCTACTCTTTAAGGGTGAAATCGGAGAGGACGAAGAAGTAAAGGAGGAACAATGATTACGAACAAGAAAAAGCAACCCGTAGAGCAAGACAGAATACCCACTACCGTCGAGGACACCATACCCATTCAAAGAATTTTTGAGGACGGTATTATGCTCGTCGGCAAAAACCTTTGGGCAAAGACCTTCCGCTTTACGGATATAAACTACGAGGTCGCTTCTAAGGACGAAAAGGAGGCTATGTTTTTCGCCTACTCGGATATTCTCAATCTGTTCGATGAGAAAGCGAGCACGAAAATCACCATACGCAACCGCCATATACCGAGAAGCGAATTTGAAGCCAAAAATATGCTCCCGCTGATGGGCGACGAGCTTGACCGCTACCGCAACGAATACAACTCTATTTTGGAGCGCAACGTCATTCTGACCTCGGGCGTGGTGCAGGACAAGTATTTGACCGTAACGGTGGAAAAGCCGTCTATCGCAGAAGCAAGAACCTATTTCAACGGCAAGTTTGCCGAATATGCCGCCGCTTTTGCTAAGCTCGGCTCAAAGCTGACGGAGGTGGACGAAAAGGAAAAGATACGCATTTTCTTTGACTTTTTCCACCGTGGACGTGAGGACGATTTTATGTATGACCGCTTGCTCTACAAGCGCAGAAAGCATAAATTCAAGCTCGCACTTGCCCCCGAATCTATGGAGTTCAAGAGCGACCATTTCAAGATGGATGGCAGATACGGCAGGGTGATCTATCTCAAAGATTACGCCAACTTTATCAAGGATAGCTTAATATCCGAGCTGACGGCAATCGACCGAAATATGATGCTCTCTATTGATGCCGAGCCAATCCCGCAGGAAAAGGCGGTAAGGCAAGGCGAAAACAAGCTCTTGGCGGTGGAAACCAATATCTCGAATTGGCAACGCAAACAGAACCAAAACAACAACTACTCGGCAACCGTACCCTACGAAATGGAACGGCAGCGCGACGAGAGCCGAGATTTTCTTAACGACCTTGTGGAGCGCGACATGAGGATGATCCCCACGCTCATCACAATCGTTCATACGGCAGACAGTAAGGCGCAGCTTGACGCGGATACCGAGAGTATTCAGCAATGCGCGAGAAAGCACCTTTGCTCCCTCGCAATTCTTCGTTGGCAGCAGCTTGAAGGACTCAAAACCTGCTTGCCCTACGGCGGCACAAAGCTGACGATCCGCAGAACTCTCACAACCGAAAGTCTTGCGGTGTTTATGCCGTTCAGAGCACAGGAGGTCTGCCACGAAAAAGGTCTGTACCTCGGCAATAACGCCATCAGCAAGAATATGATTATGGTCAACCGCTTGGAGCTGCTTAACGGCAACTCCTTTATTACCGGCGTTTCGGGTTCGGGTAAGTCCATTATGGCAAAGCAAGAGATCGTCAATCTCTATCTTTCCGACAAGGATGCGGATATTATCGTCATAGATCCCGAGCGTGAGTATTGGAAGCTGACCGAAGCCCTCGGCGGTGAGAATATCACGCTATCCTCAACGAGTAAGAACCATATCAATGCCTTGCAGATCAACAAGGACTATGCCGACGGTGCAAACCCCGTCACGCTGAAATCCGAGTTTGTGCTATCTCTCTGTGAGCAGGCTATGAACGGTGCTCTGAGTGCCTCGGAAAAATCTCTTATTGACCGTTGCACTTCCATCGTACTCCGTGACTTTGTGCAGAACAATTACACGGGAGAGCCGCCCACTCTAAAGGACTTCCGCGAGGTGCTCTTGAAGCAGAGTGAACCCGAAGCGGCTGACATTGCTCTTGCCATTGAGCTATTCACGGAAGGAAGTCTTAACACCTTCGCCAAGCAGACCAACGTGGACACCCACAATCGTCTTATCTGCTACGATATTCACGAGCTTGGAAGAACTCTGATGCCCGTGGGTATGCTCGTCGTTCTTGACAGTATCCTCAACCGCATCACCGAGAACCGCATCAAGGGCAAAAAGACCTATATCTTTATCGACGAGATCTATCTGCTTTTCCAATACGAATACTCCGCAAACTTCCTCTTTACTCTTTGGAAAAGAGTGAGAAAGTACGGAGCTTTCATTACAGGTATCACGCAGAACGTGGACGACCTCTTGCAGAGCCACACGGCGAGAACGATGCTTGCAAACTCCGAGCTTGTGATTATGCTCAATCAAGCGGCAACCGACAGAGCCGACCTTGCGGAGCTGCTTTCAATGTCGGAGCTTCAGATGTCGTATATCACCAACGTGGAAGCAGGTCACGGTCTTGCCAAAATAGGCGGCGCGCTCGTGCCGTTCCAAAACCGTCTGCCGAAGGATACACAGCTCTACAAGCTGATGACCACCAAGTTCGGAGAATAGGAGGTAACGTATGGAATATCTAAACCTTACAACACCCTACGGGCAGACCTACGAGGTGTGCTTTGAAGCGGAACGCTATGCCAACAATCACAACCTCGCCTTGCAGATGTATTTCAAGGACGAGGACGGTATGCTGATGCCTTATTCAACGCTCACCATCAATCTCAGAGAGCCGCACGAGCCGAACTGCTCCTTCGTTGACACCAACGATAACCCTTGGGCAGAAAAGTTTATTACCGACAATAAGCTCGGCAAGCCTACGGGAAGAAAAATGCGGTCGGGATATTGCGAATATCCGCAGTATCAGTTTGACTTGAAGGAGATCGAAAAATATCAGCTCAACGCGCCAAAGACCAAGACAAAGGACAAATCACGAAAACGTGATGAAGCTCGGTAGGTGATGCTATGAGAACTGCGAAAACGAGAGAGTCGCTACGCAGTATCAAGGTGGTAGATAAAACCGAAGGGCTTGCAAAGAAAAGCAAAAACGGAGCTTCCTCCCTTGCTAACTCTGCCGAAGAAACACAAAACTCTCGGCACGAAACCGAGGTCGAGTATGCGGGCAACGAGGTGCAAGACAAGGAGGAACGCTCCGGCAGAGCGTTTGTCAGAGGTGCGGCGCGTGTCGGTCAATGGGGGTATCGAACTACGGTGCGGAATATCCAAAGATGGAGAAACCGCCCGCGAAAAATAAAGCTGAAGGTCGAAGAACCAAAGCAGCTTCCGCCACCGAAAAGACCTCTCTTGACCGAAGGCACAAAGCAAGGTGCAAAGACCGCCTCTAAGGGCATAAAAAACGGCTCTAAGGCGGCGAAAAAGGCGAGCCGAGCATCGGCTAAGGCGGCAAAGAAATCGGCAAAGGCGACCGCTAAAGCGACCAAGCAAGCCGCAAAAGCAAGTGCAAAAGCGGCAAAGGCGGGCGTGAAAATGTCTGTCCGTGCGGCACAAGCCATCAAGCGAGCTGCCATTGCCACGGTGAAGTTTGTCAAGGTGGCGGTAAAGGCAATTATCGCAACGGCAAAAGCCGTTATCGCAGGTGTTAAGGCACTTGTAGCAGCCATTGCCGCAGGCGGTTGGGTTGCGGTGCTCATCATCGTAATCATCGTGCTTGTGGCTCTTGTGGCAGGCTCTATCTTTGCCATCTTCATACCCGCCGAGCAAAACGGTATCACGGTGTATGACGTTATGGGAGAGCTTGACCGAGAGTTCCACGATAAGGAACAAGAGCTGCTTGCCAACTGCCAATACGACGTGCTGACCTACGAGGGTGAGATGGCGGATTGGAACGAGATAGTCGCCATATACGCCGTCAAGCTCAACCTTGACACCGAGAACCCGCAGGAGATAGCGACCTTTGACGAAGCCAAAGCCGACGAACTGAGGAATATCTACCGCACGATGAACACCGTGCGACTTGAAACAAGAACCGAAACGAAAGAGGTCAAGAAGCAGGTGCGTGACGAGAACGGCAATCTCAAGGAGGTAACGGAAAACGTCACAACGACCTATGTAACGGTGAAGCGAACAGGACTTACGGCTCTGCAAGCCGCCGATGAATACGACTTCACCGACTATCAGATCGAAATGCTCACGATGCTTCTTGACGAGAAAAACGATGAACTGTGGCAGGGGTTGCTCACCCCGGCACAGTAAACAATTCACGCCTACCGTGTAAAAGCGATAGGCGTTTTTATATATACCAAATCGAGCGAAAAGGAGTGATGCCCTATGGACAACAACCGCAATCTGCAAACAAACCTTTACAAAAACCACACCAAAATCAAATTTATGGAGGAAAACATTATGAAAAAGAATAACAAGAATAAGGTAAACAACAAGAAAAGAATTGTGACGAGCGTACTGCTCGTTGCACTCGCGTTCCTTATGGTGTTCGGCGTTTTGATGCTCTCGCCTATGAAGGCTTCGGCAGCAACAGTAACAACACCTTTACGCACGACCTACGGCAATTACACCTATGACGGATCGACTTATAGCGGCTATCCTTCCTCGTACTTTAAGGTAACGATGAGTGGAGCTTCTACAAGCGGAACAAACACAATGTATAACGACGAGATTACGAATTGGACTTGGTACTATATCAAGGTGGTTGACGTCGATATTCGTAAGCACGTTTCGTTTAAGCTCTACCGCAACAACTCTCTTTACAGTAGCAAAACCTTAGAGGATGACGGAGATCTCACCCTCTTTTCGGGTAGTCTTTCCGACGGTGAATACAGACTTGAATATGTCTGCAACGTCGGTAATTTCCTTATCAATACCGATTACACCTACACTTACCGCTTTGAGGTTGATAAAACCGCACCCACCGCGACCTTGAAGGCGGGCGGCAGTACCATCAGCGACGGCACTTACACAAATAAGCAGGTTGTTTATAGCGCAACCGATAATAACACGGTTAGAATTCGTGTTATGAGTCCGAGCGCATCAAGCTATGCGACCTCTTACAATTCGTCTTATACCGTAGCCGCAACCGCTGCTAATAACGGTTGGTGGTATCTGTATGCAATTGACTCTATGGATAACTCCACAAGCGCTAAGAGCTTCTATATGGATACGGTAGTTCCTACGGGTAAAGTCACCAATACAAGCGGAACTACAATTTCAAGCGGAGGCTATGCAAACACCGCAATTAAGTACACGGCAAGTGACACGGGTAGTGGCGTTTCTTCCATTCAGTACAAAAGCCCCACTTCAAGCTCTTGGGCAAGCTACACTTCGGGTACTTCGGTATCGGGTACGGGTTGGCACACTTGGAGATGTTACGACCGCGCAGGTAACGTGAGCGTTGAGTACAAGGTATATTGTGACCAATCTGCTCCTACGGGTACGCTTTACGGTGGCACTACCACCAAGTCAAGCGGCAGCTACACCAATGCGGCTTATGTGCGTTATGTAGCAAGTGACTCGGGTTCGGGTATTGCTAACTGCTATGTGAAGATGCCCGGTTCCTCCTATTTCACCACCTACGCTTCGGGAACTCAGCTTGCAACCGAAGGGAAATATGAGTTCTACTGTGTAGATAAGAGCAATAATCAATCTTCTACCGTCACGATTTGGCTTGATAAAACTGCTCCCACGGGAACGCTTTATGCAGGCACAAGCACCATTCAGTCGGGTTCTTCGACAAACGCGAGCTATATCAGATTTGTACCCTCGGATAACATCGGCGTAAGCACTATCTATGTGAAGAAACCCGGCTCTACGAGCTATGTTTCCTACACAAGCGGATCTCAGTTGTCTGCGGAAGGTTCTTATTCCTTCTATTGCACCGATAGCGCGGGTAATACCTCTGCAACCTACACCGTAAAAATTGACCGTCAGATCCCCGCAGCACAGCTTTATGCTGATGGAAAGACCATTGGAAGCGGCTCTTACACCAATGCGGAATATATCAAGTTCGTGTGCGGTGAAAATAGCTTTGTCAAGCTCCCCGGCACTACGGAATTTATTGAGTATATTTCGGGAACTGAATTTTCCAAGGCAGGAAAATATGTGTTCTACGGACGCGACTCTGCGAACAACTCCACGGGCGAGTACACCATTATTATCGACCGCACAGAGAAATCCGTAACCCTTGATAACGTTACCAACGGCAACACCAAGGGCGACGTGAAAATCTCTTGGACGAACGGCAATTCCAACAACTACGCTCCTATTATGAGCGTAACCGTAAACGGCAAATCGGTCAGCAACGGTACTGTTATCAGAACCATTGACACCGCAAAGTATTTGGTTGTCGTAACCGACACCGCAGGCAACGTATGGAGCACCGAATTTGTATCTGCAAAGCAGAACGTACAGACCTCTACGCTTCAGAAGGAATACTACGAGGTAGCCGACAAGGACGGCAACATCTTCGCATTTGCTTCTTACGAAAAGGCTCTTGAATTTGCAACCCTCCGTGAGAACTGCTTGGTTGTGAACGGCACTTGGAGCAGCGCAACTTGGGATACGGGCATTGCGATGGACGAAAAGGACAGCGCAAATGCCGTGAACGGTGCGTATTTCATCTATAAGAAGTCCGGCTCTCCCGATGAGCAGGTCGCTTATTTCACCGCAGAGCGTTTGGCAGAGGTCATTGCCGAGTATGCCGAGGACTCCATTAAGTCCTACTACTATTGGCAGAAAGCTCCCACAACCGTAGCTGACGGCGAGAACCTTTACACCTACTCCGAGGGCAAGAATATCCTTGCAAACAAGGTTGAGTTCGGTACTGACGTCGGCTTGCTCCTTGACGGTGAGGAATTTGTCGGCAACGTGATCGAAACCGAGGGTAAGCACACCGTAACCGTCTTTGACGAGTTCGGTAACACTTGCGACTACTCCGTTATCATTATCCGCAACGCTCCCTCCATTCAGTATGCGATTGGCGAGGGCGCAACCAACAACGTATCCTTTGACAGAACGTATTTCTTCAAGGACGAAGTAACCGTTTCTATCACCGAAGCACTTGACGAAATGGCTATGTTCCGTATCTACCGCGTCATCGACGAGGGCGAGAGCGAGCTTGTGGCAATCAAGAGCCTTGGCGAGAGCTTCACCCTTAGCGAAAGCGGCACTTACACCGTGGTAGCGGTGAACCACGCAGGAGATAGTCAGAGCTTCAATCTCGTTATCTCCCGTAGCGCACCCTCTGTAACTCTTACGGAGGATGCAGACAAGAAGCAGCTTGTTATCGAGGTAAAGCCGAGCGCAGACGCAGAGAGCCACATTCAGACTCTCATCGTTCAGAAGTCCACCGACGGCGGCAGCACTTGGGTAACTCTTGACACCGACGACTACGGCACGGCTATCGAGCTTGACACGCTCACCTACAAGTTCCGTACAAGCGGCATCTACAAGGTGACTATCACAGACGAGTTCCGCACGGGTATTGACTCCATCATCGGAGAGAAGAACTATACGCAGCCTGCTCCCACGGGTGAGCTTGAAGGCGTTGACAACGGCGGTCACACCAACGGCATCGTTAAGTTCTCTTGGGATGATGATGCAAAGGTAACTGTAACCAAGGACGGCGAGGAAATCGAGTACAGATCGGGCGTAAGACTCACCGAGGACGGCGACTACACCATCACCTTTGAGAACCACGACGGACACAAGACGGTTTACACATTCACCATTGACACCGAAGCTCCCGAAATCTCGGTTGACGGTGCAAAGGCAGAGGGCGCAACTAACACCAACGTATCCGTAACCTTTGAGGGCGAGGGCGTAACTGCAACGCTTGAAAAGGACGGTACTGAGGTCAGCGACTACGCTTCGGGTACTGCCATCACCGAGGACGGCAAATACACCGTTATCGTGACCGACGAGGCGGGCAACGAAACCAAGACGAGCTTTGAGATCGACAAGACCGTAGGTTATGACGTGAATATCAACGATGGCGGACTTGCGAACTCCGTGACTATCTACGAAAAGGAAAACCTTGAATTTGCGGTAACGAAGAACGGCACTCCCATCGAGTACAAGGACGGCACGGCTATCACCGAGCCTGCTGAATACACCGTAATTCTTACCGATGACATCGGTAACAAGGCAGAGTTCAGCTTCACCATCGTGGAACCCGTTGTAACCAAGTTCACCTACAACTTTGACGAGCTTGCAGGCTTTGAAAAGGTGCTTGTGAACGGCAGCGAAGCAAGACTCAACTACGGAACTCTTGAAATCGCCGCAGACGGCAAGTACACCGTGGACGTGGTTGCTAACGGCGAAACCCACTCCTTCAGCGTGACCGTTGACACCAAGGTGGACTACTCCGTAAACGTACACGACAAGGGCTTTGCGAACTCCGTGAAGATCTCCGCAAACGAGAACGTGACCGTAACCGTCACCAAGAACGGCGAAGCATACGCATACGAGCTTGACAAGGAAATCACCGAGCCTGCGACCTACGGCGTTAAGCTCGTTGACGCGCTCGGCAACAAGGTAGAGTTTAGCTTCACCATCGTTGAGCCTACTGTCGGCAAGTTTGAGGAAGAAATCGACCTTATCCCCGGCTTTGAAAAGGTGCTTGTCAACGGCAACGAAACCACCATCGAAAAAGGCACTCTCGCACTCACCGAAAGCGGTATTTACGAGGTATCTATCATTGCGGGTGGTAAGACTCAGAAGTTCACCGTAACCGTGGATGCTACTGCTCCTACGCTCACTCTGAACGGCGTTGAGAACGGCGGCGCTACCACAGATACCGTAACCCTTACCGACGTTTCCGAGAAAGCAGAGGTTATGGTAACGCTCAACGGAGAGCGGATCGAGTACAACGTTGGCGACGAGCTTACCGAGATTGGCGAGTACAAGGTAACTGTGACCGATGCTTACGGCAACGCTACCGAGTACGACTTCACCATCGAGAAGGGCGCGAATATCGCACTCATTGTTATTCTCATCATTCTCGGCGTAGCTGCTATCGGTACGGGTGTGTTCTTCTACTTCAAAAAGAAGAATAGCATCTAAGGCATAACCCCGACCGCCCGGGACTAACCTCTCGGGCGGTCTTTCGTCTTGAAAAATTCACGAAAAAATGATATAATAAAAGCAATTTTATAAACAACGCGGGAGAGGTCAATCCCTTCCGCAGAAAAGCGAGAAGCCGAGCACAAATCCTAAGTGTTCGGCTTCTTTTTTTGTTAAATCGGGCAAAAATAAGATAAAGGCAGGTGCAGAAATGAAGTACAAAGATTGGCTCAGAGAATGGTTGGAGCTTTACGAGAAGCCGAGCGTGAAGCCGAGAACCTACGCGCAGTATTGCGACGTTATCGAAAGACGGCTCATACCCGCCCTTGGCGACTACGATATGGACGAGCTTGAAACGAGGGTTTTGCAGAGATATATCGTAGATCTCTCGCAAAACGGCAACACGAGAACGGGAAAAGGACTTGCCCCCAACTCCGTCAATGCCGTTGTTCTCGTTCTACACGCTTCCTTGACGATGGCGTATGCGCTCGGACTCACGAAGGCGGTTCACGTGGACAAGATAAAGCGCCCCACGGTGCGAGAAAAGCCCGTGGAGAGCTTCACCACCGAGGAACAGAAACTCATTGAGCAAGCGGTTCTTGCAGACCGCAGGCCCAAGATGTTCGGTATCGTGCTGTGCCTATATACGGGTTTGCGAATTGGCGAGCTTTTGGCTCTTGAATGGAGCGACGTCAACCTCGCGGAAGCGGAGCTTTATGTGACCAAGAGCTGCTACGACGGAAAGGACGAAAACGGACAGTTTTGCCGTATCACGGGAACACCGAAAACCGAAAACTCACGCAGGGTTATCCCGATCCCGAAGCAGCTTATACCACACCTTAGAGAACTCAAAAAGAAAAGCAACTCAAAGCACGTCGTATGCGACGGAGCGAAGGTCATCACGGTTCGTTCCTATCAGCGCAGCTTTGAATTGCTCCTTAAAAAGCAAAAGATTTCCCATCACGGTTTCCACGCTCTGCGCCACACCTTTGCGACGCGCGCCATCGAGTGCGGAATGGACGTCAAATCCCTCTCGGAAATCCTCGGTCATAAAAACCCGACGATTACCCTAAAAAGGTATGTTCATTCCTTTATGGCACATAAGCGAGAGTATATGAACCGCTTGGGAAAACTCCTATAATTTTTTTGTTCGTCTATCGCATTTATCAATCTAATATGTGAACAAAACTCTTTACCAATGTTCGTCTATTGTCCCATAAAAGAAAAAAACATTGATAAACACATCAATGAAATGAAAAGTATTGACTTATTGCGAATCTTATGTTATAATGTTTTAAAGAAAATTATCGTGTATTAGATTGATAGATGAACGAATTAAAAGAATTATTATCATAATATTTTAGGTATCAACCACGCGAATTTTATTATTATCGTGAGCAATAATAACACGGAGTTCACAACATTGTTTTCAATGATAAAAGTCCGAATCCATTATTATTTCAGCCACAGTAAATTATGATGTAGCGATGGCTTGATATAGGGCATCGGTAAACCGGTGCCCTCGTGATAATGAAAATCAAATGTAATGATCTATTTTGAAATAGTGATTAAAAATAGATTGGTGTCCGCAAAAATATATATGATGTATATTTGAACTTGCTATTTATCTTACATCTGTTACCGGCTGCTTCCCAGTTACCGGCTGCTTCCCAGTTATTCCTTGACAATTCGCGGAAATTAGGGTATAATGAAGTTTCAATAAACAGATGGAGAAAAATAGAATTGCTTAGTTTTTTATTATCAATATCAGATGAAAGTAATCACTCGAAAATTGAACATCTATATTATACATACCATGACGATATGATTCGTATTGCTAAAAGCAGATTGAAGCAAAGTGGAATACCCAGTTATGAGGTCGATGCAGAAGATGCTGTTCAAAATGCTTTTGTTAAAATTACAAAGTATATAAGCGCAATAAATTTTGATGCACCGGAAAAAACAATTAAATCTTATGTGCTATCAATTGTATCAAATGAAGTTATAAATATCGTGTCCGATTATAAGTATTACGACGATATAGACGAATACACGGATATATTGGAAGATGAAGATTTTATAGAGAGAATTAATATCAAAGAATCTTATAATGAAGTTGTGAGAATAATAAAACAAATGGATGAAAAATATTCTACTTCTCTAATGTATTATTTCTGTTATGGAATGAGTGTAAAGGAAATTGCCCAAATGTTAGGTCTATCCGAGAAAACAATTTATACAAGATTAGAGCGTGGAAAATTGATTTTGCTAAAGACTATAAAAGAGGTGCAGTACGATGGATAAACTTAGCAATAGAGTTTTGTTTAAAAAAGCTATTTTTGATGGTATGAGTCAAAAGTACGACGAAGAATTATCTGCTAATGAGGAAACTCCAGATTGCTCAAAAAAACACTATTTGAAAATGAGTAAAATTCTGAATTTTCAAATTGATAATGTGAGAAAAACGAATTTAAATAAGCGCACATTGATTGCTATTTTGATAGCGGCTGCGCTCTTGCTAACAAGTTGCTCTGTTTATATTTTTCGTGAAGAAATATTTAATTTCATAGAAGAAGTGTACGACAAATATATTAGAGTTTCATATAATGAAGACCACGAAGGGAATGGTGAAACCATTGAAAAAATATATTCGGTCAATTACATTCCGGAAGGATATGAACTCAAAGAAGAAGTTTCTAATCCTTTGATGGTATACTATATGTGGGAAAATGCCGCAGGTGAAAGTATTGTATTCGAGCAATTCAATTTATCAAGTTCTGAATTTTTATTGGATGGCGAACAAGGCTCAACGATGACTTTTGAGCATAACCAGTTAAAAATATATTTTAGACAAATTGATAACTCATATTATTACATTTGGAGCGATGGATATTATGCAATAACCATAAACTCAAGTGTAGAGATTGATAAAAATGAACTAATACAGATAATTGACAATATGGAAATAAAGTAATTTATAAAGCGTGTCCAGACTGGACACGCTTTTTTAAAAAAAAGGTGAATTATACTATTAAGTGCAACACTTTTAAGAAAAAAGAACACTCATATTGAATCCTGTGTTATAATGAAGTTACCACACACCAAAATAACAAGGAGAACAATATGAGCTATACCCATTTTACCATAGAAGAACGCTGTTGTCTACGGGAATTTTACAAAAAAGGTTACAGTTACAGAAAAATTGCAAAATTATTGGGTCGAAACGTCAGTTCTGTGTCAAGAGAGCTGCGTCGGAACTGCACCCATATGTACGAGATACCATCTTACTATCCGCACACCGCGCAAAAGAAAAGCAATCTTCGCCGTTCATACTGCCACAGAGGTATGTTTTGGTCTCCGGAGCTTATTAAGTACATAGAAGAAAAACTGCTCGCAACGTGGTCACCGGAGCAGATTGCAAACGCACCCTCTCCTTTCGAGAAAATGCCTTCTGCAAGAACCATATATCGTTGGATCTACGACAAGTATTTGCTGAATGGTAATCTAAAGGTGTTACGTAGAAAAGGCAAAAGCCATTTAGGAAAGGAAACACGTGGTAAGTTTAACCTCGGTAAATCCATTAGAAAACGTGATAAAAGCGTATACAAACGCAAAGAAGCAGGACATTGGGAAGCGGATACCGTTGTTAGCGGACAAGGCAAAAGCAAGACTTGTTTTGCAACATTGGCAGAGCGTAAAACTCGACTTTACCTTGCGATGAAGATACCGGATAGAAAAGCCGACACTATGGCTACCGCCATTATTACTATGCTTTCGGAGTTTCCGAGCAAGCTCGTGAAAACGATTACCTGCGACCGTGGCGCCGAGTTTGCCAATTGGCAAACAATTGAGAAGAAACTAAATTGTGATGTTTACTTTGCTGATCCTTATTGCGCTTGGCAGAAAGGTACTAATGAGAACAGCAACGGACTCTTGAGAGAATTTTACCCCAAGGGGCGCAATCTCTCAAGAGTCAGCCCTAAAACTCTTTTGCGGAATCTGTCGTTAATTAACAACAGACCCCGCAAATGCTTAAATTATATTTCTGCTCAGGATTCTTGGAATTTAGAATTGCAAAATCTTTCCTAAAAGTGTTGCACTTCTATTGACAATTCACTCATATAATAAAATGATAGAATTATTCGATAGGGGTGCTTAGTGGGCGCACGAATCCTTTTTCTCCCACGCCCGTCAAATCGGCGGCAATGACACGGTTGCGGTAGAGAATCAGATTGGCGTAAACCTTGCCCTCGTATCCTTCAAAATGCGGGATAAGATAGGTGTACCGTGTGACGGTTTTTCCCGTGTATTTGCCGAGATCGAGCCCTTGCTCCTTTTGAATCTCATTGTAGCCGAGCAGAACGGCGTCTAAGGCTTTGGGAAGGGTGAATTCGGCAGTGCTTTCGGCGTCTGAGGTGATTTCATAGCCGTGCGCCGCGAGAAAAGCGCGGCGATCGCTTTCGGTGCGCACGCCGTCGTAACGGATGGAAGTGGCAGAGGCGGTGCTCATCGTTTCACGCGATGCCGTTGCGCCGTATACGGTAAGACCGGTTAAAAGCGCCCCCGAAAGAAGTAAAACCGACAAAAAGCGGAGCGTTGCCGCCTTGACTGTGCAAACAAACATATCCTGTTTTCCTTTCCTCAAGATGTTTCACTGTACGTTATACCATATGCGCCGTTTGTTTTAAATATGACGGTTAAAAAATCGGAAGTTTCCTTCATTTTTATATATACTATATATATGGCTTGGTTCCTTCCCCCGTAAAAGCTTGTAAGCAAGCTTTGGATAGGAGCTTTTTCCACGCCTTTGAAAGTAAGGCGGAGGCGAAAGGAAGGCATTACGGCACTTCGAAAGAAGGAAGTTTCACGCAGAATTAACAATTTAGTTAAAATGCACAAAACTTGTTCAAAATCATTGTGCTTTCATACAAATATGCAAAAAGCGATTGACAAACATCGAATTTAGTGCTAAAATTTACATGGACGAATATCCTCTTATGGGGGATTTTTGCAAAAAAATAATGTGGAGGAAACATTATGAAGAAGAGAATTCTCAGTTTTCTTCTGGTTGTCTGCACGTTGCTGACTATGATTCCGGTTATGTCAACAGCTGCGGAACAGTCCGAAGAAGCGGTCGCTTCCAATGTGGAATCGACTAACGCTGATTATGCTGAACTTTATGTACAGGCGGGACTTGTTCACGCGTACATGGCGTTTGGCACCAGCGACGCTTCGTATGACATCGCCGGTGGCGTATGGTATGACCTTGTTGGTTCTGCCAATGCTACGCTCGCGGGCGGTGCGTACAGTGATTCCAACCTCGACGGTTGGAAGGTGGGCGCTCATGGCGGCCTCGTTTATGAGGACAATGACGCCTACAATGCTGCCGGCAACGGTATTATTTGGACCGTAGGCTCCGGCGAAGGTCAGCTGAACCTTCCCGCTACTTATACGGTTGAATACCTCAGCCGCAGTGAGCTGCGCGACGTGCATGCTCCCTGGTCTACCGCAAAGCTCACCTCTGCCGCAGTTGACGGCGGTACCCAGTACACTGCAACCACAGTGAAGTGGGCCGCTAATTACGGCAAACTCATCATCAACTTTAAGGGTGCGGCAAGTACCAAGTATTCTATTTCCATCAACGGCGGCTCCGCTTTTGATGTTACCATGAATGCAAACGGTACATACGCTTACTCCGGCTCCATGGGCACCGCGTCGGCGGACCACACCATCAAGGTTCCCGCAGGCCTTACGGTTGAAAGCGTACAGTACACCTCGCCGGTAAACGAGTTTGGTGCTGACCAAGGTTTCGCATTCGGCAGCCTTCGCGCACTGGTGTGGACCAACGCTCTCGGCTCGAACAGCTGGGGTAACGGTTTCGGTTCTGTTCGCTGGATTGCTGCGAACAGGGGCTGGAACGGCAATGGTTACAACTGCGCTCAGCTTGTCAGTGAAGACCGTGTTTTTGCTGCCCATGACGGCAAGACTCTTGCTATGACCGTTGTTAAGAAGCCTTATGAGGTTGCTGACATCGGCATGAGCGAGACCTACACCATCTCTTACGGTTCTAAGGCTTACGGCACTGCAAGCTACACGCATACGCCTAACGCCACGACTGCTACTGTGAACGGCAATTCCGGTACCGGTCTTCTCGGCTCGGCACCTGTGTTCCAGGTTCAAAAGGGCGTTCCCGGTGCTGTTTACTCGCTGCGTATGTACGACTGCGAGATTGATGCCGCTGTAAAGGCACAGAACCACTTCGTTGATATTATGGCGTATACTCGCTATAGCATCGAGAAGTACAATGCACTCTCTGCTGAAACCAAGACGGCTCTTTACACCTACTTTGCAGACGCAGAGATTGAGGGCAAGGTCACGGCTGACATCGATGCCGCTATCGCTCGCATCGAGGGCACTGCAAGCCTTGACGATACCCTTTATGTACAGAACGGTCTCGTTGCGCTTTATCTTACCGATAACATCGATATCACCAATGGTGTTTGGTACAACTCCGTTGCAAACGGCGCAAACGCAACCCTGAAGGGTTCTTGGCATGAAAACACCGACGGTTCCGTAGCTGTCAACAAGACTCTCTACGGTTCTGTTTTGGCTGACGGCACTCTCACTTCCGGCAACTACGGTACGAAGTTGACCAGTAACTGGGATTCCACCGGTTCTTACCTGGATCTCGGTATTGCTAACCTTCCCGACAGTGATTTCACCATCTCGATGACCGCTGCTTACGATAACGTTCAAACCCGTGATTTCCGCACCGGTGAGCTCTCCGGCGGTTGGAAGAACGGCAGAATGATTTATACCGAGCAGATGCGTTTTATGTTCGGTTACTTCGGCACTTGGAACTCCCTTGTCGGCACAGGCGGTGACGCTCGTTGGGCATACACCACCGGCGGCTGGCAGCAGTGCGGTGACTGGGGTGGAACGATGGGCGGTTCCGGTCAGACACTCACGCTCTTTAAGGCGAGACTCGGCACCGGTTACTACACCGAGACCATCACCCGTGATGAGACGGTGGTAACTGAAACTCAGACGACGGCAACCTATGCCATTTGGCAGGATGCTTCCGGCAAGAGATCCGGTACCTTCAAGAGCGACAATGCTTCGGCTCCTATCTATCAGACCGATGAGTCCGGCGGTGGCTTCTATCTGTTCCGCCTCTGGCCTGCAGACGTCATCAGCGTTGCTGTTTATAACAGAGTGCTTGACGCTACCGAAATGAAGCAGAACCATGCAGCCGATATCGTAGAGTACTACGGTCTCGACATTTCCTCGCTCCTCAAAGAGGGCAATGAGAAGGCAAAGGCTGACTTCATCGCTCTTGCTGCAAACTTTGAGTTCTCTGCTGCAAACTTTGACGCTCGTAAAGAAGGCTATCAGGCAGCCATCAACTCTCTCGGTGCTGCCGAAAAGAGTGTTTATGACGATCTTTACGTAAGCGAAGGCTTGGTTGCTCTTTATACCATGTTTAACACCGAAGAAGCTCGTGATACGCTTCTTAGCGGTTTGTGGGGCAACAAGGTTGAAGGCGGTGCTGCAGCAACCGTTAAGGGCCCGATGTACGGTTATGATTCCGCTGTCGGCGCATCTTGGGGTTGGCAGCTCGGCGAAAACGGCGGTTTGAAGACTTCTTACGTATACGATACCTGGAAGAAGGTTGTCAACGGTAAGAACTCCAACACTGCAAACTTTACCGGTGTTATTCTCGATCCCGCACTTCTTGATTCGACGTCAAGCACGGTTGAGTTTGTCGGTACGCTTGAGCCTCTGCTCTATGCGAACGGCACTCCCTACATTACCAATGACTCGCTGGATAAGTACGGTGCATATGACTCTCTCGACTCTACCTTCGCTGTAGGTATCTGGAAGAACGTTTCCTTCCTTGCCCAAGGTCACAGCGGTGCATCCTTCGGTCAGGACCGTTGGCACTACCATTCCGGTTATTGGGGCAACCATAACGGTGCTTCTTACGGCGGTGGAACCGCTACCTTCCGTGCGAACCTTGCGATGGATTCGATCATCCAGTTCGCAATGATGCAAACGGTAACTCCCGCAGCTACCGAGGGCGGTATAGCTACCTCCTCCCTCTCTTTGAATTTCAACAATAAGAGCACTTGGAACTTTACCTCCGACGGCAGATGGTATGATGATGCCAAGGACGGTGTATTCAAGGTGTTCAACGGTATCGGCGGTTCTATTTACGCGGTTCGCGTATATAACGACGTGCTCGATTCTACCAAATTGCTGCGCAACCACTTCGTGGATATCTTGGCTTACTACAAGATTGACACCGAGCAGGTTTCGAAGCTCACCGATGAGCAGATTGCTGTCGGTGCTGCTACCTTCGCAGATGTTCAAATCAACAACACCTCTAAGGCAAACGTGCAATCCTTTATGGATGCTCTTACCGGCAAGGCTGCTGCTGATTCCCTCTATGTGAAGGACGGCTTGGTTGGTCTGTTTACCGCCTATAACAAGGATTTGACTGTTGATCTCGCTGCCGGAAAGTGGTTCAACAAGGTAGACGGTACCGCTATTACTCTTGCAGGCGCTTGGAAGAACACCGAAAACGGTGCGATCACCAACGGTCCTTTCACCTACGGTAGAGCCAACTACGTTGACAACTACTACGGTGGCAAGGTTGCACTCAGAGACACCTCTAAGTACAACACTTGGAATCATAACAATTACGTGAACCTCGGCATTGATATGCTTCCCGAGGGTAACTACTCCATCGAGATCGTTTCCGAGTTCTATGAGACCATGCTTCTCACAGACGAGGGCGAGAGAGTTCCTTACCTCAGTTATGCAGTTACTTATTGGTACAACAAGACCGAGAACGGCGCTACCACCGTGGTTTCGTCTACTACGGCTCTTGCCAATACCGACACCGTTACTTATGAGCTGATTGGCACGGGTTATACCCCTGCGGACGGCTATGCGTCGAACTCTAAGGGTTCCGCAATCGGTAACGTAAAGGTATTTACTTCTTCCGGCGGTCGCTTTGAGGGCAACCCCAACTATGCATACCGCTGGTATCTTGCTACTGCAGATAACGGTTGGGGCTCCTTCGGCTACGGTACGCTCGGTGCTTCTCAGTACTGGGAAGATAAGGGCGGTGTATACTCCACCATCCCCGGTTCCGTTCAGACCAAGATGCTCACTCGTGAAATGGTTTACGAGAACGAGGCTTTGACCTCCGTTAAGTTCGGTCTTTACAGAAACGCTTCCAAGGTTGCTTACGGTACGATGAGCACCGACAGCACCAAGGGCAACGGCAACTACTATCCTGCAGACGCTGCAGAGACGGTATTCTATCTCTTCAAGAATGAGGAAGTAGACCTTTACTCCATCCGTATTTACAACAGAGTTTTGACCAAGGATGAGCAGAAGCAAAACCGTTTTGCTGACGTTGTTGCTTACTATAACCTTGATCTGACTAAGTACAACGATTACACCGACGCTCTCAAGGCAAGTGCTCTTAACGCTGTAGCAAACCTCGGCTTCACCTCCGACAAGGCTACCGCACAAACTCTCCTTGACAGCATCGCTTCCTACGCTACCGACGGCAAGACCGCATATGATAACGCATATGTTCAAAGCGGTCTGGTTGGTCTCTTCACCAGCTTCGGCGCGTATGACGCATCCGTTGACCTTGTGAACGGCGTTTGGGCAAACAAGGTTGCAGACGGCGAAAACGCTACCCTCGTTGGCGGCGCTTACCTCTGGACCGTGAACCCCAACGGCGGTATGTACTACACGCTCAACGTGAACCAGTATCCCACCGCTGTAGCCAATAAGGGCGGCATTAACCTTTCCGACAGCTATGCGGATCTCGAAAACTTCACCGTTGAGGCTGTTTACAAGACGATCGGTATCACCGATTGGAAAGGCGAACCTTACTACTCTGAGTATACCGCACAGGTTACCGACGCTAACGGCGTTACCATTCCCGCGTCCGGCCAGCTGTACGGTAACTACAAGAGTGATCTCGCTACTCACCGTTTTGGTCTTTTGAATGCGTTCGGCTTTGCATCCCGCCGTACCTCCAACGATAACAACTCTCTCGGTATGTTCCGTTGGTACGTATCCAACTACCATTACAACATGCACGGCGGTGCTGCCGCAAATAGTGCTATTTTTGCTGCCATCGGTAATGATAACCAGGCATTCTATAATGCACTCCGTTCCGGTACCTTTACTTACAACAAGGCTACCGCTGCGGCAGGTGTTACTTACACCATGGGTTACAACAGCTTGACGGGTATCTCCGGTACTGTTGCGGCTGATAAGTATGCTGAGCTTGCAGCATTTGATTATGCCGATTCTGCCGACAAGGCAGGCGAGTTCTCCTTGCTCAACGGTTATCCCGCAGAGGTATACGCAATCCGCGTTTACAACCGCGCGTTGACTGAGGATGAATTCCTCCAGAACCACTTTGTTGACATGGCTGCTTACTTCGGTCTTGATCTCTCGCTGATCGGTGAGGGTGAAGAGGCTACGATCTACGCAGCATTCAAGAACATTTCCACCGAGTCCAGCGCTACTTACGTTAAAGCACTCTATGGCTTCTACGTTGGCGACAAGGATGCTCTTGCAGCTTCCATCGGTGCACACGCAGGCTATGCTCCTTTGCTTGGCGATGAGTCCGGTTACCGTGTACGCTTCTCCATCGAAAAGGGTGCATATGACCTCTTCGCTTCCGGTTACACCATCAACTACGGTGCAATCGTAGCCATCGGCGAGTGGGGTGCTGACACCATCAACACGCAGGCGAATTTGACTGTTTCCGTTGATGCAAACGGCAACGTTACCACTCCCAACTCTAACGCACAGGTTGTTTTGGTCGGCGGTACTTCCGACGGCTCCAACCTCTACTACGAAGATCTTGGCGACACTATGATCTATTCTGTCGCTGTTACTGCCGAAGCTGCCGAATACGGCGCAGGCATTCTCGTTCGTGGTTTCTATACGCTGACCGACGGTAAGGGCAACACCAAGTATTATTACATGGATCCCGCTGAAGACGGCGTATTCTCCGGTGCAGTTTCCGTTATGGAAGCAGCTGATTACTACGTAAACAAGTATGACGGCAACGTTGCTCTTGCTTACCAGTACATGAACTGCGCATCCATGCTCAAGGTTCTCGATGCTTGCGGTGTTGCCGCACGTACCGGCCTTGGCGGCGACCTCACCTTCTACGTTGAGGCTGACGGTTCCGATGAGAACAACGGCCTTACCAAGGATACCGCGCTTGCAACTCTTGAGGCTGCATTTGCTGCTGCAAAGGCACACTTGGCAAGCGACACCGCTACGGGCGTTGTGATTGAAATCGGCGAGGGCGAGTTCTTTGTAGCTGAGCCTCTCACCATGGATGGCAACGACTTTGGCGATAAGGTAGGTTCCGTTGTGATCCGCGGCCAGGGCGACAAGACTGTCGTTACCGGTGCTGTTGAGATCGACGCTTCCTCCGCAGATGCTGACGCAAGCGAGTTTGGTGAGTACATCATCAACCTTGCTGACGAAAACGGCAAGATTCCCGCATTCCGTTATCTCTACGCCAACGGCGAGCTTATGGATATCGTTTCCGCCGGTAGCGAAGAGAACTACTTCGATGTTGGTACGGTTGTTGAAGATGCAACGGCTAAGACCGCCAAGATCTACATGGATCCTAACTACATCAACACGGATTATGACTTTATCGGCACCGAGGTCCACATCACCGTTGAGTGGAACTTCAACATCATCCACGTGGTTGACGTTGACGTTGACGATACCGACGCAAATGGTAAGGTAGCTGTATATGTAGACTACGACCAGTTCAAGAACATGGCAGTTTACAGCACCGTTAACAACCGTGAATACTGGCTTGCAAACGGTTACGGCCTCCTTGCTAACGCTTCTAACGAAGGCGCAAACTGCTACTACTACGATGAGCACACCGGTAACCTCCATATTCTCGACGAGAACTTCGATTCCACCACCTACGCTTATGCAGGTGTTGAGAACGCGTTCATCTTCTCGAATATCGACGGTTTGACGGTAGAAGACTTCACGATCACCGGTGTTGACAACAAGTATGTCACCGAGGATTGCGGTCTTAAGGGCGGTCAGGCAGGCTCCAACGGTAGAACCGTTGATGGCACTCTGTCCGGCGGCGACTTCTTGACTCTCGCAGCAATCTTTGCTAACAACATCACCAACTCCAAGTTCGAAGGCCTTACCATTAAGAACGTCGGCGGCGACGGTATCAACCTCCGCGGCCTCGTTGAAAACGTTGAGATCGTATCGAACAAGATCACTCACGTTGGTGAAAGCGCAATCCGCATCGGTGCTAACAACGGTACCAAGACAGCTAACGCTTACAATAAGGACATCGTGATCGCTAATAACTACATTAACGGTACCGGCGAGTTCTTCAAGCAGTGCTGCGGTATGTTGATTACCAACGGTGCTAACATCTCCATCATTGGCAACACCATTGTCAACACCACCTACACCGCAATTTCTATCGGTTGGATATGGCACGAGTCTACCAATTCCCTTGAGGCTGTCATGAGTGGCAGCACTTGGAACCTCGTTAACGTTGAAGTGGCATACAACTACATCTCCGACATCATGACTTGTATGAGAGACGGCGGTGCGATCTACATCCTCGGCGGTAACGCTGCAAACGATGTAACCTCCTACTTCAACTACATGCATGACAACTACCTCGTTGTAACCGAAAAGACCGGTTTGCACGACGGTCAGAGATGGTTCATGGGTTACTACCATGACGGTGCTTCCTCCAACTGGTATGATTACAACAACGTTGTTGTTAATGCTACCACGTCCGGTGTAAGCAACTTCGTGCCTTACTATGTACAGGGTATTTCCGGCCAGCTCTCTCACAACGTGAAGCTGTACGGTAACTACGCGATCGGCTTTGCAAACGGCGAAGCACTCTATAAGAGAGCTGACCGTATCGTTGCAAGCAGAGGCATTCAGGCTAACGACTACATCTTCAGCGACAAGGCTATGAACAGCTCCGTTGTAGGTTCTGTATTCGGCAACTCCAAGTCTCTCACGCCTCCCAGCAATGCGAAGGCTCTCGTACACTCCATCTTCCTTACTGCAGGTTCCGATCTGACGAGCGTTGAGGCTCTCGGCGGTATCGGTGCTACCGGCGGTTCGAAGGGTGAGTACGATCTCGTATTCGCAGGCGGCGAGGGCGCACTCGGTGCTATCACCGGTGGTCTTGAGGCTCCTAAGTATGCCGTTACTCTCGTATCCGAAGGCGAAATTATCGGCACCTATGAGGTTGCTGCAGGTGAAACCTTCACCATGCCCGAAGACGTAGCAGAGCCCACCAAGGCTCGCGGCGAGCACAGCTCCTTCGTATTCACAGGCTGGAAGAACTACACCGAGGGTATGACCATCGTTTCCAACATCACCATCGAAGCAACCTTCGACGAGGTGATTGACGTTCACAAGGTAACTCTTGTAAGCGAGGGTGAAACCGTTACGGTTCTCGACGTTCCTTACGGTGCTCTCATCGGCGATTACATCCCCGAAGAGTACAAGGTGCTCGAGAAGGAATCTACGGTTGATAAGACCTTCAAGTTCAAGTACTGGTACACCGCCGAGGTTGACGGTACCGGCGAAGTAGCTGACGGCGTGGCAGTAGAAGGTGATACCACCATCTACGCGCTCTACTCCACTTCTACCCGTAAGTACAATGTTGATTTGATCGTATACAATCCCACCACCGGTGAGTATGACACGATCGAATCCTTCACTGCAAACTACAGCCAGAATGACCAGTACAGACGCGGCGACAGATTCACTGTTTATGTAGAAGGCGAAGGCTATGAAGTTACCAACCAGACTACCTTTGAAGAGTTCATGGCTCTTTACTGGCCCGAAGATACGGCTGATATCACTTATACGTATAACAACCGCTTCACTCTGGTAGAAGGTAACGGTAGATTCTTCTATCCCGCAACGCCTACTCATGCAGACTATCAGAGATGGACCGTTTGCGTTTACGAGGATTGCGTATTCGAACTCACCTTCGACGAAACCTACCGCGTAACCATCAATGGCGAAGAGGATTGGATCTCCAATGTCGAGGCCATCAACTTCAACAGCTATGTTCCCGAAGGTTACAAGCTTACCGGCGTAACCATCGGCGGCGAGGCTATCGAGAATGTTGACGCATTCGTAGCTACTGCTGACGTTGCAGGCAAGGCTATCGAGATCGCAACCGAGAAGATCACCTACACGGTTAACTTCATGGTTGACGGCGAAGTATACCACACCGCTACCGTAGCTCACGGCGACGTTCTTGAACTTCCCGAAGAGCCTACCAAGTCCGGCTTTGTCTTCTCCGCATGGGAAGGCTACACCGAGGGTATGGTTGTTACCTCCGCTGTAACTCTCACCGCTGTGTTTGAGGAAGCTCCTTACGCAGCAGGCGACCTTGACGGTAACGGTACGGTTAACGCAATCGACGCAGACTTGCTCTACCAGCTCATTGCTAAGACCATAGAAGAAGATGGTATCTGCGGTACTGCTGACCTTGACGGTAACGGCGCTGTTAACGCAATTGATGCTGACTTGTTATACCAGATCATCGCAAGCAATTCGTGATGGCGAGACTGTCAAACCCATTGTTTAATCAATGGTTCTGCGAATAAACTGTCGGTAAGATAGCTTATTCTTAGTAAAACCCCAAACTCCCCGAAGCTTCGGCTTCGGGGAGTTTTTGCCCCAGAAGCTTCGGCTTCGGGGAGTTTGAGAGGAGCAAACATGGCTTGCGCGAGATGTGCGCTCATCGGATATCAAACAGATATAAAAGAATGCAGATATCCGAAAAGCCAAGTTGCCGAAAAATATTCAGCCAAATTGCCGAAAAATATTCAGCCAAATAACCGAAAAATATTTGGCCAAATTACCGAAAAAATATTTGGCCAAATTACCGAAAACCGTAGATGATGCAAAGTCAGTTAAAGAAATACGCCAAATAATGTTAAAAAAATAACAATCTTTTGCTGAATAAAAACCAAAAAAGTTTTTCAAAAACATTGACAAAAAAGGCAAATTATGATATCATGTACACAGAATATGGCGTATTATAATTGTGTAGCTTAACCGCATTTCTCTCTTGTCTGATAGATGCGGAGATATGCGGTGTGATACGCACAAAAATTAAAAAAGGAGACTTTTATCATGAAGAAAATTCTTTCTCTGGTACTGGTTGTTGCCATGATGGCAAGCGTGCTTGTGTTCGCACCTGCTGCTTCTGCTGACAGTGGCTTCTCTGTTGAGATTACCGATGCTGTTGCTCACAAGGGCGACTCCGTAACGGTTGATCTCGTTGTTACCGGTACCACGCTTCGTTCCTACGCGCTTGTTCTTGATTTTGATACAACAAGACTTGAAAATCCTGTCATGACCAAGTGCAGTGATGTGTGGACATCACCTAAGCCAATCGGTGCCTATTCCGATGATTATGCTGCTACTATGACAGCTAACATCGACGGTGCTTCCGCTGACATCAGTGGTGGTTACACTCTTCTTACCATTACTTTTGATGTTAAGGCTGGTGCTCCCGCAGGCGATGCTTATGTTCGCGTTCCTGTTTTTGATGATGTCAACAACATTTTCCTTGCTCCTACCTCTGATTATCGTGATGCAGTTGCTGACTATGCCTCTATCGCCGGTGCTGTAACCGTTCTTCCCGACGGTTATGTAGCAGGTACTCCCGCAACCGAGATTCCTGCTTCCGACCTTGAGTATGATCTTAACGACAATGAAGACGGCTACGTCATCTCCGGTTATGCAGGTTCTGCTACCGGTGGTACGGCAATCATTCCCGCTACCATCGAAGGTTTGCCCGTTGTTGAGATTGGTCAAACTGCTTTCAACTATGCGGAGTTTGATACTTACATCTTCCCTGCAAGCGTAGTGACCTTCGGTCGCCGTGCTGTTCGTCAGGATGCTGGTTTTGAGGTATATATCGCTGCAGAAAGCGCTTCCTTTGATGAAAGATATTACCAGTCTTTCGTTTCCAATGATGGTGACGTTGTAGTTCACAGCTCTGCTTCTTCTGACGCTAAGACCTATGTAGAGGCTGTGTTGGATGATGATGATACTGTTGCAATTTCTTGGTCTGCAGAAGAATATTCTGCTCCTCCTGTTGTAACCATTGTTGGTGAAACTACCAGTACTTATATCGTTTCTGCCGGTACCATTGAGGCTCCCGGTGCTGCTATTATTGCCGGTAAAACCTTCTTCGGTTGGAAGGCTGACGATGCCTTTGTTGCTGCCGGTGCTGATGTTGAGATCACCGGTGACACCACCTTCGAGGCTGTAGCTCTTACCACTCCCGAAACGCAGAACGGCGCAAGCATTAAGGCTGCTAACAACTATGCCGCACTTCGTTTCACCGCAACTCTTAATGTTGCTGAGTACGATACGCTTCTTGAGTTGTTCGGCAAGGAAAATGTGAAGCACGGTATGTTGATCGCTCCCATGCAGCTTATTGAAGACGCAGGCGCGTTCACTCACGATGCTCTTAAGCAGTACCTTGACTTTGAGATGACCGGTTGCTGGAAGGTTGAAAACGGCGAATACGTTCTTTCCGCTTCCGTTAAAAACTTCTCTTCGAAGACTATTGCTATGAACCCTGCATTCAACGCTGTTGCTTATGCTGCCATCACGATTGACGGTGTAACTACTTACGTATACGGTGATTGCGATGCTGCTTGCGCAAGAGATGCGAAGAGCATTCTTTATGCAGCTCTTGGTGATTATGCAGATGATAGCAACGAGTACGGTTGGATCAATACTTGGTACTCCAAGTTTAACTAATAGCTGATTGGACGAAAGGAGATTATAACAATGAAAAAGTTTTACGAAGCACCCGAAGCTGAAGAGCTTGTAATTGCTACGCAGGATGTTATGCTCATGTCCGAAGGCAATGATGAGTCCAAGGATGACCTTGAATGGGATATCATGTAATCCCTGAGAGTGTCTGAGCTTAACATAATTCAATAAGCAAAGAACCGTAAAGGTCCATCTGCAATGCAGATGGACCTTTTTTAAACAAAATTTTATATATAGGTATTGAAAGATTCTTGCCCGAAGTGGCTGAAATCGATTGGCGGATGGGTGCGTTGTGTTTTGCCGACAAAAATAGGGCTGAGTGATTAACTCAGCCCCGATGCAATTTTAGCCACCAAAGGTGCAGGTTGTGTTGCATTTTTTGCAAATGCAACCGGTGGGGTATAAAAACAACGGTTTTAGATTGCTTTTCGGTGCTTTATTACCGATGCCCCGCCTAAAGTTGTTCAAAAAAAGGGAAGACGCTCTTATACAGATAGAGCGAACCGAGGCAAAGCAGCGGCGCACCCGTATTTTGGGCGCATGCTTTCGCTATGCGGAGGGCATCTTCCACGCTCGCATAGGCTTGGGCGGGAATGCCCGCTTTTTCAAGCGTTTGCGCGTATTCCTCAGCGGAAAGAGCGCGGGGAGAAGGCGGCGTTACGGTGAAGGCGCGGAGGGCGACTTCGGCAAGCATGGCGGTGATTTCTTGATAATCTTTGTCGCGCAGGACACCCGTCAAGAGTAAAATTTTTTGATGGGGGAAATAGGTGCGGATGCTGTTTACGGCTTCCGCGATACCTTGGGGGTTGTGCGCACCATCGAAGATGACAAGGGGATCGCTGCCCAGTATTTCAAAGCGTGCGTGCCACACGGTGGTGGCGAGGGCGGTTCTTACGGCGGATTCGGGGACAGAGAAACCCTTTTGGGTGAGGATATCCACTGCTGTGAGCACGGTGGCGGCGTTTTTGGGTTGATAGAGCCCCAAGAGTGAAAGGCGAAGGTCCTTTCTCTCACCGAAATCAAAGAGCGTTCCTTCGAGGGACGGGCGGATATTTTGCACTTTTTCGGCGGGCACCGCGTAGAAGGGTGCTTTTTTTTCATCTGCCACCCGACGGATGACGGTGAGGGCTTCGCTGTCGGTGCCGCCGAAAAGAACGGGGACGCCCTGCTTGATGATGCCTGCTTTTTCCTTGGCAATGGCTGCGACGGTATCGCCCAAAAAGGCGGTGTGATCGAGCGCGATGCCCGTGATGATGGCGAGCAGGGTGTTTTGAATGACGTTTGTGGCATCGAGCCTGCCGCCGAGCCCTGCTTCTATCAGAACGATATCGCAATTTTCATTTTTGAAATGCGTGAAGGCGAGGACGGTAAGCAGTTCGAAGGAGGTGGGCTTATCGGTGCATGCATCGGTGTGCTTTTTTGCTTCGGCGGCGAGGGCGGCAAGGGCTTGCTCGGAGATCGGGGCGCCGTTCACACGGATTTGTTCGCGAAATTCCCGCACGGCGGGAGAGGAAAAGACACCGACTTTGTAGCCCGCCACGGCGAGGATGCGTTCGAGCATGGCAAGCGTGGAACCTTTGCCGTTGGTGCCTGCGATATGGACAAAACGCAGGGCGTTTTGGGGATTACCCATGCGGCGGCAGAGCTCTTCGGTGCGTTCGGTGCCGGGCTTGCAAAAGGCGGTATTGACGTTTTCGATATAGTGCAGAGCTTCGGTATACTTCATGGCAGACCTTTCTTATTTTGGCAAGAGCTTGCGGAAGAAATCGCGGCGGAAAAGCCAAATGAGAAGTGCGATTTCAAGCGGCGCGATAACGAGATAAAGCGGAATGCGCCAAAGCACGAGCAGGCCGTAGAACTGATAGAGTCCGATGGGCTTGATGATCATGGAGCCAAAAAGGTGCGCGAGGGAAGCGGCGAGGATGATTTGCAAGACGGAATGCTGTTTGACGAGGAAGCGGGAGACGCATCCCGAGACGAGACCGACCGTAAACGCGCCCGCGGTGACGATGAGATTGGGGGGATAGGCTTGCGCCGAGAGCAAGTAACTCAAAAGGTCGGAGGCGATGCCGACGAGCCCTCCGACGATGGGGCCGCAGGTGATGCCCGATAGGATGATGGGCAGGTTTTCAAAGGTGATGCGAAAGAGACCGTTTCCGAAATTGAGAAAATTCTTGCAGAAGATGCCGATGACGATGGAGATTGCGGTCATCATGGCGGCGAGGGTGAGCATTTTTGTGGGCATACCAACTTTTTTTTGCATAAAAAACCTTCCTTCCTCGATCATAGGGCGAGGAAAGAAGGAAAAAATCTTCTTTGGTGCCATATGAAGCGGGATGCAGAATATCTACCGCAAGCTCGCCGATTGCCGACTGCTTTTCGTCCCATGGACAACTCCCCGTCCCACAGGCACTTGACGCCGATATTCTTACTCTTCGTAGCGTTTTATTGTGCTTTCATTATAAACCTGTGCGCTGTTTTTGTCAAGTGCTTTTGGAGAAAATCGCACGTTTTTTTGCTATTTTTCTTTACTTTTGGGACAAAGTATGGTACAATAATAAGGTATGATAGCAAAGAGGACGGAGGGACGCTTATGATGCGGCTGGATAAATTCTTTTCCGAGCAGGGCATTCTTTCCCGCAAGGATACGGCGCGAGCCGTCAGCCGCGGTGAGATCACGGTAAACGGAAGTGCGCCGCGTCGCGCGGACGTTAAGATCGACGAGGAAAAGGATCTTGTGACCTATCTTGGGCGCACCGTACGCTACAGCCGCTTTGTTTATATTATGCTCAACAAGCCCGAGGGCTATATCAGTGCAACCGAGGACGGAAATGCACCGGTCGTTACCTCGCTTCTTCCGGAAGAGATCAGGCGGCGCGGCGTTTTTCCGTGCGGCAGATTAGACCGTGACACGGTTGGCTTTATGCTGATTACCGATGACGGCGAGCTGGCGCATTTGCTGCTTTCTCCCAAAAGGCATGTGGCAAAGCGATATGCTTTTCGGCTTTCCGCACCGCTTGGCGCGGGTGCGGAGGAACGCTTTAAGCAGGGTGTGATGCTGGGGGAGGAGATTTGCAAGAGCGCGGAGCTCTCTCTTTCTTCGGATCGCCTATGCGGCGAGATCGTTTTGACCGAGGGCAAATACCATCAGATCAAACGTATGATGCAAAAAGAGGGCAGTGAGGTTGTGTACCTTGAACGGCTTTCTTTTGCGGATATTCCGCTTGACGCTTCGCTTTCTCGCGGCGAGTGGCGTTATTTGACGGAAGAGGAGATCGCGTATTTGCGCCACAAAGTAAACATTTAACCCAAACGAAAGGAACCAACATGGACATTATCAAGAAATTAGCCGAAGAACTGAATTTTAGCGAAGAACATATCACCAAGGCGGTGGAGATGCTCGACGAGGGCAACACCGTTCCTTTTATCGCGCGTTACCGCAAAGAGGTCACGGGGAGTATGGACGATGAAACGCTTCGTACGCTTGCCGACCGTCTTACCTACTTGCGCCATTTGGACGAGCGTCGCGAGGATATCACGGCTTCTATCACGGCACAAGAAAAGATGACGCCCGAGCTTGCCGCCGCAATCGAGCGCGCGGTGACGCTTGTTGAGCTTGAGGATTTGTATCTTCCTTACCGTCCGAAGCGCAAAACACGTGCTTCCGTGGCTCGTGAGAGAGGACTTGAACCGCTTGCGGCGTTGATCGCGTCCGAGCCCGATGCTTTGGAGGCACCATTGGAGACGCTTGCCGAGGCTTATCTCAACGAAGAAAACGGTCTTCCCGATGTTGCCGCCGTATTGCAGGGCGCATCGGATATTATTGCCGAGGATATTTCCGATACGGCGGATTACAGAAAGCTTTTGCGTTCGTATGTGGGCGAGTTTGGTGTGCTTTCCACGCGTGCCGCCAAGGAGGGCGAGGACTCGGTTTATGCCGATTATTACGAATATGCCGAGCCTGTTCCGAAGGTACGTCCGCACCGTGTTCTTGCCATCAATCGCGGCGAAAAAGAGGGCTTCTTGAAGGTTTCTTTGACGGTGGATACAACGGTTGCCATCGGCAAGCTCTGCGCCGCCTGCATTAAAAACGAGGGCTCTGCGGTGAAGGAATTTTTGACCGCCGCGGCAACGGACAGCTTTGAAAGACTTATTTATCCCGCGATTGAGCGTGAGATTCGCAACGAGATGTTTGACAATGCCGCCGAGGGCGCGCTCAAGGTCTTTTCCGAAAATTTGAAAAATCTGCTTTTGATCGCGCCCGTCAAAGGAAAGACGGTTCTTGGCTTCGATCCCGGTTACGCGCACGGCTGTAAGCTTGCGGTGGTCGATAAGACGGGTAAATATCTTTACAGCACCGTGATTTATCCCACCAAGCCCCGTGAGGATACGGAGCGCGCGGCTAAGATCTTGCTTGATCTTGTGCGCAAATACGGTGTTGAGATCATCGCCATCGGCAACGGAACGGCATCCCGTGAGAGCGAGAAATTTGTTGCGGATTTGATTCACGAAAACGGTCTTAAGGTGGCGTATACCATCGTTTCGGAGTCGGGTGCGTCGGTTTATTCCGCTACCGAGCTTGCCAAGGAAGAGTTCCCCGATCTCGACGTAAACGAGCGCAGTGCGGTTTCTATCGCGCGCCGCTTGCAGGATCCGCTTGCCGAGCTTGTCAAGGTGGATCCCATGGCGATCGGTGTCGGTCAGTATCAGCACGATATGAATCCCAAGCGTTTGTCCGAGGCTTTGGGCGGCGTTGTGGAGGATTGTGTTAACAGCGTCGGTGTGGATTTGAACACGGCTTCCGCGTCTCTTCTTTCGTATATTTCGGGCGTTAACAAGGCGATTGCCAAGAATATTGTGGCGTATCGCGAGGAAAACGGCGAGTTCAAGAGCCGTGCAAAACTTCTTAAGGTGCCGAAGCTCGGCGCTAAGGCGTATGAGCAGTGCGCCGGTTTCTTGCGCGTGGTGGGATCGGATGAGATTTTAGATAATACCGGTGTGCATCCCGAGTCCTATACGGTTGCCAAGGCTTTGCTTGCCCGTTTCGATTATACCGAGGATGACGTTCGTGCCGGTTCTTTGCAGTTAATGCGCCATAAGGCGGAGACTTTCGGCATCGGCAAGCTTGCCGCCGAGCTTGGGTGCGGCGAACCCACCTTGATCGATATCATCGGTGAGCTTGAAAAGCCCGGTCGCGACTCGCGCGACGACGCGCCCGCCCCCATCCTTCGCACCGACGTACTTGAAATGAAGGATTTGAGCGAGGGTATGGTTCTGAAAGGAACGGTGCGTAACGTAGTCGATTTCGGCGCGTTTATCGATATCGGTGTGCATGAGGACGGACTTTTGCACATCTCCGAGATGGCAGACCGTTTTGTCAAGCATCCGCGTGATCTTTTGGCGGTCGGAGACGTTGTTGAGGTTAAGATTAAATCGGTTGACATGCAAAGAAAGCGCATTTCTTTGACACGTAAAGGCATGGCGCAATGACGTTCTAATAAATTAGAATAACATCCGAGACTGATCACTGCTTCGTCACTTATATGTCGACATGTTTGTGCATATCCACCAAAAGACGGTATAAAATTTTGGTGAGAAAACCACTTTTCAAATGGCATACTTTTTGTTATAATATGTAATGTAAAAAAGAATGTCCGCAAGGACAAAAAGGAGAAAAAAGATGGCTAGTCTTTCGCTTAAGCATATTTACAAGAAATATCCCGGCGGCGTTACCGCAGTATCCGACTTTGATCTCGAGATCAAAGACAAAGAATTTTTGATCTTCGTTGGTCCTTCCGGTTGCGGTAAGTCCACCACCCTTCGTATGATCGCAGGTCTTGAGGAAATCACCGAGGGTGAGCTCTTCATCGGTGACACGCTCGTAAACGACGTTGCACCTAAGGACCGTGATATCGCGATGGTGTTCCAGAACTACGCTTTGTATCCTCATATGACTGTTTATGAGAACATGGCATTCGGTTTGAAGCTCCGCAAAATGTCCAAGGAGGAGATCAAGCGCCGCGTTGAAGAGGCTGCTAAGATCCTCGATATCAACCACCTTCTCGAAAGAAAGCCGAAGGCTTTGTCCGGCGGTCAGAAGCAGCGTGTTGCGCTCGGCCGTGCAATCGTTCGTTCGCCTAAGGTATTCCTTCTTGACGAGCCTCTTTCCAACCTTGACGCTAAGCTCCGTGCATCCATGAGAACCGAGCTTACCAAGCTTCATAAGAAGGTTGGTACCACCTTTATCTACGTTACGCATGACCAGACCGAGGCTATGACGATGGCTACCCGTATCGTTGTTATGAAGGACGGTCTCATTCAGCAGGTTGATACTCCTCAAAACCTCTATGATTATCCCGTTAACCTCTTCGTTGCCGGCTTTATCGGTACTCCTCAGATGAACTTTGTTACCGGTAAGCTCGTAAAGAAGGCTGACGATCTCTATGTCGAGTTCGGCAACACCTCTATTAAGCTTCCCGCTGACAAGGCAGCTAACCCTGCTCTTCTCGAGTATATCGACAAGGAAGTTGTTATGGGTATCCGTCCCGAGCACATCCATGACGAGCCCAGCGTTATCTCCATGAGACCTGACAGCTTGATGGATGCTACCGTTGACGTTACCGAGCTTATGGGTGCTGAGATTTATCTCTATCTCGAATTTGAGGGCCAGGAGGATGCTACCAACGGCAAGACCTTGATTGCGCGTGTATCTTCCCGTTCTCAGTCTCGTGCAGGCGACCAGATTAAGGTTGCCATCGACGCTGAAAGAATCCATATCTTTGATAAGGATACCGAGCGTTGCATCGTTCACTAATCTTAAAAGCAAGGGGCTGAGTCATACTCAGCCCCGCTATTTTTGCCGTAGAGTGGATCGCGGTATTTTAAACCGCGAATCCCAAGGTTTTGAAACAATATGATGAGGGTTTTGAAAGCCCTAAAGGAAGGAAAAAGATGCCTATTTACCGTATTGCCGATTTTTTGTGGGACATTGAGCCGAAATACAGCTTAGTTCCCAAAATAGCGGAAGCGTACCGTGCGGATGCCGCACAGGCGGATTTTTCCGTGCGCGTGTCGGATGCCGCGTTTGCCAAGGCAAGGGCGGAGCTTCCTTCCGCTTCCGATGCGTATGTGGAAAGCATTTGCACCTATCGCGAGCTTTGCGATATTGCCTCTCGCAACGGCACCATGCTTTTGCATGCGGCGACGGTTAAGGTGGCGGGCAAGGCGTATGCATTCAGTGCGCCCAGCGGAACGGGAAAGAGCACACATATTCGCCTTTGGCGGAAGGTTTACGGCGAAAAAATTGCTATTTTGAACGGGGATAAGCCCTTGGTGCGTGAAAAGGACGGTGTGATCACCGCCTATGGCACGCCTTGGTGCGGTAAAGAAGGGTGGAATGCCAACGATCAAGCACCTTTGGCGGCTCTTTGCTTTATCGAGCGAGCCGAAACGCCTAAAATTCGCGTGATGAGCAGCGATGAGGCGGTTTCCCGCGTGTTTGGGCAGCTTTTGAAGCCGACTCATGCGGAAGGTGTGAAGGAGATTTTGCGCTTGACGGATATTTTGATCCGAAATGTGCCGCTGTATCTTCTTTCCTGTGACATTTCCGAAGCCGCCGCACGGCTTTCTTTTGAGACTTTAACTGCGTCTCATTGATAAAAATATAAAAAGAACGGAGCAAATCGGTGATATGAAAATTCGTGAAGGATATATGTTAAGCGATGTAGCGGGAACTCCCGTTGTTGTGCCGCTTGGCGCAGAAACAAGCTTTCACAACATGATCAAGCTCAACGAGACGGGCAAGTTTTTGTGGGAAAAGCTTTCGAAAGACATCACGCGTGAGGCACTCGTTGCCGCCATGGTAGAAGAATACGGCATTGACGACGCGACGGCAGGCAAGGATTTAGATGCTTTTTTGCATGCCCTTGCGAGCTTCGGCGCATTGGAGAAATAAAAAAATGGGGCTTTGTGCAAAACGCAAGCCCCATTTGTTCCATATAGGTTAGTCTAATTCCCAGTTTAAATCATCCTTTTCGGGATCTTCTCCCTCTGAGAGGTTGCCTTGGGATGAGGAAGGCGGGTTTTTGTCCTTGTTATTCTCTTCTTCATCGTCCTTACAAGCAAAGAGAAGAGAGAAGGAGAGCGCGCAAGCCAGAAGGCAGGCGAAAACACGGCACAGCTTTTGTTTCATTTTGCATATCCTTTCTTTCAAGGGAGAAATGTGCCAAGGCACCGTTTCTTTTCTTGATGAGATATTATATATTTATTATACCATTTTTAGAAAATCTGTCAATCCCTTTTTAGGAGTTCGCTTATGAAAAACATGAATGAATCGGAAATTTTGTATTTTGATGCGCCCGGCACGGCGTTTACCGATGCTTTGCCGCTTGGAAACGGGGCATTGGGTGCCATGCTTTACGGTCATCCCATTCAAGAGAAGCTTTCTTTGAATCATGAGGAACTTTGGACCGGTTTTCCGCGCGATGGGGATCTTTTCTCCTCTGCCGCCGAGGTTTCGCGCGCAAGAGAGCTTGCTATGTCGGGTGATCGGCTTGGCGCGGACCGCCTTTTAAAAGAAAGCATGCAAAGAGTCAATGCCGAGTCTTATCAGCCGATGGGAGATTTGCTTCTTTCTTTTCCCGAAGGGGAAGTGAAGGGGTACAGCCGTTCTCTCGATTTAACCGACGCTGTTGCCCGCGTGGATTACACGCGAGATGGAATTGGGTATCACGAAGAGGTTTTCGTTTCCTATCCCGCGCATGCGCTGGTAATGCGTATTGAGGCGGAAAAGCAGGGGGCGCTTTCGTTTGGTGTATCCTTTGCTTCGCCTTTGAAGCATGAAACTGCCGCTTTGGGTGAAGCCTTTGTGATTGACGGCGAGTGCATGGCAAACTCCGAATTCAACCGCAAAAATGTAGAGGGGCGTAATTTTACTTATTCTGACAAAGACGAGGAACGCGGCATTTGCTTCCGTACGTCGGTTAAGCTTTTGAGCGACGGTGCAGTTACTTATCGCGAAAACGGGATTTCTTTGGAAGGTGCTTCGCATGCCACGCTTTACCTTTGCTGTGTGACCTCTTTTAACGGGTATCAAAAGCATCCCTTTTTAGAAGGAAAGGAATATAAAGTGGCATCTTTGACGGCTCTTTCGAATGCTTGTGCTTCGGATTATGAAGCGGTCAAAGCTTCACATATTGCAGACTACAAGTCGTTTTATGACCGTGTGAGTCTTCGAATCCCCTATGCACCCACAAACCTCACCCTGCCTGCTCGCCTTGCGGCGTTGCAAGAGGGAAAGGAGGATACGGCACTTTATCTGCTCTTGTTCCATTATGGCAGATATTTAACCATCTCCTCCTCTCGCGCAGGCGGTCAGGCGACCAATTTGCAAGGCATTTGGAACGATTTGCTGTGCCCGCCGTGGCACTGCAATTACACCTTGAATATTAACACCGAGATGAATTACTATCCTACTCTTGCGGTAGGACTCACCGAGCTTTACGAGCCGCTTTTGCGCATGATCAGGGAAATGTCGGTGACGGGCGAAAAAACAGCGCGTGTGATTTACGGCAAGGAAGGCTTTGTCAGCCATCACAATTCGGATATTTGGCGTATGACATACCCCTCTCAGGGGGAGACAAAGTGGCTTTATTGGCCGATGTCGGCGGGGTGGTTATGCCGTCACTTGATGGAGTATTATGAGTATACGTTAGATAAGGACTTTCTTCGCGAAACGGCATATCCCATCATGCGCCGTGCGGCGGTGTTCTATCTTTCGATGTTGACGGAGGATGGGGAAGGGTATCTCATTATGTCTCCATCCACCTCTCCCGAAAACTGCTTTTTTGAAAACGGTGAGCCTTGCGGTGCGGCGGAGACTTCCACTATGACGGTTTCCATCATTCGCGAGCTCTTCTCGAATCTTCTCTACAGCGCGGAATTGCTGGGAGAAAAAGACGGCTTTCTCGCTGAAATCGCTTCGGCGAAGGAGAAGCTTTTGCCCTTGCGGATCGGAGAAAAGGGTGATCTTATCGAGTGGTATCGAGACGAGGAATGGGTGGAAAAAGAGCATCGCCACACCTCGCACCTCTACGCGCTCTATCCCGCAAACGAGATCACGCCCGACGAAACTCCCGAACTTGCCGAAGCATGCCGCAAGACGCTGTTTTACCGCGGCGATTACGGTACGGGTTGGAGCCTTGGTTGGAAGATTTGCTTCTGGGCAAGCCTGTTTGACGGAAATCACGCGCTCACCTTGCTTAAGAATCAACTGAAGCCCGTGGATGCGACGGTCGTTTCCTATGAATGCGCGGGCGGAACCTATCCCAATCTGCTCGATGCGCATCCGCCGTTCCAGATCGACGGTAATTTTGCCGCGACGGCCGGTGTAACGGCAATGCTTATGCAATCGAGAAGAAACAAGCTCTTCCTTTTGCCTGCGCTTCCCGATGCATGGAGAGAGGGTGAAGTTAAGGGGCTTCGTGCCAAGGGAGGACTTACGGTTTCCTTCTCGTGGCGTGACGGTGAGCTCGCTGATTATACCGTAGATGGGAACACCGATGGCATAGAGATTTATGCCAAGGGCAAACGAATCAGATAAAATAGGGGCTGCTTCGCCAATTGTGAAGCACCGAAAAGCAACCTAAAGCAGGTGTTTTTTGCCTTCCCATGGGTATAATTTTGCAAAAAAATCGGCAATTCGCACCTTTATCGGCGCAAATTGCCTTGGGGCTGAGCTAATGCTCAGCCCCATTTTTATGAGGTTATTATTGCTTTTCTTTTGGGCGGGGAAGCAGCTCGTATTCGTAGCTGTAGGTTGTCCAGTCGCCCACGAAGGTGCTGTCGTACCAACTGGTATTTCCGTTAAAGAGATAGTATTTATGCTCTGATTCTTGGTAAAAGCCGATTACAGCACCGTTTTTTACCAAGCAGTTTTTAGGATAAAGATTTAGGAAAGAAGAGGAGCTGCTGCAGCTTGACGTTGCAAACCCGCATTCGTCCGGCGGATCAAAATCGTCTGTAAAGGTGTATTTGACAACCCATTTGTTGCAAGCGGCGATCAAGGCGGGCCACTCCTTTTCGGAGGCGGGAGAAAGAACAAAACGGCCGTGATTGGGGATAGAACAGCCCTCCTCTGTTTCTTCAGCGGTTGGGCGATAGCACATTTTGCTTTCGGGCGAAAGCTCGGAGAAGGGAGCAGAGAACGCCGCGTCAAAGAGAGCGACGGTGGGGCAGCAAGCGCGAAGAAAAACATCTTTTTCCACAGCAGTACCGGAAGGAATCCGGGGTTCATGAAGTGCGCCGCAGAAATAGAAGGCTTTTTCACCTATTTTTTTCAAGGTTTGGGGGAGAAAGATCTCGGTCAGTGCTGAGCAACCCGAGAAAGCTTCGCTTTCGATACTCTCTATACCGCTGTTCTTTCCGACGGTAACGGTTTTAAGCCGGTCGCAATCCGAAAATGCTCGTTTGCCGATGGTTTTAACGCTGTCTGGAAGGGTGATTTCTTCCAGCTGTCTGCATTCTTTGAAGGCTTCATCGGCGATGCAGACGGTACCTTCTTTGACGGTGTAGCTGCCAGAGAGGGAGGGTTTTGCCTTGATGAGGTGATTGGAAATATACAAAACGTCGTTTTCCCAAAAAGCAGAATTGTTGTAACGGTGGGTTCCCTCGAACGCGTGCGCACCGATGCTTCTTACCGTGTCGGGCAGAGCAATATCGGATAAGCTCTTTGCTCCGTAAAAGGCTTTGGAACCGATGTCGCTCAGGTGGCATTTTTCGCTGAAATTAATCTTCTTAAGAAATGTGCAATCGTAAAAAGCTTCACTCTCTATGGATAAAAGAGCATCGGGAAAGGTGACGGAGGAAAGCTTTGGACAGTCTTCGAATGTGCCGAATTCAATTTTTTCCAAGGGGCAATCCGGAGCGATTTTGACCGATTGCAGTGCAGGACAGTGATTGAACGCGAAAGAATCGATTTTTGTCACCGAAGATGGGATGAAGATATTCTTTAAGCCGGAATGGCTAAAAGCGAACTTTTCAATCGAAGTGACACCGTCATGCAATACGATCCCTTTTAAGTAATGCAGGTACGAACAAGAGCTGTATCCGATGACGGTGATGCTTTTGGGAACGGTTAACGCCATATCGTAATAGCATTCGCCTTTTTCAAGCACATGGTCGGGGTGAAAGCCTTTTTTGAAAGAATTGTTGTAAAACTTCATGCTGTACACTCCTTTTTTGAGATCGAAAGTAATTAGGGGCTATCATGGTGAGTGACAGCCCCTTTGAAAGTTTATTCGTTGGTATAGTTATCGAAATAGCCTTGGATGTGGACGATAGGGGTACCCTTATCGCCGGAGCCGGAGGTAAGGTCGCAAAGAGAACCGATAAGGTCGGTCAAACGTCTGGGGGTGGTACCTTCGGATACCATTTTACCGAAGAGATTGTCGTCTTTTTCTTGGATCTTGCTCTTGATGGCTTGCTTGAGCTCATCGCCCGACAGATCGGCAAAATCGTTGTCTGCCAAATACTTGAGCTTCAGCTCGTTGGGCGTGCCCTCCAAGCCTTTGGTGTAAGCAGGTGCAACGATGGGATCGGCGAGCTCCCAGATCTTGCCGACGGGATCCTTGAAGGCACCGTCGCCATAGACCATGACCTCGACCGTTTTGCCGGTCTCGGCAAGGATGCGCGCTTGGATTGCGTCAACGATGGGCTGGCAGTCACGCGGGAAGAGCTTTATGGTATCCTCGGTGGATTTGTTGGAGCCGAGAAGGCCGTATTCGCTGTTATAACCGCTTTGACCGACGGGGGCACTCAAAATCTCATCCAATCCGTAAACAATCTCGGCACCTGCGGCTTTGAGAATGCGCTTGGTGCGGAAACGGGTGTGGATATCACAAGCGAGCACGTTTTTGGTGTAAGGAAGAATAGCACGGGCATCGTTGGCAAAGACGATTTCAATATCGGCACCGCACTCGCGGACGAGAGACTCGTAATATTCTACATAATCAATGCCGGTGAAGGGATGCTTTACATAGCCGAAAAGCTCACGGTATTTTTCAAGCGTGAGAACATCCGAATAAGGGTTGACACCCTTTTCGTCAATCGCATCCATGGAAATGAGGTGGTTTCCGACCTCGTCGGAAGGATAGGAAAGCATCAAAACGATTTTTTTAGCACCTTTTGCGATGCCGCGCAAGCAAATGGCAAAACGATTGCGGCTGAGGATGGGGAAAATAACACCCACAGTCTCACCGCCGAATTTCGCGCGGATATCGGTGGCGATATCCTCTACAGAGGCATAGTTGCCCTGCGCACGTGCCACAACAGCCTCGGTCATGGCGATGACGTCACGGTTGCGGATTTCGTACCCTTCGCATTTCGCGGCTTCCAAAACAGAGGTGGAAACGATATCCACAATGTTGTCGCCTTGGCGAATAATGGGGGCACGAACACCGCGGGAAACGGTACCGACCATACGACTCATAATCAAACACTCCTTTATGCTTCACACGCAGTGAAGCGTTTTCAAATTTTTACCCATACATTATAACAGAAAAACTGCGTCTTGTAAAGAAGAAAATGCAAAAAAATGTAAATTTCTTTCACTTTTAATGATAATATTCCTCTGCGAAGCGGATGAGGGGGGTAAGATCCTCCAAACCGTGGGGGTGATGGTCACAGCCTTCCTTGATCGTTTCGAAGAGAACGCCACCGTGCTTGCGGTAATAATCTGCCAAAACAGCACCGTTTTCATGATAGGGGACGGTTTGGTCGCTGTCGCCCGCCACGATATAAAGCGGAATTTTGTTTTGGATGAGAAGCGGGGCGTAGTCGATGGGATGCTTTCTGTAATTGATCATGTCGGAGACGGTTTTGCCTGTGGCTTGCGTAAACTCTTGGTATAACGCATCTACGGCATCGCCGACACCGCAAGGACAGCTTAAAAGATTGCAAACGGGGGCATCGATATAAAGCGCCGCGACGCATTCGGGATGCTTGGCACCGAGATAGATGGATTGCATGCCGCCGCAACTCATACCCACGGTCATGCACTTTTCGCAAAGTCCGTATTCTTGATGCAAATATGCCGCGAAGCGGGCTTGACGTTCGGTGTCCTCTTCGAGGCACCAACGGGTGGTGTTTTTGACATGCGCAACATGGTATCCGCGCGCAAGCATTTCAAGCTCAAAATCAGGAAACGCACCGAAATATTCGGTTTTAAAGAGCCATTTTCGATCCGTCCTCGGTTCGTTCGGGATCACCAAAACGGCATCCTTGTTTTCAAAAGTGAAGTCCAAACGGCGAAAGCCGTTCCATATGCTTTCTGTCATTTTTGATCAATCCTTTCTGCCTGTTGCTAAGACGGCATGATTAATATTTTTCGCGCAGAGCGCAGTATTTTTGTGCGTTCTCGGCATCTCCGAGTGCCTCATAGCATTGCTCCGCAAGTTTGCAAGCGAGCCAAAGGACCGTTTCGCTTGCGCCTTCGCGTTCAAAGATGGGCAATACATAGCGAAGGGCTTCGGTCCAATTCCCCATCTTTTCGAACTCTTCGGCACAGTCAAGGAGAAAATGAGGCATCAGTGATTTTTCGGTGTCTGCCCATTCTTCATAAGTGAGGATGAGATCAACATAGCGTTTTGTTAACGCGTCCGCTTCCTCTTGACGGCCGATATGGCTCAAATGACTTTTTAAGCGGTAGTAACCATTGTAAAGCTCTTTTCCGTATACCGCAGTGCGGCGGCGCAGGACAAGGCGCATTTTGTAGGCGGACTCGTAAGCGTCGAGTGCCTTTTCGTTTTCTTGCATCAGGGTGTAAAGGTTGCCGATGCTCCAATAGCTACCCGAAAGAAGCGGCTCCACTGCGTGAGGATTGAGGAGCCTCTCCTCTTCACGTACACGAATTGCCTCGAGGAAATGAGCTTCCGCTTCTTCATAGCGCTTTATCTTTTGATAAAGGCAAGCGGTGTTGTGGTGGCAACGCGCATAGCTGAGCCTTGCTCTGAGAGGGTATTTTTCCGCGAGTTCGGTATAGAGCGCGAGGGCTTGCAGATGGTATTTTTCCGATTCTTCAAGCTCTCCCAACTCGTCAAGGGCGATACCGTAGTTGTCTTGGATCATGGCGTAGGACATGGCGTAATCAACGACATCGGTATGCCTTTGGTAAAGCACGCGGAAGATCTCCATTGCGTGACGGTAGTTTTGCTCCATTTTTCGGTTTTGGGAACGGTAGAAGCAAGAGGTAGCGATGGAGTTGTAACTTCTTGCTAAAAGCAAGCGTTCCTCGTCCGTCATATCGGCAAGACTTTCATAGAGCGAAACGGCTTCCTGCAAGCTTTTTTCGGCCTCTTCGTAGCGCTTGGCGTTGACATTGAAAAGCCCGGTATAATATGCAAGCTTGGCTCGGTCGCGGATATCGGCTTTGGCATCGGGATCGGAGAAAAGATAGGAGAGCTTTGCCGCAACGCGCAAGCTGGCTTCAATATCGTTTTGCGTATGCAGAAAATGTGCGTATTCAAGCAGGGGCTTTTTGCTCAAATTGTATTTCAAGGTTGTTTCGTAGACCTTTTCATAGAGAGACAGCACTTCCTTGAGGCTTTCTCTGTTGAGCCCTACGTTGCGAAGCACTTCAATGCGCTGCAAAAGCTCATTGACATTGGTTTCGATCCTCTTTTCAAGGGAGTCAAGCATGCTTTCGTTGTGGGTTAATTCCGAGAGAATCTCCTTGGTGTCAAGAATCTCCAAAGCTTCTTTCCAAAGCCCTCTTTCCATAAAGCGGTAGGCCTGTTTTTGCTTTTCGGAAAGCTCGGCTTTTCCCGACGTTTGCTCCGCTATGTTCTTGGCGGTGCTCAAAATGGAGGATTCAAGCTCCTTACATTCTTTTTCGAGGGCCGCTTTGGCGGATGCCGCCTCGCCGAAGCGGATATAGGCATCGTCGGAACCGTCTTCTAACATAGCACTTTTGGCATCAAGATAGGCTTTTTGCGCTTGTGCGAGTCTTTCGCGCAAGGAGGTGAGATGTTCGTTGCCCGAAAAGAGAGGAATGCCGCGGGTGTCCGCAATCTCGCGGTTGCCGTGGAAGATCTTTCCGTCTTCGAAGGTGATCTCGCTTTCGTCCAAATGCATCATTTTGATCTGCATAAAGATGCCGAGCTTCAGCGTATCGATACAGTTGTAGACATTATAATAGTGCCTGATTTCCTTGTCGAGCACCTGCATAAAGGAAAGAATGTCTTGTTCCGCATTCTCCGGCGAATCCACATACTTGAAATAGGTTAAGATCTTGGGCTTGCCGATTTCCTTGTATTGGTCGAGGGCTACCTCAAACTCGTGGCGGGTATAATCGCCGACCTTTTTGAAAAAGAGGAAGAATACAAGCTCACTTGCACGAATCTCTTGGTCAAATTGCGATTGCTTGCCGTCGACGGCTATGGTGTTATCATAGTCTTCGCACATAATCAAGTCAAAATACACGCCGCTTTCAATATAAATATCATTCATCTGCCGGAAAAAGTTTCCAATCTCCACACGGTCGAATTTCAAATCGGTGATGGAGGATGCCAAAAATATTTTGATGCGCTTCAAGGGATCATCTCCTTATGAAAGAGTAAATGCAAAGGTAAACGCTTTTTCGTTAAAGCGATATTTTTCCGAAAGGGGAGCACCGCAAGAGCCGGTGCCGATGCCGTTATTGCGGTAGCAAATCAAGCATTCGGTGGTGTCGGAAGGCGAAAGCTCGTACGGATGTTCGGCGCGCGTCAGTTCTTCAACGGTGTAATGGAGCGCGGAGAATTCGATTGCATCTTCCGCGTCTACGCGAAGAGATTTTCCGCCGCCCGAAAGTGTCAGATAGCGCACGCCCATATGATTGGCGCAGTCTTGCGGACGCAGATAATCGGTGTATTCCTTCGAGACGGTGCTGTGCCACCAACCAAGGTGCGATTGCGCGCAAAAATCAATGTAGCATTCATGCGGACCGTAACCGAAATAGAAGAGGTCTTCAAGCTCCTTCTTTAGCGGCAAGCGGATCGCAAAACGCGGCACTCGGTCGAGGTACGGCTTTTGCTTTTCGTCGCCGATGTCCTCCAAAAGCTCGGTGTTGCGCTTGGCATCCACTGTTATATGAACACCGTTTTCGTCGATTCTGTAAACGAAAGTTGACAAAAACAGGGGTGAATGACTTTTGGTTTCCACAAAACCGCTAACGGTGTAAGCGATGGCTTTGCCATCTTCACGCCAAAAGTCGGCGGCGGGAACAAATTTTGCCGTATCAACAAATTCCTCAAGCCACAGTTTTTTGGTGTACATGTCGTTGTCCGTCGGTGCGCGCCAAAGAGTGACAGAGGCGGGGGCGGCGAGAAGCTCTGCGCCGTCTGAAAGCAGGGAAACGGGCATGCCCGTGACGCGGTCAAAGGTGACAGCGTATTTGCCGGCGGAGACGGTGAGACACCTGCCCTCGTCTTTTATCATGGCGTGATGGGTGATGGGCGCAGGCGTAATTGCTGTTTTTTCGGTGGGAAGCTCAAAGGTGTCAAAGCCCACCTCGTCCCCTGTGAGGGCAAAAGGTGTTTGTGTTTTGCGAAGCGTGGCGATGCGAAGGACGGCACCGTCTTTGACGGGGGAGAGCTTTGGTAAAGAGAGAGAAAATTCAGTTTTTTCGTGCGGCAATGCCGAAACGGTAAGCTCTTTTTGCCATACTTCTTTGCCGTCTGCCGTAATCGTAGCCGATAAGAGATACGCATCGGCGTTGGTAAAATCGTTGGTGTTGAAGAGACTGAATTTGCCGCAATCGGGGCAGATCATTTCTATCCTTAAGGGACGCATGACCTCTTTTGCTTCATAGAGCCCGGTATAGGGAGTGCGGTCGGGACGGACCAAGCCGTCCATGCAGAAGTTATAATCGTTGGGAAAATCGCCGAAGTCACCGCCGTAAAGGTAGGCGTCCTTGCCGTTTTTCTTGGTTAAAACTCCGTGGTCGCACCATTCCCAAATGCAACCGCCGATTAAGCGCGGATAGGCATAGATGAGCTGCCAATAGTCTTCCAGTTCGCCGGGGCCGACACCCATCGCGTGCGCGTATTCGCACATGAGATATGGGCGTTTTTCCTTTTTTTCGTCTCTGCCCTGATAGAGCAAATCCGGCAAGGAGGTATACATGCGTGAGATGATGTCAAGAGATTCGTGAATTTTCATCTGCCCGGCACCGTAATCTTTGTTCGGGAACGCGGAGCGTTCGTAATGCACGAGGCGAGAAGAATCTTTTCTTTTGGTATACTCCGCCATTTTGATGTGGTTTTCGCCGAACTGGCCTTCGTTGCCCATGCTCCAGATGATAACGGAGGGAGCATTTTTGTCTCTTTCGACAAGGCGTTCCACGCGGTCCATGTAGGACGCTTCCCAAAGCGGATTCGACGCCATCGATTCGATGGATTTGAGCGAACAGAGCCCATATGCGTGCTCGACGCCGTGGGTTTCTTGGTCACATTCATCGATTACATATAAGCCGTATTCATCGCAAAGTTCGACAAATACGGGGGCGTTCGGATAGTGCGAGGTGCGCACACAGTTGAAGTTGTGCGCTTTCATCATAAGAATGTCGCGGCGCATGTCCTCTTCCGAAACGGTGTAGCCTGTTTTGGGGTTGGAGTCGTGGCGGTTGACACCTTTGATTTTGATGGGAGTGCCATTGATGAGGAGCTCGCCCTTTTTTGAGACGGCAACGCTCTTAAAGCCGATCTTTTTAACAATATATTCGTTTCCGATATGTAAAAGAAGGGTGTAGAGCCACGGCGTCTCGGCGTTCCAAAGAAGGGGATCTTTGATTTTGATTTTGGGCGTGCGGAAGTGTTTTTCTTCGCCGCTTGGCGCAATGATCTTGCCCGTGATGGGGAGCGTGCCGCCGACAAAGTCTGCCTCAACAGAGACATGCCCCTTTATATCGGTTTTGATAAAAAGGTCTCTGACATGGTTTTCGGGGCGGCGCAGAAGATATACGTCACGGAAAATGCCGTGGAAGCGGAAAAAGTCTTGGTCTTCCAGATAGGTGGCGTCGGAATAGGTGTAAACGGCGCAAACAATCTCATTTTCGCCGTCTTGCAGAAAATCGGATATGTCAAACTCCGCCGTCATATGCGCACCCTTTGACATGCCGACGTATTTGCCGTTCAAATAGAGAACGAGACAAGAAGAGGCTCCGTCAAAAGCGATATAGGTACGGGGGAGGGAAGGATCTTTACGGAAGGGGAGGCGCTTGGCGTATACGCCTACAGGGTTTTCTCTCGGTACGAGAGGGGGATTGTAGGGGATGGGATAGTTAATGTTGGTATAGTTCGGTGTGCCGTATCCATAGCATTCCCACGAGGAGGGTACGGGAATTTGATCGGTGCAATCCGCCAAAGAAGGCACCTCGGGCATATCCCAAGGGGTTGGATAATAGCGGAAGCTCCATTTGCCGTTCAAAAGCGTGAAACGGCTGTTGCGCGATGTGCGCGAGAGGGCACCGTTTGCCGATGCATAAGGAATATAGTGGGCGCGTGCTCTTTCTCGGTTTTCGTAGGGCAGGCGCGGATTTTCGTAAAAGTTTGGCATAGCTTTCTCCTTAAAAAGGAGCTCAGGGTGCGCCCGAGCTCCTCTTCGGTTTCATATGTATCAAATCCAACGAAGATCCTGCGGACGGGGTTCGCTGATGATGGATTCCTTTAAGAACGCGGCGGCATGTGCCAAGCCTTCATCGGGATTCATGAGAGAATCCTCATGCTCGATGGACATGACCTTGTCATAGCCGACAAGGCGGAGATTGGAGATGATCTCGCGCCAGTAATCAAGGCCGTTGCCGTAGCCGACCGAACGGAAGATCCAAGAACGGTGAATTTCATCGCTGTAGGATTTGGTGTCGAGAACGCCGTATTTCGCAGTGTTGTACTTGTCGATCTTGGTATCTTTTGCGTGGAAGTGATAGATCGCGCCCGCAAGCTCACGGATAGCGGCAACGGGATCGATGCCCTGCCAAATAAGGTGAGAGGGATCGAAGTTCGCGCCGATCACGTCGCCCACAGCGGCACGGATGCGAAGCAGGGTTTCGGGGTTATAAACGCAGAAGCCGGGATGCATTTCGAAGGCAATCTTGGTAACGCCGTGCTCTTTGGCAAAAGCGGCGGTCTTTTTCCAATAGGGGATGAGAACTTCGTTCCACTGATAGTCGAGGATTGCACCGAAATCGTTGGGCCATGCGCAGGTTACCCAGTTGGGCGTTTTATCCTCTTTCGAACCGCCGGGGCAGCCCGAGAAGGTTACGATGGTGTCAACGCCGAGCTTTTCCGCGAGAAGAACGGCATCGTGGAAATCATCGTCAAACTCTTTGGCGATGGCGGGATCGGGATGAACTGCGTTGCCATGGCAGGAAAGGCATGCGAGCTCCATGTTGTGGCGTGCGAGGGTTGCCTTGAATTCCTCGATCTTCTTATCGTCTGCAAGAAGAACTTTGGGATCGCAATGATCTTTGCCGGGATAACCGCCGCAACCGATCTCGACCGCTTCAATGCCGAGCTTTTCAAATTTGACAAGAGCTTCTTCAAGCGAGAGCTTGCCGAAGAGGTTGGTCAATACACCAAGTTTCATAGTAATTCTCCTTTGAATTGTTTTCAAATATAATATACTACATTCATTTTAATGCATTTTGCTGAAAAATGCAACACATTTTAAGAAAAAAATGAGTCTTTTTCCGTATTTTTTAAAAAAAGAATCGAAAGTTTAAAAAGCCTTGCTTTTTTCTTCGGTTTCGTGTATAATTGCTAAGACGATTTATTCTTTGGAGAGGACCATGATTCGAAATAATTACCGTGCAACGATCTTTGCTTCCTGCGTGGGATACGTGGTGCAGGCGATCGTTGTTAATTTTGCGCCGCTTTTGTTTTTGACTTTTGAAAGCAGCTATGGTATTCCGCTGTTTCAGCTGACGGCACTTATCACCGTCAATTTCTTTATTCAGCTTTTGACCGACATCGGCGCGTCGCGCTTTGTGCCCGTGATCGGATATCGGAAATGCGTTTTGATCGCTCACATCCTTTCGGCGGCGGGGCTTGTTTTGCTTGCCCTTTTGCCCCGGGTTATGCCGCCTTTTTGGGGGCTTCTCATTGCTATTTGCGTTTTTGCCGTCGGCGGCGGGTTGATTGAGGTTGTCATCAGCCCCATCGTTGAGTCCTGCCCTACCAAGAACAAAGCGGGGTTTATGAGCCTTTTGCACTCTTTTTACTGTTGGGGTGTGGTGCTTTCTGTGGGGCTCAGCACCGTGTTTTTCGTTCTTTGCGGCACGGAGAGATGGCAAGTGCTTTCTTGCCTGTTGGCGATTTTGCCGCTGTTAAATTTCTTCTTGTTTCTTTGGGTGCCCATTTATCCCGTCGAGGGCGATACTGCCGGGGAAAAAGCGCATTTCAGCGGTCTTTTTCGGCATAAGCTTTTTTGGCTCATGCTTCTTCTTATGCTTTGTACGGGGGCGTCCGAGATTGCCGTCGGTCAATGGGCATCTGCTTTCGCGGAAAGTGCGCTCGGTGTTTCTAAAACGCTTGGAGACTTGGTCGGTGTTTGCGGGTTCGCCCTCATGATGGCGATCGCGCGCACTGTGTATGCAAGAGTGGATACCCGTTTGCCGCTAAAAACGGCACTGACTTTTTGCAGTGCTTTGTGCGTGGCGGCATATCTTGTCATTGGGCTTTCCGAAAACGCTTTTCTCGGTCTTGTCGGTGTTGCGCTTTGCGGCTTTGCCGTCGGTATTTTTTGGCCCGCCACCTTTTCGCTTGCCACCTCGCGCATACCAAAAGGCGGCACCGCGCTTTTTGGATTCCTCGCTTTCGCGGGGGATCTCGGATGCTCGCTCGGTCCGACCGTGGCGGGAATTGTGTCGGGCGCGAACGGTGACGATTTGCGCCTCGGCATTCTTTCGGTCGTTGCTTTTCCGATCCTTCTTTTGATTGGGCTCGGAGTATTGCATTGGATTGACAAGAAGAGCGTTTAACGTAAAAAAGAGACTGTTTGTGACAGTCTCTTTTTTGTTGGCTTGACTCAAAACTCAGACAAAAGCTTGTGCGCCGAGTTTTCCTTGGTGGTGTCGGCGTTTTCAACGATCAGTACCTTCGCATCCTTCGAAACGGAAATGCCGTGCCAAACACCGGCGGGAATGTTGTAGATCTTTCCTTGCTCCATGTTAACGCGCTTTTCGGGGGTGCCGACAAGCAGAAAGGCTTCTCCTTCCAAAAGAACGAAAATTTCATCCGTTTCATAGTGGCATTCAAGGTCTTGCATGGTGGCAATATCGAAGCGCGGAGCGTAGTTTAAGATTGCCACGCGCCACGCCTTGAAATCGTGCATGGGCTTATAGCCTTCGCCGCTGTAATCAAAAATTTGAATTTCTTCCATTTTTAGCTTCCTTTCGGGGGTTGTTTTTCTTGGCTTTGCAAACAAAAGATTACATAATCAGCTGTTTTTGGACTTGATTTCTTTTGCTAAGTTCTCGATTTCCTCGCACAGAGTGAGGGCGGCATCGGGCCTTCGGATGAGTTCAATGTTTTCAAGCATGGTTTTATGAACCAAGGGGTGCTTAAAGAACAGGTGAATCGCGTCACCAAGCGGGCAGGTGGCGTTGGTCTCCATGGCGGCACCGCAATTTTGCAAAAAGTCGCTGTTATGAACTTCTTGCCCCGGAATGGGGTTGGAAATGATCATGGGCAGACGTTTGGCGAGTGCTTCGCTGGCGGTCAGTCCGCCCGGTTTTGAAACGATGCATTCCGCGGCATCCATCAGAAGATCGATTTTATCGGTGAAACCGATGTTATAGAGTGTTTTTTGCCAGTGCTCTTTTTCAATGGCGTGATAGATTTTTTTGTTGTTGCCCGAAACCGAGGCGATCGCAAAATCGTGACCGCTGGCATCCAGTTCCTTTAAAAGTTTGATCATGTTTCCGTAGCCCATGGAACCACTCATTAAGAGCACCAGAGGCTTGTCGGGATCCATGCCGAGCGCGAGCTTGGCTTCTTTTTTATCGGTGTGCTTGGTGAATTTTGGGTGAATGGGAATGCCCGAGGTGAGGATCTGTTCGCGCTTGAAGCCTTTGCGCAGGGCGGCGGGGATGAGAAATTGATTGGCAAGCACCACGCGGTCAAGCCTAAGCGTTTCTTCCCAATAAGGGTGCATGGCGAAATCAGTGACGATGCCGATCGTTTTGGCGTCAAGCCCGTACTTTTGTTTGATGATATCAAGAAGCATCGCGGAAAAAACATGTGCGCAAACGATCACGTCGGGGGAGGTGGCTTTGATATAGCGATTGAGCTTTTTGGCGATAAACTTATTGGCAAACCGCGCGAACGAGGGGGTATAGGAATTGCTTTTCCTCTTTTCCAAGCGATAATATCCCTGCCCGTAGAGCTTTTTGAAGCGAGAGGCGGCGAGAAGATACCCTTTGTCTACGAAGGTATAAAGCAAGCGGTTGGTTTCCCGAAAGGTGTCGACAACCTCGGCGGTATGCGAACGCTCGGTGAGCAGATTGGCAAGAGCCTTCGACGTGGCGTTATGTCCTTGCCCCGCCGTAACGGAAAGGATTAAAATTTTCATATTCATTACCAAGCCTTCGCCGGACGAAGGGCTTCCTTTCATACAAAATCGGTGATGGTTTCAGCCGTTTGAAACATCATTTTTGAGAGGGGCGAATGCAGGGTGTCCCAAGAAATCGAAAAAACGAGGGATCTGTCAAACAAAAAAGAGAAAAGTCACAAAAAAAGCCGTAAAGTTTTCGTTTTCCCTTGCAAAAAGAAAGGATTTGTTATATAATAGAAAGAAATAGGAATCTAAGATACCGATTATCACTATTATACATCAAAGAAATGTAAAAATCAAGTGGACCGTTTTTATTTTTTAAAAGAGTCAGGAGAATGTGGCGTGGAACAAATATACACTATACCGATCAATGAGGCGTTTGACGAGGTGAAAGAGAATCCTGCGCTCGGATGCCCTGTGTGCCGTATCATGGCAAAACTAGAAGAAAACGAGCTTGATTTGATTCTCGGCGCTTCCATGATGGAACCGGATATCCGCATTCGCACCAACAAAGAGGGCTTTTGCGGTACACACTACAAAAAGATGCTCGGTATGAAAAACCGTCTCGGACTTGCCTTGATGCTCGAAAGTCATTTGGACGAGGTGAAAAAAGGCTTGGAGGGATCGCTTCTTTCCGCCCTCATGGGGAAAAAGCACGACGCCGCGGGCAAATACATGGACAAGATGAAAAGCTCGTGCTATATTTGCGGAAAGGTCTCCTTTCACTTGGAGCGCATGCTTCGCAACTTGGCGGAGCTGTACCGAGCCGATAAGGATTTTCGCGAAAAATATGCGGCAATGCCGTATTTTTGCATCCCACATGCAGGGGTTTTATTGGAATGTGCAAAAAAAGAGATGACGGGGAAGGAACTTACCGCCTTCTCGGATGTGACCATGCGCATCGAAAAAACCTATCTTGACAGCTTGAAGGGCGATGTTTCGTGGTTTTGCAAAAAATTTGACTATCGCTATGGGGATGAACCTTGGGGAAATGCCAAGGATGCGCCCATTCGTGCCGCCGCCTTCTTGACGGGTATGCGTGAGGAGTAAGGCAAAAAACAAAAAAAGAAAGGAATTGGCTTATGGTGATCTTAAACGTAAATATTCACCGCTTCGGCAAGCTTTCGGGCTTTAAAGCCGATTTTGATCCTTCCTTCAATTTGATCGAGGGGGCCAACGAATCCGGAAAAACCACGCTCGCATCCTTCGTTTTGTATATGCTGTACGGTTTTGACGACGATCTTGCCGAAGGCTTTCCCGAACGCAAATTGCGCGCCCCGTGGGATGGCGAGGATGTTTCCGGCAGCATGACGGTAGAAGAGGGCGGCAAGCGGTATCTCATTGAGAGAGAAGCCTTTTTGGACGAAAACGGAAAGAGAGATTTTTACCGTTTGACCGATCTTGAAACGGGTGTTTCGGAGAAGGGCGGTATTTCGCCCGGTGAGCGTTTTCTTGGCGTGCCCAGAGAAGTTTTTGTCAGCACCGCCTTTTTTGACGCGGAAACACTGCTTCACGCAGACGGAGAAGTGCTTTCTCAGGCGATTGAAAATATTATATTCTCAGCAAATGAACAGCATTCCTTGTTGAATGCCATGAAAAGGCTTGCCTCCGCCAAGGAGCAGATCGCGTCGGACGACGGAAAAAGCGGCTTGGTTCTTTCTTTGCAAAAGAAAAAAGAGGAATTGGAGCAACGCTTTGAAGATGCCAGGGAAAGGGAGCTTTTGCTCATCGATCGCGAGAACGCTTTGTTTTCTACCAGAGGCAAGCGCCGCGATTGTGAAAAACGCCTTGCCGAATCTCACCGCTTGGAAACGGACTATTTCAACGCGCTTGTGATTCGCGATTATGACCGTTTGCATGAGTTAGAGGATTCTGCGGCAGAGCGTGAAAAGGCGATTGAGACTTTTGAAAACCGAAACCGCGCGGGCGGCTTTTTGCCCGATGCTTCGTATTTGACGGAGCTTGCCACCGCCAAAGCAGATATGGATCATGCTGAAATCTATGTGTGTGAAACGGCGGACGCCTTGGCACAGACCAAAGAGGCAGGCTCTTCCGTGACGGAAGAGGAGAGGGCGCTTGTTGAGAGACTGCGCAAAGAGGGCGAGGAAGAAGAGCTTAAGCAAAAGTGTTTGGCTAAGGTTTCCGTCAAGAAAAAAAGCATTGTCTTTTTATCCGTTTTCTATGCGCTCGCGGCTCTTTTGGCAGTGGGCTCGGTGATCGGATTCGTGATGCTCGGCTCGGCAGCTTTGCTGATTATGCTTGCTTTGTCTCTCGCGTTTTGCGGCGTGGGTGTTGTTTTTACGGTAGAGTTGGTTCGCACATTGCGCGTGCTTGGCGGCTGTTACCGATTGGCGGAAGTTTCGAGTGCGGAGGAGTATATTGCCGCGTTGGTGCATTCTGCCGATGTTGTCAGACGGATGGAAGAGTATGAAAAACGCGTGCAAGAGCAAACGCATGCCGCAGAAGAAGCGAAAATGGCTTGCGATGCTACTGCCGACCGCTTGAATGAAGTACTCTGCCGTTGGCGTACCGATCTTAAACTGGATGAAAATTATGCTGAGACTGTTTCTAAGCTGAGTCATGCGGTGGCGGAATATATTAAGGAAGATGCCGCCCTGCTTCGCGGCAAAGAGGATGCCGAAGCGGAAGTGCGTGCGTTACGTGCCCGCTTGCGCGGTAAAGATGAGATTGCCGTGCGTGCATTGGTACCGCCGGCAGAGCGTGAAAAGCTTTGTAACGAGTACAACGCAACGGATTTGAGACACGCGGTAGAGTATTATGAAAATATGCTCTCAAGTCTCATTGATAGAGAAGAGGCACTGATGAAAGAGCTTTCGGGGCTTGACAGCAAAGAAAGCTCGGCACAGATCACAGAGGAGATCTATGCTCTTGAGGATAGAATCCGTAAGTTAGAGGAATACGCGGCTTTGTGCGTGAGTGCCGAAAAAGCCCTTTCCGGCAGCTTTGACCGATTGCGCACAGAGGTGTCGCCGCGGCTTTCTTTGTATGCGTGCGGCCTGATTGACAGCTTAACCGACGGAAAATATACCGATCTTGAGATCGCGGATGATTTTTCACTTTACATGATGTCCGAAAACGGTCCGAAGGAGATTGCATATCTCAGCCACGGAACCAAGGAATTGGCCTATTTTTCTTTGCGTGTGGCTCTTTTGGATCTCTTGTATCGCACCGGTGTTCCGATCTGCTTGGATGAGACGTTTGCCCACCAGGACGACGGCAGAGCACTTTCTTTTATGCAGTGCTTGCGAATGCTCTCTGCCGAGGGCAAGCAATGCTTCCTTTTCACCTGTCATGGCAGAGAAAAGGACTTGGCGGATAGCTCTTTCGCCTCCTATCAACGAATTTTTATGCGCTGAGCATATGTCTTTTTGACGGAAAGGAAGATCAATTTATGAAAAAAAGAGTTTTGGTGGTCAGCTCCGCCAATATGGATATGTTTATGCCCATTGCAGAAATGCCGAGAGCAGGCGAAACGATGCTCTTTCCCCACGGCGTGACCTATGCACCGGGCGGCAAGGGTGCGAACTCTGCCGTTGCATTCGCAAAGCTGGGCGCGGATACTGTTTTTGCTACGCGTCTCGGTCACGATTCGCACGGAGAAACGCTGTACAATTATTACAAAGAGTGCGGCATCGACGTCAGCCATATTGTGATTGACAAGGAGAATTCCACCGGCTTTGCCGCCATTCTTGTGGAAGAAAAAACGGCGCAAAACCGCATTATTTGCTATCCCGGTGCCAACGCGGCGATTACGGAAGAGGATATCGACAGTGCGTTCCGCTGCTGCCCCGACGCACTTTATATGCAGTTTGAAATCGGAGATGAGGCTGTTTTCTACGCTGCCGATTACGCGCATCGCCACGGCATTCCCATTTTTATTGATGCCGGTCCTGCCAGATCGGATTTCCCGCTGGAAAAATTGCCTCCCGTGACGGTTTTCTCGCCCAATGAGACAGAAACGGAGTATTATACCGGCATCGCCCCACAAGGCTCGGATGCCTGCTTGAAAGCGGCGCATGAGCTTTATAAGCGGGTGCGTGCCGAATATATTGTTTTGAAGCTTGGAGACAGAGGGGCCTTTATTTTCAACGGTACCCGTTGCAAATTCGTTCCCTCCTACCATGTGCGCGCCGTGGATACCACCGCGGCGGGCGATACCTTTACCGCCGCCATGACGCTTCGCTATTTGGAAAACGGCGGCGATATCAGTGAGGCGGTTGAATATGCCAATGCCGCCGCCGCCATTACGGTTACACGTCCGGGCGCGTCCGATTCCATTCCGACCGCCGAAGAGGTTGCCGCTTTTTTGGCAAACTTGAACTAAAGCATGGTGAACGAAACAAAGATCAAAGCCATCGCCGTTACGGGACCTACCGCAAGCGGAAAGACCGCTTTGGCGATTCGTCTTGCCGAGGCACTTCACGGAGAAATCATTTCTTGCGACTCCATGCAGATCTATCGCGGCATGGATATCGGCACGGCGAAGGCAACGGCGGAAGAGCGCGCACGTGTTCCGCACCACATGCTGGATATCGCGGAGCCGAATGAGAATTTTTCGGCGGCGGAATATGCTCTGCGTGCCGAAGCTTGCGCGGCAGAGATTGCAAGTCGCGGCAAGTTACCGATTTTTTGCGGCGGCACGGGGCTTTATCTGGAGGCTGTGCGCACGGCACGGCACGGTGAAGCGATGGAAAGCGACGCGGCTTTTCGCACGCAGATGGAAGAGTTTGCGGTGCGGGAAGGAAATGAGGCGTTGCATGCACGCTTGGCGGCGATCGATCCCGAGAGTGCCGAAACCATCCATCCCAACAATCGTACCCGCGTGATCCGCGCGCTGGAGATCTATCACGTGACGGGAAAAACCAAAACCGAGCACGATCGCGCGGCATGTATGGAAAACCCCCGGTTATCTCTTTTGAATATCACCCTCTTTTTTGAATCGCGCTCTCTCCTTTACGAAAGGATTGACCGCAGGGTGGATGCCATGATGGCGGAGGGCCTGATGGAAGAAACGAGATGCCTTTTGCGCGAAGGTAAACTTTTGCCCGGTACCACGGCTTATGGGGCAATCGGGTATAAAGAATGTCTTGGTTTTTTGCGAGGCGAGTGCTCGGAACAAGAAGCCGCAGATATTTTGAAGAATGCAACACATCACTATGCCAAACGGCAACAAACTTGGTTTTCCGCCAAGCCTCACATTCCGCTTTTTGCGGACCGCGACGGGCAAATGCGTCCGTTCGACGAAATTTTTGCCGAGGCATTCGGAATAGCAAATTCTTATTTAAACGAAAAATAACATAAAGGAACGGTTTTAAAAATGAAAGCATCTGAACTGATCAAAAAAATCGAAGGCGGCGCGCTTGCCGCGTATGCCCATCTTTACGGCGATCTTGAGGACCAAAAGGCTCGCTATATCGGTGCACTTGAAAATTTCATCAAGCTGTACGGAGACGATAGGGACACGTATCTTTTCTCTGTTCCCGGCAGAACCGAGGTGCAAGGCAATCACACCGACCATCAACACGGTTGCGTGCTTGCCGCAGCCATTGATCGTGATATCATTGCTGTGGTTTCTCCTTCCGAAAACGGCGTGATCCGTATCAAGAGCGAGGGATATGATGAGGATGTGGTTGCGCTTTCCGATTGCGACCGTCCCGATGCTTTTGCCGATTTTTCCTCTGCTTCTTTGATTGCGGGAACCGTAGGCGGCTTTTCGGAGCGCGGCTTTAAGGTGGGCGGCTTTGACGCTTATACCGTGAACCGTGTGCTTAAGGGCTCGGGGCTTTCTTCCTCCGCGGCCTTTGAGGTTATGATCGGCAATATTATGAACCATGTTTATAATGGCGGAAAAATCCCGAATGAAGAGCTCGCCAAGATTGCGCAGTTCGCGGAGAACAAGTATTTCGGTAAGCCTTGCGGACTGATGGATCAGATGGCTTGCGCCGTGGGCGGATTTGTATTTATCGACTTTGCGGACAATCAAAACCCCATCATCGAAGCAATCCCCTTTTCCTTGACGGATGCGGGGTTTGTGCTTTGCATCGTAAATACGGGCGGTAATCACGCCGATCTCAATGCCGATTACGCTTCCGTTCCGGCGGAAATGAAGAGTGTTGCCGCATATTTCGGTAAGGATGTTTTGCGCGGCATCGAAGAGAAGGATGTGGTCGCCAATGCGCCCATTTTGCGCCGCACCGTCGGCGACAGAGCCATTTTGCGCGCGCTGCACTTTATCCGTGAAAACGCACGTGTTTCGAGCACGGCTGCCATGTTAAAGGCGGGCGATGTGGAGGGCTTCCTTGCAAGCGTGATTGCTTCGGGTGATTCTTCCTTTAAATATTTGCAAAACGTATACACCGTGAAAAACGTGGAAGAACAGGGGCTTTCTCTTGCCCTTGCCATTGCCGAAGGCGCGCTTGCCGGTAAGGGATGTGCGCAAAGAGTGCACGGTGGTGGCTTTGCCGGAACCACGCAGGCGTTCGTGCGCCGCGAATACGCGGAGGAATACGCGCTTCTTATGGACGCGGTGTTTGGCGAGGGAGCTTGCATGATGCTTGCCATCCGTCCCGAAGGTGCGGTAGAAATCAAAATTTAACTGTCCGTTTTATCGGACATATCGTATGATATGCTAAATGTGTAAAGAGAGAATACTCTCTTAGGAAAGGAAAAAGAAAATATGGCAACCAAGAAAACGGATAAAACGGAAAAAAGCATGGAAATCGATAAAAAAGCCGCGTTAGAAACGGCGATCAGCCGCATTGAAAAGGAATACGGCAAGGGCACCATTATGAAGCTCGGCGAGAATACGCATATGAATGTGTCTGCGGTTTCGACAGGCTCGCTTGCATTAGATACGGCACTGGGTATCGGCGGCGTACCGAAGGGAAGAATCATTGAGATTTACGGTCCCGAATCTTCCGGTAAAACCACCGTTGCGCTACACGTGGTGGCGGAGGTGCAGAAGCTCGGCGGAAACGCCGCGTTTATCGATGCGGAGCATGCGCTTGACCCTGTCTATGCCAAGAACCTTGGCGTTAACATCAACGACCTTTTGGTTTCTCAGCCCGATTCGGGTGAGCAAGCACTTGAGATTGCGGATGCACTCGTGCATTCGGGTGCTATCGATGCTATCGTGGTGGACTCGGTTGCCGCCCTGACACCTCAGCAGGAGATCGACGGCGATATGGGTGCTGCGCATGTTGGCTTGCAAGCGAGACTGATGTCGCAAGCCATGCGTAAGCTTTCCTCTTCCATCGCCAAGACGAATTGCGTTGTTATTTTTATTAACCAGCTTCGTGAGAAGGTGGGCATTGCATACGGCAATCCGGAGGTTACGCCCGGCGGCCGTGCATTAAAGTTCTATGCATCTGTTCGCATTGAGATCCGCAAGAAGGAAAATCTAAAGACAGGCAGTACCATCTACGGCAACCATGTGCTTTGCAAGGTGGTGAAAAACAAGGTAGCACCTCCTTTTAAAACGGCAGAATTTGATATCCTCTACGGCAAGGGGATTTCCAAGGCCAGCGAGATTTGTGATATGGGCGTTAACTTCGGGCTGATCGAAAAGAGTGGCTCGTGGTTCTCGTATGGCGGTCAGCGCATTGGTCAGGGCAAGGAGAAAGCCGTGGCATTCTTGGAGTCCAATCCTACCGTTAGCGAAGAGTTGGAAGGCCGTCTGAGAGAGCTTCTTTCGCAGGGCGAGGTCAGCGAAACCTTTGAGCTGGATGAGGACTTCGATCTTTCCGATCTCGACGGCGATGACGCATGAGCAAAACAGCACTCGTTGAACGTGTAATCAAAAGCCATGTGGGTACGCTGATGATTATTCATTTGCGTATGGATGAAAAAACAAAATGTTACCGTGTCAGTGAAGAGGAATATGCCGCCGCGGGATTCCCTGCCGAAGGGGAAGAGTTATGGGGCGAGGCACTTGTTGCTCTTACGCGCCGCGAGGACTCCAAAAAGGCATACGAACGCGCACTGAAAATTCTCGCTGTCGGAGATAACACCCGCCGCGCTCTCAAAAGAAAGCTGATGGAACGGGGCTTTGGCGAGGAGGAGAGTGAGTGTGCTGTTCGGCGTATCGTGGAGGAAGGCTATTTAAAAGAAGAGGATATGCTGCTCAGGCAATTTGCCGTGTTCGCCAAACGTATGTGGGGACCGGGAAAATTCATGCCGTCGCTTCTTGCCAAGGGCTTCTCGCGCGACTTGATAGAGCGTGTCTCCCACCGCGCTGACGAGGAGGAGATCTACCGTGCCCAAGAGGTGAAAGAAACTCTTCTTGCTAAATTTCAACCCAAGGACTTGGCAGAAAAAAGAGCCCTTCTCTATAAGTATGGGTTCAGAATGTAAATGATAGTTTTCATTTTCCTGTTTTAAGGAGAAAGAGGAATCGATATGAGAAATCCCGAACGTTTCAAGCGCGGTGCCCGCGTGATGTTCATCGGCGATTCGATCACTTGCAACGGAAAGTTTATTGCACACATACAAGAGTATTACCGCACTCACTTTCCGGAGGATAGGATCAAGCTTTACAATGCCGGAATTTCAGGCGGCAACGTGCATGACAGTGCCCTTCGTTATTTGGAGGCTGATCTTGCTCTTTTCAAGCCGACGCAGGCGGTGCTGATGATCGGCATGAACGATATTTGGCGCGGTCACTATATGGGGCAAGAGCATTACACCGATATCAAGACCGAGCGCGCTCGGATCTATTTTGAAGGCGTGGCGGAGCTTGCCGCACGGCTTTATGCCAAAGGTATTCCCATGATTTTCTGCACACCGACACCGTTTGACGATGAAATGGCGTGCGACGAACCCGCCGGTAAAAACCTGGCGATGGCACTCACGGGCTACGGGCATTTTTGCGCGGGACTTGCCGAAAAATATGAAGCACCCGTTGTGGACTTTAACGCTTCCTTGACCTATTTCAACCGCGAAATGCAAAAGAAGAATCCCGCCTTTTCTTTGGTCGGGTGCGACCGCGTGCATCCCACGGAGCTTGGACATGCTTTCATGGCGTGCGTGTTTTTGCGTGCGCAAGGCTTCACCGATGTTCCCGAAACCACGACCGCGGCGTATGAGAACGGCGAAATAGAGGTTTCGCTCTCGCAGATCAACGCGCAAAGATATGAGGTGGAGCAAAAGCTTCGCGCCCTTCGCAACGCGATCTATTTTTCGATGGGCGATGCTTGGCAGGCACCGCTTGCAGAGCGTATTAAGTTGGCGCAAGCATATGTTGCCGAAAATAAGGACAAAGCGGATACCAATCCCTATATCGTTCAGCGCGTAGCGGAGTATATCGAAAATGCGGTGCACGAAGAGGAATATACGGTTACGCTTTTGAAGCTGACCGATGCACTTTACGAGGTGCAACCGTGACGCGGGGCAGATCGGTTTTGCGCTCGGTTTCGTGCGTTTTGGTGTCTGTGCTTTTTCTTCTGACGATTGTTGCTTTTTTTGTTCTGCCGATTTTGTCGGACAGAGAAGCACGGGAGCGATTGGGAGATGAGAACGCTTTTGTGACCGACACTGCGCGGTCGCCTTGGATCTATGTCGAAGCGGACGGCACGGCACTTGTGAATTCCGACAGCTGTATCGGCATGGAGGAAATCGTGGTTCCCTGTTCCGTCAACGGCATTACGGTGACACGCTTCAGCTTTCAGTACACAACACCGCCCGCATGCGTAAAGAAGATCACGTTTCCCACCACATTGCGCGCTATAGAATCCCATCCGTTCCAACAGTGGCACACAATTGAGGAGATCGTGTTTCAAGAAGGAATCGAAAATTTGGGGAATCTCGTGATCGGGCAAAAACCGCATTTGAAAAAGCTGGTTTTGCCGCGTTCGGTGAAAAAACTGCATCCGGGCATGTTTCTTTATAAGGAGCATCCCGTGGTTATTTGCTACGCAGGCACCGAGGAGGAATGGAGCTTGGTTCGCGGTGCTTTGGAGCTTTCGGGCAGACACACCGTAATCTATGAGTACGGTGCGGAAAATCAAAATTAAAATGTAAACTTTTTGAAAATACGCTTTACAGATTATCATTTATATAGTATAATAAACGATGCATGACCGCTTGCACGGCGTACGGCGTTCACCGACCGTGTGCTGAGTTCGCGGCGAAAATAAAAGAAAGGTGAATGTATCATGATCGCAAAAGAAACCAAAACCAACCTCATTGAAACCTACAAGATCAATGAGCGCGACACCGGTTCTCCCGAGGTTCAGATCGCTATTTTGACCGAGAGAATCAACACCCTTACCGAGCACCTCAAGGCAAATCCTAAGGATTTCCATTCTCAAAGAGGTCTCTCCCGCATGGTTGGTCACAGAAAGAATCTTCTCGGTTACCTTGCAAAGAAGGATATCGAAAGATACCGTGCCATCATTGCAAAGCTTGGCTTGAGAAAGTAATTTCTCCCTTTTCCGCTTGCCGCTTTGGCGGCAAGCGGAAACTACTCTGCGCGACGGCATGAGAAGGTAGCAGTTCATATGCACCGAATACCTTCGATGTGTATGAAGTGCTATTATCTCTTCCGTCGTTTTTTACGGTGAACATGAAAGTAATTATAAAGGAAGGAAAAAAGCAAATGTTTGAAAACTACAAAGTGTTTGAATACACCTATGCGGGCCGTCCTCTGAAGATCGAGGTCGGTAAGGTTGCCGGCCTTGCCAACGGTTCTTGCATGATCTCTTATGGCGAGACTGTGATCCTCGCTTGCGCTACCGCCTCTGCCGCACCCCGTGACGGCATTGACTTTCTCCCTTTGTCGGTAGACTATGATGAAAAGATGTATGCTGTCGGCAAAATTCCCGGCGGCTATCTCAAGAGAGAGGGTAAACCCTCCGAAAAAGCGATCCTCACCAGCCGTGTGATTGACCGTCCTGTTCGCCCCTTGTTCCCCAAGGATCTGCGTAATGATGTCGCTTTGTCTTTGACTGTTATGTCTGTGGATCCCGATTGCTCTCCCGAGATCACCGCTATGATCGGTGCTTCTGTGGCTCTGTCTATCTCCGATATTCCGTGGAACGGTCCTATCGGCGGTGCGTTCATGGGCTTGGTTGACGGCGAGATTGTAGTCAACCCCACCGCAGAACAGCGTGCTAAGAGCGATCTTGAGCTGACGGTTGCTGCTTCGATGGGCAAAGTCGTTATGATTGAGGCAGGCGCAAACGAGGTGGACGATGACACCATGTATAACGCCATCATGAAGGCACATGAGGTCATTAAGGATCTTCTCGGCTTCATCAACGGCATCATTGCCGAGGTTGGCAAGCCCAAGTTTGATTATCCCTCTTGCGAGCTTGATCACGATATGTTCGATGAAATCTTCGCGTATTGTGAGAAGGACGTTATGTTTGCTCTCGATACCGACGATAAGACGGTACGTGACGCAAGACTCCAACCCATTGTGGAGCGCATCGCGGCAGAGTTTGGCGAAAAGTATCCCGATCTTTCGGTACAGCTTCCCGAACTCATCTATAAGATTCAAAAGAAGATTGTTCGCCGTTGGCTGATCAATGACAAAAAGCGCGTTGACGGTCGTCGTATGGACGAGATCCGTCCCCTCGCGGCAGAGGTTGGACTTCTTCCCCGCGCACACGGTACCGGACTCTTCACCCGCGGTCAGACGCAGGTGCTCACCGTGGCTACCCTCGGCACTCTTTCCGAGGCACAGAAGCTGGACGGTCTTGACGAAGAGGACTCCAAGCGTTATATGCACCACTATAACATGCCCGGTTATTCCACCGGTGAGGCAAAGGCTATGCGTAGCCCCGGCCGTCGTGAGATCGGTCACGGTGCGCTTGCAGAGCGTTCGCTCGTTCCCGTCCTTCCTTCCGAGGAGGAATTCCCCTATGCCATTCGTCTCGTTTCCGAGGTTGTATCTTCCAACGGTTCTACCTCTCAAGCTTCCGTTTGCGGTTCTACGCTCGCATTGATGGATGCAGGTGTTCCGATCAAGGCACCCGTTGCGGGTATTTCTTGCGGTTTGATCACCGAGGATGACGGCAGCTGGACCACTATGATCGACATTCAAGGTCTTGAGGACTTCTATGGCGATATGGACTTCAAGGTAGCCGGTACGCATAAGGGTATTACTTCCATTCAAATGGACCTGAAGATCGACGGTTTGACGCCCGAGATCATTCGCGCTGCTCTTGAAACTACACACAAGGGCCGTGATTATATCATCGATGATATCATTTTGAAGGCCATTGAGGCTCCTCGCGCAGAGGTTTCGAAGTATGCGCCCAAGATGATCAGCATGCAGATCGATCCCGAGAAGATCCGTGAGGTTATCGGTTCGGGCGGAAAGGTTATCCAGAAGATCGTTGCCGAGACAGGCGCGAAGATCGATATTGAGGATGACGGTTCTGTATTCATTGCGGCTGTTGACCGTGACAGTGCGGAGCGTGCAAAAACTATCATTGATGCGATTGTATTTGAGCCTGTGGTTGGCGAAACGTATGAGGGCATTGTTACCCGTATCGTCACCTCGAAGGATGATCCCAACTCGCAGATCGGTTGTATCGTTGAATACGCACCCGGTAAGGATACGCTCGTTCACATTTCTAAGCTTCAAAACAAGCGCACCGAAAAGGTTACCGATGTTTGCAATATCGGCGACAAGGTTCGTGTGAAGTATATGGGCATCGACAAAAAGGGAAGAGAAGACTTCTCTATGAAGGATGCAGATTGATATCTAAAAATTTAGGCACCTTTGAAAGCTAAGCTTTCAAAGGTGCTTTTTGTAATTTACTTCTCACGATTGCCTTTTTCGGCACTCTTTTGCGTTGCAAGGCGGTATTTTTTCGCCGTGAGCCCCGTTTTTTCTTTGAAGACCTGACAAAAATAAGAGAGGCAGGAAAAGCCGCATTCCTCGGCAATTCGGCTGACGGTCAGGCTGCTTTCCGCTAACATACTGCGCGCGGCGGCAAGGCGGGTGCTTAAAAGATATTCCATCACCGTCACCCCCATCGCCTCCTTGAAAATGCGGCAAAAATAATACTTGCTGGTGTGGATATAGGCGCAAATATCGTCTAACGTGATGTCCTCCTTATAGCGGCGGTTGACGTAATCCAGCGCGCGCGAAAGTGCGCCTCGCGGGGTGGGAAGCATGACAGCGGCATACTCCTTGACGGCAATCATCAAGCGCAAAAAGCAAGACGAGAAACGCTCGGGCATATTTTGCTCGCGTGCATCCTTAGCTTCTGCAAACAGAGCGTCTATTTCTTCCCGCGCCGCTTCGGGTACATGTGCGAAAACAACGTTGTTTTGCGAGAACAGGCGAAAAAAATCCGAGGAAGCGGGTACGAGGGAAAGCAGTGCGCTCTTCTGCGCATCCGGTAAATAAATCTTACTTCTTTCGTAGAGAGAGGGGGCAGAGGGCATGGTGTAGTGAAGCTTGCCCGATGCAATAAAGCAAAGCGTGCCGCGCTCAATGGGATAGACACCGTCTTGAAAAACGATACTGCCCCCCTCCGAATAGGTGTATATGACGGTGTTGGCGTCGGTAAAATGCCAAAGCTTATAATGCTCGTCGCGCCCTTTTTCGTGATAAGAAATCTCCATAGCCTTTCCTCCTTTTGCTTCAGTATAGCATCCATAAACAAAAAAAGCAACAAAACTAAAAAAATAAGCAATATAAATCTATTTTTTTAGTACATTTTTTGTTACAATGAAGAAAAAACAGAGAAAGGCACTTGCTATGAAGGTCATTTCCTCTTCTATTATTTATGAAAATCCTTTGCCACAGCTTTGCAGTAAGCAAAGCTTTTTCCCCTTTCTGGCTGAGCGAAGGGACGGCACTGTTCTTGCCTCGGTTGTCATCGGGCAAGCGTTTGAAAGCGTGGACAGTACCACTTGTCTCTCGATAAGTAGCGACGGCGGAAAAAGCTGGGGCGTTCCCCGTCCCATGATTGACTGGAAGGGGGAGGAGGGACGCCTTACCGACTATGCCAAGATTACCGCCCTCCCCGATGGGCGCATTGCGGCGATGGGCTATACCTATCTGCGTGACAACCCCTCACTTCCAATTGGCAATCCCCGGAACGGCGGTGTGCTCGACGATTTTGTTTTTTGTGCGGTGTCAAGCGACGGCGGCGAGAGCTTTGGCGAGGTGCAAAAAATTCCCTGTGCCTGGGGACCTCATGTGGAGGCATCCGCGCCCATCACGGTCTTGCGGGATGGCACGTGGATTACCCCCATTACGGGCTTTCCTGATTGGGAGGGTAGGATGCACGGTAAGCTTTGCGGCCGTGCGCTCGTTTCTCACGATGAGGGCAAAAGTTGGGATGACGGAAGTATTTGCATGGACTTTGGAGACAGAGAAGTGACCTGCTACGAGCAGAGAATGTGTTCTCTTTCCTCGGGTACCGTTGTTTGCATCGGATGGAATGAGGATGTTGCGACGGGCGAACGCCTTGATAATCATTATACCCTCTCCCGCGATGGCGGCAAGACCTGGTCCAAGCCCCAAAGCACGGGCGTGAGAGGGCAGGCGTCGTCGGTTTGCGCCATAGGCGGAGAAAAACTTCTTGCGCTTCACGCGGTGCGCCGCGACACCGACCGCCCCGGGGTATACGCCTACGTGATCGATCTTTCGGACGGTACGTGGAAGGTGGTCGACGAGGCTCTTGTCTGGGCACCCAAAACTCCCGTCGCAAAGGATACGAAAATGGCGGAGATCTTTTCCTTCCTCAAGTTCGGTCAGCCGGGCGCGATTCTTCTCTCGGACGGAGATCTGCTCATGTCGCATTGGTACGCCGAGGAGGGACAGTACAAAACGGTAGCCACCCGCATTTCTCTTTCCTAAACAAAACCGCTTCAAAGGGGCTGCTTCACTTGTCGTGAAGCACCGAAAAACAACCTAAAGCAGTTGTTTTTCTGCCCATTTTTAACGAAAACGGGCTGTCTCTGATGAGACAGCCCATGTTTTTTATATGGTGAAATTATTTATATTCGGCAAGCTTTTCAAATTTGGTTTTCTTTGCAGTGCCGTACAGTGCAGTGGTTTCATCATCAACCCTCTGCGAATAATACGTTGCCGTTGTTCTGATATAGCAAGAATTTACATCATCCGCGACCTTAACCTTTTCACTGCCGCCACGGCTGGAGTAAAGGGTGCCGGTGTATTTGGTCTCAGAACGGTCGGCTACGAACAAGCAATAATCGTCATATGTCATATAGAGAGAATTGACATCGTCGGCAATCTTCTTGGGATCGCTTGTTTTCTTGGCGTAATAGAGCGTTTTTTCTGTATTATCACCGGTGCCGGTCTCTTCGATGAAATAGCAAGCTTTGCCGTCGGAGGTCATTTCAAAATCGTAAACATCATCAGCGATCTCTTCCGCATCTGCTTTATAATTCTTCATGCGGAACAGCTCATCGTTGCTGTTCAAATAATAGATAACACCGCCGTCAAGCGAGGTGTCGAAGCTTTCAACATCGTCAGCAACTTCGATTTTTTCAAGCTTGCTGTCGAGGTAATAAAGCTTTCTCTTTTCATTTTGTTCGGTCTTTCCGGTTGTGAACAGGGTTTTCTCAAAGGTCTTGATGGGGAGTACAACGGAATCACCGTTTTCGAAGGAGTTGTTCATAATATCGTACGAGCCCAACCCCGAGATGCCCTTGGAGCTGATCTTTACTTTTTCATTTCCGTCTTGAGAAATGTAGACATCTCTGTTGGAATAGAACAAAATCTCGGTATGGTCGATATTAAAGATAACATCTCCCGTAGCTCCACTGATGATTTTGGTGGCTTCTTCCTTTTTATAGACGTAGATGGAAGAATCTTCTTTCACATAGTAATAAACCAGCTTTGCCTTGTTGGAAAGACCTAAGGGCAGAGCATCGGACTTGATCTTGGTTTTCTCACCGTTGACAGTAACATACAAAGAATAGCCATCGTCTTTGCCCTCAGCAAATGCAATGGATTTTCCGTCCGGAGAGAGGCAGTATTCGCCATAGAGCTCGTCGGTGATCTTTTCCGCTTTTTCCTTCTTGGCGTTGAAGAGCATCAATGCGCCTTCGCCATCCTCCTCGATGGTGGTGTAGGCAACGGAAGCACCGCTGTCCGCCAAGCCAAAGGAACCGACTTTGTCGCTTACCTTGATGAGATCTTTGCCGTCGAACAGATAGAGAATGCGATCTTCCGTATCGGTAAGAATGGCCGCAACCTTGCCGTCGATAGAGCAAGAATAGGTGTAGTAATCGCCGTCGATGGTTGTTTCGATTTTTTTGCCGTCAACGAAAATAAGAGTTTTTTCTTTTTCTTCGTCGTATCTCAGCATGATGGATCTCTCGGGAGCGACATAATTGTTGCCCTTGGGCCAGATGCAAACAACGGCGATCAAAAGAATGATCGCGGCAATAGCACCGAAAATGAAAGGCTTCAAAGAAGCAAGATTCCATTTTTTTGCGGGTTGTTCCGCGGGTGTTTCGGGAGCATCGGTGTCGGCATTTTCGCTGCTATCGGCAACGTTTTCCGGCATGGGAGTGGTTTCCTCTGCCGTCTCATCGGCGCGAATCTCTTCCGCTTCTTGGGGAATAGGATTCTCTTGAGGATTTTCTAAGGGATTCTGATTGTTATCCATGATTCGTTCCTTTCTCAGATATTAGATAATAATGATATGCACCATGGTATAGAATGCATACATACATCATATCACAAACAAATGAAAAAGTCAATAAAATGTAGAATAAAAGTGATAAAATTGTTAAAAGAATGTTTTTTGTTTCTTTTTGACACAATAAAAAAGAGAGATTTTTTTATTCTTTTTCTTTCTTTTTGAAATCATAACGAAACATAGAGATGAGAATGGAAACCATAGAGAGAAGATCCCCGATGCAAGAGCCGAAGGCACCGCTTATAAGGTTATACGCAAACCAAAAAGGCGAGCCCAAGAGCGAGACGCGGCGAATCTTTTTTTCATCGTCCATCCAAAAGGCACTTGTGTGCAAAAGAACGCCTGCGATGGGCAAAAGTCCGATGGCACCCTTTAAAGAGAAGGGCGAAACCCCTTGTGCCTGGGTACTTATAACGACGGTGGCAAGCCCGAGTGCGACGATGATGAGATCGATTCCGATGAGAAACAGGCGGAAGTGCTTTTTGATGAAGGAGGTGTTTTTCTTTTGTGCCAGCACCGAGGAGACAGCGCCCGCCACATCAAGCACGGCTCCCTCAAAAGCACCGAGCAGAATATACTGTAAAATGTAAAGACATCTTGACGTGACATTGAAGCCAATGATATTTGCCCGCTTTTTTTGTAAATAGCTGAGCAAAAAGAGCACAACTGCCGCAATGCCGATGACTTGCGCGATGATTTCGATAGGTTTCATGAAAACAACCTCGTTATACTAATATTATGCTTAAATTTTGCCGAGTGTGATGAGTAAAACGCTGATATCGGCAGGATTTACACCGCTTATACGGGATGCCTGACCGATGCTTGCGGGGCGCACGGCGGAGAGCTTTTGTATGGCCTCTAAGCGTAAACCTTTGATGCTTGTGTAGTCGATATCCGCGGGAAGCTTATATTCTTCCAATCGTTTTTGCTTTTCGATCTCGCTTTTCTGACGGCGGAGATAACCTTCGTATTTGATTTCAATTTCCGCGGTTTCTTTCACACTGCGCGAAAGAACGGGGCGGTTTTGATCGATGGGAGAAAGCACGTCGTAGGAGAGCTCCGGTCGGCGCAAAAGATCGCTTAAGCGCATGCCGCTGTTTAACGGTGCGGAAGAAAGGGAGGTGAGAAGCGCGTTGACCTCGTCGGAGGGGGGGATGACGGTTTTGGAAGCACGCGCGATCTCCTCTTCGATGGCATGTTTTCTTTCCAAAAAGGCGGCATAGCGTTCTTCGCTCAAAAGCCCGACGCGGTGCCCCATTTCGGAAAGGCGCAGATCAGCATTGTCTTGGCGAAGTAAGAGCCTGTATTCCGAGCGTGAAGTCATAATGCGGTAGGGCTCGCGGGTGCCTTTGGTAACGAGATCGTCGATCATGGTGCCGATGTAGGAAGAATCTCGAGAGAGGATCAGGGGCTCTTCGTTTTTTAAAGAGAGTGCGGCGTTGATTCCTGCGACAAGACCTTGTGCCGCCGCTTCTTCGTAACCCGATGTGCCGTTGAACTGCCCGGCACCGTAAAGCCCTTTGATCTTTTTAAATGCAAGGGTGGGATACAGCTCTAGCGGATCGGTGCAGTCATATTCGATCGCGTAAGCGTAACGCATAATTTCGGCGTTTTCAAAGCCGGGGAGCGAATGCAAAAGTGCTTTTTGTACATCGGTCGGCATGGAGGTTGAAAAGCCTTGCATATACATTTCTTCGGTGTCCGCGCCGCAAGGCTCTACGAAGAGCTGGTGACGCTCCTTGTCCGCAAAGCGCACGATTTTATCCTCAATGGAAGGGCAGTAACGCGGACCTGTGCCGTGAATATTACCCGAGAAGAGTGCGGAGCGTTTGAGGTTTTCGTGAATGATGCGGTGGGTGTTTGCGTTGGTATAAACTATGTGACAGGGGATTTGAGAGATGCGGTTGAGTTCGCTTTCGTCGGTTTCCACCGAGAAAGGCACGATATATTCTTCTCCCGCCTGTTCCTCCAAGCGAGAAAAATCAATGCTTCTTTTAGCAACACGCGCGGGCGTTCCCGTTTTGAAACGCATGATATGGATGCCCGCGTCTTTCAAAGATGCCGAAAGCCCCACAGCACCCATGAGCCCATCGGGACCGGCAGGATACGTGACATCCCCCACAAAAATCGCGGAATCAAGATAGGTGCCGCTGGCAATGATCACGCGCTCTGCCGAAAAGGTCTCTCCGAGTGCGGTTTTGACACCGGTTACATATTTTTCGCCATCCTTTTCTTCCGTTACGATGGCGGTGATCTCGGCTTGGATTAAGCGAAGATTGGGAGTGTTTTCGACGGTTTTCTTCATGATGGCGCGGTAAAGCATTCTGTCAGCCTGTACGCGCTTGGAATGAACGGCGGCACCTTTCCCGAGATTGAGGGTGCGGGATTGCAGGGTGACGGCATCCGCCGCTTTGCCCATTTCACCGCCCAAAGCGTCGATCTCATATACAAGGTGCCCTTTCCCCGTGCCGCCGATGGAGGGGTTGCAGGGGAGATTGGCGAGAGAGTCGAGGTTCATGGTGAAAAGAACGGTGTTCATTCCCATACGGGCGGCGGCGAGTGCAGCTTCAATGCCGGCGTGCCCTGCGCCGACTACCGCCACTTGTGCTTTTTCTTGTGTCATTACGTCCTCTCTCTTTCTTTGAAAAAATCTTACCGTATTATTTTAGCACAATGCGCGTAATTTTGCAACACCTATTTTCTTTCCTATGCCTTTTTTTCCGACAAAAGGAAAGGATAGCAAAAAAAATATAAGCAACATAATATTAATAGAGCAAATAAATAGCAAAAGTATATTGCTTTTTTGATATAATTGTGCTATAATGCTTATATGATATTCTACATAATCATAAAAAGACGAGGTATTTATGCTTAAAATTCAAGAACTCTTTGATCTTTCACACACGCTTGCGAAAGAGTATTTGTCCTCTTTTACATATCCTTATGAAGCACTCAGCGGCATCAAGGGGTTGATTGCATCTTTGGGAGAAACCCTTCCGCGTGACCGTTATGATATGCCTGCCCCCCATGTTTGGGTGGCGAAGAGTGCCAAAGTGATGCCTTCCGCATATCTTGGAGAATATACCATCATCGGTGAAGAAACAGAGGTGCGTCACGGCGCCTTCATCCGCGGTGCGGCGTTGATTGGAGACGGGTGCGTGGTAGGCAATTCCACCGAGATCAAAAATGCCATTTTGTTCGACGGTGTGCAAGTACCGCATTATAATTATGTCGGCGATTCTGTTTTGGGATACCGTTCGCATATGGGTGCGGGCAGTATTGCTTCCAATTTCCGTTCGGACAAAGGGAATATCCGTGTGCGTGACGGTGAAGAGGTTCTTGAAACGGGGCTTCGCAAGCTCGGTACGATGCTTGGCGATTTCGCTGAGATCGGCTGCGGTTCGGTTTTAAGCCCGGGAAGCACGGTGGGTAGGCACAGCATTGTTTATCCGCTTTCCCACGTGCGCGGAACGGTGCCCGCACATCACATTCTCAAAGACGGCGGCGTGATTGTGCCCCGTGAAGAAAGATAAGAAAGGTTTGGTATCAGCATGAGAAGACTTTTTGGAACGGACGGTGCACGCGGCATCGCCAATGAATTTTTAACGCCGGAGATCGCTATGGGCATCGGAAGAGCCGTTGCCACCGTGCTTTCGAGCAATCAGCGTTATCGCCCCATGGTGCTTATCGGTATGGACACCCGTATTTCTTCCGAGATGCTGGCTTCCGCTTTGCATGCCGGTCTTTGCTCGGTGGGCGCGGATGTGCTTGACGTTGGCGTTGTTCCCACACCCGCTGTGGCTTATTTGGTGAAAAAATATCGCGCGGACGCGGGCATTATGATATCCGCGTCACATAACTCTTATGAATTCAACGGCATCAAGATCTTTTCTTCCGACGGCTTCAAATTGCCGGATGAGTTGGAAGAGCGCATTGAGGCGATTGTGCTTGATCATTCCCCCGCCCCCGTTCTTGCCGCGGGTGATAAGATCGGCAGAGTACGTAAGAGTGAAAACGCGGTTGCGGACTATATTGATCATTTGCGCCGCACGGCTTTCAACGATCTTTCAGGGCTTAAGATCGCAATCGACTGCGCCAACGGATCCGCTTCCGCTACGGCTGAGGAGCTCTTCACCTCCATGGGGGCTGTATGCCATATGCTCCATCATACGCCCGACGGTGTAAACATCAACGACAAGTGCGGTTCGACGCATTTGGAATCCTTGAGAGAATATGTGTGCGCCAACGGTATGGACGTGGGTGTTGCATTTGACGGAGATGCCGACCGCCTTCTTTGCATTGACAACGAGGGAGAAGAGGTTGACGGCGATATGATTATGGCAATCCTTGCCAAGGATATGCAATCACGCGGTGTTTTGCGCCGCGGAACGGTTGTCGGAACGGTTATGACCAATCTCGGCTTTACCAAGTTTTGCGATGAAAACGGCATCAAGTTTATCGCCGCCAAGGTGGGCGACCGATATGTGCTTGAGATCATGAATTTGGATGGCTACAGCTTTGGCGGTGAGCAATCGGGGCATGTAATCTTCCGCGATTATGCCACTACGGGCGACGGTCAGCTGACGGCATTACAGCTTCTTTCTTACATAAAGAGAGAGGGCAAACCGCTTTCAGAGCTGAAAAAGGTTATGCGCCGCTATCCGCAGTGCTTGGTTAACATCAAAACGACACCTGAGGGCAAGCTTGCCTTCTTTACGGACAAAGAGATCTCGGGTATCTTAGAGCAAGCAACTGCATTCTTGGGCGATCGCGGCAGACTGGTGGTGCGTCCTTCGGGCACGGAGCCGCTTTTGCGTGTTATGGTGGAGAGCGAGACGGAGGAAGAAACCAACCGTGTTGCGCATGAGACCGCCGACAAGATCAAAGAAAGACTTTCACAGTATTAAAAGGAGATTTTATGTGCGGAATTATTGGTTATACAGGAAAAAGAGATGCGCGTGAAGTGGTGATTGCCGCTTTGTATTCCCTCGAATACCGCGGTTATGATTCTGCGGGAATGACGGCGTTTAATGCCGAAGATCGGCTTTTGACCTTGAAGAGCGTCGGCAAAATCAAGGCTTTGGAAGAAAAACTGCGCACTGACGCCGCGTTTTCCGGCGGAGAAATGCACACTGCCATCGGGCATACGCGTTGGGCAACTCACGGCGCGCCCACCGATTACAACTCCCATCCCCACGGCACGGACCGTGTGATGTTGGTACATAACGGTATCATTGAGAACTATGCGGAAATCAAGAGCGAGCTTTTAAAAAAGGGGTATACCTTCCGTTCTGAAACGGATACCGAGGTTGCCGCAGTGCTTTTGGATTCTCTTTATACGGGCGATCCGCTTGGTGCGATTCGCGCGTTGACGGAGCGTTTAAGAGGTAGTTTTGCCTTTGGCGTTTTGTTTGCCGACCGCCCGGGAGAGCTGTATGCGACAAGAAGCGGAAGCCCTTTGATCATTGGCATCGGAGAAAATGAAAACTTCATTGCTTCCGATATCACAGCCATTTTGCGCTATACCAAGCAATACGTTTCGTTGGATGAGGGCATGATCGCGCTTGTGAAAAAGGATGACGTAGAGGTCTTTAACCGCAAGGCGAACAAGATTGAGCATCATGTGGATACGGCGCATTGGGATGTGCACGCGGCTGAGCGCGGCGGCTATCCTCATTTTATGAAAAAAGAAATTTTTGAAGAACCCGATGCGGTCAGAAAAACACTTTCGCCCCGCATTTTAAACGGTATGCCCGATTTTTCGGATGAGGGGCTTGATACCGAGCGCATTGCCAAAGCGGAAAAAATCACGTTGGTTGCATGCGGTACCGCTATGCATGCGGCGTTTCTCGCCAAGCTTTTCTTTGAAAAGTATGCTCGCATTCCGACTGCGGTGGAAATCGCTTCCGAGTTCCGCTATGCCGGTCCCATCATCGGAGAAAAGGACATTATCATTGCAGTTTCGCAATCGGGTGAAACCGCCGACACGCTTGCCGCACTTCGCTTGGCAAAATCCAAGGGCGCGTACGCGCTCGGCATCGTCAATGCCGTGGGCTCCACGATCGCGCGGGAAGTAGACACTGTGCTCTATACCTGGGCGGGCCCCGAGATTGCTGTAGCTTCCACCAAGGCGTATACCGTGCAAGGCTCCTTGTTCTATCTTTTGTCTCTTGCGCTTGCGCGCGTGCGCGGTGCAATGACGGATGAGCAGATCAAGCACTATACGGATGCTGTTTATCGTTCTTTGCCCGATGCCATTGCGTCTATCTTGAAGCGGGAAGATGAGATCCGCAAGGAGGCGGAAACGCTCAAAGAGACCGGAGATCTCTTTTTCATTGGCAGATGCGCCGACTACTACGGTGCGCTTGAGGCTTCGCTCAAGCTCAAAGAGATCTCGTATATTCATAGCGAAGCCTATGCCGCGGGCGAGTTAAAACACGGTACCATTTCCTTGGTTGAAGAGGGAACACCCGTGGTGGCTCTTTCCACCGTCAAGGCACTTGAGGAAAAAATGTGCAGCAATATTAAGGAAGTCAAAGCACGCGGCGCAAAGGTTCTTTCTTTTGTATCGCATGATGCGGAGATTTTTCATGCCGTTTCGGACGGCATATTCCGCTTGCCGCCTATAGAGGAGGATATCGCTGTTCTCGCGCTCGCAACGGCATTGCAGCTTTACGCATATCATGCTGCCGTTTGCAGAGGGTGCAGTGTGGATCAGCCTCGCAACCTTGCCAAATCGGTTACGGTGGAATAAAACAAAAGTTTACAAAAACAACTTGAAAAAAATGCTCCGCTTGATAAAATAATAAGCGGAGCATTTTTTTAGGAGGGAAGTTTGGATGACGGATATTCGGTATGCGATCTTTGATATGGACGGTACGCTTGTAGACAGTATGGTGTATTGGCTCGGTGTTTTGGATGAGCTTTTGGCAGAAAAGGCTCCGGATGTGAAGATTCCGGAACAGGTTCGACAAGAGATACAGACCATGGGCCCTGCGCGCACAGAGGCGTATTTGAAGGAGATCGGCGTGCTTCCCGCGCATGTCGTTTTGGACGATGATACTGCGCTTTCTATCATGCGCCGTCATTATGAAAAGGATATCCCCATAAAAAACGGAGTGAAAGCTCTTTTGGAAGACCTCAAAGCCAAAGGAGTTCGCATGGGCGTTGCTACCTTAACGCCGCGTGCTTTGGTGGATGTGTGCTTGAAACGGCATGGTCTTGACGGCTATTTTGAATTTTTCTACACCTCGGATGAATATCCCGAAGGCAAACGGGAGACAAGGATTTTTTTAGATGCCGCCCGCCATTTCGGAACGGCGTGCGAGAATATATGGCTTTTTGAGGATTCGCTTTACAGCGTTAAAACAGCAAAAAGCTTGGGAATTTCCGTTGCTGTCACCGAGGATGAGGAGCAAAGACTGCATTTTGCCGAGTTATATGAGATCGCGGATGCCTATTTCAAAAATGGGTTTACGGAACGGGTGAAGTGATATTATTGACTTGAAAGGGGCTACCTTAACGGGGTAGCTCCTTTTTTAATTTGCAAAATATTCAAGCAAGAGTTTTTGGGTGATGGTATACTATACACAGAAGCAAAGTAGTTGTTTTCGATTTTTAACATTCTAAATGCAAATAAATTGTAAATACCAAACTTGTTTGAAGAAAAACGGGGGGGAGCATCGGTATTATATTGCAAAGAGGTATAGGGCACCTCTTTAGAAAAAAGAAAGGATGCAATTTGTAATAGCAAGTTGCGAGGAAAAAACATGAAAAAAATATGTACCTTTTCATTGGGTAAACAGTAGCTTGTGGGAAGAACTTTATGATTATGCCGTGAATCCGAGCCTCATTTTCGGGGAGGAGGTCGAGGTTAGGAATGTTTATTGCTTTACTGCCGACTACAGAGAATTTTATAATCCGACGGGTTTTGAGTACGGGCACGATTGCGCGATCTATTATGTAACGAATTACGGTGACTATGTGCTATATACCCCTAACACCAATGAATGGAACGGGCTTTTTGGCGAGCTTTATATGTTCTCAGCCCAAGAGTTTCAAGCATATACCACTGCGCTCGGCTCGCATGTAGCGGCAGAACGCGAGGCGGGTGTTTCGGAATATACGCGCCCCGCGCCCGAAGGGTTTGGTTTTACCGCACATACGCTTGCGTCTTTTGTGACGCCGCCCGAAGTACCCGAGAATCCCGAAGTGCCTGAAAATCCAGAAGTTCCCGAGGAACCGAACGCGCCGGCGGAGCTTCCTTCCGTGTCCGCGAATAGCGACATGGGTGAGAAGGGTATTTCTTATTTTTGGATTCCTTTTGCTGCTGTAGGTGCTGTTGCCGTGGTCGGTATTGCGGTATTCCTTTTTGTACGAAAGCGAAAACAATAATATAGAAAACGGATATTCTTTACCGAAAGGCAAGGGATATCCGTTTTTTGAAAAGTATTCTTTATTTTGGTGCGTATACCGTCATGGAAACACCGGTGTCTCGTACCAAGACGGTACGAGGGAGGGAAAGAAAGCGCATCGATACAAACAGATCTCCTGCAGCCCCCGATACGTTGATGACTTGAATAAGATAGATAATCCAAAGCCATGCCGGTGAGAGGGGCAAAAGCAATTGCAAAAGAGCAAGCAAGACACCAAATAAGAGGACAGGTGCCAGGGCAACGATGATATACTGCCACTTGCCGAAATAGTCCTTTTCACTGCCTGCAAAGGCATAAATGCCCGTGAAGCCGAAACGCGTATGCGTGGCTCCGAAAGCGCGCATGGTGATGCCGTGCACCGCTTCGTGCAGAATGATATAGGCAATCATACTGACAAGGAGGGTGAGAAAGCGGAGCATGTAAGGCAATAGTCCGTCCGAAAGATCAAAAAGAACGGTAAAGGGGATGAAAAAGCACATGGGCACGACCATCAAAGCGGCAAGGATAATGGCTAAAAGATTCACCAAGATGGCTAATTTTTTGTTTTTTTGCAAATCTATAGTTAGCAATTCTGCGTAATTTTCGGGTAAAGACTGCGTAGTTTTCATAGCGTTTTCCTTTGCCAAGTGGGGCTTCTCACCGAGAAGCCCCTTTTAGGAATTATTTGAAGAATTTAACAGCGGCGCGGAACATGCCGATGTCGTAGTTACCGGGCACATTCTGATAGAGACCTGCGCCGATGCGCTCGGCGTGCCCCATCTTACCGAAGACGCGTCCGTCGGGAGAGGTGATACCTTCGATCGCGGCGGTCGAATCGTTGGGGTTGAAGTGCACGTCAAAGGTGGGATTGCCTTTTTCGTCTACGTATTGCGTAGCGATCTGACCGTTTTTGGCGAGAGAGGCAATGCAAGCGTCGGATGCAAGGAAGCGACCTTCGCCGTGAGAGATCGGCACGGTATAGATCTCACCGACCTTGGCTTCGGAGAGCCAGGGGGAGAGATTGGAGCAAACACGTACGCGAACCATACGCGATTGGTGGCGCGCGATGGTATTATAGGTCAAGGTGGGGCAATCGGCATCGGTGTCAATGATCTTGCCGTAAGGAACAAGACCGAGCTTGATGAGGGCTTGGAAGCCGTTGCAGATACCTGCCATAAGGCCGCCGCGCTTGTCAAGCAGTTCGGTGACAGCATCCTTGATGGAAGCGGAACGGAAGAATGCCGTGATAAACTTGCCCGAACCGTCGGGCTCGTCGCCGCCCGAGAAGCCGCCGGGGATAAAGATCATTTGAGACTCGCTGACCGCTTTGGCAAAGTTATCGATCGTGCGGGCGATGCCTGCGCTGGTTTTGTTGTTGAGCACCATAATTTCAGGCTCGGCACCTGCGTCACGCATGGCTTTCGCCGTGTCAAATTCGCAGTTGGTGCCGGGGAATACGGGAATCAGCACGCGGGGCTTTGCCGTGAGAACGGCGGGAGCCTTTTGCGCTTTGCCTTCCGTGTAAGTGTAAGCGGGAATCTCGCGTTCGCTGTGCTTGATATTGCAACGGAATACGGATTCAAGACGGTCTTCATAGATACCGAGCAGCTCGTCAAGCGAAACCTTTTCATTGCCGTAAACGAGGTTGCCGCAAGAACATGTTTCGCCGAGCAGGAGTGCGCCGTCAACGGCGGTATCGTCCTTCATTTCAAGAACAAAGGCACCGTATTTATAAGCAAAGAGGTTTTCTACGGGAAGCGTGGGTGCGAACTTCATGCAAACGCCGTTGCCGAACGCCATTTTCATGACAGCCTCGGCGATACCGCCGTAGGTTACGGTATAAGAAGCCGCGATCTTACCGTTCTTGCGAAGGGCGGCAACCGTCTTAAAGTTTTGGAGCAGAGAAGATGCCACGGGAAGTCCGTCCGTGCCGTAGGCGGGAGCCAAGAGAAGGACACGGTGCCCTGCTTCTTTAAATTCACCCGTCAGAACATCCGCAGTCTTGGCGGTGGTGACGGCAAAGGAAACAAGCGTGGGAGGCACATCGATATGCTCGAAGGAACCGGACATAGAGTCTTTACCGCCGATGGAGGCGATGCCGAAATCCAACTGTGCGCGGTAAGCACCGAGCAGTGCCGACATGGGCTTGCCCCAACGGGAGGGATCCTGACCGGGTTTCTCGAAATACTCTTGGAAGGTAAGATATACGTCTTTAAAATCCGCACCTGCGGAAACGAGCTTGGAAATGGACTCGACGACCGCGAGATAAGCACCGTGGTAGGGGCTTGCCTCGGTGATGTAGGGGTTATAGCCGTATGCCATGATGGAAATGTCATCGGTATGTCCTTTTTCAACCGAGATCAAATGCGCCATTGCTTGCGCGGGGGTTTGCTGGTTTTTACCGCCGAAGGGCATCAAGATCGTTCCTGCGCCGATGGTGGAGTCAAAGCGTTCGGAAAGACCGCGCTTGGAGCAAACGTTGAGATCGGCGGCGAGTGTCTTCATGCCGTCCGCAAAGGCGGTGACGGCGGGCTTGCCGTAGGGGCGCGCATGCGCCGCTTGTACCGAAATGTGCTTTTCGGCACCGTTGGAATTCAAAAATTCACGGGAGATGTCAACGATCTTTTTGCCGTTCCAAGTCATGGTCAAGCGAGGCTCTTCGGTGACGTGCGCCACAAGCGTTGCTTCCAAGTTTTCCTTGTCGGCAAGCTCCATGAAGCGAGCGACATCTTCTTCGGCAACCACAACCGCCATACGCTCTTGGGATTCGGAAATGGCAAGTTCGGTACCGTCAAGACCGTCGTATTTACGCGGCACGGCGTTGAGGTCGATCATCAGACCGTCGGCAAGTTCGCCGATGGCAACCGACACGCCGCCCGCACCAAAGTCGTTGCAACGCTTGATCATACGGCATGCATCGCCGTTGCGGAAGAGACGCTGCAGCTTTCTCTCTTCGGGCGCATTACCTTTTTGCACTTCGGCACCGCAGCTTTCGAGGGAGGAGAGGGTATGAGACTTGGAAGAACCGGTTGCACCTCCGCAACCGTCTCTGCCCGTGCGTCCGCCAAGCAGGATCACAGCGTCACCGGGGGCGGGACGCTCACGGCGGACATTGGCGGCGGGAGCCGCGGCGATTACCGCGCCGATCTCCATGCGCTTTGCGGCATAGCCGGGATGGTACAGCTCGTCAACCAAGCCGGTTGCAAGACCGATTTGGTTGCCGTAGGAGGAATAACCTGCGGCGGCGGTGGTGACGATTTTGCGCTGGGGCAGTTTGCCTTCGAGGGTATCGTCTACAGGGCGGGTAGGATCTGCCGCACCGGTCACACGCATAGCGGCGTAGACATAAGAACGGCCGGAAAGGGGATCTCGGATTGCGCCGCCGATACAGGTTGCGGCACCGCCGAAGGGCTCGATCTCGGTGGGGTGGTTATGGGTTTCATTTTTGAAAAGAAGGAGCCAAGGCTCTTCTTTTCCGTCCACGGTCACGTGGATCTTGACGGTGCAAGCGTTGATCTCTTCGGATTCATCCAGCCCGTCAAGCTTGCCCTCTAAGCGCAACTGCTTTGTGGCAAGGGTAGCGATATCCATGAGGTTGACGGGTTTCTTTCTGCCCATCTTTTCTCTGGCGGCAAGGTATTGCTCATAGGTTTTTTGCGTCAACGCATCATCAAAACGAACCTTATCGATGGTGGTAAGGAAGGTGGTGTGGCGGCAGTGATCGGACCAATAGGTATCGATCATGCGGATCTCGGTGATGGTGGGATCACGCTTTTCGGTGTCGCGGAAATAACCTTGCAGGAAAAGCGCGTCGTTGAGGTCCATCGCAAGACCTTTTTCGCGGACGAACGCGGCAAGCGCGCTTTCGTCTAATGCAATAAAGCCGTTCAGTGTTTCGACCTCGGTGGGGATTGCGTATTCGGTTTTGAGCGTATCAACCGTATCCAAAGAAGCCTCGCGGCATTCTACGGGGTTGATGACGTATTTTTTGACCGCGTCGAGGTCTGCTTCGGTGATGTCACCGTCAAGCACGTAAACGCGCGCGGTGCGCACCTCGGGACGGTCGCCGCAGGAGATGATCTGAATGCACTGCGCGGCGGAATCGGCGCGCTGATCAAACTGACCGGGCAGATATTCCACAGCAAAGACAAACTTGCCTTCGGGAAGGGCGGTTGTTACATTGTCAAGCTGGGGTTCCGAAAATACGGTGGAAACGGTGGAAGCAAAGAGGGCTTCGCTCACGTTTTCTACATCGTAGCGATTGAAAAGACGGACACTTTTTAGTCCTTTGATGCCGAGAAGTTCACGGACATCCGAGCAAAGCGCGGATGCTTCATGGGCAAGTCCCGGCTTTTTTTCAACATAAATGCGGTAAACCATAATTCGTTATGACTCCTATCTTAGTTTAAAGCCTTGAGCGCACGCGCCCCGATATCGTGACGGAAGAAACCGTTTTCAAATACGACCTTTTCGGTCATCGCGTAGGCGGCATCAATGGCGGAACGGAGATCGTCCGCTTTAGCCGTTACACCGAGCACACGGCCGCCTGCGCTGAGGAGAGAACCGTCCTCTCCCTTTTTGGCACCTGCCACATAGATGAAGGAATTCTCTTCGTCGGGAGGCAAGACCATCGGAAAACCGCTTTCGTATTTGACGGGATAGCCCTTAGAGGCAACAATGACGCAACAAGCACTGCCTGAGGAGAATTTGACCTCGGTATTCTTTAACGTACCGTTTGCGGTTGCCTGCATAACGGTGAGAAGATCGCTTTCGAGAAGCGGAAGCACAACCTGCGTTTCGGGATCGCCGAAGCGGCAGTTATATTCGATTACACGAGGACCTTTTGGCGTGAGCATTAAGCCGAAATAGAGACATCCGCGGAAGGTTCTGCCTTCGGCGTTCATGGCATGCATGGTGGGGAGGAAGATCGTACGCATGCATTCCTCTGCAATCTCGGAAGTGTAATAGGGGTTGGGGGCAACGGTACCCATGCCGCCCGTGTTCAGCCCTTCGTCACCGTCGTGCGCACGCTTGTGGTCCATGGACGAGACCATGGGGATGAGTGTTTCGCCGTCGGTAAAGGCGAGAACGGAAACCTCGGGACCGGTCAAGAATTCTTCGATTACGATGCGGCTTCCGCTGGCACCGAACACCTTATCTTCCATGATGGAGCGAACGGCATCGATTGCCTCTTGCTTGCTTTGCGCAATGATAACGCCCTTTCCGAGTGCCAGACCGTCCGCTTTGATGACGGTGGGGATGGGAGCGTTTTCCAAAAACGCAAGTGCTTCTTGCGCATCCTCAAACACCTCATAGGAGGCGGTGGGAATGTTGTATTTTTTCATTAAGTTTTTCGAGAATACCTTGCTTCCCTCAATGATGGCGGCGTTTGCCTTGGGACCGAAAGCGGGGATGCCCGCTTCTTCTAACGCGTCTACCATGCCGAGCACCAAAGGATCGTCGGGGGCGACAACGGCAAAATCGATTTTTTGTTCCTTGGCGAACGCCACGGCACCGTCAATGTCTTTTGCACCGATGCCGACGCAAACAGCGTCAGCGGCGATACCGCCGTTGCCGGGCAGAGCAAAGATTTCGGTAACGTTGGGATTTTCTTTGATTTTTTTGATGATGGCGTGCTCTCTGCCGCCACCGCCTACAACCATTATCTTCATACTGTTATCTCTTTTCCGTATTCAGTTTTTTGCATCCAAAAGATCTTTGGCGACCTTTTCGGTAGCAAGCGGAAGAATTTTCCACTCTGCCTCTTCCATAACGCGTTTTTGCAAGATCTCGGGTGTGTCACCTTCTTGAATTTCCACAGCCTTTTGCAAAATGATCTCGCCGCCGTCGGGAATTTCATTGACAAAATGCACCGTTGCACCCGTCACCTTTACGCCGTAAGCCAAGGCTGCTTCGTGCACGCGCAGACCGTAAAAGCCCTTGCCGCAAAAGGATGGGATGAGAGAGGGGTGTACGTTTAAGATGCGTTTCGGAAAACGCGAGGTAAAGTTTTCACTGAGGATGCTCATAAAGCCTGCGAGCACGATCATTTCGGCACCCGATTCCTTGAGCGCGGCAAGGATGCCTTCTTCAAATGCTTCTTGGGAGGCAGCCGCCTTGCGCGATACGGTCACACCCTTGATGCCTGCATTCGCGGCACGCGTCAGCGCGTAAGCACCCTCCGTGCCGGACAAGACGAGAACGATCTCGCCGCTTTGGATGATGCCGCTTGCTTGCGCGTCGATCAGAGCTTGCAGATTGGTGCCGCCGCCCGAAACGAATACGGCAATTTTAGTTTTTTCTGCCATCGCCAAGCCCTTAATGCAGGTCTACCTGCTCGTCGTTCTCACCGATTTTAACGATCTTACCGATGACATACGCATCGTCACCGTTTTCACGCAGAATGGCGAGAGCCGTATCGACATCCTCGGGACGAACGACCACGCACATGCCAACGCCCATGTTAAAGGTGTTGTACATATCGTGCTCGGGAATGTTGCCCGTTTTGGCGATCAAGTCGAAGATGGGGAGCGTGCGCACATCTGCCTTGGCAATGGAAACACCGAGACCTTCGGGAATGGCGCGGGGCATATTTTCATAGAAGCCGCCGCCTGTAATGTGCGAGATGCCCGAAACCTCAACCTTTTCAAGAAGGGCGAGGATGGACTTGACATAGATGCGGGTAGGTGTCAAAAGCGTTTCGCCGAGAGACGCACCGCCAAGCTCTGCACGGGGAGAGGTCAGATCAGCGGAATCGATATCAAACACCTTGCGCACAAGAGAGAAACCGTTGGAGTGTACGCCTGTGGAGGGAAGCGCGATCATCACGTCGCCCTCACGCATGGTTTTGTTGTTGATGACCTTATCTTTGTCAACCACGCCGACAGCGAATCCGGCAAGGTCGTATTCATCCTCGGGCATGAGGCCGGGATGCTCAGCCGTTTCACCGCCGATGAGCGCACAAGCGGACTGCACACAGCCCTCTGCTACGCCGCTGACGATGGAGGCGATCTTTTCTGGATAGTTTTTGCCGCAAGCGATGTAGTCAAGGAAGAAAAGGGGGGCTGCACCGCTACAAATGATATCATTGACGCACATAGCTACGGCATCGATGCCGATGGTATCATGCTTGTCGAGAAGGAATGCCAGCTTGATCTTGGTGCCGACACCGTCGGTACCGCTGACGAGAATAGGATTTTTATATTTCTTGGTGTCAAGCGAGAAAAGGCCCCCAAAACCGCCGATGTCGGAGGCAACGCCTGCCGTCATGGTGCGTGCGATGGATTTTTTCATGAGCTCGACCGAACGGTAGCCTGCGGTGATGTCTACACCGGCGGCCGCATAGCTTTCGGATTTGGAATTTTCAATCATTGTCATTCTCCTCTGTATTAGTGATGGAACAAGCGAAGGCCCGTGAATGCCATAACCATGCCATACTTGTTGCAGGCATCGATTACTTGCTGGTCGCGGATGGAGCCACCGGGCTCGGCTACATAGCTGACGCCACTCATTTTGCCGCGGATGATGCTGTCATCGAACGGGAAGAAGGCATCCGAACCGAGCGCGACACCCGAAAGGGTATCGAGATAAGCACGCTGTTCTTCCTTGGTAAAGGGGGCGGGCTGTTCGGTGAAATATTTCTGCCAGTTGCCGTCGGCGCATACATCCTCTTCGTTCTGGTTGATGTAGCCGTCGATAACGTTGTCGCGGTCGGGGCGTTTCATGTCTGCCTTGAAGGGAAGAGCGAGCACCTTGTCGTGCTGGCGGAGCTGCCAAGTGTCTGCCTTCGTGCCGGCAAGACGGGTGCAGTGAATACGCGATTGCTGACCGGCGCCGACACCGATTGCTTGACCGTCTACCGCATAGCAAACAGAGTTGGACTGGGTATATTTAAGCGTGATGAGCGAAACGATGAGGTCTCGGCGTGCCGCATCGGGAAGATTCTTGTTCTCGGTTACGAGATTCGCGAGCATATCGTTATCGATCTTAACTTCGTTTCTGCCTTGCTCAAAGGTGATGCCGTATACCTGTTTGCGTTCTACGGGGTTGGGCTTGAAGTTCGGATCAATTTTTACAATGTTGTAAGCACCCTTTCTCTTGGTTTTGAGAAGCTCGAGTGCTTCGGGTTCATAGCCGGGGGCGATTACACCGTCCGAAACCTCGCGTTCAATGAGACGCGCGGTGGTGAGGTCGCATACATCCGAGAGGGCGATCCAGTCGCCAAAAGAGCAAAGGCGGTCGGTACCGCGCGCACGTGCGAACGCGCATGCGAGAGGAGATTCGTCAAGACCTTCGATGTCGTCTACAAAGCAAGCCTTTTTAAGCTTGTCCGACAGGGGAATGCCGACAGCGGCGGAGGTGGGGCTGACATGCTTAAAGGAGGTAGCGGCGGGAAGGCCGAGAGCCTCTTTTAATTCTTTTACCAACTGCCAAGAGTTGAAAGCATCTAAAAAGTTGATATAACCGGGGCGGCCCGAAAGGATCTCAATGGGAAGCTCGCTTCCGTCTTCCATGAAGATGCGAGAGGGCTTTTGATTGGGGTTACAGCCGTATTTGAGTTCAAGTTCGTTCATTTCTGTTTGTCCTTTCGGTTTTTATTTCGAATATTTGTTAATCATACGGGAGAGAACCGTTTTGCCGCCGTCTTTAACGGAGTAGTAGCGAACGGCAAGGGAGATCTTGTTTTCTTCGTTGAGGTTTTCCCAAATTTCATTGGTGAAAACATCGATGTCTGCGGGGATAGCAACGCGCTCGGGCTCACCCGTAAAGGTGGGAAGCGGATTGCCGTCTTGCATATAGGTATGAATGAAGTGACCGAGACCTTTGATGGGAGCGTACTTATAAGTGAAGCGGTTGCAAGCACTTCCTTCGGGATCGGCACTCTTCAAAATGCTCATTTGATAGGTAAAAGCGGCATCCGCAAAAGTTATCATGCCACTGATACGGGGGGTGAGGTTGGGTGCATCGGGCTCAAACTCGCGGCTTTCCAAGGCTTCGCTGAAGCTTTTTCCTGCGAGAATACCGTCGCGCACGGTATCGGTTTGGTCGCCGTTGGTAACGATGACATGCGAACCGACATGGCGCACGGGCGCATAGATGATGAGAGAAGGATCCTTCACGCGCGAGAGGTCATAAGGCTCGGTGCAGATAGAGCCGTCGGGAAACTCGGTGAAGATACGGTTGCGGCTGTTGTCGCTTCTGCCCATGATGAAATAGGCAAAGACGGCGTACTCACCGTCGGGCGTTGTGCCGAGGATGATACCGCGGCCGGGATAAGGATTGGGAGCCAAAAGCTCCTTAGCGGCGGGAATAGCGTAAATGTTAGACATGGCGTTTCCTTTCTATCTCTTCGGATTATGAACGGTTGTATTTTGCCGCAACGGCGGCGTCTTTCGCGAGAACCTTTTCTCTGCCCGCTTCGCGCGCGGCATCCAACTTTTCAGCGAGGGATGCATCCGAAACGGCGAGAATCTGAATGGCAAGAAGAGCCGCGTTTGCCGCACCGTCGACCGCCACGGTCGCAACGGGCAGACCTGTGGGCATTTGAACGGTAGAAAGAAGGGCATCCAGTCCGTCAAAGTTGGCACTCTTGACGGGGATACCGATCACGGGGAGCGTTGTATTGGCGGCGAAAGCACCGGCAAGATGCGCCGCCATGCCTGCGGCGGCGATGATGGCACCGAATCCGTTTGCTCTGGCATTTACTGCGAAATCACGCGCTTCGGCGGGGGTGCGGTGCGCGGAGTATACGTGAACCTCGGCGGGAACACCGTATTCTTCCAAGGTACGGATGGCTTTTTCAACAACGGGAAGATCGCTGTCACTTCCCATAATCACGGCAACTTTTTTCATGCTTGTTCCTTTCTTCTCGCGGCGCGGAGTCAAAAAAAGGACAATTCTACCCTATATTTTTTCGATAGAATTGCCCAGACGGTCGGCATTATTGCCTTCCGTTCCCCGATGGTTTCAGACGCTACGGTTCCAAAGTGACATGCTCTAAGGCATATCAATCCCGATCCGTATCGGCTTTCCATCTATCCGTCAGTCGCGGAAAAGCCTTTATTTTTATATATTATATTGTAGACTATTTTCATAAAAATGTCAAGTGTCAAAACGACAAGTTTCCTCTTTATTTATAATTTTTTTCGTTGTTTTTTCATAAAAAGAGCAGCCCGATTTGCATGGGCTGCTCTTTGAAAATTATTTTACCAAATGACGCTTGATTTTTCTGGTCGTTGTTTTTTCGAAATCGGTATCGCGGATCTCGACAAATGCCACTTGTTTAAAGGTTGGCAGACGGTGGTTGATCTTCAGGATCTCAGCTTCGAAATGCGCTTGAATGTCTTCTTTGGCTTTGTCTTTTGCAAATTCCTCATTGGGATAAATAAGGGCGTAGAGCTTAGTAACACCGTCCGCATCTTTTCTGCCGACGACAACGCATTCGCCGATTCCTTCGACGTTTTCGAGATATTCCTCAATCTCTTCGGGAAATACGTTTTTGCCGTTGTCAAGCACGATGACCGATTTGAGTCTGCCGGTGATGTAGAGGTATCCGTCCTCATCCATATAGCCAATGTCGCCCGTGCGGAACCATCCGTCTTCTGTGAAGGCGTTGCGATTGGCTTCGTCGTTTTTGTAATAACCGAGCATGACGTTTTTACCCTTGACTTGAATCTCTCCCTCGGGGAAGCCTGCGTCGTTCACGTCGCCGCCGTCGGCAATACGAACAGTGCATGCGGGCACCGCGGGGCCGACTGAGCCGGGCTTGCGCGCATAATAGGGGGTTACGTTGGTGAGAGGAGAGCATTCGGTGATGCCAAAGCCCTCATAAATGGAAATGCCAAAGCTTTCAAAGGTGCAAATCAAGGAAGGATTGAGTGCCGCACCGCCGCAAATGATTTTTTTGAGTTTGCCGCCAAAAGCATCGGTAACGGAGTGGAAGAGCTTTTGACGCGCGTCGATACCGAAGGCGAGAAGCGCATTGGAGATCTTCATGCCATAGCGAAGCTTGCGTTCTTGCTTGCTCTCCTTCGCTTTTGCCCAAATACGCTTGTAGAAGGTGTTGATATAAAGGGGAACGACGATAAGTGCGGTGGGCTGATATTTTTTCAAATTGGAAAGCACGTGGGGCAAAGAATCGTTGATGGCAACCGTAGCACCGTAATTGAGCCCTGCGATCATGCAGGCGAGCTCATAGGTGTGGTGCAAGGGAAGCAGGGAGAGAAGCTTATCCTCTTTGCAGAAATCGACGGTTTCACAAGCGGAGTTTACCACCGAGAAGATGTTCTCTTGGCAAAGCATAACGCATTTGCTCGAACCGGTTGTTCCGGAGGTGAAGAGCATCTCGGCAAGCTTTCTTACGTCGGTGACGGGAGGGAAGGTGTAGCCGCCGGCGATCGCCTCTTCGCCGACCTTTAAGAAGTTTTCAAAGGAGTAGAAGCGAGTGTCGCTAGGAAGCTCCGAGTCGCCCATGGCGATCAAATGTGTCAAAAGGGTGGATTTTTCCGCTATGGAACGGAACATGTGGGTGTGAGAGGGACCGAAGAAAATGGCAGTGGCATCGATGCTTTCAAGGAAGCCGAGGATTGCCTCTTCCGACAGCTCTTTATCCATGGGAACGACAACCGAATCCGAGGCAAGAATGCCGAGATAGGAAGCGAGCCACATGTGAGAGGTCGCGCCGATGACAGCAATGCGCTCACCCCTAAGCTCCATGGCATCGATGGCGGCGGATACTTGCTCAACTTCGCGGACAAACTCCGCATAGGTCATAGAACAGTCGGGATCCTTGCGGGTTTTGCCGTTCCAAAGAAACAGCGTTTTGTCTCCATGCTCTTTGATGTTTTCAATGAGCTCAAGCACATGGTTGGCGGGCTTGTAAATGCGCGCGGTTTTTTTGTGATTTTGAATACGAATACGTTGTTTCATGATTCGATTCCTTTCGCATATTCTTGCAGTTTACGGTTTAACGTGTTTAAGGTTTTATAAAAGGTTTTCATTTCTTCGGCATCGATCTCACCGCTTGCGGCATTTACTACCTCTTCCGCAATCAATGACATGGAATGAAAAAGCTCTTTTCCGCTTTCGCTTAAAAAAAGGCGGGAACGGTAGCTTTTTTTTGCGCCGTCGGCGTACTTGACCGCACCCGATTCGCAAAGGCTTTTGACGGCACGGGAGATTACCGCTTTGTCAACATTGCATTTGGCGGCAAGCTCTGTGGCGGTCAAGCCCTCTTGGTGGATGCCGAGCATAAAGATGAGAGTGGTATCGGTGCTGCGAAAACCAAAGGTGTTCATATGATCCGCCTTGATCTTTTGGACGGTTTTGTAGGCTTCTTCGATATATTGCGTAAAAAGAATATACCGTTCAAGACTTGTAAGTAGCATAATAAGACGCCGTAACCCTCCTTTAATTCTTTTTGTCTTTCGGACTTTTTTATTATAACACACTTATGTTGAGGTGTCAACATTTTTTCTGAAAAAAGAAAGAAAAAAGCAGAAAAATCTGTTTTTTCTCTTAAAATGAAAAGTAAGATTTACATAAAACCGGGTTGACAATCATGAAATATCATGATAAAATGTAAAAAAACGGATGTGAGGTGCTTTATGCTTTTTGTTTATGCTGCGGTTTGCGCCGTTATGTCTCTTTTGGCGTTTGTCTTTTTTGCAATCGACAAAGCGCGTGCCAAAAAGAACGGACCGCGTTTCCCCGAATTGACTCTTTTGACCTTTGCGGCACTTGGCGGCGGTGTCGGTGCCATGCTTGCTATGCAAACCTTGCGCCATAAGACGGATTTCCGCAGAAAACCGCATTTTGGTATTTGCGTTCCCGTATGTGCGGTGCTTCAGATCGTATTTGCCGTTTTGCTTGCATTTTTTGTAGGATAAGGAGAAAAAGCCATGCCGAAATATCAAAGACATCCCGAGAGCGATCATCCTTCTCATCCCTTCCGTAATTTTCTTTACTTTCTTTATACTTTGATCAACGCTGCGGCGTTTTGCCTTGCGTTTTATTTCATTGCCGAGAAGCAAACGGTATACGCGGCGGTGTGCATCGCACTTGCCGTTTTGGCTTTCGCTGTGGGAATTATCCGCGCTATGTGCATTCGAAAAAAATAGAAAAAAGAGGCGGCATCGAAATTCGCCTATCCCATCTGCGCAAAAGGGACTGTCTTCAAGTTTTTTCGCTTGAGACAGTCCCCACTTTTTTATTCGGCGTATTGGAGTCGAATGGCAAAAATGCCGGGCAAAGCACCGCGGCTTTCTTCCATGGTGATGCTTATTTTGGTGACAGCTTTCATGTTAAGACGGTGCCGCTTATAGCGCAAAAAGTTGTCTTCCACCCATATCTTTTTTTCGTTTCCGTCTTGATCGGTGACGGTGAGGGTATAAGTTTTAATGACGCAATCGGGTAGTTTATTTCCAAACCGATCGGTAGACAGATCGGTGTTGAATACAATGGCAAGCGTATCGATATCGCGCGGCTTTTTCGAGGTGAGTGTCAGGGTGTCGCCGAGCTCTGCGGGTTGCCAGAGGTTTGGAGTGAAATAAGGGCGGGAGTAGCCGTTTAAAGCACTTTCGGCGGCGTAGGGATGTTGGGCGGGGATTATATTTTTAAACAGTATATTTTTGTGTTCCTCATAGGTTCGGTCGATGGCGATGTAGCCGCCGACACCTCCGCCCGGCAGAGGGATGGAATCGTGGTTCATATTGTCATGCGAGTCTTGCGTATGGTAGCGGTGGGTGACGGCACCGATGGGCTGATAAAGCGAGGTATAAAGCGTGATATCCTCATTCTTTTCAAAGACCAAATAAATCTTGCCGTCCTTTCCGCGCGGTACGTCTAAGGGGAGTGAGAACCATCCGTCAAGCGGCGAGAGGGGAAGTGCGTACTCGGAGATGACCGAAGAGGGCAGATAGGTTTCGGGATGAATGCCGTGGAGAACCTTGTATTTCAAAACGGTATTCTTGGCGACACGCGCTTTGATAGAGACAGCCTCAATGCGTTCGGTCGTCAGCATGAGAGAGAGACCGAGTGCGCGCTCAAGCGGCATCTCGCCGTCCGCGCCCGTGTTTTCGTAGGCGAGCTCACCGTCGGCGGATGCACTCCATCCGGGGAGCAAGCTGTCGGGTCGGTGGAGGATGGATTGGTCATCCCAAAAGAGCATTTCTCTCAGCTCATCCATGTGATCTGCGGCGATCTCGCGAGGCATTTTACCGTATTTTCGGCAGAGAACGGCGGCAGTGCCGACTGCTTGCCCCATGCAAGTGCAGGTGGCGATCACACGGGTGGAACCGAGCGCGATATGCGAGAAGGAGGCGTCACGCCCTGCCAAAAACAGATTGGGGATGTTTTTGGAATAAAGACAGCGCAAGGGAATGTTGTAAATGCCCGTAACGGGAATAAAATTCGATGCTGGCGCGGGATCGTAAATGCCGAGAGGCGCGTGCACATCCATGGGCCAGCCGCCGATCAATGCGGCATCGGGATAATCTCTTTTTTCTTCGATGTCGTTTTCGGTCAGAATATAATCGCCGATCACGCGGCGGGATTCGCGAGAACCGGATTTGCAGTTGATGCGTACGAGAACCATGTTTTCTGCATCGGGATATCTTCCGCTGTTCTTAACATAGTCCCAAATGCCCATCGTCAAGCAACGCAGCTCCTTGTCGATGTCCTCGGCATCTTTGATGATGTCAAGCTGACCGCCGTATTCGAAGGTCCAGTCAAAGCCGTGGGGCCCGATGCGGCGAAAATTCTCCTTGATATCAATCCACTTGAAAAACTCCATTTTTGTGATGTCATAGGCATAGGAAGGGGCGGTGAATTTTACGGGGTGGCTCGCCTTGCGCACTTCAAAAATGAAGGTGTTGCCCATGGTTTTACTGTCTGCCTTTTCGGGTGCCCAGTATTCGCCGAACTCGCTTTTGGCTTCTCTGCCGTGGCGATATTGTGCGCCTGCGCAGGCGGCAACGACACCGTTGCCGGTTGAATCGACGAAGAGGTCGCTTTTAAAGAGATATTCCTCTTCGCTTGTAAGGTGTCTGGCTCGAACTCCCGCAATTTTATCTCCTTCTTTCTCTACACCCGTAGCGAGGGTGTTTAAAAACAGAGAAATGTTTTTTTCGGAGTAAATCATATCGAAATAAACAGCGTCCCAACAAGCATCCCGACACCAGCCGCCCTCGTCCATAAGGCGCGCTTTGCGCATGCGGATTTCTTCGACGATGCCGCCCTCTTTGGCGTAAACGGCGGCATTGTGATTCTGGTGGCAAGCTCCGCTGATCGGTACCCCGATTTCGCTGGAGCCGTTTCCGCCCGGTACGGATCGGTCGTTTATTAACGCAACTTTCATTCCGTTTCGCGCCGCGCTTACCGCGGCGGCAATACCTGCGACACCGCCTCCGACGACGGTCAGATCAAAGAAAAGTGTTTTCATGGAATATTCCTCCCACGGTTTATGTGCTTTTTCTTTATTTTAACATGTGCTTTCTTATTTGTCTATAGCAATTTTTTCTCTTTTAATAGTATTTTTCAGCTATAAAGGTACTCAATGACGGTATGAAAAACGGGCTGTCTCACCAAAGACAGCCCGCGACATTTTGCGTCGCGAATGACGCAAAATGATGGAATTGTTGAATCAAAACCGATAATACAGCCTTTTAAACGCCGGAGTAAGCAGAGAAACCGCCGTCCACGGGAAGAACAACACCCGTGATAAAGCTTGCCGCTTTATCCGAGAGAAGGAAGAGCATGCTTCCGAGCAGTTCCTCGGATTCGCCGAAGCGTTTCATGGGAGTGCCGCCGAGAATCTTGCCCGTGCGAGGCGTGGGAGTACCGTCTGCGTTAAAGAGCAGCGCGCGGTTTTGGTTGGTAACGAAGAAGCCGGGAGCGATGGCGTTGACACGCACACCTGCGGTGGCAAAATGCACGGCAAGCCATTCGGTAAAGTTAGATACTGCCGCTTTTGCCGCACTGTAGGCGGGAATCTTGGTCAAAGGACGGAAGGCATTCATCGAAGAAATGTTGAGAATGTTGCCACTCTTCTTTATTGCCATATCCTTGGCAAAGACTTGTGTGGTGAGGAATGCCGCGGTGACGTTGAGGTCGAATACAAAGCGGATGCCCTCGGGCTTCAGATCAAAGAAATCCACCGTGTTGGGATCGGAGAGGGTAGATTCATCGAAGTATTCGTTGGCGGTGGTCGCGCGGGGATTGTTTCCGCCCGCACCGTTGATGAGAATATCGCAAGTACCGAAGGTTTCCGTTACGGTTTTGTACGCTTCTTCGAGGCTCTCTTTGGAAAGGCAGTCGGCGCGTACGGCAATTGCCTTTCCGCCGGCTTCACGGATGGAAGCTGCTACTTTTTCTGCGGCATCTACATTGATGTCAAGAAGAGCAACGGAAGCACCCGACTCGGCAAGTGCCTCGGCGAATACGGAGCAGAGCACACCGCCCGCACCGGTTACAACGGCAACTTTGCCGCTGAAATCAATTTGCAAAGGAAGATTCATGATAGTTCTCTCTTTCTGTGTTTTTTTGAAAGCATATGTCTGCAAAATCATGAAAAAACGCAAACAAAAGGTTGCTTTTAAAGAAGAATTTGCTCGTCGGAGGAACGGTATGCGGAAAGTAAAACATGCAAAGAAACACATGCGCTTTCGAGGGAGACGGGCATTTCTTTGCCGTCGCGCAAGGCACGGTAGTACATGCCGATCAATCGGGAATGCCCGGTGCCCCAACAGCCTTTTCCGCGCAGAACGGAAGAGTCCTCTGCCATTTCAACCTGCACGCCGTTATCAAAGATCTTGCCGGAGAACATGGAAAGCGTATGTCCCGCTTCGGTTTCGAGTTCAAGGAAAATAGAAGCATCCTTGGTGTAGGAGGTGGTGGCGTAGAAATTGCCGACGGAACCTTCCTTGAAGCGTACGGTCATCTCGCAAGTGTCCTCTACTTCAATAACGTTTTTCAAATGGTGGTTGGCAGTGGTGGCGCGCAAAGAAGCGGGCGTACCGCAGAAATGGAGCATCAAATCCAATGTATGGATGGCTTGGTTGATCATAACGCCGCCGCCTTCGGTGGCATAGGTGCCGCGCCAACCGCTTTGGGTGTAGTAGGGCTCATCTCTGTACCATGTGACCATGGCACGGCAGGCGTTGACTTTACCGTATTTCGCTACGAGTTCATCGAGAAGCAAGGTTGTTTCGTTGAAACGGTTTTGGAAGCATACACAAATCTTTCCCGTACTTGTCTTTTCGGCGGCGAGAAGGGCATCGATATCCTCCTCGGTGGTTCCGACGGGCTTTTCGAGAAAGACGTTCTTGCCGCGCGCGAGAGCTTCGATGGCTAGCGGGGTATGCAAATAGTGCGGCAAACAAATGTGTATTACGTCAAGCTCGGGCATTTCGTCCAGCATGACTTTAAAATCGGTATATACTTTTGCCTCGGGAGCAAGCTCGGCACGCCTTGCTTCGGCGCGCTCGGGACGAATGTCGCACAGCGCGCTGACTTCGGCAAAGCCCGTGTCGGCGATGCCGCCGATATGCAAGGGCGAGATTGCGCCGCAACCGACAACGGCGGCGCAGTATTTTCCGTTTTTCATGTTTTTATCTTCTTTACTTTAAAATGTCATTAAGCGTTAAAGGTTTTGGTCATGTCAACAGAGGCACCTGTCACCACAACCTTGTCCTTCAAGCGAGAGGTAGCCATGCGCTTCGAAAGCTCGCTGTAATACTTTTCGCCGTCGATGGGCATGGAGATGGTCTCGCCGAGCCAGCTCGAAAGGTGCATAGCGTTCGCCAAAGCAACACCGTTGATACCGTCGTGTGCGTCTGCGTAGAGCTTTGCTTTGCCAAGGTATGCGGCAGCTAAGTTGCAGAGAATACCTGCGTGCTGGGTGTTTTCGCCTTCAAGCTTGATCTTAAGCTCGGTAACGGGAGGCTGCTTGAAGCCTTCGGGGCAGTTCTTGCAGAACTCGCGCTCGTCGATGCCGTTGGCATAGAAGGTGAGCTCGCCGTGCTCGAATACCAACTTGCCCTTGGTGCCGAGCACCTCAAAGCGGTTGGTGCCGGGAGCGTCACCCGTCGAGGTGATGAACACACCCGTTGCGCCGTTGGGGAATTCGAGGTATGCGGTTACATCGTCCTCAACCTCAATGTCATGCCATTTGCCCTCGTGGCAGAACGCACGGACTTTGGAGGGAGTCATGCCGAGAATCCACTGGAAGAGGTCCAACTGATGGGGGGCTTGGTTGTAAAGAACGCCGCCGCCTTCGCCTGCCCAAGTAGCGCGCCATGCGCCGGAATCGTAGTACATCTGGGTGCGGTACCAGTCGGTGATGAGCCAGCTGGTGCGCTTGATTTCACCGACAACGCCCGTTTGGATCATTTCCTTCATTTTGCGGAAAGCGGGGTTGGTGCGCTGGTTGAACATGATGCCGAGCATCTTGCCCGTTTCGTCGGCAACCTTGAGCATTTCCTCAACCTGTTTGGTGTATACGCCTGCGGGTTTCTCCACGCAAACGGCAAGACCTGCTTGCATAGCTTCGATGGCGAGGTCGGGATGGATGAAGTGAGGGGTTTCGATCAAGGCAATATCGATCTTGCCCGACTTGAACATATCGGTAGCCGCATCGAAATATGCGACACTGTCGCCGCAGATACCCTTGAATTTCTCAATCTTTGCGGGATCGATGTCACAAACGGCGGTAAGTGTGCCGTCGGTGATTTTGTTTTCTTGGAACAGTTTGACGTAGAAAGAACCTTGATTACCAAGACCTACGATACCAAATCTTACTTTTTCCATTCTCTGTTATCTCCTTTTTTAAATCCGATGGATGTGAGTACTTTTTCAAGAGAGCTTACCGCGCAGTCAAAGGACTCCGTGGAGTTGGCAAAGGTGTATTTGCCTTTGAGGGTGTGCTTGTCGATGGAAATAAAGCCATCGAACAGACGCAGGTGAGGCTCAAGCGTCAGATAGACAACGCCGTCGCGCGCGCTGTCCGTCTCGGTCAAAACATCGGCAAGGCAACCGTCGCCTTCGCCGGCGGGAAGAATGATTTTTTCGGCATAACTTGCGTCTTTGATATGGATATATTCGAGAGAGGGGAGCGTTACACGGAAGCCTTCCTTCACGTCGCCGTCGTTCATGATGTAGTTGGCGGCATCAAAGATACCGCGCATCTCGGGCAGGGAGGTGAGTACGTCCTTTACTTCGGCGGGCATCTGACCGTAGATGAGAGCTTCGTTTTCGTGGCAAAGCGTGAGACCTTCCGCCTTGGCTTCTTCGAGCATGACGGAGAGGCGGCGGATGACTTCGTCGCGGCAGGCGGCAAGCTCATCCTGCTTTACATAGAAGCTGAAAATGCGGATGCGGGGAGCACCCAAAATTTTCGCAACCTTCATGCAATAGCGGAACTCTTCCAAATGAGGTTCAAAGTCTGCGTGGATATCGTATTTTCCGATGGGGGAACCGATGGAAGATACTTTGATGCCCGCCGCGTCAAACTTCGCGCGGATGGCGTGCAATTCTTCCTCGGAAAAGGTAAGAATGTTCTTACCGTCGATCATGCGCACCTCGATGCATCCGATGTCGTTACGAACGAGAGCCGCAATCTGCTCTTCGATGCTCTTGCCCGCCTCATCGGCAAAGGCGCTGAATACATATTTTGCCATACTGTTTTTTCCTTTCCGAATGATTTAATTATGATATACAAGGGGGGTGAGATGTTTGCAGCTCTTTGCCATTTCACCCAACGGATCGGGCATGCTCGGCGCATTGTCCTGCTCTACGAGACCGAAACGGATGCCCGCTTTCTCCGCAGCCGCGATGATCGGCACAAAGTCGATGATACCGTCGCCGCAAGCGCAGATGGCGCGATCTTCGGTTTTGTCCATATCCTTGAAATGGAGGTTGAGAATTCTGCCCGAAAGACGGTTGATGTAATCAACGGGGTTATGCCCGCCTTTTGTCACCCAATAGGTGTCAAGGATGAAGTTGAAAGAGGGGGCTTCTTCGATGAGAATCTCGTACATATCGGTGCCGCCAAGGTCATCAAACTCAAAAGCGTGATTGTGATAACCGAAAGAAAGACCGGCATCGAGAATTTTTTTGACGGGTTCTTTCATGTCGGCGATGAAAGCGCGAACGCCTTCCAGCGTGCGGGGATATTTCGGATCAAACATGCCGCCCAAACCGATCTCGAAAGCACCGTAAATCTTGTGCTCCGCAATAAGCTTGTCCGTATCGTTTAAGATGCGGTTAAGCGGGGAGTGGGTGCAGGGAATGGGCAAAGAATACTCTTCCGAAAGCTCTTTTAAAAGCTCGGGGCAGATGTCGGGAGAAATACCCGAAATCTGTACGGCGTGGTACCCCATTTCTTTGGTCAAACGAAATGCTTCGCGAATGTCCGTCTCATTTTGCGTCATATGACGGATGGAATAGAACTGAGAACCGAGGATCATACATCTTTCTCCTTGTATAAAAATATGAAGAACATTTCCTACTCTCATTTTACAACGATTGTTTGAAATTTACCATTGTTTTTGTTGCAAAAACTATTGCAAATATTGCTCTTGTGTGATACAATAATATAAAAAACGAGGAAGAGGCGGTGTAAAATGGAAAGTACGGTGAGCTTTCGTGATGAAAAGCTTTGGCTTCATCATACCGTAGAACACGATCCCGATCCCAGTGATTTTCAGCGCCATTGTCATGATACGTATGAATTGATCTATGTGGTGCACGGTGCCGGCAGGTATATTGTAGAGGGTACGGAATATACCATGAAAAGCGGCACTTTGCTGCTTTTGCATCCCCACGCCTTTCATTATGTAGAGATTGAAAGCGGGCGTCTTTATGACCGTTACGTCATTCATTTTAAGGACTCCGCGCTTCTATCCGAGACGCGTGAACTGCTTTCTCGCTTTGAAATCGGCAATTTCGGCTATGGGCATTTTTATTCCGAAAGCTGTCTGCCCGCGCCCGCGCTTCGCGCGTTTTCGGGCATTGATGAATTGGAGCGTTTTTCGCCCGCGGAAAGGCTTCTTCTTTCCCGTACTATTCTTTCGGAGATTCTTTTTTGGCTTTCAACGGCATCTCCCGAGCGTGAGATTGACAGAGGTGAGCCGCTTGGACTCCAAGTGGTTCGGTATTTGAACACACATCTGACCGAGCAAAATTCGCTGGATGAGCTTTCCCGCCAGTTTTTTGTGAGCAAATTTTACTTGTGCCGTGCGTTTAGAGAGCATAATGGAGTTTCCATTTTGCAATATCTCACAGAAAAAAGAATTATTCTTGCCAAACAGCTTTTGGAGGAAGGGGAAACGGCTGTTTCCGCCGCAGTCAAAGCAGGGTTCGGAGATTATTCTTCTTTTTACCGCGCTTATAAAAAAATTCTCGGTTCCTCGCCCAAGGAAAACAAAGGGCGCAGGAAAAACGGCGATAAGCCGTGATAGGGTGATTCATGAATAACTATCCATATATCAGTCAAATTCAAAGTCCCGAGGATGTAAAAAAACTTCCCGCCGAAGAGCTCGAGGCACTCAGCGAAGAAATTCGCCGTTTTCTCATCGAGAAGGTGACTAAAAACGGCGGACATCTTGCTTCCAATCTCGGCGTTGTGGAGCTGACGGTGGCTCTTCATCGGATTTTTTCTTCTCCCAAGGATCATTTTATTTTTGATGTCGGGCATCAAAGCTATGTGCATAAGATTTTAACCGGCAGAGCAGAGCTTTTCGATACCTTGCGCCAACCGGGCGGACTTTCGGGATTCCCCACGCGGCGCGAAAGCGAACACGATTCTTTCGGCGCAGGGCATAGCTCTACCTCTCTTTCCGCCTCTCTCGGCTTTTCGGAGGCTGACGCACTTTTAGGCAGTGATGCTTATACGGTGTGCGTGGTTGGCGATGGCGCGATGACGGGCGGCATGATCCACGAAGCACTCAATAACTGTAAAAAGAGCTTGCGCACGGTGATCGTTCTCAACGATAACGAAATGTCGATTTCCCGTAATATCGGGTTGTTCTCCGGGCATCTTTCGCGCATCCGCAGTTCTTACCGCTACGGCAGAACCAAGCGGCGCACCAAAAAGCTTTTAAACCAAATTCCTCTCATCGGAAAGCCGTTGTACCGTGTGATATCGGCGTGTAAAAAATGGATTCGCCGCCGTATTTACACCCACAATTATTTTGAGGATATCGGTGTTAACTATTTAGGTCCTGTGGACGGTCACAATCTTGCCGCCTTGGAAAACGCGTTTCGCGAAGCCAAAGCGCGTGAAGGAACGGTTCTTGTGCATGTTTTGACCAAGAAAGGAAAAGGCATGCTGGAGGCGGAAAAGGATCCCACCGCTTTCCATGGTATTTCTCCCGAGGTGAAGGCGAAGAGTGAGCCCGACACCACCTCTTTCCACGGTGAAGCGGCGGCGCATTTGGCAATGCTCGCACAGAGGGATACGGCGATTTGCACCGTAACCGCCGCCATGGGTGAGGGCACGGGGCTTTCCGCTTTTCTTGAAAAATTTCCCGAGCGTTTCTTTGACGTCGGCATTGCGGAGGAGCATGCGCTGACTTTTTCAGCCGGGCTTGCCGCAGGGGGCTTAAAACCCTATTTTGCCGTTTATTCTACCTTTTTGCAGCGCGCGTATGACAATCTTTTGCACGATGTCGCGCTTCAAAATCTTGGGGTTCGTATTTTGGTGGACCGCGCGGGGCTTGCCGTGGCGGACGGTGCAACGCACCACGGTATATTCGACGTAGCGTACGTTTCCGAAATCCCCGGTGTTACCCTTTGGGCACCTGCGACCTACGGATCGCTGCGCGCCATGCTTGACGCTTCGCTTTCTTTTTCGTCACCGCTTGTGATCCGCTATCCCAACGCCAAGGAGCAGGAAAAGGTCGTTGCGGCGTTTTATCCCGATGGCGCATATGAAAAATTCGGTTTGAAGGTGTGGGGAGACGATGCTCCCGAAATCATGCTGATCAGCTACGGACGGCTGATCGAAGAAGCCTTGGCGGCGGCGGAAAGCCTGCACGCGGAAGGAAGGCGTGTGAAGGTGGTATTGCTCGAATGCTTGGCACCTTATGGCGAAAGTGCCGCGAACCTTCTTTCTCATGCTTCGGGATCTTTCCCTATTTTGTTTGCCGAAGAGGGAGCGCGCGAGGGCGGTGCCGGTATGCTTCTTTATCACGCCTTGATGCAAAAGGAGCAAGATTTTGCCTTGCGTCACCCGTATCGAATTTTGGCTGTTGACGGCTTTGCTGTTCCCACCGAACCGTGTTCGCTTCTTTCCTTCTGCGGCATTGATCGGGATGCCATGCTTCGCGCGGCGAAGGAAATGTTATAATAAATGTAATATAGAAAGAGAGGACAATGTGATGAATTTCAAAAAACTGATTTGCCTTTTGCTCGCTTTCCTACTGGCATTTTCCTGCCTTGTTGCTTGTGACAGCGAAAAAAAGAATGAGGACGAAGATAATAAGTCCGAAACGATCAAATGCCCCGCATGTGAGAAAGAGTGTGCGGAGGATGATAAGTTTTGTAAATCTTGCGGTGCGAATCTGACCAAAAAAACATGCCCTTCTTGCGCGCATGAAAATGAATTTGCCGATAAATTCTGCTCGTCTTGCGGTGCGGATCTTTCGCAAAATGACGATCCCGGCGACGACAATCCCGGCGACGACAATCCCGGTGGCGACAATCCCGGAGACGACACCCCCGGTGGCGACAATCCCGGAGACGACACCCCCGGCGGCGACAATCCCGGCGACGACAATCCCGGCGGCGACAATCCCGGCGGCGACAATCCCGGCGATGACAATCCCGGCGGCGACAATCCCGGCGATGACAATCCCGGTGACGGTAACATAGGCGATACCCCCGGTGACCGTTTCGATGACAGCTGGGAAGGCGTTGACTTCGGCGGTGCAACCATTACCGTTGAGGTTTCGGGCGCGCAAGATCCTCAGGGTACTTTCCCCGCATGTAATATTTATACGAGGGGACCTGATAGCGGCGTCACTTCCGATGAGGTGCAGAAGAAGGTTCTGATCCGTAACGCCAACGTGCAAAAAGAACTTAACATCAAGATTGAGTATATGCCCAACTCCAATCTCCGCTACAACGAAGTAGTGGAACATGTTGAGAAATATGTTCGCGGTGCCGCAGAAGACGCGCCCGACGTTCTCGATAACGATATGTACGGTCTTGTCCGCGCGATGATGAACGGCTATCTTTGGAATGTTGCAAATCCCGGTTTGAATCCCGATGGCAGTGATATACACAGCTATTTCATTTTCACGCCCGACGCTCCCGAGGGTGAAGAAGAGGATGGCGAGCAAAAGATCAAGAAGGGTTCCGGTTGGTACACCGAGTTCATGCAGGGTGCTTCCTTCGATCCCGAGAAGCTTTATTTGCTCGCAGGTGACTATAACCTTGATATCATTCGTTTTGCATGGGTTCTTTTCACCAACATTGACCTGTTTGACACCTACTATGCATCGACCGAGTACGGTACATATGCTGATTTTGTAGAGTACATTCTCGATACGGATGACTTTGTATACGAGCATTTGCAGACGCTCGCACAATACGGTTGGAAGGACCTCGGTTCTAAGAGGAACGAGACCGACCTCGGTGACATTATCGGCCTTTGCCTCAATAACGTTTGCCCCCGTATTTTCCACGCGTGCAGCGGTTTCTCGATGATTGAGTGGTCCGGCGGTGAACAAGGTAAGGGTACTCCCTCCGTATATGCTTCTGGCTCCGAGGGTGCCAACAAGCTTGCTACCCTTTCCGCGGGCTACAGAGAGCTCTTTAACGCACCCGGTGTTCATTTTATCAACGACGTGCTTTCTTCGACCACCGAGTTTTTCAACGGCAGAATTATCTTGACCATGGCAAAACTTGGCGAGATGGAGTCCTCCACCATGCGTGGTACTACCTTCACGCGCGGTATTCTTCCTTTCCCTCGCTACGATTATAACTCCCCCAACTTCATCACCGTTGTACATGACCAGGCAGAGGTTTCTTGCATTTTGAACAATGCCTCTTCCTTCGCACTCGCTTC
>JAZNND010000039.1:0-81765 GCA_045580085.1 Eubacteriales bacterium
GTTTGATAGGTCGTGGGTGTACGCACAGTAATGTGTTTAGCTGAACGATACTAATAGACCGAGGGCTTGAACTGCTTCGTGCAGTTCTCTATTGAGCTTTCGTTTCATCCCCTTTGTTCGGTTTTCAATGGGTTTTTGCAAGAAAACTCATGTTTGCCCAAACCGAGGTGATCCTTGCGGTCACTCTCAGCGTAGGCAACGCCTGCAATCTCACGGTTGCAGTCATATTCCTCCTTAGCTCAGTCGGTAGAGCACCTGACTGTTAATCAGGTTGTCGCTGGTTCGAGCCCAGCAGGGGGAGCCAGAAAAAAGCACTTGCAATTGCAAGTGCTTTTTTCAACGAAATAAATCCCTTGCGGGATTTGTGAAATGCACTTCGTGCGTGAAATACGCTTCGCGTGTGAAATGTGCTGCGGCGCGTGAGGGGATTTATTTCATTTCACATCGAACGAAGTGAGATATTTCACAATGTACGGCAGTACATTATTTCACATTCGGCAACGCCGAATATTTCACTAAATTCAAAAGTTGCAATTTTATCCTACGAGCTCAAAAAATTCCGTACACGCGAGTGTGCGGAATTTTTACTTTTTACCTTTTCACTCTTCACTTTTCACTAATTTGGCGTGTACGGAATTTTAGGTAAGAGGTAATAGTGAATAGTGAAAAAGTATGGTTGATTTGCTTGGCAAATCTTCATTTTATTAAGTTGCATTTTTGTACTACGAGCACACAAAAAAGCCTAACGCAGCTGCGTTAGGTTTTTTGAACGATGTGTTCCGCAAAGCGGAACGTGATGCTTCCTTCGGAAGTGAAGTGCGCTTCGCGCGTGAGGTGTGCCTTCGGCACGATGATAGGAACACATCACATCACTGCGACCGCAGGGAGCAACATCACTATGCGAAGCATAACATCACTTTGGCGAAGCCAAAACTTCACTAAGTCTCAAAGTCCTTGAAAATCAAGGACTTTTTTGGTTTTTTAGGCGAAAAATGAGAAAAATATTTTGTGACAACTCTCTGCGAACCATAGGGGCTTGAACCCTCGACAATATCGCATCTTTGAAGCTTTCCCTCTTTTCTGATAACGTATTTTGGCAAGATCGAAAAACTCATCACACTCTAATCTTTCTTATCCTATAAGCATCAGAGGGTAGCTCAGTTTTTTGAACTTGAGCTACCCTCTTTTATAAATTGGTGTAATGCAACCTTAATTTTTTCTTCGCTCTATACCTTTTGTTGATTCAGAAAGTTTTTTTGATTGTAGAATGTTTTCTGTTTTTGCTATATTATCGCATGCGGTCTCGATATGACATACGAGATACGAGTAGATAGTATCTATGATAGCTAATTGAGCAATTCTTGAGTTAAGACCGAGGATACGATAATTGGTCTCATCAGAAACTGTGTGCAAAACGACGTCACTGACTTTTTCTATTGGTGATTTTTGATAGTTGGTTATTGCAATAGTATAAGCACCGCATAATTTTGCTGTACGCATAGCCTCAATAATATCAGTTGAAGCACCGGAATGAGATATTCCGATGACGACGGTTTTTGAGTCTGCATGGGCAGTGGCAATTACTTGCATGTGGTTATCTGTATACGGATGAGCTTGCAATCCTAGGCGAAGCATCTTGTGTGCCGCATCGTTTGCTATGGGTGCTGAATTTCCAAGTCCAAGTAAAATAATTTGATCGGCAGACAGGATTGCTTCACAGCATTTTTGGATCGCCACTTGATCTAACCCTAATTTTGTTTTTTCAAGCGAACAGCAAATATCGTCGCAAATCTTTAAAAAAATATTATACGGAGTGTCTTCAATGGTTATATTTTCGTTAACCGGTCGAGTGTGATTTTCCTGTGCTATTGCGATTTTAAGCTGTTGATACCCGCCAAAACCTATCTTCTTCGAAAATCTCACAATAGTTGCTTCACTGACTCCGCAGATGTCTGAAAGCTCAGTTATATATAAAGGTAATATTTTTTCCGGATTTTCGATTAAAAAATCCGCAATATGCTTTTCGGATTTGCTAAGCTTATCGTAATTAGCTTTAATAATTAAAACAGTTTTTGTCATATTTTCGTTTACTCTCTATTTTTATGAAAATTATTTTCAAACTAAGTATATCACAAATACTCCCAATTGTCAAATGCGTTTTTGTTAAAAAAACAAAATAGAAAATGATTTTCAAAATAACGAAAATATAAGATTTATTTTGCAAAACTATTGAAAATTATTTTCAGATGTGCTATAATACTATTTGCAATAAAAAATATTTTTTGTGAGGTTGTTTATGAACGAATTTTTGTTTACACAAATTCTTACCGAACTTGAAGATGCTGTTGGCAGAGAAAATTGTTCGGTAAAGGAAATTGACAAGGCTACCCATAGCGCAGACTTTTTTTGGCTTTCCAGAATGTGGGTTGACCGTGGGCGCAGAATGCCTGAGGCTGACTTTATTGTTTCACCCGCGGATGCTAACGAAACTTCTAAGGTTTTGAAAATTGCAAACTATTATAAGATTCCCGTAACTACGTGGGGCGGTGGAGCAGGTTCGCAGGGCGGAGCGCTTCCTGTTTGCGGAGGAATTATTCTCGATACAAAGAGAATGAATAAGATTTACGATGTAAATACCGAGGGTATGTATATCGAATGCGGAACCGGTGCTATATATAAGCATATTGAATGGGCTGCAAATGAGAAAGGGTATGCAACGATGCATTATCCGTCCTCTCTTACCTGTTCGACTGTAGGTGGATTTCTTGCTCACCGCGGTATCGGTGTCGTTTCCACAAAGTATGGCAAGATAGACGATATGGTTCTTCAAATGGAAGTTGTTCTTCCCAACGGAGATATAATTAATACGTCGGCTACGCCCAAGCATGCCGCAGGTCCCGACCTTAACCAGATATTTATCGGTTCTGAGGGAACTCTCGGAGTTATTACAAAGGCTCAGATTCGTATTTTTGAGCAGCCTGAGGTAAGACGTTTCAGAGGCTTCCTGTTTAAAGATATGACCTCTGCTTTTAACGCTTCTCGCGAGGTGCTTCAGAAGTTTAAGCCCTCTGTCATGCGTCTTTATGACGAAGCTGAAACTGCGAGCCTAATAAAGAAGATTGTCGGAGTCTCAAAGCCCGGAGCATTTATGAATATCGCATACGAGGGTGTCAAAGAGCTTGTAGACGTTGAAGAAAAGATTCTACTTGATATATTTAGTAAATACGGAGCAGATGATCTTGGAAGTGAATACGGTGAAAAATGGTGGAAGGAAAAGATAACCTTCTTCTATCCCGGTCATATGATGGATATACCTCAGATGTTCGGTACTATGGACACAATAGCTCCTTACGATAAAATAGAAAAAATATACTGGGCAATGAAAAGCGCCATAGAGTCGAAATATCCCTTTGCAAAATTTATAGCTCACTTCTCGCACTGGTATGAGTGGGGTGCTATGATGTATGACAGATTTATTATCGACGGCGAGCATGTTCCCTCAGATCCCGTAGAGGCAATGCGTCTTCACAATGAAATATGGACGTTAGGTATCAGAACCGCATTGGCTAACGGCGGTGTAGTAAACGACCATCACGGCGTTGGAATCAAACTCGGAAGAATGATGAAAGAGCAATACGGACCGGCTATGCAGGTGTTTGAGGGAATAAAGAAGACACTTGACCCCAACGGAATAATGAATCCGTTCAAGCTTGGTCTTTAATGCGGAGGTAAGCAAATGAATATTACAAACAGAGCAAAAGAAATAGTTGATAATTGCAGATTTTGTTGGATGTGCCGACATATCTGCCCTATAGGAAATGCAACGGGACACGAAAGAAATACTGCAAGAGCACGCGCGTTTGCAATCTCTATGGTTGAACGAGGTGCGACAAATCTTTCTGAGGTTTCGGATAATGTATACGAGTGTACTCTTTGCGGTGCTTGCACGAATAATTGCGTTACAGGTTTTGATCCCAAGGTGTTTATCCAGGAGGTAAAAACCGAAATAATTATGCAGGGAGTTGCGCCTTCTTACATAATGAAGCTTATCGAGACGTATACCAAAGCGGGAAACGTATACGGTATGGAATCTCCCGAGATACTTGAGAAGTTTTATAAAGAAGGAAACGAGGTGCTATTCTTTGTCGGTCAGGACGCTTATCATAAAACACCAGAAGCGTTAGTTTCTACATTCGAGCTTTTTGACAAGGCGGGTGTGAAGCTTGACTTCGGAAAAGAACAGGATTCCGGAGCAGCGCTCTGGTTCCTCAGCGGAAAAACAGAGGAAACGAGATATGCGGCGAATAAGCTTGCGGCAGTTCTTAACGGATATAAGACCGTTGTAGTTTACGATCCCGTTGACTTAAAGCTTATGCTTCACGAATACAAGGAATGGGGAATTGAGCTTTCCTGCAAGCTTGTAAGCTTTAACGAGTATCTTCTTTCGCTTATTGAAAGCGGAGCTTTAAAGGTAAAAAAGTCAAAGAAGGAGTACTCGCTTCAGGATAACTACGCTTATTCAAGAGAGCTTGACGATTCCGAGACGGGCAGACGTCTTATTGAAAAGGTAGGCGTTTCAAAGGATATGCTTCTTATAGGTAAAGAAGCTAATCTTGCCGGAATGCTTATTATGAGCGAATATATGCCCGACGTTATGACAGAGGTTGCCAAAAATCGCTGGATAAACGCTGTTAATATGGATGCAAAGACACTTGTTACCGAAAACCCTGCAGAGTATGTAGCGCTAAAGGCAACAGCACCCGAGGGGTGCCGCGCTATATCCGTAGAAGAAATGATACTTGAAAATCTTTAATTTACAAAAATCTTTCTTAAAAGGAGTTTGTTATGAATCTTAAAAAAGTATATACCGAAAAATACGGCTACGAGAGAGTCGTAACAAGTAAAAATTCATCTCTTTATTATGCAGAGACAGATATGCTTAAGCTTGCTGACGGAAAGAGCTACACGGTAGATGAACCCGGCAAGGAGTTCGTTCTTATCGTTCTTTACGGAAAGTGCGAGGTAAGCGGAGAGGGATTCTGCTTTAGTGAGGTAGGTTGCCGCGAGAATGTATTTGACGGAGCGGCTGAATCCGCTTATATCGGAAAGGACACAGCGTTTACCGTAACAGCAAAGGGCGGCGACGTAAAAATTGCCGTATGCAAAGCACCTGCTGAAAAGTACTATGCTCCTTACCGGATAAAAAAGAGCGAGGTTGAAACAAAAACGTTCGGTAAAGGCTCGTTCATAAGAGATGTTGCTTTTACCTTCCCGGAGACGAAAGAAGCAAATCACCTTTATATAGGTGAATTCTGGGTTGAGAACGGAAACTGGGCAAGCTACCCCCCTCACAAGCATGACGTTGACGACCTTCCGAGAGAGGGCGCGCTTGATGAAATATACTACTTTGAATTCGATAAACCTCAGGGCTTCGGCTTCCAGGCTGTTTACAGTGCGGAGAGGGATATCAATGAGGTATATAAGATTGAAAACGGTGATTTTGTTGAAATCCCCAAGGGTTATCATCCCATGACTGTTGCACCGGGATACAAAAATTACTGTCTTTGGGTAATGGCAGGTAAGGAGCGCGGACTTCTCAGCGCATCCGAAGAATGTCACAAGTGGGTAGTAAGTAAATAAAATACATGCACCTGCGTTTTTTAAAAAATTTTATCCATATTTGAGGTGTGTATGATACTAAAGCTAATACCAACGAGAGTTTACAGAGCATATTTTGGCGGTGAAAATCTTGACCGACTTGAAAAAAAGAGCAATCCTCAAAGCACAAGATTTCCCGAGGATTGGCTTGCCTCGGTCACTGAAGCTTTCAATCCGGACAGAAACGTTGAGGGAGAGGGACTGAGTGTGATCGATGACGGTCGTATTCTAAAAGATGTTATCGAAAAAAACAAGCAACATATGATAGGAAAAAGAGAAAGCATGTCGCTTCTTTTCAAGCTTCTCGACAGCTCGGAAAGACTTGTAATACAGGCGCATCCAACCGTGAAATTTGCAAAGGAAAACTTCAACTCTGAGTACGGAAAAACCGAATGCTGGTATATACTAAACGATGGTGGAGAGGTTTATATTGGTTTTCGCGAAGGCATCACAAAAGATTACTGGATCTCCCTTTTTGAAAGCCAGAACACCAAAAAAATGCTCGAGGCTTTACATAAATTCAAGGTTAAAAAAGGCGACTTTATATTCGTTTCGGGCGGAGTACCGCATGCAATAGGAAAAAATTGCTTTTTAGCAGAGCTTCAAGAGCCAACCGACCTTATGGTAATTCCCGAAAGAGTAACGCCATCCGGAGTTCGACTTTCTGAACAAAAACTTCATTGCGGACTTGGCTTTGACAAAATGTTTGACTGTTTTGAGTACAACGGACTTTCCGAAGAGGAAACGAAAAAAACGTATTTTAAAACACCAAGGCGCGTGAGTGAGGTTGAGCTTGAGCTTGTAAATTGCCCTATGTTCCGCCTCTCACAGCTGAACGTTGACGGTGCTTGCGATTTTTTGATGGATTCATACGGAATAGCCGTGCTGATTGAGGGCACTGCTAATGTAAACGGTATCGGACTTGAGGCAGGTGATCGGGTTTTTATATCTGAAAATGAGGGTAATTTGCAAATTTCCGGCAAAGCAAAGGTTCTTGTTTGCAGGCCGTAGAGGTAAAGAATATGAAATATTTACTTGGAATTGATTTTGGCGGTGGTGCAAGTAAAGCAACGCTTATAGACGAAAAGGGGGCGGTTATTGCTACTGCAACAGCTGAGTACCCCACCTATTTTCTTGACGGCGGCGGTGCAGAGCAGGACCCTGACGATTGGTATGTTGCCGCGTGTAAAAATATCCGCAAAGTAATCTCGGGTATTGACCCATCGGAGATTAGAGCCGTTTGTTTTGATGCCGCTACGCATACAGCGGTTCTTATGGATGCTGACGGTAAGGTTTTGCGCCGTTCTGTATATTGGACTGACACGCGTTGCACAAAAGAAAAGCAATATCTTAAAGAGATATATGGTAAAGAACTTTTCGAAAAGTGCAAACACGAGGTTGATACTATATGGACGCTTCCCGAGCTGATGTACGTAAAAAATAACGAGCCGGAGCTTTATTCAAAGGTTGAAAAAATTACGTTTGCCAAGGATTACGTGCGCGGACGCTTCACGGGGGATTTTGTAACCGATTATATAGAGGCAGAGGGCAGCATGCTTTTTGACTTTGACACACAGGCGTGGGACGAAAAACTTCTTTCTCTTGCAGGACTTAGCATAAATAACATGCCCAAAATAGTTTCACCGCTTGATTACGTAGGAACGGTATCAGAGTCAGCCTCCCGTGACAGTGGACTTTCCACAAAAACTCACGTTATATGCGGAGCAACCGATACCGTTATGGAGGTTTTTGCGGTAGGTGGAGTCAATAGCGGAGATATGACGCTGAAGCTTGCGACTGCCGGAAGAATATGCGTAGTTTCGGACAGATATTTTGCAGATAAAAATATAATCAACTATTCGCATATGAAGGAAGGTCTTTATTATCCCGGAAGCGCCACGAAATCCTGCGCATCATCTCTCAGATGGTTCAGAGATACGTTCGGCGGAAGCTTTGAGGAATTCAGCAGTATGGCTGAGAATATTCCTCCGTGCTCGGAAGGACTTATATTCCATCCTTATCTTGTGGGCGAGCTTACCCCTTATGCTAATCCTGCATTGCGCGGAAGCTTTATCGGAATAAGCGCATCTCACACGAAAGCGCATTTTGCAAGAGCGGTTATGGAAGGTGTCGCTATGAGTATTCTTGACTCGAAAGCTTATCTTGAAGCTCACGGTGTTAAAACCGGAAAAACTGCGTACGTTATCGGAGGCGGAGCAAAAAGCAGTGTTTGGCGCAGTATAGTTTCGGATGCTCTCAATCTTACTCTTATCTCAACTGAAAACAATGATTCGTCATTCGGCTCTGCTATGTGCGCGGGAATATACGCGGGAATTTTTGAAAATTACGATGACGCGGTAAAAAAATGCCAGAAGGTTGTTGGAGTTACAGAGCCTAATCCTGAAAATACGAAAAAATATTCACAGCTTTATGATAAATACAAGAGAATCAGTTGTTTCTTAAATGAAATGTTCAATGAAAAATAAAAAAGTAATAGTTACGCTTAAATATTACAAAGGGGAACTGAATCCTTTTGACGGAGCGGCACTTGAGGCGGCTCTCGAGCTTGGCTTTGGTGATATAACGGCCGTAAGTATGGCACCTCAATCGGTAATGAGTCAAATTGAGGCTCTGACAAGGCTTGGAATAAAGGCTATACTTATATCAGACGCGGCATATGCCGGAAGCGATACTCAGGCAACGAGTTACGTTTTGTCAGAAGTAATAAAGAGAGAAAACCCCGATTTGATTTTTTGCGGAAGGCAGAGTATAGACGGAGATACCGCGCAGGTACCTCCAATGCTTGCTGAACGTCTTGGGTACCGACTCGTCAACAAAGTGGTTGATTTCGATAAAGCGGGGAATTTAATTACAAGAACAGGCGAAAAAGAAAGCTTCAAGGGAAGAGATATCATTACGTTTGAGCGAATCAGAACGTTGCGTTTTCCATCAATGTTTTCAAAGCCGGGCACCGTCAGGTTAATTACAAATTCAGATCTTAATCTTGACAAAGATAAGGTGGGGCTATCAGGCTCTCCGACAAGAGTAATAAAATCATACGAAAGCACGCTTGGACGCAGGCAGTGTAAATTTATTGATAAAGAGGATTTTTTAAAAGTAATAAGCGATTCGCTTGCAATGGATCGCCTTGAGAATTATGAGTCTTCGGGTGAAAAGCTTCCCGAAATATTCTATTTTGGCAACTTAAGAGAGCTTGCCGAAAGTATTTCTGACAGAGCTGTTGAAATTGCGTATAAAGGAAGAGCCGTGCAGGAAATAAAAGATGAGCTGGTAAGACTTGGCGCCGGGGCTGTGATTTTTGAAGGAACAGACGAGCTTAAGCTTCTATCGGCTAAGCTTGCCGTTATGACCGGAGCGGGACTTTGCGCTGACTGTATATCGTTCAGAGTTGAAAATGGAAAGATTGTAATGACTCGTCCGGCAGGCGGAGGAAATGTAACGGCAGATATTATTTCGACGTCGGATATGGCTTTTGCAACTGTGAAAAAGGCATTTGACGGAACCGGTGATGTTATTTTCTCTGTTGGAAAAGGCGCTGCCAGTTTTATTGATAAAATAAAAAACATAGCATCAAAGTACTCGGCAGAAATATGCTGTTCAAGAATCGTTGCCGACAGCGGAAAGCTTTCTTACAGCTCTCAGGTTGGCTTGACGGGTAAAGTTGTTTCCCCGAAGGTTTACGTTGCTTTCGGTATTTCGGGCGCTGTTCAGCACACGGTCGGAATGTGCGGAGCACAGACTGTTATCGCAATAAACAAAGATAAAAATGCTCAAATTTTTGACTACGCGGATTATGGAATAATCGCGGATATTAATGATTTTAAAGGAGAATAAAATGTTAGTTAATTTTCAAACTATATTAAAGGACGCTGACGAAAAGGGATATGCCATCCCCGCCTTTAACGTCTATAACATGGAAACCGTTATGGGTGTTATTAAGGCTGCTGAGGAAAAAAGAGCTCCTGTTATTATCCAGTTTTATAGCCGACTTGCAACTACCGGATTTTCCGATTATCTTGCACCTATAATTATTAAAGCTGCTGAAATGGCAACAGTACCTGTATGTATGCATCTTGACCACGGAGCAGGATTTGAGGCGGCAGCTATCGCACTGAAAAACGGAGCAACCGGTATTATGGTTGATTTCTCTAAGCTTTCTATGGAAGAAAACATTGAGAACACAAAGAAGGCGACAGACATTCTTTCCGCTATGAATATAGGCGTTGAGGGTGAAATCGGACATATAGGCTCTGCGGCGGACGGAGTACCCACAGATTACACAACGGTTGAAGAGGCTAAGGAGTTTGCAGAAAGAACGGGCGTGTGTGCTCTTGCTGTAGCAGTAGGAACGGCGCACGGAAAATATAAGCAGGCACCCAAGCTCGCGATTGAAAGAATAAAGGAAATTAAGCAGGCGGCTAAAATCCCGCTTGTTCTTCACGGTGGAAGCGGCATTCCCGATGACCAGATAAAGCTTGCGATTGAAGCGGGAATACGCAAAATAAACTTTGGCACCGATATTTGCTGCTCCTTCCTTGATAGTGTGTTTGAGGTTGACAGAAACATTGTGGGAATAGACATATTTATGAGAGAGCCTATTGAATCTGTTAAAAAATTTGCTATTTCAAAAATTGAACTTCTCGGAGCTGACGGCAGAATATGAAAAAGGTTGTTGGACTTGGTGCGTGCGTAGTTGATACGCTAATAAGTTGCAATGAATATCCAAAAGAGGATACAAAATACAAGGCGGAAGAAATTTATAAGGTGTGCGGCGGTCCTGTCAGCAACGCTCTTGTTGTTATGTCAAAATTTGGTGTAAATACTGAAGTTGTTGGAGCTTTTGCTGACGATGACGGAGGCAGATTCATTCTGTCCGATTTCAAAAAACACGGTGTCGGAACTTCAAATACGGTAACCGTTAAAGAAGCGACTTCATTTACTTCATACATCGTTCTATCTAAAGAAAAAGGGACGAGAACCTGTGTGTTTGATAGAGGAAGTGTGCTGGACGATCCGTGTAATATTAACTTTTCGGCTTTCAACGGTGCTGATGTTTTGCATCTTGACGGCAATTATCTTGAAAGTGCGATAGCTGCCGCGAAATACTCGAGGGAAAACGGAATCAAGGTTAGCCTTGATGCGGGCGGACTATATAAAGGAATTGAAGATTTGCTTCCTCTTGTAGATATACTTATTCCGTCAGCAGAGTTCGCTATGGGAATAACGGGTGCAAATACTCCCGAAGCCGCTATTCTTGAGCTTTATAAAAAATATGAACCCGAGGTGATTGCAGTTACCGACGGAGCAAACGGCGGCTATTACGTAGGCGAAGGCAAGGTTTATCATTACGATAGCTTTAAGATAACTACGGTTGATACAAACGGCGCGGGAGATACCTTCCACGGCGCGTTTATAGCAGCATATCTTGACGGAAAAAGCATAGCTGAGTGCTGTAAATTCTCCAGCGCAACGTCAGCATATAAATGTATGCGCAAGGGGGCAAGAGATTATGCTTTGAGTAAGGATATTATAACAGAGTTTATCACAAAAAACAGTTAACTCGTTTGGCCAAACGAATATATGATGGGGCAGAATACGAGCGTAGCGAGTGCTTCATATCTGCGTGAGCAGATGCTTCGTTGTAAAAGTTGTCAAATTAAGCTCCAAGCACAAACAAAATCCGCTTTCGTAAGAAGGCGGATTTTGTTTGTATTATTCACTATTCATTATTCATCATTCATTATTCATTTAACATCATGCGTCTTTTGAACTTGTGCTCGTCCTCGTTATTTTGAAAACAACTCCGCCGCAAGCACTTACCGAAATGTTTTTTTCATCACATTCCCCATAATATACGTCAGATATTTGCCAACCTTGCCTTATATTCAAATCGGCTGTCACATCGAATGTAGAGTAATTTATTGCCATGACAATACGGTTATTATTATCCTTTTTGTGTTCTGTTACGCGAAGGACGTGAGAGTTTGTATTGACTATATGATTTTCTTTAACTGCTTCGAATAATGGTAAATACCATGCAGAATATTCAGAGGTCTTATCTAAGCAGAAATTCTCGTTTGTACTTAAGTACTTTTCAATCGGAATTGTGCTGAAATAAATGTATCCGTCTCCGTAGCGATTTTTTGTATAAACAGGACGTCCATCTTCTCCTGTAGCAAGGACTTCTGCCTCGCATGTTTCTATGACATATCGATAGTCTGCCTTTAACGTAATAATTTTTCCGTTGATGTTTACCTTTTCTGCATTGTTTATCTTTTCACGGTAAGCTATCGTGACACCCGTGATTTCAGGAAGAGAACGGAAAAGTCCTTCACCAATGGAAATATACAAGGACGCTCCGGCTTTTACTCTGTCCAACAATTTATCCAAATGTCGTTTGCATATAGAATGAAAATTATTTATTGAGGGAAACATATACAGCGACGAGTCAGGAAGCTCTGTGGTGGCATGAGCAAAAGACATATTCATATTCGCCTGTAATGCCAGACAAAACGCCGTGTTTGCGGTTGAGAAAGGATTGGGTTCATTTCGGGAAAGAATACAAACCGCATCATCAGTCAATGAGGGTAATTCTTCAAGTTGAGGGTGATGTAATACCTCAAGCACTTTTTTATGGATCTTGGCAATGGGCTTTGGCTTTCTGTCATATGTGAAAAATCCGTAATCGCTTCCGATGGTGTTCCAATCATAAGGGGGATAATCCATGTTTCCTTGATCGAAGGCACACCACCACATGACACCAAAACAATTATATGCCCATGACGACAGAATAAGTGCACGGTAGAACAAAGCTTCAACTTTTTGGCTACAGTTGGTATAGCCTATAGAACCAATTTCTTGCAAAAAGGTGGGGATGTTTCCAATATCACGGTACATACGGCAAAGGATCGAGCTGTGAAGAATGGAACGCATTGAGATAAGCGGTGCATTATTTGTTTGAAAAATATTGTAAGTATGTACGGTGTGAATATCAGCGCACTCTGTCACATCAAATATATTAAAGGCTTCCTGCTCAATGGGAATAGTGTCAAAACCGGTGATGACCGGCCGTGTAGGATCGGATGTCCTTATTGCGTCGGAAAGAGCACTACACCACACATATGCTTCGTCAGGATTGTTAAGACCGTTGGTTTTGGCAAATCCATTACATTCATTTCCCAGATCCCATCCGACTATGGCACTTTGTTTTCTCATTCGTTTTACAAAATAGTGAATAAAACGCAACTCCCATTTTACTGCGGTTGGGTCATTTACGAGATTTTTTCCTTCAAGTGCGGGAGGAGCGAAATAGCGAAAACTCATATGACCGGTTATAAGACCAACAATGAGCTTGATTTTGTATTTTTCGGCTATTGAACAAAATTCTTCAAAACGTTGACAGGCTTCTTCGCTTACACCGGCGCGTCCAGCCTCAGTGTTTGGAAGAGGAGAGTGCTCAAAGGCGTACTCAATGATCTTGTTATTGGACATTAACGCATGAATTGGCTGAAAGTATGACCAAAGAGGAAAGATTCGAAGATGGGTTATTCCGTATTCGTGAATGATTTTTAAGTCTTTTTCTATTTCCAAGGTGTCCCAGTTTTCCCACATTTTAATAGCATGCTTGGAAGACCAATAGTTAAGCCCCAAAAACAAATTTCCGTTTTTGCATAATTTGTTGTTAATTTTCATATTTTCTCCTTAACTTGACTTTTTTTAATTTATACACTATAATATTAATATAAGAAATCACATTGTTCTTGCGATATTTTAACTTAAATGTTGCGTATTTTAAACGCTTTGGAGTGATATGGATTACACTGTTGAAAAAATTGAACCAAAAGAAAAAGATTTTTCGGTAAGCACAGGTAACATCTTTTGTTACCGCGCCCACATACATTCTTATTACGAGATCATTTTATACGAGCCGTTTTGTGGAAATGTAACGGTGAACGAAAGAAAACTCGGTATGAAAAGTTATACTTGTGTTATGATTGCACCGTGGGAGTTGCACAAAATTGAAGTCGCAGAGAGAACTAAGGCGAATTTTATTAAAATAAGGGTTAGGTCGGAAGTTTTTGACGCAAAACGCTCCTATCCGTCTTTTGTTTTAAAGAAAATTGAATCAAACGATTTTCTTATTGCGATGTTTCACGAACTTTTGCAAAATGGTTTTTCGGAGCAATATGTATATCATATCGTTAACGCAATTGTGTTGCAGATCATTTCACGTGGCGAAACTGTGGGAGGGCTTAAGAGAGGAGAGAAATACCGATTGGCATTGGAGGCAGCCAAAATCGTACATGTGGATTTTTCATTTTCTATATCGGAAAGTGACGTGGCAAAACGCATTTCGATTTCTCCTCAATATCTTTCCAAAATATTCAAACAAATTTTTGGGGTTGGCTTTTCGGATTATCTTATAGATATTCGCTTGCGCCATGTCGCAAATTTACTGATCGAAACGGAAAAATCAATTACCGAAATTTGCTACGAAAGCGGATTTGGAAATTTTTCTCACTTTCTGCGAAGCTTTAAGAGAAAATATCATTTAACACCCCGCGAATTCAGAAAAAACAGATCTTGCGTTTTGGAGCAGGGTTTATTAGAGCAGTGATATGAAAAATTCTTTATCATAAGGTTGCATTTTTGTACTACGAGCGCACAAAAAAGCCTAACGCAATGGGTGTTGTCCTTATCGGAGAAATAAAATAAGGGTATGGGCATAGCCCGAGGCATTTGTTAAACAAATGCGAAACTGGCGATAAAACAGAAGAGAGTTAACGGTTTTAGCCATTAACTCTCTTTTTCTGCTTTGTGAAGTTTTTGCTGACGCAAAAGTGAAGTTGTGCAGATGCTTTGCATCAAGCACAGTGAAGTTGTTCGCCACAGGCTCACAGTGAAGTTAAGTTTGCTATTACTTCGCCGTAGGCGAAACTTCACTCACGAAGTGAACTTCACTATCGCAGATAACTTCACTTGCCCGAAGGGCAAACTTAGTTTTAGCGTGTTTTCCGTTAAGGATAACACGCTAACTGCGTTAGGCTTTTTTGAACGATTGCTTCCTTCGGAAGTGAAGTGCGCTTCGCGCGTGAGGTGTGCCTTCGGCACGATGATAGGAACACATCACTGCGACCGCAGGGAGCAACATCACTATGCGAAGCATAACATCACTTTGGCGAAGCCAAAACTTCACTAAGTCTCAAAGTCCTTGATTTCGGGGGACTTTTTTGGTTTTTAGGGCAAAAATTTAAGAAATTACCTTGTGACAACTCCTTGCGAACCATCGGGGCTTGAACCCTCAACAATACAAAATATATCTATTATTTTTGAAAACCTATTGACTCTCCCATAAGGGGAGGGTGTATAATTGATATTGAAATGGAGGTGAATACCTATGATTCGTATAGGAGATTTTTCGAAGCTTTCCAAAATATCAATTAAAGCGCTGCGATACTATGACAAAATCGGTCTTTTGAAGCCTGCCATGATCGATAGCGCGACACAATATCGGTATTATACGGTCGAACAGTTGGAAATCATCCGTTTAATTTCCATGTATAAAGATGCAGGCTTGACAAACGATATGATTTTAAAACTGATTCACCAAACGGGCGATGCGTATATGTTACTTGAATATCAGAAACAAGTTCTTACTGAACGTGCCCAGGAAATCAAGAGAGCTTTGTCCACGCTTGATATATTACTTGGGGAGCAAAGCAGACAGCAGTATGAGGCGAGCATAAAACGTGTGGAAAAACGTTTGGTGTATTGTTGTCGAGGCTATGTTGCAAACGTTGAGAGTATTCATGAGTTTGTAAAATGCTGTTCATCAGAACTTTTAAAAACCAATCCTAACATCAAATTTTCTGAACCCGATTACTGCTGTGTGATCTATCCGGATGACGGATATCGCGAATCCAATATATTTATTGAATATGCGCAATCTGTGGACAGAGTAGGTGTGGATACAGAAATTGTAAAATTCAAAGAGATTGAACCGATCACAGCCATCAGTGTGATACACTATGGGAAATATGATACCTTGCGTGATGCGTATCTTTTTGCCGTTAACTGGGCGCGGAAAAATGGATATGTGCTTGCGGGAGAACCGAGAGAACGGTATATTCACGGTGCGTGGGACAGAAAAGAAGAAGCGGAGTGGGTTACGGAATTGCAGTTGCCCGTAACGGAGAAATAAAATGATAATATACTACTGCTTATTACTATTTTCCATCATTCTTGCGGTTTGTAAAAGTTCACTATACAATTCATATGCGCACAAAAGTGAGCTAACGATAGAAGCAACCTTTCGTTTTAATGCAATTAGCTATGGTGTGGCAACGATCATCTCGTTTGTGGGAGTGTTGGTGAGTTCCGCTGCAGCTTCTGTAATGACTATAATTTGTGCGTTTTTCTATGCCGTGATCGTGTTCAGCCTGCAAACAATTTCTATCTCGGCTATGAGCGTCGGCGCGATGTCAACGACCTCGATTTGCGTGATGTACGGAATGATTATTCCATCGGTTGCGGGACCGATTTTTTGGAAGGAGCCGATTAGCTTTTTGCAAATTGGTGGGATTGTCATGATGATCGTTTCTTTATGGTTGATTAAAGGAAAAGCGTTGCCAAAACAGCAAAAAGGCGATAAAAAATGGATGGTATTAGCCGCTTTTGCATTTGTACTTTCCGGTATGGCAGGTGTAATGGAAAAAATTCATCAAAGCACGGAGGCAAAGGACGAGCGACTGCCATTCGTGTTTGTGGCTTGCGCGTTTATGTTCTTCTTTTCACTTGTAGCAAGATGTATAACGGGAAAGGGCAAGTATAAAACTTCCACGAAATCGACAATGGCACTTGCTATGCTATCTGGAACGGTCATTGGACTTTACTCTACCGTAAATCTGATTTTGTCGGGTAAACTCGACAGTATGGTCTATTACCCGATTGCCAACGGTGGTGCTATGCTGTTGACTGTGTTGGTATCAGTCATTGTTTTTAAAGAGCACTTTGATAAACCAAGAATTTTCGGAACCATTATGGGATTGCTTGGCATATTGTGTTTGAGTATACCCATTTGAAAGGAGAAAAAATGGACAGAAAAATAAAACTTTATAGCGACGGTATACATGATGATACAAATTCGGTACAAGCAATGCTGGATCAATGCGGAACGGTTGAAATACCGGACGGACAATATTTGATAAGTAAGCCGTTGATCATCCACAGTAACACACATTTAAAGCTTGCGGAACACGCTACGTTACGTCTTGCGGATGGGGCAAATTGTTCTATCCTGGACAATGATGGTCTTTACAATGACGAAACAAACGTAAACATTATCATCGAGGGTGGAATTTGGGACGGAAATCATATGATGCAAGAGCGTCAAAAGATTCCGAACGAGTGTCGTCCGGGGGATGAAAACGAAGATAAGGTTTGCAACAAGGAAACCTATATTTCCAATATTTACACAGTATTTATGGTGCGATTGGTTCATACGCAACGTTTGCAAGTCAAAAATCTGACTTTTAAAAATCCGACAAGCTATGCCATTCATATTGCGGATAGCCGTTATTTTAATGTGGAAAATATCACCCTTGATTACGATCTTTTAAAACCGAATATGGACGGAATTCATATCCAGGGTCCTGCGCGATATGGCAAAATTCAAAATATATTCGGAAATGCCAACGATGATCACGTAGCACTCTGTGCGAACGGAACGATACGAAGTGAAATCACGCACGGAGATATTGAGGATGTGGATATCAACGGGATTTACTGTGATAACGGATATACGGGTGTGAGGTTGCTTTCCCGTGGAGATGCGATTCGAAACATTCATATTTCCAATATACACGGCGAATTTCGTTTTTACGCGGTATCCCTAACGCATCATTATCCGCTTCGTGAAGATAAGCCAATTTTGCTTGAAAACATACACATTTCGGACATATATGCTTCAAAGAGCCACGCTGAGTGTGCGGAGAATCACAAGAATGCAGTAGAGAACGGCGCACTGATTTGGTTAGAAAAAGGAATTATCTGCCGAAACGTAACTGTTGAAAATGTTTATCGAAATGAAAGGAGTATCCGTACTAAAGCACCTACGGTACGTATTAGTGAAAACGTGGTTGCAGAGAATTTGCAGTTTAAGAATATTAACAATGTATTTACGGGCGAATCCTTGACATCAATAGAAAACAATAGTGAATATGTTGTGTTGTAATTTTGTCCTGTAATCACAAAAAATTCCGTACACGCGAGTGTGCGGAATTTTTACTTTTTACCTTTTCACTTTTCACTAAATTGGCGTGTACGGAATTTTAGGTAATAGGAAATAGTGAATAGTGAAAAAGTAAAGGTTGATTTGCTTTGCAAATCTTCATTTTATTAAGTTGCATTTTTGTACTATGAGTTCATCGTTACAGGACGATTTTACAACCTGTGGCAAAAAGCCTTGTTTTACAAGGCTTTTTTGTCGTTTTGGGGCAAAAAAACGAGCGAAAAAATTAATCCAACTCTTTGCGAACCTTCGGGGCTTGAACCCTCGACAATATCGCAGTTTTGAACTAACTTCCTTTTTTGGATATAATATACTTACTTGGAGACATACCGTATCGTTTCTTGAAAGCTTTGTTGAAATATGAAATATTGTCGAATCCGCACTCAATAGCGATATCAAGGAATTTATCCGTTGTTCCCAATAACAACGACTCCGCTTTTTTTAGCTTCAATAAAAGGCAGTATTCATGAAAGCTTATATGCATTTCATTTTTAAACAAGCGTCCCATATATTTCTCGTTTTTATGATAAATGGCAGACAAATCCTTTAGTGTTGGATTAAAACAATACATACAATCGGCATGTTGCTTGAGAGCGAAAACCAACCAGTGCATAGAAGTGGATACTTTGCGTTCTTTTATGTACAGCGTTGTGATGTAATCGCAAACAATTTCAGCAATTCTCAAAAATTCATCAGGAGTATTGGAAAACTCACAGTTCTGCGTTTGTTCGTAAAGCGTTTTTCTGTCAACACCCGTGTGGCGGCAGACTTTTTCTATTCTGGATTTGGTATGATCTATGTCTACAATAGCATTTCCAACGTAGACAATTGCCACCACCTTTTCCCCTATGATAACGGGCATAGCCGCCTCATAAATGCCATATATGCAGTGACCGTAAAAGGGCTTTTTTAATGTGATGGCTTTGGCATTTGCCAGACTTTTACAACGCAAGCAAGCGCGGTAGCCCTTTTCTGTGGACTTGGCAATATCACAGAATTTTTTTGAATGAATCACGTTTTCAAAACAGATTCTGGTTGAAGGAGTGTTGAGTATGCCGTTTAAATCCAAGATGCTGATATGCAGCTTTCTTCCCTTTGTTAGCATATCAATCAATACCTGAAGATTTTGCATTTTTTATATCCTAACTATATTTTTTTGCTTTATTATACCATAAAAGTTTCTTTTGTACAAGAGTTTTTTACCTTTTGTACGAGACAAACGTAAGTAACGGTGCTATAATAAAAGAAAAATCGGAGGTGTATGATGAAAAAATATGATCTTGCTGTAATTGGTGGAGGCTTTGCAGGAGTGGCGGCAGCGTTGGCGGCTGCAAGAGGCGGTGCAAAGGTTCTGATCATTGAAAAATCAAATTGTCTTGGCGGTGCGGCGGCGAACTGTCTTGTTAACCCGTTTATGCCATATTGGACAGAGATAGACGGAAAACGAGTTGATCTATCTAACGGTATCTTTAAGGAAATACACGACCGTCTGGAAAAGCGCAATGCTATGAAGAAAGAAAGCTTTTTGGAAGAAGAGCTGAAATATATTTTGAATGAAATGGTGATCGAAGCAAATATCGACCTGCTTTTCCATGCATATATTTTCCGGGCAAATACATGCGCTGACCGTATTGTGTCTGTTACTGTTGCTACCAAAAGCGGAGAAATGCAGATAGAAGCAGATTATTTTATTGACGCTACCGGAGATGCACAACTTGCGTATCTTGCGGGATGTCCTACGGTACTTGGCAGAGAGCCGGATCATTTGTGTCAGCCTATGACGTTGTGCTTCCGCGTCGGAAATGTGGACGTTGACAAATTTTATGCAAGCAGAGAAAGATTAAAAATTTCGCATGCACAAAGTCTTGCGGCGGGAGAGCTTATCAATCCAAGAGAAAATATCCTTGTATTTAGAACGCCTATACACAACGTACTTCATTTCAATACCACAAGAGTGGTCAGGAAGAATCCCACCTCACCGGAAGAGGTAACAGAGGCAGAGGTGCTGGCTCGCAAGCAGGTGTATGAAATATATGACTTTATGAAAAGGCATGCCGACGGACTTGAAAATAGCTTTTTGATGATGACTGCGGCGGAGATTGGCGTGAGGGAAAGCCGTATGATCGTTGGAGATTACGTATTGACTGAACAAGATTGCAAAAATTGCGTGAAATTTGAGGATGCGATCGCTGCCTGTAACTATGATATAGATATTCACAATCCCGAGGGAACGGGAACCAGCCACTACTATTTCCCGGCAGGAGCCTATTATACGATCCCTTACCGCAGTCTGATCCCCCAAAATATAAATAATATGCTCGTGGCGGGCAGATGTATTTCCTCGGACCACGGCGCGCAGGCATCGTACAGAATTATGCCCGTTGTTTGTTGCATTGGCGAAGCGGCAGGCTCGGCCATCGGGTTGGCGGCAAGAAGCGGTTGTTCAGTGCGCGACATCACCTCCAAAGAATTACAAAGCGTTTTGAAAAAGAACCGCGCATATATCAATGTGTGATAAGGGGCAATTTTCACAAGTTGTCAAATTGACCTCCAAACACACAAAAAAGTCTAACGCAACTGCGTTAGGCTTTTTTGAACGATGTGTTCCGCAAGCGGAACGTGATGCTTCCTTCGCACGTGAGGTGTGCCTTCGGCACGATGATAGGAACACATCACATCACTGCGACCGCAGGGAGCAACATCACTATGCGAAGCATAACATTACTTTGGCGAAGCCAAAACTTCACTAAGTCTCAAAGTCCTTGATTTCGGGGGACTTTTTTGGGCTTTTAGCGTCTGAATTCCTTTTGAATGTGCTTGCAACTTGTGAAGAAATATGCTATAATTATACAAGTAGACAACAAAAAATGAGGTGCTGTATGGAAATCAAATCTTCATTTCTACAACAAAGCGATTTGGAATATGCAATAGAGTGCCTTGAAGCGTGCAAACAGGATCACGCTCAAAAATACGGATTTAACTATCCTTATTTTACACCGGGAGGGGCATACGGAAAGCAGTGGTGGCAGTTGGACTCTTCCTTGGCTTTGTGTGGATATAAATGGATTAATCGAGAATTTGCGGAGACATCTCTTTGGAATTTTATTGAGTCGCAAAAGTATGACGGACGGATATGCCTTTGGGGGGCTGATGTGTTGCCCGGCAAGGTTGCCGGAGAAAATTTCCCTCAACAGACCGAAAACGTTTCTTCGTTGCCAAAGCTATTTGATGTTGCCTATCATGTGATACAAGGTTCAACCGACGAAAAGCTGAAGCTGGCAACCTATGATATGTTAAAAAAATATTTGGATTGGTGGTTTTTCAACCGTCAGGATTCAAATACAGGACTTATCACTGCAGTTTTTGAGGAGACCTTCATTCCGCATCTCGGCTATGCGGGAGAATATGCTCCCGTGGATACCAACGTTGAGGTTTACGTTGGATGTCATTATACGGGATTGCTTGCACTTGAGCTTGGAAAAACAAATGATGCGGAAGAAATTGAGTGTAGAAAAAATCGTCTGAAGCAAAGCATCAATCAATATTTATGGAACGAGGAAAGGGGCGCTTATTTCCCGTATTTTGTAAAAGAAGGGAGAATGTCGGATTGCCTGATGGCATCAACCTTTTTCCCGTTGAGAATGAAGATAGCAAGTGATGAGCGTCAGAAAAGGCTATTGGAACTGCTTAAATCTCAAGAGCATTTTAATTGGAACGCGATTCCGCTGACCTCGGTTTCTATGAGGGATAGCTCCTTTGTTACAACCAAAGGAGCGTATCAGGGAAACGCGAGCTGGAGTGGGAACGTATGGACGTTGATAAACGAAATGGTCGTGCGTGGACTTTGCGACTGTGGCGAAAAGGAAATCGCGGCAGAGCTTGCACTTAAAACGATACGCGCCTTCAATCATAATTGTACAGAATTTATCAATCCCTTTGATGGAAGCGGACACGGTGTACTTCAATATGCGTGGACGGCTTCACAGTATCTGGAACTCGTGATAGAAACGGTATTCGGTATTTCTTATCGCGCTGATGAAAGAACGGTTATTGTTTCGCCTAAGATCACTGACAATATGAAAAATGAATGCTTGGAATTAAAGCATGTTTATCTTTCAAAAGATATTTTTCTTGATGTGGATATTGATCACGGAATCGTTTCTTGTCGGGTGTCTTCGGATTCCATAAAAGTGGATATCGCGGAGCGCGTATGACAAGTTGTAATTTTGTCCTGTAACCACAAAACGAAATAGCTTGAACTTCTTTTCAGTGAAAAGATTGTTCGGGCTATTTTCTTTTTTTGAATTTTTAGCTTCTATAATATCGTTACAAATTTATTTCACAAGGAGATTTTGTAATGAACAAGAAGAAAACTGTATTTGAAAATGATTTCAATATTAACGAGGAGCAAATGGATTCTTTGGCGAAGCCAAAACTTTACTAAAACCTCAAAGCTTTTGATTTAGAGGGCTTTTCGTTTTTTCAGGTGAGTGAATTGTCAATAGAATTGCAACGTTGAAATTTACCGTGAAGGCCGGAGAAACTGAATGCAGTGCTTGCAAAGAAAAAAGGACGTTGCGTTTTACAACTCTTCGTCCTTTTCTTGTCGGTGGGGAACGTATTCTATGAAATTTCAAAACCTGTTCTTAAGGGGACATCTCTTTGCGTACCACGGTGGATTGCTGAAGTAAAAAACATGCAAATGTAAACAAGACATAGCAATATCTGGTTTTTATGATAAAAAAGGGATTGCATTTATCATCATGCATTCGTCAGGTTTTGATTTTCTTTGTATCCGGTAGGACTTGTCCCGCAGTTGGATTTGAAAACCTTTGAAAAATAGTTGTAGTCGGGGATCCCGCACTGAATGGCAATTTGATTAACAGGCAGATTTGTAGTCGTCAGCAATTGGCAGGCGTGTGCAAGTCTGCATTTTTTGATATACTCTGCCGGTGCACATCCGAAGTATTCGTTGCATATGTTATAAAGCTCGTAACGCGAAAGGTGAAATTCGGAGCACAGATGCGGAACAGACAGGGGCACTGAAAGATTTTCGCGTATGTATTTATCAATTTGTGTATCAATGGAATTTTCATTGATATGGACAAGTGTTTTAAAAAGCTCATATCCTGTACAAGCATCCAAAATGCGAAAAGCGGAAAGGATGTTTTCTTTTGAAATGGTCGGTAGACTGTCATAAGCAGAACGAAGCTTTTTATGCAGGTGGGGCGGAAAATCTTTTTTAAAATCGGAAAAGTCTGTTATGTCGGAACTTTTGATTTGCCCTAACATGATAAACCCAATGATGTGATTGTTATATATGATGGGGGATATGCATTCTTGAAGTCCGGCGTGGCAGGTGTAGACATATTGGCTACGCGTTTTTCTGCAATTTGCAAAGGCAATCTTATCGCAATTTTTACATCGTTGATCTATTGCTTCGTTTTTTCGTAAAATGTCACAAAATGCGCTGAGTTTTTTGGGATAGTAGCATATTTCGTTGCCTTCGGAATCGTACAGGCAAGCTTTTATGTTTGTAAGATTATAAAAATCATATAAGAGTTTTTTTAAGGATTGAATATCAAAAGCTGACATATTAGTATTCCTCCGTACAAAATTACCATACCGTTGTATAAATTATACTATAATGCGCCGAAATAAACAAGTATAATAATAAAAAAGGATGCAATAAATTGTTTAATTGAGTACTCACATGGTTTTGCGCCTTGTATACGGACAGCATAAGACTTATGAAAAGATTAAAATATAAAAACTATATAATAAAGGAGCTTGATTGATATGAGATTTGCATTGTATTTTGGAAACAGAGGCTTTATGCCGGGCGAGTTGATCACAGGCGCGAGAACAGATATGATCAAGGCTGTAACCGATGCGGGCTACGAATACCTTGTTATGGACGAAAATCTTACCCGTTACGGCGCGATTGAAACACGTGACGAGGGACGTCTTTATCACGATTGGCTAAAATCCCACGAGGGAGAATACGACGGCGTTATTTTATGTATGCCGATTTTTATTGATGAAAACGGCGCGGTGGCGGCTTTGCAGGATGCGGGCGTTCCCATTCTGATGCAGGCGTATCCGGATGAGATCGGCAAAATGGACTTCAAGCACCGCCGCGATGCATATTGCGGAAAATTCTCGGTGACCGATGTGTTCTATCAATATAAGCTACCCTTTACGGTTATGAAGCCGCATGTGGTACATCCTTTGAGCGAAAATTTCCGTCAAAATCTTGATGATTTCGCGGCGATTTGCCGTGTCGTTAAGGGCATGAAGCGTTTCAACCTCGGCTGTATCGGTGCGAGAACGACGGCGTTTAAGACAGTCCGTTTTGACGAGGTGACTCTGCAAAGATACGGTATTAACGTAGAGAGCTTCGATCTTTCCGAACTTATTTTCAAGGTGCAAGCAAAGGCGGACGACGATGCGGCGGTGCTTGCAAAGATCCAACGTCTTGAAAATTACACCGATTTTACAAAGGTTCCCGAAAAGAACAAGCTGATGCTTGCAAAGATCTCCGTTGTCATTGATGAATACATCAAGGAATATCACCTCGACGCGATCACGCTCCGTTGTTGGAACGAGATGGAAACAATTTTACGTGTTTGCCCCTGTGTTTTGATCTCCGAGCTCAATGACAGAGGCATTGTATGCTCTTGCGAGATTGACCTCACAAGTGCGATCACGATGCGCGCAATGCAGCTTGCCAGCGGCAAGCCTACCGCCTGCCTTGATTGGAACAACAATTACGGCGACGATGAAAACAAGGTCATTCTGTTCCACTGCGGTCCTGTCGCGCAGACTCTGATGGCAGGCAAGGGAACGGTGACAGAGCATAAGATGTTTGCAAAGGGTGATCCCGGAAGCGGATGGGGAACGAATGAGGGAAGAATTGCGGCGTTTGATATGACCTTCTCCAACGGCTTCACCGAGGACGGTAAGCTAAAGTTATACGTGAGCGAAGCGAGGTTCACCGATGATGAAATCGAAAAAACATTTTTCGGGTGTGGCGGGGTTGCGGAAATTCCCGATTTGCAAAACAAGCTGCTCCGTCTTGCGAGGGGCGGCTTCAAGCATCACACGACGGTCGGCGTCGGACATATGAAGTATGTTCTGGAGGAAGCCTTCAAGACGTATCTTGGCTACGAAGTTGTTGATATTGAGGGATAAGCGGTCATGTCGGTAGGGCAAAAGAGGTTCTTGCGGGAGGTAACTGAAAGCAGAGGATGACGATTTCTTCCGCGGTCTTGATCGGAATGCAAAAAAGCAATGAAGGAGAATGCACCGGATACTTTGAAAGTGCTCGGTAATATAGAGTGATGACAGACGGCAGAATTTCTAATTTCGAACAGGTGGCGCGTATGCGTCGTTATACGCTGACTGAGGGAAAAGAAAAAGGCCTTGAGGTAATTGATTGTGACAACGGTAAAATCCGTTTTCTTCTGAACGTAAACAAGGCTTGTGATATGATGCAGCTTTATCATGAAGGACAAAACATGTCTTTTATATCAAAAAATGGGTTTACCCAAAGAGAAATACCGTTTTTGAATCGCTTTGAGGGCGGTATGCTTTACACCTGCGGTCTTGACAGTGTGGGCGGCAGAGAGGGGTATGAATTGCACGGAACGCTTCATAATATTCCCGCAAGAATAACGCGCGCGGAATGTGATGAAAATGGGATCCTCGTTGAGGCGATTATCCGAGATGCGGCACTGTTTGGTAAAAATCTTGTTTTGAAGCGCAGAATATTTTCCGCCATCGGCGAAGATGGCGTAACTCTGCAGGATACGCTTGTAAACGAAGGATATAAAGACGAGGAATACTGTCTTTTGTACCATATCAATATTGGATATCCCATGCTTGACGATGGGTCGAAGGTTGTTGCCAATGTACTAAAATGTGAAGCTCGGACAGCTTGGTCGGAGCAAAACAAGGACAATGCGTACAAAATAGGCTCATCTGTTCCCAATCGTGAAGAAACTTGTTATTTTTTGACACTAAAAACTCCTGAAATATCACTTATTAACGAGAAGATAGGCAAGAGCTTTACGGTATCATACTCGAGCGATACGTTGCCGCATTTTGTGGAATGGAAAAGCGAAGCAAGCGGCGACTATGCACTTGGGTTTGAACCTTGCACCACCGAGCTTGATGAGAGATTTTCCTATAAGACAATCAAGCCAAACGAAGAAATTGCATTCGGTATTCATATCCGTATCAGCCAAAATCGATAAGGTTGCCATTTTGACCGTCAAATCCAAAAAAACGGGCTAACTCATGACTAATGAGCTAGCCCTTTTTCGATCCGATCCGAAGGATCGGCACGTAATTGCCACAGGCGTATGTAATTCGTTCAGCCTTTACGGCGTAAAGCATCAAGTCATCAGGCGAAGCGAATGGCGTAGAGATCTGCGTCTCGCATTTTCACCGAGAGTGTAACGGGTTTGCCCGCAAAGTCTCGAACGGAACCGTTTTTAAAATGCACGCGTAGGTCGGACGCATCGCCAAATGTCTCATAGCTTTCGATGTGTGTACCGTCATCGGCGGTTAGCGTGAAATAAAGATATCCGCATGCCGAGGTGGAGAGATTGACGTAAAGGTCATCTCCTGTGAAGGTAAAGGGTTTGGTGACCACCGTTTCCTCATTTTTTCCTCCCGCATGCAGACTGACAAAGCCGTCACGGCGGATGGTGTAGCGCCAAACCTCGATAGGCTTTATCCAGTGTCCGATGGGAACGAGCATGGATATCTCGGGCTCGCCGCCCTCAAATTCGGAGGGGGTTTCGAAAAGACAGGTAGCGGGATAGCCGTCGCCGTATACCCAATTGGAGCTATGCCCCGCGCCTGGGCGCAAAAACGCTTCATCATACCGCTTGAAGCTCACGCCGTCACGCCCCGCAAGGAAGGTGCAATCCGTGATCGCAAGCCCAAAACGCGCGTCAATCTGATAGCGGCGGCGGCGATGCTCGGCATTCGGCAATTCATCATAGGCAGGTGTCCACTGCCGCCTGTCGACGTAGCGTGTCGGAAAGCCTATATACTGATGAGGGGCGCGGTAGTAGGGCATGATTAGGTTTTCATACAGTTCAATGTCTGCGGCATCTCCTTCATCGATACGGCGTGAGGGCGACCAATGAACAAAATCTTCGGATTCAAGATACTGTATGTCTCGAATACGAATATCATAGGCACGGCGGTCGTGTGCGTCGGTAATATCCCCCGTATAACCATCGGGTAGATGGAAGCCGCGCGTATAGAGGCGGTACTTGCCGATGCTTTTATCCCAGAAGCAGGAATGTTTGGAATCGTAGAATCCGCCCTTTTCAATCACGCGCGGATGCTCCATGTCGAAATGAATGCCGTCGGCACTCACAAAAGCAAGCAAGGCATGCCCGCCGTATTTTTCGTGGAAACAGCAAACCACCGCCTTATATTGCTCCAAAGGCGGGCAGGCGGGATTTTCATCTTTAAAAACGCAAAATGGACAGATTAAGCCATCTGCATAGGAGGAGGTGATGTTATTTTCATAGCTCCCCCCGTACGAAAACAGGTTGAGCACAGGGCGTTCCCAGTGAATACCGTCTTGGCTTTGCGCATAGCAGTGATAATAGGTATCGTCTCGCTTTGCCGTAACGCTATCCATGCTTCTGCCATTATAATAGAGGCGAAAAAGCCCATCGTCCTTGACGAGAGAAAGAGAGGATGAGCCACTTCCTTCCCAAGGCATGTCCATACGCAAGACCATCTCACGGCGAGTAGGCTCATGTAGCAAAAAGGGCGCGGACGTTTTGGAGGTGTCAATCAAATAATCATCAAAAAAGCATTCTCGACGGGAATAAATGTGAATCATAAATACAGTCTCCCTTTTTTCGTGTTCAATTTTAATGTACCGTTTCTTTTGAACCGACGATTTAAAACGCCAAAGAGAATAAAAGAGGAAACGATGCGCAAGGTGCCGATGCCGCGGACGAGATCGCGGGTGTTCGTGCTCGGGAAAAGGCACGCTTTGTGGTTGTAATAAGAGCTTTTTAAGGGTTTAGGTCAAAATTTGATTAATTAGTATTACCCCATACCAAAAACCGTACTGTTGCAAAAATTATACTATGATGTGCTGAAAAAGTCAAGTAATATTGGGTTTATTCTAACAGAATAGAATCCCCATTTCCATTGTTTTTTGCTTTTAGTCTCACAACCATTTTAATACTGAAAAAAATCAAAAATATTTTGCCAAAACCTATTGACATTACAAAAAAAATGTGCTATAATTCTCTCGTTGCTGAAAAGTTCAAAGCTCTTTGCACCTCTAGCTCAGTTGGTAGAGCAACTGACTCTTAATCAGTGGGTCCGGAGTTCGAGTCTCCGGAGGTGCACCAAACAAAAAAACCAAGGCGAAAGCCTTGGTTTTTTTGTTTGGTCTATCCCAAGGCAGCCTACTCGAACTCTTCCAAAGCGCGGAGCGATTTGGACGGAGCGTTGCGAGAAGAAGGAAAAGCGAAGAAGAGAGTAGGCGCAACGCTTGAGTTCAGAGTCTGCGACTTTAGCGGAATTTTCGCTTGCCTTTGGAACAAACTTAGTTTTAGCGTGTTTCTATTGACAATCATGCGCCTTTTTGATATAATTAACTCGATAAAATTGCCGAAAGATTGGTCGGCGACACGAGAAAGGGAACATATCATGAAAGGTTATTTGAACGAAAATTCTATGGACACCGTTTGCGCGGCACTTGCCTATGCGATGGGCATTGAGGCACCCGCTTGCGCGGCAAAGCCCAATGAGACGCTGGTCGCTTATGTCGATGAGGCACTTGGCGGTGAGAAGGCGGACAGAATTGTGATGTACAACCCTGACGCTGTTGCGGAGTGGATTTATGAGAAATATCCGATGCTTTTTACTGCCGCGGACGAGGTAGCCGAGGTGAAAGTGCCGCTTTGCACGGTGATGCCGTCGGTTACTCCCGTTTGCTTCGGCACGATGTACACGGGCGCACAGCCCTCCGTGCATGGCATTCAGAAATATGAGAAGCCTGTTATTAAGATTGACACTCTCTTTGATGCGCTTATCCGTGCGGGCAAGAAGCCTGTTATTATCGCACAGACGAATTGCAGTCTTTCGAAGATCTACCTTGAGCGCGAAATGGACTATTTCATTTACCCCTCTTGCGAGGAGGTAAACGCCAAGGCGGTTGAGGTATTGCTTTCGGACAAATACGATTTTGTCGTGATCTACAACGGTAACTACGATTCTACCATGCACAAGACGGGCCCCGAGAGCATCAAGGCACTTTCCGAATTGCGCATGAACACTTCGAATTACGCGATGATCTATAACATCGTCAAAAATCACTACAAAGAGCACAACACTCTGCTCGGTTTCGCGATGGACCATGGATGCCATGAGATCGACGAGGGCGCAGGCTCGCACGGGCTCGACATGGAAGAGGATCTTAACGTCGTTCATCTGTACCGCGCCGTCAAAAGGGCTTAATGCGCGCAACGGACGTTTTTGGAAAAAGATGTCTGATGGAAAGAGAGGCGCACTTGACAAGCACTGTTTTCTGTGATAGCATAAGGTGTGTTTTTCTGCGAAAGGAGAATAGTCATGAAAAAGATCGGAAAAGAAGTGTTGTTTTTAAAAACGGGCGAGTGTAATCCTCGAAACGGTGAAAGTACGCTTGTTCGCTTGAAGGATGGGCGTATTATGCACGCCTATACCGAATATTACGGCGACGATTGGGAGGATCACGCTACCGCACGGATCTCTGCCTGCTATTCCGCCGACGAGGGTGAGAGCTGGTCAGAGCCTTGCGTTATCATCCAAAAGCCCGAAGAGGCACAGAATATCATGTCTCCTTCCTTGCTTCGTCTGCCCGATGGCGGACTTGGCATGATCTATGCGCGCAAGGACGTGCAGGCGGATATGGGTGTTTCTTGCATGCCTGTTTTTTGCCGTTCGGACGATGAGGGGAAAAGTTGGTCCGAAAGTGTCTTTTGCGGTATGCCTCTCGGCTATTATTGCGGCATTAACGACGGCGTGTTGGTCACGCGTGACGGCGTGATCTATATGCCCATGTCTTATCACGGGGAACGTTACGATGCTCTTGGTAAGATGAATCCCAAGCCCGTGTGCCGGGCGGGGGATATCCGCGTGGCGGTGTCGTGCGACAGCGGACGCACTTGGCATGCGCATCCCCACGTATTCACATCCCCCTATACGGACAGCGTGGGTTTGGCAGAGCCGGGGCTTTTTGAACATGAAAACGGAGATCTTTGGATGTATGCCCGCACGGGATACGGGCATCAGTATCAATCCCTTTCTTTTGATGCGGGCGATACATGGACGCCCGTTGAGGTGAATGTTCGTTTTCCTACGCCCGACGCGCCTATGCGAGTGAAGCGTGTTGGCAAGTATGTGGCGGCGGTGTATAATCCCATTGCCTATAACTGCTTGCGCACCGACCGTGAGGTGTGGGGCAGCCCTCGCCGCACCCCCATTGTGGTTTCGCTTTCGGCGGATGACGGCAGAAGTCTTGACGCACGCGGCGTGAATATCGCAAACGGTGCGATGGATGCGATCGTGCAAAACACCTATCTTTTGGAGGACGACACGAGCGACAGCTATTGCTATCCCGCCATCCTTGAGACGAAGGACGGCTTTCTTGTTTCGTACTATCACAGCGACGGCTCGGAGATTTGCCTTAACTCCACCAAGGTAGTGAAGGTATACTTTGAAGAAATACAAGCATAAAACAGCGGAAACTGCTTCGTCACAGGGAAGCAGTTTCCTTTTTTGATCAAATTGTGTTAAAAATGGTCGTATTTGTCTTGCGCGGTGATGCGATTTATGCTATACTTGAAATAATAAAACATGCGGAAAGGGCGATATCATGATTAAAATCGGAGAAAATGTGATTAAACAGCAAAAAAACTTTTGGTGTCAATGCGTTTTTCACCCCACCGATGCGATTGAGGATCCTTGGGGCAGACGGATTTTAGATCAAATGGCAGAGGATGGCGCGATCAATACCGTGCGCATGTATTCTATGTTTGAGGACATTGTATATGTCGGCGCCGACGGCAAGCTTTGCTATGATTTTCGATTGAGCGATCTTCGTCTTGACTATATGATAAAGATGGGATATGACCTTCTTATCGCTTATGCCGGCATTCCCGACTGCATTGCTACGGACACTAAGAATGTTAATGTCAGCGCGAAGAGCAAAACGAGATATAAGGGTAAACTTTGGAATACCGCAACCCCCAAGGATTATGCACTCTGGGAGGAGATTTGCTACGAATATACCAAGCACAACGTGGAGCGATACGGCATTGAAACGGTTTCTCGTTGGAAATGCCAATGCTTCAACGAGCCCGATCATACCTATTGGCTTTCGGGGCTCACGGGTGAAAATGCTTGGGAGCTTCGCATGAAAGAATATTGTAAGCTGTACGAGGCATTCCAAAAGGGTATTCGCCGCGTGTCCGAACGCATTCCCGTTGGCGGTCCCGCATTGGCGGCGAGCCGTCCTTTTCTCGGCGGGCTTCTTGATTACGTGAAGGCGCATGGCTTGAAGATGGATTTCGTATCAACGCACTACTACGGTACAACGCCCCGTTGGCTTAAAGAAAAGACAAAACCCATCAAGGTCTCAAGCCTGCTTGAACGCCATGCGGGACATTTGGAAGTGCTTCGCGCTCACGGCTTTGAACATTTGCCCGTTCTTATGGATGAGTGGGGGATGGCGTGCGCCGGCTTTGCCAATAAAGAAGACGCCCCCGAGCTGATGGTGCGTGAAGGTGAGGTTTTCTCGGCGTACTACGTGCGGCTTGTGCGCGCACTGCTGGACTTGGAAGATGCCCCCGAGGCTTTGATGATCTGCCTTTCCGGGCAACATGAGATGACCGAGGACTTTACGGGATTCCGCAATTTCTTCACGTTGAATTTTATCCGAAAGCCTATTTATAATGCGCACGTATTGGCATCCAAGCTGAAAGAAGGGCTTTTGACTGCCGAAAAAGCGGACGACGCTCTTTCGGTTATTCCTACCAAAGACGAAAAGGGCAATTATGCCGTTCTTCTTTCTTATACGAACGATCAATGCGAAACATCCCTCCCCGAAAAAGAAGAAGAGGTTGTATTTGCTGAGAATATAGCCGATAAAAAAATCACGGTCTATTGCATCGATGAGGATCATACCAATCCTTATCGCATGTGGCAACGTGCCGGGGAAGGCGAGATGACGGAAGAACTGCTTCGCGCTTTACAAGAAGAAGGCAAGCTAAAACCGATGAAGGAGCAAAGCGGTAGCGAACCGTTGCTATTGCGCTTGCGTGCAAATGCTACGTATTTGGTCGTGGCGGAAGCATAACTTCATAAAAGTTTATCTTAAAACGGTGTGCCTTGAAAGGTGCCATAACAAACAGAGCTGTCACTTTTGCGACAGCTCTGTTTTAAATGTAAAGAATTCTTTGCAATTAAAGGAATAAAGAAAGGATTTTTCCGTTTTCACACAGCTCTTTGGCGGTGTGTATGAAGTTTTGTGCCGCGCATGAAAGCTCTTTATCGGGCGCGTATAAAAGAGCGAAGGGGGCGCGGGAGGTAGGTGTTTTTGGCACAAAATAAAGAATGTCATCGGTGGGAGCCTTCATGGCGGCGATGCTGGTTTCCGTGGCAACCGCGGCACCGAGCCCTGCGCACATCATATAATAGTTGGAAGTAAGGCTGGGAACATTGGGGATGGAATGCTCCGAGACGGCGACGGTTGGCAAAAAGCTGGAAGTGAAGGGGGCGCTTGGGGTGTCACTGCGGTGAGGCAGGAAGGGCGTGCGCGCGAAAAGAGATAATTCTTCCACTTTCTTCTCTTCCGTATAGCGTTTTAGCAGGATTTCCTCGCGCGTCAAGGCATAGGGCAAAAGCGCGGGCGTGACGAATTTTTTATGCATACCGATGACACGCTGTTCTTCAAACAGCGGGATGGAGGCAAATTTTGTGTCGGCAAAGTCATATACCGCCACAAGCTCAATGGAGTGCGAGGCGAGCTTTTCAAGCATAGGACCGATGTAGATTGACATGTCAAGCGAAAAACGGGAGCTTGGATAACGCTTTAAGTGCTCTCCGCACAAAAAGGGGAGAATACTCTGCGCGATATAGATGGAACCGCCGATTTGAATCTCATTGCCGTTGATCTCATTCAAATGCTGAATGCGTTTTTGCATAATGCGCCGTGTTTCTTCGATTTCGGTCAGTGTCTCAATGTAAATATTTCCTTCGGGTGTCATCGCAAGGGGCGAGACCGAACGGTCGAAAATGTGAAATCCCAACTCTTTTTCGAGCCTCGCCACGGTGGAGGAGAGGGCGGGTTGGGAAATAAACAGCTGTTTTGCCGCTTCGGAAAAGCTCCTGGTTTTGTAGACTTTATATACATATTTTTCTGCCAGAGTCATGGGAAATCCTCCTTGCGGTTAGTTTATAATAAAAAACATATGATGATATTCCTATATTCATCTTTTATTATACTATTTTCTTTTCGCGGAATAAAGAGATAAAAAGTAAATAACATCGCTTGAAAAAACAAAAAAATGAATGCTTTATATCTTAAAAGTGAATGAAAGTGTTGCAAAGAAAGGCAATTTATGCTACTATATACATAGATGTTAAATTTTAGATAGGCATACCGTGACAGAAAAAAGGAGAACTTTTTACGATGAAAAAAATCTTTTTTTACCTTCTTGCCGCTTTTTTGATTTTTGCTTTGGTCGGTTGTGACGTTGATTTGAAGGACCCGGAGCAAGAGGATGGGAGAGAAGCGGACGAAAATGGAGAAAACAATGACGGCGCAGACGCGCGCGTTCCTTTTCAAGCGTTCTACGTGCCGAATTCGCTCAGCAAAACGGAATATCATCCGGGTGATCTTTTTGACTGTTCGGGTGCGCAGATCAAGATTCTATATGATAACGACACCGTGGAAACGATCGCTGTAACGCAGGACATGGTTGGCGAGGTGCGCTTCAATGAGCTTGGTGCTGTTACCGTTTACATACGTTGCTCGATTGGCGGCGTTCCTTTTGAAATTACCGTTAGCGTTAATGTAAGCGATCCGCTTTTGGCTGCCAAAGAAGCGGCTGTGGCGAAGATTCAGGCAAACGAGCTTGCCGTAGCGAATGCAAGCGACGGGCGCGTGGCGGAAATGCTTGTCGATTACGAAGCGAAAATCCGCGCTGCCGACACGAAAGACGCGATCGACGCTTGGGTTTTGGCATTTGAAACAGAGATTGAGGCATATTTTACCGCCAAAGCGCAAGCGTTTGCGGATATTGCCGCGGTGGACTATTCGGTTCTGACAGAGCAGTTTAAAGAGAGGGCAGCCTCCGCCTTTGCGAAAGCAAACGCAGATGTGGCGGCGGCGCGCACATCGGATGAAATGGCTCAAATCGTTCTGGCATATCGGGAAGAGATTGCCGCGCTCATAGAAGAGCAGGATTTTTATACATATAAAGAAGCGGCTGTGGCTAAGATTCAAGCAAACGAGCTTGCCGTAGCGAACGCAAGCGACGGGCGCGTGGCGGAAATGCTTGTCGATTACGAAGCGAAAATCCGCGCTGCCGACACGAAAGACGCGATCGACGCTTGGGTTTTGGCATTTGAAACGGAGATTGAGGCATATTTTACTGCCAAAGCGCAAGCGTTTGCGGATATTGCCGCGGTGGACTATTCGGTTTTGACAGAGCAGTTTAAAGAGAGGGCGGACTCCGCCTTTGCGAAAGCAAACGCAGATGTGGCGGCGGCGCGCACATCGGATGAAATGGCTCAAATCGTTCTGGCATATCGGGAAGAGATTGCCGCGCTCATAGAAGAGCAGGAGAGTCATATCTCTAGCCTGATCAATGAAAAAATTCGTCTTTTAATCAAAATAGAGGATTACATCGAGCGTATTACGTTTTTGAAGTCCGAAATTGAGAGCTACATGGATGCGCCTTGTAAAGAAGAGTATATTGCGGGGTTGGAATCTGCTTTGAAAGATCTTGCATATTGGCAAGATTATGTTCTACTTGCCTTGGATTTAAACGGTATTGAGGATGAGATTGATAAAATCTACCAAGAAAATGCCCGAACGCCCCTCGATGATCTTTACGATGCCTTGAAGGATGCTCTTTTTGGCGGCGCGGAGGACGGCATCACCGTTCTTCCCGGTGCTTACATCCGAGAAGAAAGCACGGGTGAGCTGATTTGCACCTCTATGACTGCAGAGGATGCCATCTGGGAGCTGCTTTTCTTTGTCGAAGTGGAGTATTCGGAATGTGTAGCGATCTTTGGCGAAGCATTTGCCGAACGGCAGTTTACGGCATATTATCCTTTGGGTGCGAAAGAAACGGTTAATTTGAGCAGCTATATTAATGTGCTTTCCGAAGTCTATAATTCACTGCTCGAGATGCAGCTTGATGCGGTAAATGTTATTCAAGCGATTGATGCGCTCACGCGTGCGCAGAGCACCGATAGAGATATTGCCTTGACAGACGCTTGGGCGAAACTCAAGGAATGGGGCGAAAAACACCAAATTTTCTCTTTGCAGTTGGATATCACCGATGTCCTTAATAATCTTGTTTTTGATAAACGCTATGCCGGTATTTTTCGAATCACGGATGCTGATACGTTTTTGGAATATGAGCTTGACGAATACGTCTTTACCAAGGACTATATGGTCAAATACTTTGTTCCCAATTATGATATTTTGGTCATGGTTACCCTAGAAGAGGAGATTAAGATAGTAGAACAGCTTGTCAGAGATATTCCGGAGTACATTATTTACGATGTGCGGGAAGATGTGGACTCTCATGCCGCAATTCAAGCTGCCAAATATGCGCGCAATGATTTCATTTGCCGCTATGGCATGAAAATTTACGATATGTTTGCTCTTGTGGATGGCACGGATGAACTTCAATACAAGATAAAATGGGCAGAGAAAGAGTATGAGGAACTCACCAATATGGCTAATGAAATCAATGAGAGATGGATTCCTTCTTTGCCGGCAGATGTCTCCGAGATTGTGATCGATGATTATGAAGGTCAAAATCCCATTCTCAAGTATGCCTATGATGCATATATTGAATTTGCCAAGCGTAACGATGATGCAGACGGTAATCTTTACACCGACGTTATCACCGAGGAAGTACATTTGTTAGAGTGCATCGACAAATACATTGAGCTTGTTTATACGGAAGAAAAATGTGTTCTTGCGCCCGCCAAAATCCGTGCACATGCCGATGCGCGTTTGCAATCGATAGAGGCGGATGAAGAGGAACTCCGTTTGGCAATTTCGAATCTTGCGGATGAGTTGATCGGCGAATTGAGTGAAGTCACCTACGATTTTGGTGCGTTGCCCAACGAACCTATCAATAAATTCAACCGTATCGCCGTTTTGGATGCTAATTTGAGTAAAATCTTGGAAGAATTTTTGTGCGACGCCGCGAGACAGATCAACGAATTGAGTATCCCCGAGTAAACATTGAGTATTTCTGAGTAAACAAAAAGCCTCTTGACAAAAGAGGCTTTTTGTGATATACTGCGAACCCATAAACCATGAAAAAGAGGTGACGGCATGAAAATTCAGATCATCGGCTACAGCGGCAGCGGAAAATCCACACTTGCACGAAAGCTGGCGGATTTTTACGGCATTCCTTGCTTGCATCTTGATTGCGTGCAGTTTTACGGCAATTGGCAGGAACGGACCAAGCAAGAGCAGACAGAAATCGTGCGGCGCTTTTTGGCGGAGAACGAGTCTTGGGTGATCGACGGAAATTATACGCGTGTTGCCACCGAGCGTTTTTCCATGAGCGATTTGACGGTCTATTTGAACTATAACCGCTTTTATTGCTACCGCAAGGCGAAAGAACGCTATCACACCTATAAGGGGCGTGCGAGAGAATCCTGCCCTTGTGATGAAAAGTTTGATTTCACCTTTCAAAAATGGTTGCTTTGGTCCGGGCGGCGGAAAGAACGGCGCAAAAGAAATCTTGCCAATTTAGCGGCTTGCGCAGGCGAAAAAAAGATGTTCCGCAATGTCAAAGAGCTTTCGGCTTGGCTTAAGGAGATCGGTTGCGAATGAGTTAGGGTGTTTCGTCGGTGTCAAAAACGGCACGGTCGATCTGCTCCAATGTGCTCAGCGTATATGTAGCGCGGATGCCGCGTTTGCTTTTGTCGCACAAAAAGACCGACATGCGGGCGTGCGCGAGCATGCGTTCGCGCAGATAGTTTTCCTCCGCGTTCGAGTCCGAGATGATGCCGTCCGCATCAAGCGCTTGCGAAGAGAAAAAGAGGATATCGGCGGTGAGTTTTTCTAATGCGCGATACGTCTCTTCTCCCGTCAAAGCTGCCGAGCCGTTTTTCGAAGAACCGCCGAGCACATGGGTATGAATGCCGAGCTCAATGGCAGACAGCGCGGTCAAAAGGCTGTTGGTATAAAGGGTGACGGTTTTGTATTTGGCAATGTGCGGCAACAGAAAAGCGGCGGTGGTGGAACCGTCCAAGAGAATCGTTTGCCCTTCCGACAGATATACGGCGGCTTTTTGCGCGATCAGCCTTTTTGCCGCCGTGTTTTGGTTCATACGGCTGTTGAGCGAGGGAACGCGGTCAATGAGGTCGGCGAGTGAGGCACCGCCGTGGGTGCGGTGCACCAAATGCTTTTTTTCAAGCGCGGCAAGATCGCGGCGGATGCTGGATTCTGAGGTGTAGGTGATCTTGGCAAGCGATTTTACGGTCATAAAAACATGTTCTTTTAAAAGTGTGAGTATTTGTTCGTGTCTTTCCTTGCTCATATATATACCTTTCTGCTCAAATAGTTGCTTATATTTGCGCGTTTTTCGTTTTGTGCGCCATCTATTGCGTGAAAACACGCATCACGCTATAATTATAGCGTGAGAAATTTCATTTGTCAATGAAAATATGAGAGCTTATTTGCGGAAGGGAAATACAAAATGTTGGAAGAACTCAAAGAACGCGTATGGCGCGGTAATCTTATGTTGCAAAAGGCGGGGCTGGTGACGCTGACGTGGGGTAATGCGTCCGCCGTTGACCGTGAGACGGGGCTCGTGGTGATCAAGCCTTCGGGTGTTTCTTATGAAGAAATGACTGCCGACGATATGGCGGTGGTGTCGCTCGACGGCGATGCCGTGGAAGGGCGTTATCGACCTTCTTCGGACACCCCCACGCATTTGGCACTTTACCGTGCCTTTCCGACGCTCGGCGGTGTGGTGCATACCCATTCGCGCTTTGCTTGCGTGTTCGCGCAAAGCGGAAGAGACATTCCCGCCCTCGGTACAACGCACGCCGACGCTTTTTACGGTGATGTGCCTTGCACCCGCCCGATGACCGCGGAGCAGATCGGCGGGGCGTATGAGCTTGAGACCGGGCTCGCCATTGTTGAAACTTTCCGCGATAAGAGCGTAGAGAAGATTCCCGCCGCTTTGGTTTATTCGCACGGTCCGTTTACTTGGGGCGCAAGCGTTGAAAAAGCGGTGGAAAACGCCATCGTTTTGGAAGAGGTGGCACAAATGGCGTGGCATACGCTTATGCTAAATCCGGGCATCCGCTTGAGTACGGCTCTCGCCGATAAGCACTATTTTCGCAAGCATGGCGAAGGGGCTTATTACGGGCAAACGCGGAAAGGAACGGATGAAAAATGAGAATAGACGCACAACGCTACAGCGGCACTTGTAGTTGCGGAAAAAGCCACGAAATGCAAACAAAGCTTTGTATTATTGAGGAAAACTGTTTAAAAGATCTTTTCCTTTATGTGCAAAGCGTGGGACTAAAAGGGAAGGCGTGCGCGGTGTTTGATACCAATACCCATGCCGCTGTTCGAGGGAAAATGCCGCAAGCGGAGCATGAGGTTGTTTTACCGCAAGAAGGTTTGCATGCTGATGAGCACGGTGTGGCACTCCTAACGGAGCGTTTGCCGACGGACTGTGCCTACTTGATCGCGGTCGGTTCGGGTACGGTGCATGACATCGTGCGCTACACCGCATATCAAAAGGAGATTCCCTTTGTTTCCTGCCCCACGGCGGCGAGTGTGGACGGTTTTTGCTCCTCGGTTGCGGCTATGACGTGGGAGGGCGCGAAGAAAACCTTAAAAGCAATTTCCCCAATTTTGGCGGTGGCGGACCTTTCGGTCATCAAATCTGCCCCCGCGCGCCTTTCGAGATCGGGATTTGGCGATATGATCGGGAAATTTATTGCGCTTGCGGATTGGAAAATCGGAAAAATCTTAAAAAATGAGTTTTATTGTGAGCGTATCGCCTCTTTGACCGAAGGGGCAACGAAAGCGGTATTGGACGCGGCATGGGGGCTTGCCCGTTCGGAGACGGCGGCGTATGAAAAGCTGATGTATGGGCTTTTGCTCTCGGGGCTTGCCATGCAAATGCTGGGCAATTCCCGCCCTGCGTCCGGCGCGGAACACCACATTTCTCATTTGATTGAAACCGCGCCTATGTCGCTCGGCATTTCTTCCGATGCCTTGCACGGAGAAAAGGTGGGCGTGGCTACGCTTCTTGCGGCGGAGGAATATCACCGCCTTTCTCTTGAGGGGCTTGCGCTGCCCGATTATCGGGAAACTTCAAAGGCGGAACTTTGGGCTTTGTTCGGGGAAGGACTTGGGGCGCAGCTTTGGCGCGAAAACAAAAACGATGCCGCCTTGGGTATTCGTTTTGCCGATATTGCCGCGCATCGGGATGACATTTGCGCCGTTATCGCTCAAATTCCCAATAAGGAGATGCTTTTGCCCCTTTACGAGCGTTTGGGGGCTCTTACCTCGCTTTCGTCGATTGGCGTTGCAGAGGGTAAAAGGGAGCTTCTTTTGACGCTTTCGCCTTTGGTACGCAACCGCCTTACTTTGATGCGTTTGCGACGGTCTTTGTTTATTTAAAAAGGAGGGGCTGTCTTTCGACAGCCCGTAGAGAAGATGATTTTTTTAACAGGTGATATTCACGGAGAGCTTGAGCGTTTTTATCGCTTGGAGAGCGCGGACGGCAGACGTCCCGGCGAGGGCGATTACGTGATTGTGTGCGGGGATTTCGGCTTGGTGTTTCAAACCGAGGGCACGATGGGGTACATCGAGGAACGGCGGCGTGTTGCCGAAATCGAGAAAATGCCCTTTACGGTGCTTTTTGTGGACGGAAACCATGAAAATTTTTACCGTTTGAATCGGTATCCCAAGGAACACTGGCAGGGAGGGACTGTACACCGCGTCTCGTCCAATATTCTTCATTTGATGCGCGGTGAGATCTATCACATCGAGGGCAAGACGTTTTTTGCCATGGGCGGTGCTTACAGCCGCGACAAGCAGATGCGTTTGGAAGGGCTCAGTTGGTGGGAAGAAGAGCTTCCCTCGGAGAAGGAGTATAAGAACGCCGAACGGAATTTGAGAGATGCGGGGATGAAGGTGGATGTGGTGCTTTCTCATCAAGCACCGCGTGAGATCATTCGCCGCATGGGCAGATATCCGGACCGACACGATGCAGAGCTGACGGGGTTTCTCGAATGGGTGATGTATGAAGTAACGTTTGAAAAATGGTTTTTCGGTCACTGGCACGGCGATAAGGAAATTCCGCCAAAGTTTCGGCTTTTATGGTTTGATACTGTGGTAGTATAAAAAAAGCTGTTTGAGACGCTTTTGGCGATACTCAAACAGCTTTTTTCTTATGCGCCGAGTCGCTTTTCGAGGCGAGCACGGATGGCTTTGATAAATTCGTCGGAGTTGACGGCGGTGGCGGTGTAACCCTCACTGACAAGGCCGACCAAGTCCTTGGTCATGATGCCGTCATTCAAGGTGTCGATGCAAGCAGCTTCCAGCGCATTGGCGAAGTTGACAAGATCGGCAAGAGAGTCCATCTCACCTCTTTTGCGCAGAGCTCCCGACCATGCATAAATGGTGGCGATGGGGTTGGTGGAGGTGCTTTCGCCCTTTAAGTAACGGTAGTAGTGGCGAGTAACGGTACCGTGTGCCGCTTCGTATTCATAATTTCCGTCGGGCGAAACGAGCACCGAGGTCATCATGGCAAGAGAGCCGAAGGCGGTGGAAACCATATCGCTCATGACGTCGCCATCGTAGTTCTTGCAAGCCCAAATGAAGCCGCCCTCACTGCGGATGACACGGGCGACAGCGTCATCGATCAAGGTGTAGAAATAAGTAATGCCTGCCTCTTCGAACTTTTCTTTATAGTCGGTGTCGAAAATTTCTTGGAAAATGAGCTTGAAGGTTTGATCGTATTGCTTGGAGATGGTGTCCTTGGTGGAGAACCAGAGATCTTGCTTGGTATCAAGCGCGTATTTGAAGCAGGAGTGCGCGAAAGAACGAATGGAGGAATCCTTGTTGTAGGAGCCTTGGAGCACGCCGGGGCACTCAAAATCGTAGACGGTTTCGCGGAAGGTTTCCTTGCCGTCCTTGTCGGTGAAAACGAGCTCGGCTTTTCCCTCGGCGGGAACGCGGTATTCGGTTGCTTTATAAATGTCGCCGTAGGCGTGGCGGGCGATGGTGATGGGAGCTTTCCAAGAACGCACCGAGGGGCGGATGGAATCAATCAGAATGGGAGCGCGGAACACAGTTCCGTCCAAAATGGCACGGATGGTGCCGTTGGGGCTCTTCCACATCTCGGAAAGACCGTATTCCTCCACGCGCTGACGGTTGGGGGTGATGGTGGCACACTTGACCGCTACGCCGTATTTTTTGGTTGCGTAGGCGGAGTCAAAGGTCACTTGGTCTTTGGTTCTTTCTCTTTCGGGGAGACCTAGGTCATAATACTCGGTTTTGAGATCTACAAAGGGAAGAAGCAGGTCATCCTTGATCATCTTCCAGAGAATTCTGGTCATTTCATCGCCGTCCATTTCGACGAGGGGGGTGGTCATACGAATCTTTTCCATCGGAATATCCTTTCCATGTTTGTATCATTGTATACAATTATACTCATTTTTTTGAATTTGTCAAGGGCTTTGCGGGGAATGCGTTTATTTTGGAGCCTTTTTTTCTTTGGGGGGATTGGAAGCGGGAGAACGTTTGAAGAGCCTTTGCAAGAAGGTACCCGTGGGCGCGGTAAACTCGTCCGGCAGAAAGGAGATTTCCTCCGGCTCTTCACCGCCTTCGATTACAGGGAAGAGGGTGTTACTGATCGCAGCACTTTCTTTTTCACGCGGGAGCGTCAGGCGGAGCTTGGGGGCGAAAACAGCACCCATACGGAACATGATCTGTTCCAAATTGATTCTTTCAAGCAGAAACGCCATAATACCGCCCTCATCGATGAGACCGTCGCCGGCACTTCGAATAAGCTTTTCCACAAAATCAAAGCCGGGTGTTTCAAAGAGGGAGAGTGTCAGGCTACCGCCTTGCATGCGGAAAATAAGCCGCCTTGCACAAGCGAGCTCGGGAAAGATCAGCGATATTTTGAGCGCGGGGGCGCGGTGTTCGTCGTAGCCCCATTCGTAAGCGGCGCGGACGCGATACGGTTCGCCCGAAACGCAGACGGTGTTTTCCGTATAACGGTGAGAGCCGATGGAAAGGGTATAGCTTTCTTTGCCTTCATCTAAGGTGAGCAAGAGGGCGTTTGAGGAGGCTTTTTGTAAGGAAACGTATGAAAGCCCCATGGTGTGATTGTTTTGTATCAGCCGCACGAGAAAAGGCAGGATGCCCGTATTGTTGGCGGAAACATGGTATTTTTCGAAAATGCCGTGCTCTTCCAAATATTTTTGCCGTTCGTCTTCGTGGGGCAACGGCTCGGGTGAGAGCCAGGCGTAACGCCTGCCGAAATTCTTTTCGGCGCGGCGCAACCGTGCCGTGAGGAAGGGGGAGGAGAAAAGCTTCTTCTTGCCGCCGATCTCCGAGAGAATTTTGGCGGCAAGCTCTAAGGAGGCGGCGTCTTGAAAGACGCAAGAATCGCCCGCCGTCAAAGCAAGAACCGTTCGCGTGGCGGGGCAAACCAAGGTGTTTTGCCCTAACATGCCGTTTAAAAGAAAGTTTCCGTCCTCACTTACCCACACGTGATAGCCGTAGTGGTAGGGGGTGCCGAGTGTTTCGGGAACGCGGTTCTGAATCGAGCATGACTCTTTGAGCCAGTCCTCGGAGATGATACGGTATTTGCCGTATACGCCGCCGTCGAGCATCATTTGACCGATCTTTGCCATGCTTTCGGTGGAAAGATAGAGCCCCCAGCCGCCTTTTTCAATGCCCATCGGGCATTTTTCCCAAAAGAAATTGGTGATGCCCATCGGCGCAAACAGGCGCTTTGTGAGGTATTCGCTTAGGGAGCATTTTGCCACGCGTGTGACCACGGCGGCGAGCATGTAGCTGTTCATGCTGTTGTAGGCAAATTTTGTGCCGGGAACAAAACGGCAAGAGGATTCAAAAAAGCCTTTTGCCCAGTTGGTTTCTACCGCTGCGCCCGCTTCGGCAAAGACGATGCCGCTTGACATGGTGAGCAAATGCTTTACCGTCAAAGAACGGATGCGGCGGGAAAGAAAAATGGGTTTGAACTCGGGAAAAAAGCGATAAATACGGTCTTCGAGTGTCAGCTTTCCTTCATCGATCAGCATGCCGACGGCAAGCCCCGTGACGGTTTTTGAAAAGGAAAAAGCGGCGTGCGGCATGCGCACATCGTATCCTTCCGCAGATGCGGAAAAAATCTCCTTGCCGTTTGCGAGCAAAAGCGCGCTGTGAATATTGGCTTCGGGAGAGGTGGAAAGCGCATGCAGCAGTGCAAGCGTTTTGCGGCTGCAAAGACCTTCTCTCGCCGCAGAAGAACGGCGGAAGGCGGGGAAAGGATCGCGTTCCGTCAGTTCGGTTTTTTGAGGATAAAACGGGATCTTCGCAAAGTCCGTTTTCCCTTTTACCATGCCGTCGTAAAGAAGCTTGGCGGCGTTTGCAGTGTTTTTAAAATCCATAACAGTACCGATACCTATTTAGATTTTTTTGTTTTTTTTGTAAAGATAAGATTACAAAAGACGCATAAATGAAAGCGACGCGGTGTGATCCTTCTCGGTAAGACGGAGATTTATGACATAGGGAGAGCCGATAAGGCGCAAGGTTGCGCAAAGGGTATTTGCGTTTTCAAAAAAGGCGGTGGAGGCGAGGATGGTGTCGTGCTTTTCGGTCGGATAGGGGAAGCGCGTTTTTTCTTTTTCTACCGTGGTTCTGATGGGGGAACGAAGACCGACGGCAACCTTGACCGATTCACCGTCTTTTTCGAAAGAAAAGGTAAGGCTATCGGAGGTGTGGTATACGCTGAGGGTGTCATAGAGATCCGTTCCGACCAAACGGAAGGGCTCTTTTTCGAAAAAGGGCAGTGTGGGGGGGAGCGCGGAATAGCGCAAGGGAAGAGAAAGATCCTTTAAAAAGCGGGAGAGCTCCCTGCTGTCACACGGCGGAAGGGGGTTCTTTGAAAGGCGCGAGAGGATTTTTTCATAAAAGGTGTCGAGAATATGCGGAATCTCAAAATAGTCGGCACCCGAAAGAACGGCGAAAACCAATTCCTCTTCGGGGAAAACGGCGCACATTTGCCCGTAAGCACCGCAAAAACGGAAGGAGCCGTGCCTGCCGCGCCAAAAATGTGTGGCGTAACCTTCGCCCCAATCCGCGCCCGGCATGGGTGTGGTGTCGATGCGTTTTTCTACGGCTTTTTCCGCAAAGCCGAGAGGGAGGATTTGTTTGCCTCGGTATGCTCCGCCCAAGCGGAAGAGCTCTCCTAAGAGTGCGTAGTCCTCAACCGTCAGACGCACCCCGGCAAAGCCGAAAGAAATTCCGTCCTTATCCTTCCCGAAAGAAGGCGTTTTCATGCCAAGCGGCGCAAAAAGGCGGGGGGTGAGATACTCCTCCAAGGAAAGTCCTGTTTTTCGGGTAATCACGGCAGAAAGCAGATAGCTCGCTTCATTGTCGTAGGCAAAAATTTCGCCCGGCGCATGCACAAAGCGGCGCGCGAGGATGGCGCGCACACGCGAGAAGGGAGTGCCGTCCTCTTCGAGGGCGGCGACGGTATGCACCGCCTGCCCTTCCATGCCGAGACTCATGGAGATTAGGTGGGAAAGCTTTAGTTGGAAGAGCTCGGGTGCCGGGGCGACGGGCAAGAGATCGGGAAATATGTCCGCTACCTTTTCGTCCTCCGAAAGAATGCCTTCCGCTATGGCAAAGCCAACGGCGGTGCCGACGAACATTTTGGTACCCGAAAAGATTTCGTGTTCCTCTTCTATGCGGAAGGGCGAAAACGCGCCTTCGCAAACCAGCTTTCCGCGCCGTAAAAGCGCGAATGCGTGCACTTCTCGTTGGATGCCGCCGTCGGTGCAGGCACATAGAAATTCATAAATATCTTGTGTGCGGATGCCTGCCTCTTCGGGCGTGCATTTTTCAAATATGCTTTGGAATCTCATAAAAATCTCTTTTCGTTCATCGGTTCTCCACACCCGCCATTTCGGGGGAGATCATGGGAAAACCGTATTTGCGGAGCTCGTCGGGGGTGCGGAGGATGGGGGCGTCGGTGCGGAATATTTTTGAGAATACATCCATGCCTTGCGCTTGCCAGTCTTCCCATGTGCGTTCGATGTTGCCCTGCTTGGGCACATTGGTTTGATGCAGATTGACGAGGGGGGCGTCGGTGGTTTTATAGATGAAATTCATATCACTTTCGCAGATGGGGAAGGTGAGCGATACGTTGTAAGCACCGTTATAAACGTAATTATCTTCTACGAAGAAAAGGTTTTTGAACATATTGAGATAAATTCCTTCGCGGCAAGCGGCACCGATGGCGACGTTGGCTTTGCCGTGACCGAAAATGTTATAGCGCACGGTGTTTTCCGCGCCGTAGTGGATCATCATGCAGGCGGAATCGCAATCATAAACGATGTTCTTTTCTACGAGAATTCCCGTTGAGCCTTCGTCAAGGTAGATGCCGTTGCCGCCGTAGACGGCGCGGTGTATATCATGAACATAGTTGCCGCGGATTTCGGAACCGCAATGAGGGCCGAGCAGATAGATGCCGCCCATATCGCTCATGTCACCGTCGCCGAGGTGGTGAATGTGGTTATATTCGATGATGGCATTGGAGGTACGGGAGGGGAGCATACCCCATACCCAACCGACCGAAATACCGGAATACTTGAGGTGATGGATATGGTTGTGGGCAATATAGGTGCCTGCGCCGTGTGCAACATAGATGCCGACGGCACCGTAATCGATTTTGGCACAGTCATAGATCTCGCAGTTTTCAACACGGATGCCGCTTGCGGCATCCGCCTCGTCATCCCATGCACAAGCACCGCCGAATTTGATGCCGCCCGCGCCGATTTGATAGAAGCGGCATCTTTCAAAGGCAAAGTTTTCGGAGCCTTTGCCGCCTTCGGCACCGTAGTTGCCGATGTTGCGGAAGGTACAGTTTTCAAAAAAGATGTTTTTGGCGTAAATTGCTTTCACCGCGCCGTCGCGGTTTGCCGCCGCTTGGGCATAGGTGGCGTACTTAACCTTAGCGTCTGCGTCGCAGGTGTCTGATTTGGTACCTTCGAAGGTGATGCCTTCAAAAGAGATATCCGTGACGGGGTTGCCCTTTTTACCCGTGATCTCTACGATGTTCTGAAGAACGGGAGCTTCTACCAGAATGTTATCTGCCGTCTCGCCTTCCATGGGGATATAGTAGAGCTTGCCCTCGTAGCGGTCGAGATACCATTCGCCGGGCTCCGTTAAGGCTTCGAACACATTCAAAATGCGGTATTTTGCATAGGAAGGAGAGGTGCTGTCCACCAACTTTTGACGGGGAAGACGGTCAAAATGCACGATTTTCTTTTCTGCGTCGTAAAAAGTGACAGGCATGCGTTCGGAGAGCCAAAAATGGAGTATTTCCACCGTGGTTTCTTCGGGATGGGCGATGTTATCAAAGGCACCGTCGCCCGCTTCAAAGGCGCGAACATCGATGGAGCCGTAACTGTCGATGGGGTGATTGGGAACATTCGTGATTTGATATTTGCCGCCGCCTTTGGGCGCTGTGGGGCGCGAACGCCAGCCTTTGTTGACGTAGAGCTCTTCGAAATACCATTCCCCTGCTTTGACCTCCGGCATGTCCGCTACGAGCGCGTCTAAACCGTTGACCTTGCAAGGGCGGAAACCGCCGATCTTTTTGGCACCCGAGAGAATTACCTCGCCGCCGTCTGCGATAAAGGAAAGGCGCGTACGGATGCTCGTATCGATGGAAACGGGGGAAGAAAGGTAATAGGTGCCGGGGGCAAGATGTATTTCATAGTCATAGATCATACCACGCATGCGGTCGTGCATCAAGGTTTCGAGCAATTGTTTGAAATTAGCCTTTCTGCGATCGTTTTCCGCGCCGTAGGCATAGCGATGTTCGAAGGGGGCATCATTGTCATGGGTGATGTAAATAAGCTTTTTTTTCATAATAACACCTTTCTTTTTGTAAATATATATTTACTTTTCTTCAAAGACTTCTTGGATGAGGCGGTGATATTCGTCTTTATCGTATAAAAGATTGATGGCTTCGAGCAGGGCGTTTGCCGTCATGTCATCGGGAAAGGCGAGGTGGGCACAGAGAATCTTGCGGCGGTTTTCCGCACCGTCGGTGCCGCAGAGCCCGTCTAAATAAAAATCTGTTTTGGTCACGCCGCCTTTTTTGGCAGGGGCTGTACCCGCAAAGGGCAAAAAGAGATGATAAAGAAGATCGCTATGCATGCCTTCCACGCCGAGAAGTCCCGCTTTGCCCGCTTTGTCTTTTCGCTTTTCTTTGCCCGCAATTTTAGGAATATAGAGATGAAAAACCTTTTCTTTGGGTAAGATGCCCGACAAAAAGGCGCGGATTTGTTTGCCGCCGCCGTCGGAATCGGTCAAAACGATCACACCGTTCTTTTCGCCGAGACGGCGCAAAAGCGCTGCTTTTTCTTTTTGATGGAAGAGAGAAAAGCCGCCTGTGGGAATGATGTGCGCATCAATGACCGAGGCAAGTTTGATCTTGTCGTATTTTCCCTCCACGATGACGGGGAGAGCGATCTTGAGGGGTGATGTGGGAGACATGAAAAGCTCCTTTATAAATAAAAATAGTTATTTGGTCAAGGCGTGTGTGCAGAGAGAAGCGAGGGGGCAGACGGCGCACTTCGGTGCGCGCGCGGTGCAAATGTCTCTGCCGAACTGCACGATGCGGTGGCAAAAATCGGTGCTTTCAGCGGGAGCAAGCAACGGCATGAGAGCCTTTTCCACCTTATAAGGATCGCTTAAGGTTTCTTCGTATGCGCCGAGTCTTCCGCAAATGCGGATGCAATGGGTATCGGTTACAATGGAGGGCTTGCCGAAAATATCGCCGAGCAAAAGATTGGCGATTTTTCTTCCTACACCGGGAAAACGCAAAAGATCCTCCATGGTATCGGGAAGTGTTCCTTGATATTCGTTTATGAGCATGGCGGCGGAGGCTTTGAGATTTTCCGCTTTGGTTCGGAAAAGGCCGCACGGACGAACCGCTTCGGAAAGCTCCGAAAGATCGGCGTTTGCCATGGCTTCGGGGGTGGGGTATTTTTCAAAAAGCGATAAAGAGACTTCGTTTACGCGCTTATCGGTGCATTGTGCCGAAAGCCTGCCCATCACCAGCAGACGCCAAGGATCGCCTTCATAGCGAAGTGCGCAGGTGGAATCGGGGTAGATTTCTTTGAGTTTTTCGGTCACAAGTGCCATTTTTTCTCGCTTTTTTTGGGTTTCGATCAGCTCGCCGACAAAAGCCACGGGGAGCCCGATGACATTGTCAAAAGCGCCTTTATAGGAGGCGACAAGCTTCCCGCCCTTGCCTTGGATGCCGTACGCTCCCGCTTTATCCATCGGTTCGCCCGTTTTGATATAACGGCGAATTTCACGGTCGGTGAGTGTGCGGAAGTGCACGAGTGTCTCTTTCGCGCCCGAAAGAATCACGCCGCTGTGCCATACAGCAACACCTGTGCACACGCTGTGCACCGTGCCCGAAAGCTTTTTGAGCATGAAAAAGGCGTCCTCTTCGTCGCGCGGTTTGCCGAGAGGCTCGTTTCCGAGAAAGACAAGCGTGTCAGCACCGATGACAAAATCCTCTTTTTCTTTTCCCATCGCCCCCGCTTCGCATTTGCGGCGCGCCAAAAGCTCCACCGCTTGCATAGCGGCAATGCCGTTTGGCAGGTCTTCATTTGCATTCGCGGGGCAGACTTCGAAAGGAATGTTTAATTGAGAAAGCAGTTCTTTTCTGCGTGGGGATTTGGATGCGAGATATAGCATAAAAACCTCTTTTTGTAAATAAAAGTTTACTTATATGCCCGTCTGACGGGAATGCCGAGAGGGGCATGCGCGGTGTATGCCCGAATGACACGTTCCGCTTCTTTTGTGCTTTCGACCGAAAAGATGAAATGAGCTCCTATGTCCGCAAGCGCGCTTCGGCTTTCCGCACTGTCGCCAAGATAGGTGGGGAGACTGTTAAAAATGAGCGTGCGGTGGTCTTCGGTTCGCAACATGGGGAAGCGCGCGCCGCGCTCATCTGTGAGGGCGGCTTTGCCGCAGGCATCACACCCGAAGATGTCTTTGACGAAACAGCGTTCGGTCAGCATCAAAGGAATACGCCCGTATACGATATAAGCCCCCGAAAGACGCTTGGCTTTTGCGGGAGAAAGCTCGGGTGAAAGGATAAATGCGCCGAGTCCGAGGGTGCGGTATACCCGTTCGCTTTCGCGGTTGGCAATATTGAGACGGTAGTCACCGATGGGGGTAAGATCCGCCGCTTGGGCGAGTGCGATGGCACCGAGAGAGGAGACGAGGGCGTAACGCGCTCCGTTTCGGTGGGCATGCTTCAAAGCGTTTACTGTTTTTTCGTCCTCGGAATCAAATACGACGGGCGGTACGATCACGCCGTTTGCGGTGCTTTTTTCATCGTCGAAGGCACTAAGGGGCAGAAAAACCGCATCAAAATCATGCCGAAGGGAAGGGGCAAAGCCCTCTTTTTTGTAGAAAACTGCCGTTTTCAAGGGCGAAAGAGGAGCCGTTTCTACCGAAGGGACGGGGTGGCATTCGTTTGTTTCACGGTGGCGGCGCAATGCGTCCGACAAATCGGCTGCTGCCTGCCTTCTGAGCGCGTTTTGCGCACCGACGGGAACGAAGAGCCCATCTTTTAAGGTGAGCGACAGGGATACCATACGGAAGCCGTCCGCACCTACCTTGGAAAGGCGTGCGCGCACGCCTTCCTCCTCGATTGCCGCCTTTTCCGCCGCCAAGGGTACGTCGCCCACCGCGTGCGCGGTAAGGACGGTTCCGTCCTTTAGGGTGACGGAAAGCGAGAGAGATAGGGGCGTTTCGGGAGCAAAAAGGGCTTTGCCCTCTATGGGAATGGGTTTGGGATCAAATTTCATTTCGCCTAAGGCACGGGAGGCTTCCTTATCGCTTTCGCGGCGGATGCCCGTCATACCTTTTTCAAGGCGGCTTGTATAATAGCCGTCGGTAAAGCCCGAACGCGAGAAAGCACTTTCGAGTGTACGCATTTCTTCGGCGGTCGCGTTTCTGCCTTCGTCGAGCAGGCGGCGGTACACTTTGACGACGGTATAAACGTAGGCGGCACTTTTCATGCGGCCTTCTATTTTGAGAGATGCCACACCGTCACGGATGAGATCGGGAATGTGATTGGCAAGGCATGCATCTTTGAGAGAAAGCGCGTATCCTGCCTTGCCATACGACTTGCGGCAGGGCTGGGCGCATGCGCCGCGGTTGCCGCTTCTGCCTCCGAGCATGGAAGAAAAGAGGCATTGCCCCGAATGTGAAACGCAAAGCGCACCGTGTAAAAAGATTTCGGTTTCGGCGAGCGAATGCTCGGTTACGCTTCTTATATTTTCGCGGCTTGATTCTCTGGCGAGCACCACGCGTGAAAAACCGAGCCGAAAGAGCGCGTCGGCGGTGCGGGTGGAGTGCGCAAAGGCTTGCGTTGATGCGTGAAGCGGCATTTCGGGAAGCTCACGCGCGATTAAGGAAGCGAGCCCGAGATCAGCAACGATCAAGGCGTCCACCCCTATTTCATTCGCAAAACGAGCGATGGAAAGGATGCTCTCAAGCTCGTTTTCATAGGTTATGGTGTTCAGTGTCAAATATACCTTTACACCGTTTGCGTGGGCGTAAGGAATGAGAGGAGACAACGTCTCACGCGTGAAATTCTCCGCGCCGACGCGCGCGTTGCTCGCACCCTCGGCAAGCCCGAGATATACGGCATCCGCACCGGCTTCTATCGCGGCGTAAAACGCCTCCGCGTTCCCCGCCGGAGCAAGCAATTCGGGCAGCTTGGTTTTTCTTCGCATGATCTGCCTCCTTTCTTATAATTATTCATAATAATAATACCGAATTTTTTCGTAAAAGTAAAGAGCTTTCGGTAAAATTTCAAGAAAAAACATGGGGCTGCCGCATGAGCGACAGCCCCACATCGCTTCCCTGATCGTGAAGCGATGCCTTGAATATTATTTTCGAATATTTCCATCGATGCAATAGACGATGTAGAAAGAGGTCTCTTGGTCCCAATTGATGTCTTTTTCGATGGCTTTCCATTCTGCCTTGGTGCCGGCAAAATGGATGCTTTCAAGGGAGAAACAATGGTAGAACGCATTGTAGTCAATGTTTGCGGTGCTCTTGGGGATGGTTATAGATGAAAGATTCTCACAGTCTAAAAATGCATATGCGTGGATATACACTACTCCTTCCGGAATCGTGATGGTAGTTATGTTGCATGCCTCGAATGCACGAATGTTGATACTCGTCACACTGCCGTCGGTGGGGATTACGCTGTTTTTACATCCCGTAATCAAAGCTTTGCTTTTCGTTTCAATTAAACAGTTACCCGCACTGTGATAATTCATGTTTTTTGAACCTACTGTAATGGATGTAAGGCTGGTACAAGAAGAAAACGGATTGCCGGTGATGCAGATGACACTATCCGGAATAATGACAGAGTCAAGATTAAAGCAGTTGTTGAATGCTGCATTGCCGATGTGTGTGACACTGTCGGGGATAATGATGGAACCCAGATTGTAGCAGTTGTTGAATGCATTATCACTGATGTATGTGACAGTGTTGGGGATGGTTAAGGAGGTGAGAGTTGCGCAATTGGAGAATGCGGAATAGTTGATACCGATAACCGGTTTGCCTTTATAAGAAGGAGCAATGACAATATCTTCATCTGTCACTGTGCCGATGCCGCTGACAAAATAGGCGTCACCGTTGTTCGTTGAGCTATATTCAAGACCTATCGTGAAGGGCGGCTTTAATGTTTCATTGTAGTAGACTGTATAGGCGTTGGTGTTGGCATCCCAATTTGCGGTCTTTTCGATAGCGTCCCATTGTTTTTGTGTACCGCCAAAATAGATAGAGACAAGGCTTTGGCAACGGTAGAACGTGTTATGACTGATATAGGTGATACTGTTTGGGATGGAGACGGCAGTGAGTCGAAGGCAGTTATAGAACGCGCTATCACCGATATGCGTGACACTGTCGGGGATGAAGACGGTAGTAAGGTTACAGCAATAGCGAAATGCATAATCACCGATGTGTGTGACACTGTTTGGGATAGCGATAGAAGTGAGACGGTAGCAGTCATGGAATGCGCCCATACCGATAGAAACGACGCTACCATCTGCCGGAATAACGCTGTTCTCGCATCCTAAAATCAAAGTTTTGCTTTCTGTTTCAATCAAGCAATTGCTTGCACTGTGATATACGAGATTTTTATTTTTGACCGTGATAGAGGTGAGTCCAGAACAATTAAAGAATGCGTTTTGACCTATGGTCGCAACTTTATGAGGGATAACAATGGCGGTAAGACCGTGGCAATAGCGGAAGGCAGAATCTCCAATGGAAATAACAGCATCGGGAATGAAGATGGATGTAAGCCCGGAGCAACCATAGAAAGCACACTTGCCAATGGAGGCGATGTTTTTGGAGATGGAGATGGACGTAAGTCCGGAACAACCATAGAATGTATAATCACCGATGAAAGTGACACCATCGGGGATGGAGAAAGAAGTGAGTCCGGAACAGCAATAAAACGAGTCATTGCCGATGAAAATGACACTGTCGGGTGTTGAGAAAGAAGTAAGCCTAGAACAGTTATAGAACGCAGCCTCGCCGATGAAGGAGAGTTGACTTTTCGGCGCAAATGTTACCGTTTGCAAGTTCCCACAATTATAAAATGTATAATCGCCAATGCTTTTTATACTATCTGAAATTGCGACGGCAGTAAGATTCGAGCAGGCATAGAATGCACAATGACCGATGGAAGTGACACTGTCAGGAATAGAGATAGTGGTAAGCCCGGAACAGTTATAGAACGTACAATGATTGATGGAAGTAACACCGTCAGGAATAGAGACGGAGGTAAGCTCGGAACAGTTATAGAACGCACAATTACCGATGAAAGTGGCAGCGTCAGGAATAGAGACGGAGGTAAGCTCGGAACAGTTATAGAAAGCATAATTACCGATGGAAGTGACATCGTCAGGAATAGAGACGGAGATGAGTCCGGCGCAGCCATAGAACGCATAATCGGCAATACAAACTGTTCCGTTTTTGATCTCATATGAACCGGAAAGCGAGTTGTTTGCTCTAATCAAATGTTGATCTATATAAAGAACACCGTTTTCCCATTTAGCTTCGCTGTTATAGTATGCAGTATCGTTGAATGCGCTGTTGCTAACAGAGGTGACATTTTTGCGGATGGAGATCGAGAGAAGGTTGGTGCAATTTTGAAATGCGGCCTTGCTGATAACACCGTTAGAGATTATAACAGAAGTGAGGTCGTGGCAATTTTTGAACGCCATCTCACCAACAAAGCGGACATTTTGGGGGATGAAAACAGAGATGAGACTTTTGCAATTTTCAAATGCGTTGTTGCCAATAAAAGCGACGCTGTTGGGAATGATAATGGATTTAAGGTCGGAGCAATTATAGAACGCATTATCAGCGATACAAATGGTTTCATTTCTAATCATATATGAAATAGAAAGTGAGCTTTTTGCTTTAATCAAAAAAGATCCTATGTAAAGAACATCATCTTCCCAATTAGCTTCTTTGTTATAATATCCGGTGTTTTGGAACGCTTGGTCACCTATGTAGGCGACAGTATCGGGGATGGTGACGGATTCAAGTTGGTTGCATTCATAGAAGGCACGTTCGGCAATACAAACTGTTCCGTTTCTGATGGCATATGAACCGGAAAGTGATGTTTTTGCCTCAATCAAATTCTTTCCGATATAAAGCACATCGTTTTGCCAGTTGGATTTATCATTATAAAATCCCGTGCTTTCAAACGCGAAATCGCCAATGGAAGTGATGCCGTCGGGAAGGGAGATGGAGGTAAGCTTTCGGCAATTATAGAACGCGCTATTGCCAATGGATGTGACACTATCGGGAAGGGAGATGGAGGTAAGACTGTAGCAACCCGAGAATGCGCCGTTACCAATGAAAGTGACACTTGGTGGGATGAAAATGGAGGGAAGGTTATAACACCCCTTGAATGCGTTGTCTCCGATACCAACAACCGGTTTTTCACTGAAAAAAAGGGGAATGGAAATGCCTCTGTCTATGTGCTTATCTACAATGCCGCTGACAAGATAGCCTGTGCCATCTTCTGTTAGAGTAAATTTAAGGCTTGGTATGTAGTAGGGATTCATGTCCATTACATCATCGGTGTTGCCATCGTCAATGCAATAGACGGTAGCTCCCCAGGAAACGCCCTTTGAGACTGCCTCCCATTCTGTTTGAGTGCCGTTAAAATAAATGAAAGCGAGTCCGGTGTGATATGTAAACGCATCTCGGGAGATAGAAGCCACACTGTTGGGAATGAGGATGGAAACGAGATTGATACCGCAAAATGCGCCAGTGCTGATAGAAGTAACGCTGCCGTCGTTTGGTATAAGACTGTTTTGGCATCCGGCAATCAAAGTTTTACTTGCTGTTTCAATCAAACAATTGTTTGTGCTGTGATATTTAGGGTTATCTTTGCCTACAGTGATGGAAGAAAGCTTTGAGCAATAAGAAAACACTTCTTCACCGATACTTATAACACTTTTTGGAATTGTAACTGAGGTAAGACCGGAGCAGTCATAGAACGCACAATTGCCGATAGAAGTAACACTGTCTGGAATTGTGATAGAGGTGAGACTGGGGCAGCAATAGAATGTATGCTTGCTGATGGTGGTGACACTGTCGGGAATTGTGACGGAGGCAAGGTTTGAGCAATCTTTAAATGCCCCCCACCCGATGGACGTGATACCTCCGGAAATGGTAACGGATATGAGACTATTGCAATCTTCAAACGCATAATCGTCGATGCCGATGACTGGTTTGTTTTTATAAGAAGAAGGGATTGTAATGATTGTGTCTGTTACTGTACCGATGCCACTGACAAGATAAGCGTCGCCATTTTCTGTTAGAGTATATTCCAAATCTATTTCGGCATCCGTTTTGATATCGGGTTTCTTTTCGTTGCCGAACGAGCATGAGCTGCACGCGCTGAAAAGGCAAAGGAGCAAGCCGAGAATCAGGGCGAAAAATGCAAGTTTCTTTTTCATGAGAGTGTCCTTTCCGCAAAAAGAAAATAGATTTACAGGAGAACTTATGAAGATATAGTAACACATTTTTCGTTTTTTGTCAACATTTTGCTGTATAAAATGAGAGATATCGCGTGCTTTTGCTCGTTTTTTGCGTATGGCAAGTGTAGGCTCGATTGGCTTGAAAGCTTTCTTTGAGATCCGGGTTTCAAAAAGTCTTTTGCGAAAAGACTTGACAGAAAAGGTTTTTTGTACTATAATATTTGAGAATTAAATTATAACCGAACAAAAGCGATGACAAAGACAGTCAAAAAGAGACGCCCTTCAGCGAGTCGGGTACGGTGGAAGCCGACAGGAAACGCCTTTTTGAGAATCCCTTTCGAGCTGTGTGCCGGAATTGAGTATGGCACAACGGCGGTCCCCCGTGAGTGGACGACATATGGTGGTATGGAGAACGGTGCCGATATAGCGGTTTTCTCTGTACGAAAACCGCTTTTTCTTTTGTAAAAAATGCCGCAAGGCAAAAGAGAGGATAGAACATGTTTAAGAAGGTTCCCGTATCGATGAACTTCAAGGCGCGTGAAGCGGAAACACTGAAGTTCTGGAACGAATCCAAAATTTTTGAGAAGAGCGTGAAAATTCGCGAGGGTGCGGACGATTTTACGTTCTATGACGGTCCTCCGACCGCAAACGGTAAGCCGCATATCGGTCACGTGCTTACCCGTGTTATCAAGGATATGATTCCCCGTTACCGCACCATGAAGGGCTATGAGGTCGTTCGTAAAGCGGGATGGGACACCCATGGACTTCCTGTTGAGCTTGAAGTGGAGAAGCTGCTTGGGCTCGACGGCAAGGATCAGATTGAGGAATACGGTCTCGATCCCTTCATCGGCAAATGCAAGGAAAGCGTTTGGAAGTATAAGGGCATGTGGGAGGATTTCTCCGACCGCGTGGGCTTCTGGGCAGATATGAACGATCCTTACGTTACCTATCACGACAGCTTCATTGAGTCCGAGTGGTGGGCACTCAAGCAGATCTTTGACAAGGGGCTTCTTTACAAGGGCTTCAAGATTGTGCCTTATTGCCCCCGTTGCGGTACTCCGCTTTCCAGCCATGAGGTTGCGCAGGGTTATAAGACGGTCAAGGAGCGTTCTGCTGTGGTTCGCTTCCGCGTAAAAGGGGAGGACGCGTTCTTCCTCGCGTGGACAACGACGCCTTGGACGCTTCCCTCGAACGTAGCACTCTGCGTCAATCCCAAGGATACCTACGCCAAGGTCAGAGCCGCCGACGGCTTTACCTATTACATGGCTGAGGCATTGCTCGAGAAGGTTCTCGGCGCACTTAGCAAGGACGGCGAGCCTGCCTATGAGGTGCTTGAGACCATGCCCGGTACAGCCCTTGAGGGCAAGGCTTATGAGCCTCTCTTCGCTTGCTCGGGCGATGAGGCGGCGCGTCAGCGCAAAAAGGCGCATTTCGTAACGGTGGACGGTTACGTTACCATGTCCGACGGTACGGGTATCGTACACATTGCGCCCGCATTCGGTGAGGACGACTCCCGCATCGGCAGAAATTACGATCTGCCTTTTGTACAGTTTGTGGACGGCAAGGGCAATCTTACCCCCGAAACGCCTTACGGCGGCGTGTTCGTGAAGGATGCCGATCCTTTGGTGCTCAAGGATTTGGATATGGAGGGAAAGCTCTTCTCGGCTCCCAAGTTCGAGCACGAATATCCCCATTGTTGGAGATGTAACACGCCCTTGATCTATTACGCGCGCAACAGCTGGTTTATCCGTATGACGGCGGTGAAGGAAAACCTTATCCGCAACAACAATACCGTCAACTGGATTCCCGAAAACATCGGCAAGGGGCGTTTTGGCGACTGGCTTGAAAATATCCAAGACTGGGGACTTTCGAGAAACCGTTATTGGGGTACACCTCTCAATATTTGGGAATGCTCTTGCGGCAAGTATCACGCCATCGGTTCTATTGAGGAATTGAAGGCCATGTCCGAAAACTGCCCGGAGAACATTGAGCTTCACCGTCCTTACATCGATGCGGTCACCCTCAAGTGCCCCGATTGCGGCGGCGAGATGAAGAGAGTGCCCGAGGTCATCGACTGCTGGTTCGACTCCGGTGCCATGCCTTTTGCGCAGTGGCATTACCCCTTTGAAAACAAAGAGATTTTCGACCGCCATTTCCCTGCGGACTGGATTTCCGAGGGCGTTGACCAAACGCGCGGCTGGTTCTATTCGCTGATGGCGATTTCTACCTTGATCTTTGATAAAGCTCCTTACAAAAACGTTCTCGTGCTCGGCCATGTGCTTGATAAGGACGGACAGAAGATGTCCAAGTCCAAGGGCAACGCTGTGGATCCCTTTGAGGCACTGGATGAGTTCGGTGCTGACGCTATTCGCTGGTATTTCTATTCCAACAGTGCACCTTGGCTCCCCAACCGTTTCTTCCGTGAGGCTGTTGTGGAAGGGCAACGCAAGTTCATGAGCACGCTTTGGAACACCTATGCGTTCTTTGTTCTCTATGCCAATATCGACGGCTTTGATCCTTCGAAGTATACCTTGGCGGATGAGGATTTGACGGTCATGGATAAGTGGCTGCTTTCCCGTTTGAATACCGCTGTGGGCACGGTGGACAGATGCCTTGATAAGTATCAGATTCCCGAAGCTACCCGCGCGCTCGATTCCTTTGTGGATGAAATGTCTAACTGGTACGTGCGTGTCGGCAGAGAGCGTTATTGGGCAAAGGGTATGGGCAAGGACAAGATTGCCGCGTATATGACGCTTTATACCGCGCTTGTAACCATCGTGAAGGTGTCCGCACCTCTTGTTCCTTTCCTCGCTGAGGATATCTATCGCAACCTCGTTTGCTCGGTGGATGAAACGGCTCCCGAAAGTGTACATCTTTGCTCCTATCCCGAGGTAGACACGGCAAGAATCGACACGGCACTCGAAAAATCCATGGATGAGGTTCTTTCCATTGTTGTTTTGGGCCGTTCGGCACGTAACGCCGCAAGCGTAAAGAACCGTCAACCTCTTGATAAGATGTATGTGCGCGCCGAGGAAGCACTTTCCGAGGTCTATGCCGAGATCATCAAGAATGAGCTCAACGTCAAGAACGTGATCTTTACCGACTCGCTCCGTGACTTTACCACCTACACCTTCAAGCCTCAGCTTCGCACCATCGGTCCGAAGTACGGCAAGTACCTCGGTGCCATCAAAAACGCGCTTTCCACCCTCGACGGCAATAATGCCATGGACGAGCTTGAGAAGGACGGCGTTTTGAAGCTCGCGCTCGGCGAGATCACGGCAGAGCTGACGAAGGACGATCTTTTGATCGATATGGTTAAGAAGGAAGGCTTCTCCTCCGCGGAAGAGAAGGGCGTTACGGTTGTGCTCGACGTCAATTTGACCGAAGAGCTCATCGAAGAGGGCTTTGTTAACGAGTTGATCAGCAAGATCCAAACCATGCGTAAGGAAAGCGGTTTTGAGGTCACCGACCGCATCGTCGTTACGGTTTCGGGCAACGATATGCTTTCCGCTTTGATGAAAAAGAACAAAAAGGAAATTTCCTCTGTTGTTTTGGCGGATGATATCCGCACCGCTTCTATCCCCGAGGGCAAGGAGTGGGATATCAACGGAGAGAAGATCACCATCTCTCTTAAAAAGAAATAATTTAAAATGAGGGGTGCTTCACCGGTCGTGAAGCACCCCTCATCGGTTGCATTTTGTAAAATGCAACATAACTTATAAATTTTCTGCAAAAAAAACGGCAATTTGCGCCGCCCATGGCACAAATTGCCGAGGGGCTGAGTTACTCGGCCCCTTATCTTTTGCTTTCCTGGCGTTTAAACTCCGAAGGTGTCATGCCAAGCACCTTGTGAAAAAGTTTATTATAAGCGGAAATATTGTGAAAACCGGCTGTTTGTGCGGCCCTTCTTACGGGAGCACCGTTTTTTAAAAGTTCACAGCTGTACCAGATCTTGCGCCTTGAAATATACTCGTAAATCGGCATGTGATAATAGCGTTTGAAAACACGCGTGATATACTCGCGGGTGTAAAAGAATTTTGCCGCAAGCTCGGTTGTCGAGGTTATGGTGGGAGCGTTTGCATCGATATAGTTTTTGATGGTGTGGATAAACTCCGGTGTTACGGTGGCGGGGATGTTTTTAGGGGTTTGGCGATAACGGCAGAACATTAAAAAAAGGGATGCTGTAGTATGCAAGGCTTCTGCGCGAGAGTAGAGATCATCCGCTTCAAGCGTTCTTTGTATTTTTGTGAGCAAAGAAATGAGCTTTTCACTTTCGTTTCCCACAAAACGCATGACATAGATGGGAGAGTCTGTTACCTTGGTGAAGTTTAAGAGCACTTCATCCTCCTCTCCGAAAAGATCGGGGCGGAAATAGAGGACATAGCGATTGTATGTTCGATTGGTGTTGTTGATATACATATGCGCGGTGTAGGGTTTGACAAGGATTGCGCAACCGGCGGAAACACTTAGGTGAATGTTATCTGCGGCAAAATAGAGGTCGGTATCCTCCGTGTAGATCGAAAGCTCATAGCACAAGTGCGCATGTAAGCGGTCGGAGTTGGCACGGTCTTCGAAAAGTCTTTCGCGGTGGGAGAAGCTGAAGGAGGGATTGGGAAGATAGTCGATCCATTGTTCATGCCCGCGGTCAAGACGCAAATAGGTTGGAATATGATTTTTTTGAAGGAGGTGCATTTCTCCTTTTTTGATTTGATTTTCTATGATTTTGTTTGGCATGAATGTCACAAAAGCATACATTTATATCACAATACATGCTTTTCCTTTCAAAAATATTGTGTTATAGTTATTATAGCGATGGATGAGAAATTTGTCAAGTCTTTTTGTTCGGGAGGTTTTTATGAAAGTTTACGAAGCACCCTTTGCCTGCGCTGTTTTTGTCGAAACGGAAGATGTTTTGAGTCTTGATCTTCTGCTCGCTTCCTCGGAAAATGATGAAACCGATAACGAAACGAGCATTGATGATCTGCTCGGCGGACTTCTCTAATTTTTGAAAAGGAGATCAATATGAAACGCTTTTTATCATTTCTTCTTATATGCGCGACGCTTTTGGGGGTTTTGCCCGTTATGAACGTGTCGGCAAGCGAGAGCAGCTCGCTTTTAAACAATGAGAACGGTGAGAGCACCGCACATCACTATACCGAGCTTTACGTCAAGGAGGGGTTGGCAGCTCTTTTCGTTGCCTATGAAAGCACCGCTTCCGAGAGTACTGTGACAGCTTGGACTCCCGTTGCGTTTTATGGCAAGGCGGGATACGATTCGTACATCGATCCCTCGCTTTATAAGGCGCAGACGGTAAGTGGCGGAAAGCTTGCCTGGCGGCAGGCGAACGGTTCGCTCAAGACCTGCCTTACCGAAGCGAATACGGCGGAAAATCCCGGTACGTATTTAAAGCTCACTTCGCTTCACTCCCTTCTTTCGGACAATTTTGCCGTGCAAGAGGTATGGCAACAAACCTCTTCCACCATCACGGGTAATACCCCTGTTTATACCGAAAACGAGGATGGCACCGTGACGGCATCCGCCGCAAACGGCGGCTCCTTCAACGAGGAACAGGCAACGAATAGCTACGGCTTTTTGTCCGTGAAGAACAACTATGTTCCGGGCTTCCAACGGAGCAACGGAGAAAGACACAATCATTTTTATTATCAAGTCACTCCGAAAAACGCCTCCTATGCCAATGCAACAGCGCGCAACATCGTTTTTGAGAACGCAAACTATTTGCTCGATACCCAAAAGAAGAGCTTTACGAATAATACCTCTTATACCTATAACGTTGGTTCTTTTCCCATGGCGGTGATGGAGCAGACCGTCTCGCGCCGTGATTTTTCGGATCTTGAGGACGGCTTTTCGGCTTACTATCAGTTCTCTTGGCAATTTATGCCCGCCAAGTATTACGGAAAGAATGCCACTTCCCGTCACTACGGCTTTACTACTTACAGCACCACCGATACGGATAACCTCATCATCATGCGCGACAAGGTGTTGAACGTGTATTCGGTGCGCGTTTATGAGGAAAAGATTCTAACCGATGCTGAGATGGACCAAAACCACCTTGCTGACCTTTGCGGCTTTTACGGTATTGACGTAGATATTCTCTTTGAGCTTGATGCCGAGGGGGTGGCCGGCATCGCGTCCGCACTTGCCTCAACCAAGCTCGTTCGTGAAAAATATGACGCGAACGGTGCTTATACCGAGGCGTTTTTGAGAACCAAAGCAAAGATTGAGAGCGTGATCGCTTCCTCTGTTGCCGCGCTTCTCTCGGAAGAGGAGCATAGCTACACCGAGCTTTATGTGAAGGATGGACTTGCCGCACTCTTCGTGGCTTACGAGGCGGTTTCTTCCGAGGAAACGCCCACCACTTGGGCACCCGTCAATCTTTACGGACAGGCGGGATATGAGGATTATGTCAACCCCGCTTCCTATGCCTCGGTTTTGAAATCGGTTTCCACTTTTGCATGGAAATGGGAAACGGGTGCGCTTACATCGGGTGCTGTCGGTACCAATACGAGCACCACTCCCGGTACCTATATCAGCCTTGCGGAGCTGATGGCACACATCGGTGATAACTGGTCTGTGCAGGAAGTTTGGCAGTGGACGGGTTCCACCAAGACGGGAAATATGCCCGAATATACAACGAATGAGGATGGAACGGTTACCATCTCGAACTACTCCTCGCTTTCTCAAGAGTACGCCAGCAATAACGTTTATGGTTTTTTGAATCTCCGCCGTTATTACGTGCCGAATTTTATCACCTCCAACGGTTCAAGACATAATCACTTCTTTTTCCAGATTTATCAGCCCAAAAACGCTTCCTTTTCGAACGCTGCCGCGCGTAACATCGTTTTTGATAACGCGAATTACTTAGAGAGCACCGCGACGAAGACCTTTACCAACAGCTCGACGAAGTATTACGTCGGCTCTATGCCCACCGCCGTGGTGGAGCAGACTCTCAACCGCACGAACTTTACCGCGGTCGAGGGCGGCTATTCGGCACGCTATGATTTTATCTGGCAGTTTAAGCCCAGCAAATATTATGGCTCGAACGCCGCCTCGCGTACCTATGGGCTTACAGCTTATTATACTTCCAACGCCAAAAACATGACGCTTTGCCGCGATAAGACACAAAACGTCTACTCCATTCGTGTATATGACGGCAAGGCACTCTCGGAGGACGAGGTTGATCTTAACCATTTTGCCGACCTTTGCGGCTTCTATGGGATCAATACTTCACCCTTATGGCAGATGGATGCCGCGGCGCGCGACACCTTCGCAAAGAGCTATGCCGCCGTCGCCATGGTGCGCGAACGCTTTGAGGTAGATGGCGAAACAGAGACACTAGACTATTTAAATGCAAAGAATTCTTTGCAAAAAGCCATTAATGAGTTGGCGATGGAGGAGCTTTTGTCGGGGCAGACGGCGAAAAAGTCTCTGCTTTCTTTCGATGGCTACTCGGTGCGCGTGAGTGGCGATTACGGTATGCGCGCCATCTTCACACTCAGCAAGGCATCGGAAGCGACGCTTGCCGATTTGGGCATCGATGTGCTTGCCTTCGGGGCAGTCACTGCCATTGGCAGCTATGACGGCACGGTTTATAATGACAGTGTCGCCGACCTCACCGTCAGCGTTGCCGAGGACGGCACTGTCGCTCTTGCCGAAGGGGTAAAGGGGGCGTCTCTTACCGTCAGCAATGCGGAGGGCTTCCGCACCTTGAGTGACACGGACGAGGCGACTCGCTTTGCGTATACCACTCTTTATTCCTCCTCCGATCTTTCCGCCGCCTCGCTTTATAACATCGCCCTTCTTTATCGCGGCTTTGCCGTTCTGAAAAATGCAGCGGGAAGTGTTGACGTCGTGTATTATGAAACCACCCGCACCGAGGCACTCTCGCTCTTTTCGCTCCACGATGAGATTGTGAACGACCACGGTCACTATAAGACACGTTTCCCCATGTCTTCTTTTGATTATATTTACGATATGCTCTCCGCCGTATCTCCCTCCGTTTACAGTCAAGAGGCGCGTGAAGAGGACAGAACGCTTTGCGAAAGCTACGGCTTCGACGAGACGAGTATCAAGCTCTCCTTTTCTGCACTTTCCGATACGCATTGCATTTATAGCACCCCTGCCATTGGTAATAAGGTAGCAAATCAGATGAAGAAGATCTCCTCGCTTTATGAGCTTGACGCCTTCCTCTTCTGCGGCGACCTTGGCGATAATATGTCCACCTATACGAACGCGCACAGCGGCACGAAGGATAGCCGTGCCGCCAATCTCTGGACGGAGTTCACGCACTTCGGCGAATACGTGGCGAAGGGCAACGCCGATGCACAGCTTCCGATTATATGGAATCTCGGCAATCACGACGCGCCCGATTATGCCTCAGGCTCTGAGATCACCGTGACGGCACCTATTAGCAAGAACACCTACACCTTTGCGGCGGGTACGACCTCGTACGAGGCGGCTGTGGAGATCTTTGGTTCATCCTCGGAGCTTTTCTTCTCGAAGGATCGGCTTCCCGACGGTACGGATACGGTTCCCTACGATGGCTTCCGTTATAATAATATCAACGGTTATTCCTTCTTCTCGGTGGATTACCGTATGGTGACGGAAGAGGGTATAGCGTGGCTCGACAGTCAGCTCGCGCTTTTGCATAACGCCGATCCCTCGAAGCCTATCTTCTTCAATTTCCACGTCAACTCCACCTCAAGCGGGACGAAATACGCAACGGGGCAGGCACTCATCAAGCAGACTATTGGCAAGTACGATCAGGTGGTATGGATCTCCGGCCACGCGCACACCGCTATGCAACGTCAGTCAAATATGCAGATTCGTGACGGCTTTGCCGAGATCAATATCGGTCCTAACCGCTTGACCACCAACGTAAACTCCACTGCAACTCAGCAGTTCATGAACTACCAGATCAAGCATGGTGCGATCATTCAGGTGGATGCAAACGGCAATATCCGCGTGCTGACGGTGGACTATTCTTATCAGCTCACCGAGGACGGAACGGTGGAGGGAACAGACCGCACCGACCGCTTTACCGTCATTGACAATCCGATGATTATCCGCACGACCTATTTTTCAGCTCCTGTCGCAGGCAAGGCACAAGAAATCTATTTTGATACCACCGTCGGATCGATGGACGATCCAAGATACGTCGCACCGCATTTTGAGGCGAACGCTACGGCAAGCTTCTCGAATATCACTGCCGGGCAGGCGACTGTGACCTTCTCGACACCTACCGTCGCGAATGTCATCACTTATTACACTGCGACCGTCAAGAACGTCACGACGGGTGAGACGGTACAGATTTATGACCGCTATCGTTTGAGTGACACAAACAGCGATAACGATCTTTGCTCCGCTTATAACTTCTCCTCCGATTACATGTATTACGGACCCGCGTGGAACTATCCCGCGGAGCATTCCTTCATCCTGCGCCTTGATGAGAGTGCGCTCGTCGAAGGAAACGAGTACAGCGTTTCGATTTACGGAAGGGATGATTTCGGACAGCTGACGGACACGGTGACCTTCATCCTGCCCGCCGCCATGACCACACCTGCCGTGACGGAATAAAATCCAATATCTTTGATTCGGACATGATTGCAAAATCATGTCCGAATTTCACATAAAAAGAGGTTGACAAAACGGCATTTCTTTGCTATCATCAAAGCGAAGGAAAAAGAGCTGCGGAGGCGGGTATGAGTCAGAATGGCCTAAAGGAGATGGAATACGAATATACCGCTTCGGGCGTTCGTATGACATTGATGCGCGGTTCGCTTCCGCTGCCGCCTAAAAAGAGGTTGAGCGATAAGTTTCATACTCATGCATGGTATGAGCTGTTTTATGCCGACGGTTGTGAGACGGATATTTATTTTGAACAGGAAAAAGTGCTGTTAACACCGAGGCATTTTTTACTTATGGCACCCGAAACGGTGCATTACGCCGAAGAGGTTCCGGATCCATCCAAGCTTCTTGTGTGCACCTTTACGGCGGAATTTTCGGAAAAGAGCGATGCCGGTGCTTCTCTCGCCGATTTTTTAAGAGGTGCGCCTTATCGCACTTTTGCGGCGGATGAGATGTGCATGCTGCTCATGCGCGGTCTTTGCGCCTCTTTGAGAGAGGGCGACGGTGCTTCGGCGGGCAGTTATTTGGTTGCGCTTCTTTACCGCGGCGTTTCGATTTGCAATAAAACCGCGGTGGCAAAAGCGCAGAACAGCGATAGCCGTATGGGGCGTATTTACAAGATTGAGCAGATGCTGTTCGGGTTTTATAATCAAGAGCTTCCTTTATCTTTTTTGGCTGAGCAACTTCACCTTTCGGAGCGTCAGCTTTCACGCGTTTTTAAGCAACAATACGGTGTGGGTTATCGCGAGAAAAACCGCGAGCTCCGCATGCGTTCCGCCGCGCGTAGGCTTATGAAGGGTGAGAGCGTTAAAGAGATTGCCAAAGCGGTGGGCTATAGCTCGGAAAGTGCGTTTTATGCCGCATTTAAAAGTTATTTCGGTCTTTCTCCCGCCGCGTATCGGTCGGAGAAACGAAAAAAATAGAAGGAGATATCCTCTTTGAAAAACGATGTTTTAAACAATAAAATACTGACCGTTGTGTCTGCTTCTCTTCGTTCGGCGGCACTCTTGTGTGCCACAGGATCTCTTATGCAGACGTTTCTTGCGGTGCTTGGCTTTTCGCAAAGTGAGATTTATATCCATTCAACTCTGTTGCAAGCGGCAAATGTTTTGACCATTCTCATCGGTTCGCGTTTTGCCGACAAGGGCAATCTCATCAAGCGTGCCGCGCTTATGGTGGTGTTTTTGGGTGCGTTTTTCTTTGCGTATTTGCCTTTATGCTTGGCGCGTTCCACGACAACAGCGGCGTTCGTTCTTCTTATCGCCGTGAGTATAGCGCAGTCCATTTTTACGGCACTTCATACCGTTTGCGAGTATAAGATTCCTTATTTTACGTTTCGTATAGAAGATTATGGCGGTATTACGGCTCTTTCGGGCATCATTATTGCGGGTGTCACCTTTGCGGTCGGCGCACTTGTAACGGCACTTTCCACTCGGTTTGACTACATATCTTTGATGTTTTTTGCTTTTTGCATTTCGGGTGGGTTTATGCTTCTTGCCGCCTTTTTGCAATATAAACTTCGTTCCTTAATTGATATGAGTGCTGTGCAAGAGGACGGCGCGCACCGTGAAAACAAAAAACGCGTGCCGCTTTGGGACGTGTTCCGCCATCCCGCTTTTGCCCAGCTTTGCGTGGCGCATCTGTTTCGCGGATTTGCGGGAGGTGTGATCGGCGTGCTTGCCGTGGTGGCAATCGGCATTGGTTTTAACGCGACCGTGACCAGTGCCATGGTATCGGTTTCCTCAGTGGCGATGCTTGCCGCTTGTGCGCTTTACGGGATTTCTGCGCGATATATCCATCCGCGCTTCGTGATCTTCGCGGGAAGCGTTTTGATTTTGCTTTTGCCGTTTTTGTTCTTTGTGAAAAATTCCGTTCTTTTTTTGGCTCTTTACGCTGCGATTTTCTTTGGGCGCACCCTTGTAGATTACGCCGTGCCAACGGCAATGGTCTACGTGGTGCCGGTTGAGATTGCGGGCCCTTATAACGCTTGGCGCATGGTGCTCAACAATGGCGGTATGCTTTTGTCGACTGCAGTGGCGAGTGTCATTCAAAACGATTTTGTACTGATTTGGATCGCGTTTGTTTGTTCTCTCGTTTCGGGAGCGTTCTATCTTTGGGCAGGGGTTATGCGTAAGAGCAAAAACCGTGTTAGTTATTGAATATTATATTCTTGTTTTAAAAGGAGAATCCGTATGAAAAAGTTATCCGTTCTTGATAAGAGAATCATCATGGAAAAGCCCGATTCGGTGCACAACTACTTTGCATGGCCGACCGTGATAACCTTGCGTGACGGTACGCTTGCCGCGGTTGCTTCGGGCTTTCGCTTTGACCATGTTTGCCCTTTCGGCAAGTCTGTCATTTCTTACAGCTATGACGGGGGAAAGAACTGGAGCGAGCCTGCTGCCGTGATCGATACCATCCTTGACGACCGTGACGCGGGCATTCTGAACTTCGGCGAAAATGACGTTATTTTTACTTCCTTCAACAATTCGATTGCCTTCCAAAAGGGCAACGCCGGCACAAGAGAGGGAACGAATTTTGATTATATGCGCGCGTATCTTGCGCATGTCGAGAAATATGCCGATCTTGAAAAAGCGCAGATCGGTTCCACCTTTAAATTCAGCCGTGACGGCGGAAAAACCTGGGAAAAGACCATTCACCGTTCTCCCGTCACCTCCCCCCACGGTCCGTTGGAAACCGCAGACGGCAGACTTATTTATATCGGTAATGTGTTCGGTGTGTCTCCTTCGGTGCTTGAAAGCTGGGAGATCGACGGCAAGACGGGAGAAATGGTGAAGCTCGGCACGGTTCCCCCCATTGAGGGCGGTAAGTATCCTTCCTACGAGCCCCATGCCATTGAGCTTAAAGATGGGCGTATTCTTCTCATCATTCGCACCGATCATCAACCTCAAAATGCTACTTGGCAAAATGCCTACGATCTTTTTACGGTATATGAAAGCATTTCTTGCGATGGCGGCAGAACCTTCAGCGTTCCTGCGCCTCTTACCCTTACGGAAGAGAGCTCCGCGGTTGCTGATCCCGCCACGCTTGGCGCGCCTCCGCACCTCTTCCGCCATTCCTCGGGGAAACTCATTCTTTCTTGTGCCACGCGCTTGCGCCCCTTTGGCATTCACATCCTCACGAGTACCGATGAGGGCAAGAGTTGGGATGTTCATGTGCTGACGCACGACGTTCCCGACACGGCGGACTTGGGATATCCAGCCACAACCGAGCTTTCGGACGGATCGCTCTATACCGTTTGGTATCAGCATACCGCGCTCGGTGAACCTGCGGTGATCTATGGCGCGAGGTGGACTTTTTAAAACTGTGCGATTGGGGAAAATTACGAAATGAAAAGATGCCATATCCTTGAAAAAACCGTTGTGATGCAAAAGCCCGATTCGGCGCACAACTATTTTGGCTGGCCGTCGATCGCCAAGCTTCCCGACGGTACGCTTTTGGCGGGTGCCTCGGGCTTCCGTATTGACCATGTCTGTCCTTTCGGCAAGGCGGTGCTTTCCTACAGCTATGACGAAGGCAAAACCTGGACAGCACCCATCCCCGTGATCGATACGCCGCTGGATGACCGCGATCTCGGACTTTTAGCGTACGGTGAAAATAAGGTGATTTGCACCTCTTTCAATAACAGCGTGGAGTTTCAGCGGTTGTGGCTCAGCTGGCGCGAGGAGAACCTTAAAAAAATGGAAGGGGAGAGTGCCAAAAGGGAAGCCGCGGCGCAGGCATACGTGCGCGCGTATTTGGACTATGCGGATGTGTTTTATCCGAACCACGACGATTTTTACGGTTCGACCTTCCGCATGAGCTCTGACGGCGGCAAAACTTGGGGAGATTTAAAGTATTCTCCCGTCACCTGTCCGCACGGACCTTTGGCAACGGCGGATGGCAGACTCATTTACGTCGGCACTCCGATGGCGGATATTAAGCGCAAAGCCGCCGATCCGCGCATCCGCGCCTATGAGATTGCCGAGGACGGCACGATGACCGAGCTTGGCATCATTCCTCCCATTTCGGATGCGTACGGTAAGATCACTTCTTGCGAGCCGCATGCCATCGCATTAAGTAACGGCGACATTTTGGTACATATTCGCGCCGAGCGCAGAAAGAGCGAAAAAGATGTCTTTACGATCTACCAAACGGTGTCGAAAGATGGCGGAAGAAGCTTCCCCGTGCCCACACCCATCGTTCTTTCCAATGAGCAAGAGGTCGACAAAACCTTCCTTGGTGCGCCGCCTCACATCATGCGTCATTCCTCGGGTGCACTCTTTTGCCTTGTCGGCGTGCGCGACGGTAATGTCGGCGTTCGTGTTTTGAAGAGCGTCAACGAAGGAGAAAGCTGGGAAGTCATGGTGCTGACCGATGACGCGGTGAGCAACGATATCGGCTATCCTTCCACCGCCGAGCTTTCGGACGGCTCCTTCTACACTGTTTGGTACGAACGCCCTAACGACGAAGAGCCGGCAACCATACGCGGCGTCAGATGGATGGAAGGATAAAAAGCAAAGAGAGGTTTACAAAAGTGAAGAAAATTGAGCTGAAAGATAAAAAAGTGATCATGTCAAATCCGATGTCGGTGCACAACTATTTTGCTTGGCCTTCGGTGGCGAGACTCAAAAACGGTGTGCTCGCGGCGGTTGCTTCCGGTTTTCGTATGGAGCATATCTGCCCATTCGGCAAAACGGTTATCTCTTACAGTTATGACGAGGGAAAGACTTGGACTCTCCCGACGCCCGTTATTGATACGGTCTTAGATGACCGCGACGGCGGTATTCTTGCGTTTGGAGAATCGAGTGTGATTGTAACCTCCTTTAATAATTCCTTGGAGCGACAAGAGGAGTGGTCGGAATATTGGTTGAAGCCCGGCAACACGCGCCGCAATTACATCAACGGCTATATCGAACGCATTCACGCACAAGAGGATGAGCGCAAATATCTTGGCTCGACCTTCCGCATCAGCCACGATAACGGTGTCAGCTGGGGACCGCTGATGAAATCTCCCATTACCTGTCCTCACGGTCCGCTTTTAACTGCTGACGGCAGGATCATCTACATCGGAAGAACCTTTTCCGATCCTGTTTTGCCGCCCGTGCCGGATGAGATCCGCGCCTATGAGATCAACGGTGAGACGGGTGAGATGACCTATCTTGGCACGCTTCCCCATGTTGCCGACGATGGCGAAGGCAAATTCGGAGAGTACGAACCCCATGCTTTGATGCTTCCTTCGGGGAAAATCATCGTGCATGTCCGTGTGGAGCGCGGTGCTGACAACACAAGCGACAAGGTCTTTGCGGTGGCGCAAACCGAATCTTATGACGGCGGCAAAACGTTCACCCCCCTTCACTACATTCACGAATCCAAAACGATCGGTGCGCCCGCGCATATTCTGCGCCATTCCTCGGGTAAGCTCATTTCGGTGGTGGGGGATCGCATGGAGCCTTTTGGCATCCGCGCTCTCATCAGCTCCGACGAGGGTGAAAGCTGGGAGGCGTATATTCTTGATGACGACGGCAAGCTACCCGATATCGGTTATCCCGCGACGGTAGAGCTTTCGGACGGCTCGCTTTATACCGTTTGGTATCAGCATCCCGAAAAGGGACAGCCCAGTCTTATCTTTGGCGCGAACTGGAAACTTTGATTTTTTTTGAAAAAAGTAAAGGTGGGTTTACAAAATGATATTTGATAGCATGAAAAACGCAGCACTTTATGACGGTGCACATCCGCTTATGGCGGCAGGTTTTGCTTTGGCGGAGCAACTGATCAAGGAAAAAGCTCCTGCGGGCAGATATGAGGGTGAGGACGGCGTTTACGCCATGGTGCAGGAATACGATTCCGCTGTAAAAGCATCCGATGAGGTGCGCTTTGAAGCGCACAGAGAATATATCGATGTGCAAATCCTTCTTTCGGGTAAGGAGACGGTGCTCGTTGCCTACGAGCCCGATTGCAAGATGGATACCCCTTATACGCCCGACTATGCGCTTTACACTCCCGATGTTTTTCCCGTACAAAAGTTAACGCTTGCAGATGGCACATTCGCTGTCTTTTTCCCGCTTGACGCGCACGCGCCGGGGCTTGCATATGAAGGCAAGAGCGAGCATGTTTCGAAAATCGTGGTGAAGATTCCGGTATAAGCGAATCAAAATGAAAGACGGAACCGAGTGATTGGCTCGGTTCCGTTTTTTTAAAAATTAAGAGCAAGGGTTTTGCAGAATAAAACCGTGTCTTGCTTTCATTGCATCTTCGCACGCTTTTTCGGCACAAGGCTCGATAAACAGCCAAGAACGTGCGGATGTTTTTCGTAAGGGAAATTTTCCAAAAGCTCTTTACAAAACCAAAGAATTTGATATAATATTATTTGAAGTATTTTCCAAACAGAGATGGGAAAGGAAGAAACGGGGATGGCACTTTACAAAGGTCAAAAAACCAAAGAAATTATTTTTCCGCTTGGCGGTATGGGGACGGGTTCGATCGGTCTTTGCGGCAACGGTATGCTTGCCGATTTTGAGATCTTTAACCGCCCGAATAAAGGTTCGCTCAACGGTATGAGTTTTCTTGCGGTGCGCGCCGAGGATGAAAACGGCGTGATAGACACTCGTGTTTTGAACGGCGATTATCTCAAAAGTTACATGGGCTTTTATCAGCAAGGCTTGTACCACGGCTACGGCTTCGGTCCGCAAAGAGAGACGATGGCGGGCTTCCCGCATTTCAAAAGCTCGGATTTTAAAGGCGAGTTCCCCTTTGCAACCCTCCGCTTTTCGGATGATGCATTTCCCGGGAAAGTAACCGAGTGTGCGTATAATCCTTTTATTCCGAATGACGACAAAAACTCTTCCTTGCCGATCGCGTTTTTTGATATTACCTTCGAGAATACAACCGAAAAGACCTTGACATACACTGCGGCGTTTTCTTTTGAAAATCCGTATGGGGAGAGCATCAACCGCAATATTTCAAAGGGCTCTCTTCAAGCTGTTATGCTGTCTCACGCCACGGCGAAAAAGGACAGCCCCGCCTACGGTGATATTACGCTCGCGTCAAACGACGAGGATGCCTTCGTGCAGACCTATTGGTATCGCGGTGAGTGGATGGACGGGATTACGGTATTTTGGAATCAGTTTACCTCGATGCATGAGATTCCCGACCGTACGTACACCGAGAAACGGCGGGCGGATGTTGCGTCTGTTTTCTCGCGCGTGAAGGTTGCGCCGCATCAAAAAGGAAAGGCGCGCTTTGTTCTTGCTTGGAACAACCCTATTTGCGAAAAGTATTGGTCTGCGCCTGCCGAGGACGGAAGCCGTTACACTTGGAAAAACTATTATGCGACACTTTTCCGCGACTCCGCCGTGACCGCGCGTTACGCGCTTCGCAAACGCGGTATGCTGTATCGCAAGAGTCTTGCCTTTAAAAATGCCATGCAGTCCGTTACCGCGGATGCGGCGGTGAAAGATGCGGCTCTTTCCAATCTTTCCGTTTTGAAATCGCCTACCGTCTTGCGTTTGGAGGACGGCAGCCTTTGGGCTTGGGAAGGCGTGCATGAAAAGTACGGTTCTTGCGAGGGCACGTGTACCCATGTTTGGACTTATGCTTATGCGCTTGCGTATCTTTTCCCGCATATTGAGAGAGGGATGCGCGAGACCGAATACACCTATGATACCCGTGCTGACGGTGCGGTTCGTTTCCGTACACCTTTGCCGCGCACCGAAGAGGTGCCGCCAAACACCACGCCTTGCGTGGACGGACAGATGGGCGGCGTAATCAAGACCTACCGCGAGTGGAAGCTTTCGGGCGACACGGAATGGTTGAAGTCTGTTTATTCTGTGATGAAGAAAACGCTTGACTTTGCGCGGGATAAAAATTCCGCTTGGCAATGGGATGCCGACGGCGACGGCGTTCTCGAAGGCAGACAGCATCATACGTTGGATATGGAGCTGTTCGGTCCTTCTGCATGGCTTGAGGGATTTTATATCGCGGCACTCCGCGCTTGCGCCGAAATGGCAGACGCTGTGGGAGATGCCGACGGTGCGCTCTACAGAAGCCTTGCCGACAAGGGCTCGGCTTATTTGGAAAAAGAGCTCTTCAACGGAAGCTATTACATACAAAAGGTAGACTTGAAGGATCTTTCCAAGCTGGATGCGTATGAGGGTGCTGCTGAAAAATATGCCAATTATGAGGCAGGAGAGCTGAAATATCAGATCGGCGACGGCTGTGCGCTTGACCAGATGCTTGCCGAATGGCACGCGCATTTGTGCGGACTGCCGGCGGTGTTCGATGAGGCGCACCGCAAAACGGCACTCGCCTTTCTTTATCGCCACAATTTCTTTCCTTCCGTGCGCGGCGTGCTTAATTGTTGGCGTAATTTTACACTCAACGACGAAAGCGGCGCGATGATTTGTACCTATCCGAACAAGGAAACGAGACCTAAGATTCCGCTTCCTTATGCGGAAGAGTGCATGCACGGCTTTGAGTATGCTTTTGCGGGCTTGCTTCTTGCCGAAGGCATGACGGAGGAAGGACTTTCGGTGGTTCGTTCGGTCAGAGACCGTTATGACGGCGAAAAGCGTAATCCCTATAATGAGATGGAATGCGGTTCAAACTATGCGCGCTCCATGGCGGCGTTCGCGCTTTTGCCTATTCTTGCGGGATTCTCGTTTGATATGACGCGCGGTTATATCGGTTTTGCTCCCCGTGTGCGTGATGCGAAGGGAAGCTTTTCTTCCGTTTTTGGTGCCGCCGATGCGTTCGGTAAAATCAAGAGTGACACGGATGAGACCGTTTTGACACTTCTTTCGGGCAAGCTTTGCCTCTCTTCTTTCGGATTGCCCGAACAAAAAGAGGTTGCCGCTGTTTGGGCAGACGGTGTTGCGTGCCGTTTCTCACAAGAAAACAGAAAGCTTTCTTTTGCTAACTTGGAGTTTGCAAAAACACTTAAAATTGTTTATAAAAAGTAAAGGATACATAGAAATGAAAGAGATTTACCAAAACATTGCCGCGCTGGTGGATTATGCCATCGGTTGCGGTTTGACGGCGCATGCCGACCGCACCTATGCCATCAATGCGCTGATGGCACTTTTGAAGATCGATGAATATGAAGAGCCCGAGTGCTACGAAGAGAAATCTTTGGAGGAGATACTCGGCGCGCTTTCCGATTATGCTTATAAGACGGGTGTGATCGCCGAAAACGGTGTGGCATATCGCGATCTTTACGATACCTCCTTGATGGGTGCACTCACCCCCCGCCCCTCCGAGGTTATCGAAAAATTCTTCTCGCTCTATAAGACGGATCGCGTGGCGGCGACCGATTATTTCTATGCTCTTTGCCGCAATTCGGATTATATCCGCACGTATCGCGTTAAGAAGGATGTCAAATGGGTATATTCTTCCGCTTACGGCGACATTGATATTACCATCAATCTCTCCAAGCCCGAAAAGGATCCCAAGGCGATTGCTGCCGCCAAGAGCATGCCTCAAAGCGGATATCCCAAGTGCCTTTTGTGCCATGAAAACGAGGGCTATGCGGGCACGCTTCGCTCGCCTGCCCGTCAAAATCTGCGCCAGATCCCTCTGACGCTTGGCGGGGACGTGTGGTATATGCAATATTCTCCTTACGTATACTATAACGAGCATTGCATCGTACTTGCCGCCTCTCACACCCCCATGAAAATCACCGAGGGCACCTTCCGCCGCGCTTTGGATTTTGTAGAGGCTTTGCCCCATTATTTTGTAGGCTCCAATGCCGATCTTCCCATCGTTGGCGGATCGATTCTCACGCATGACCATATGCAAGGCGGTCACTACACCTTTGCAATGGAAAAGGCTCCTATTGAACAAGAGCTCTCTTTTTCGGGCTTTGAAAACGTCAAAGCCGGTATTGTGCACTGGCCGATGTCTGTTATTCGTCTTGACAGCACCGATAAGGAAAGCCTTTGCGCTTTGGCATCCAAGATTCTTGATGCATGGCGCGGATATACCGATGAGGAGGCGTTTGTCTTTGCCGAAACCGACGGGGAAGCGCATAACACCATCACTCCCATCGCACGCCGCCGCGGCGAATTGTTTGAACTGGATCTCGTGTTGCGCAATAATATCACCACCCCCGAACATCCTCTCGGTGTTTATCATCCCCATGAGCATTTGCATCATATCAAGAAGGAAAACATCGGTCTTATTGAGGTTATGGGCTTGGCTGTGCTCCCCGCAAGACTGAAGGACGAGTTAGCACTGTTGGCGGATGCCTTGCTTGAGGGTAAGGATCTTTACGCCGATGAGGTTCTTGCGAAGCATGCCGATTGGGCGGAGAAAATTCGCAAGAAAGAGACTTTGACCAAAGACAATGTGCATGCTGTCTTGCAGCGTGAGGTCGGTGCAGTCTTTACCGAGGTGCTTGAAGACGCGGGTGTTTATAAATGCACAAGCGAAGGCAGAAAAGCCATGCTTCGCTTCGTTGATGCGGTAAATAAGAAATAAAAGCAAAGAATTATTTACATTACAAGAGAAAGGAATAGCGATATGTTTGAACCTCTCGGAACGCCTGCGTTCCTTGCCGATGCGAGAAAAAACGCGAAATGGCGTTCACCTGTCGTCGAAATTCTTATCTTCTTGCTGGTCTTTTTGATTGCGCAAGCTGCGCAAAGCATTTTGATTTATCCGTACATGGTCGTTTTGCTCATCAGAGATCCGCGTTTCTATGAGCTTGCCGCCGGCGGCGATATGCAAAAAGTAATGGCATATACCGACACCTTTGTGTCAGAGGTGCTGGCAAACGATCCGCTTTATTATCTTTTTACGCTGTTTAGCACTGTAGCCTTGATTCTTGGCGCGCTGATTTACTGCCGCTTTATCGAAAAACGGAGTTTTTTCAGCATGGGACTTTCCAAGAAGGGCGTTCGTTCTTATCCCATCGGGCTTTTGGTCGGCGTGCTCATGTTTGCTGTGATGCTTGGTTTTTCGGTGCTTTTCGGTGCTGTCAAGGTGAATGGCGTTTCTTCGCATTTTTCGCTTCCCTACGTACTGTTCTTTTTCTTGGCGTACGTAGTGCAGGGCTTTGCGGAGGAGCTTTTCTGCCGCGGATATTTGATGGTCACGCTCGGAAAAGGATTGCCGCTTAAGTTTGCGGTGATCGCAAGCTCCTTTGCCTTTATGGGATTGCATACCGCGAATCCCGCCACGTCACCGCTTGCGTATCTTAATTTATTCTTGTTCGGTGTTTTTATGGCACTTTATATGATCCGCACGGGCGATATCTTCGGTGCGGCGGCGATCCATGCGGTTTGGAATTTTGCGGAAGGCGTTCTGACGGATTTTGCCGTCAGCGGCGTGAAAATGCCGATTTCCGTTCTTTCCCTTACGCTGAATGAAGGGAAGGCATGGGTAAACGGCGGCGCATTTGGACCTGAGGGCGGCATTGCCGTTACCTTTGTTTTGGTGCTCGGCATTGCGGTGCTTGGCATGATGAAGAAAAAAGCAAGCGATTCCAACGAATAAAAGACATAATGTATAAAAAAGAGCTGACTCTTATTGGTTGAGTCAGCTCTTTTTTTGATTTACTTTTTGTCCTCAGGGGGGACTTTTTCTTCTTTGGATGCCCGTTTTCCCTCGGGCTCACCTTCCAACACTTCGGGGATAAATTGCTTGGCGAAGCGGATTTTTCCTTCGTGCCTTACGTGGAAGAAGCCGATCACGGAGAATACAACGGCACCGATGAAATTGGTGAACAGATCCTTCATGGTATCGAAAAGCCCGACGTCTAAATAGCCGTCTATTTCGATTGCTTCACCGGAGACGGTAAGAAGAGTGGTTTTAACAATCTCCTTGACGGAGACGGCGGTGTTCGCGCCGCTTGGTTCCAAGGTGACGGAGTGGATGGCGTGGAGAATAAAGTCCTTTTGCATATCGGTATGGAAAAGAACGTCCGCACCGAATTCGAAAAATTCCCAAAGAACGCCGATGGTCATGGAAAGACAAAAGGCGACCGTGGCGCAGAAGAAGGGAGACAGATCGAATTTGGTTTTTCGGCTTCGGTTGAGCATTTCCACCACGCAAAAGCCGAAAGCGGCAAACAGAAAGCCGTTGACGGTGTGCAAAAGGGTATCCCAAAACGGCACCTTGATGTAGAAGCATTCAATTTCTCCTAAAATCTCGGCGGCAAACACGAAGAAGAAGGCGATGATCTCCATCGCGTTCGGAAGTCGGACGCGGAATGCCGTTTCCACAAAAGGGGGGATTAAGAATAAGAAAAAGGCGAGAATGCAGATGAATGTACTTTCAAAATTTCGTTGGATCAGCGTTCTGACAAGAACGACGGCAACGATGCTGTTGAGAATCAAATAAATGATATATGCCGCTTTGTCTTTTCGAATCTGCATCACCAAAGATTTTAGATAACGAAAAGGTTTCATTTTATCATTTTGCTTTGAGGTCGGAAATCATATGCTCCATGCGGTCAAGCGCCTCATCAATATGCTTGACGGAGTATGCGTAAGAAATGCGGGCAAAGCCTTCTCCGCAATCGCCGAAAGCAGTGCCGGGAACGATGGCAACACCGTATTCCATCAAGAGCTTTTCGCAAAAAGCTTCGCTTGTCATACCAAAGCCCGAAATATTGGGGAAAACATAGAACGCCCCTTCGGGGGTGAAGCAAGGGATGCCCATTTTGCGCAAACGGGTAACAAGACGGGTGCGGCGGCGGTTGTATTCCGCTTTCATCTCTTCGATATCCTCGTCCCCCTCGCGCAGAGCTTCGATAGCAGCGAACTGTGCGGTGGTGGGTGCGCTCATGATGGCAAATTGGTGGATTTTCAGCATTTGCACCGTGATCTCCTTAGGTGCTGAGAGAAAACCGAGTCTCCATCCCGTCATAGCGAACGCCTTGGAAAAACCGTTTGCCACGATGGTGCGCTCCCGCATATCGGGGATAGAAGCAAAGGAATAATGCTTTTTGCCATAGGTCAATTCCCCATAGATCTCATCGGTCAGAACCAAAATGTTCGTATCCCGGATGACATCGGCGATGGCTTCTAAATCCTTCTTCTCCATGATAGCCCCCGTCGGATTGGCGGGGAAGGGGAGGATGAGAAGCTTGGTTTTGGGGGTGATGGCGGCGCGTAATTCGTCAGCAGTTAAACGGAAGTTGTTTTCTTCTTTTAAAGGAATTTCTACCGTCACACCGCCGGCGAGATGAACCATGGGCGCGTAGCAAACAAAGGAAGGGGTGGGGAGGATGACCTCATCTCCGGGATTGACGGTGGCACGGATGGCAAGATCAATGGCTTCGCTTCCGCCGACGGTGACGATGATTTCGTCCTTCGGGCAATAGGAAAGCGAAAAACGGCGGTTCAAATACTTTGCGATCTCCTCGCGAAGCTCCATGGTACCTGCGTTGGAGGTGTAATAGGTTTTGCCCTTTTCAAGCGAGGCAATGCCTGCTTCGCGAATGTGCCAGGGCGTTGCGAAGTCGGGTTGCCCGACGGTAAGTGCGACAACATCCTTCATGTCCTCCAGCATGTCGAAGAATTTTCGAATGCCGGAAGGCTTGATGTCCATCGCACGCTCGGAAAGGACGGATGAATAATCAATGCTCATAAGCAGTTTCCTCTTTCGTCAAGGTCCACTGCCCCGAAAATGACACCGTGGTCCTTGTATTTGCGAAGCATGAAATGCGTCGCTGTCGATGTGACGGATTCTAAGGTTGCGAGTTTCGAGGCGACGAAAATGGCAACCTCGCGCATGGTCTTGCCGCGAAGCATAACCGCAAGGTCGTAACCGCCCGACATCAAGTAAAGGCTTTCAACCTCGGGATAGTTATAGATTTTTTCTGCGATAGCGTCATAGCCGTGGTCGCGCTGGGGGATGACTTTCAACTCGATTAGCGCATTGACATATTCAAGATCGGTTTTGTCCCAGTCAATGACGGTGGTATAGCCGAGGATGACACCGCTTTTTTCGTATTCGTCGATCATCGTCTTGATATCGCCGACTTCTTTTTCACACATCAGCGCCAGCTCTTCTGCAGTGATGTGGGCATCTTTTTCAAGCAATTTCAGCAACTTTTTCATGTTTTTCTCCTTTTTGTAAACAAAACATTGTATTATGATGTTTTTTTCTTTTGCGAATCACGGATTGTTTGATAAGAGAGTCCGTATTTTGCCGCGATGTCGGCGGCGTAGCTCTTGCCGTCCGGCTTTTTGCGTTCGATCAAGAAAGAACGCTTGCCTTCTTGCATGCCTGCAACAAGGTTGTCAAGGCGTATGCCGCCTTCCGCTTCGGTTCGACGGTTGATTTCATCGACTGTGGCGGCAAGCTCATGCAAGTGCGTGGAGAAGATGCCGCGTGAGCCGATCAGCGAAAAGCCGCAAAGAAGCTCGGAAGCGATAAAGGATGCCTCATAAGCACCGGTGGATGAAAGCGATTCGTCCAAAAGAATCAAACTTTCGCTCGTGACCTCATCAAGAATTTCGCGCAGGCGGGCGCATTCCTCGCCCAAACGGCCCTTGTCGATGGTGTCGTCCGCACCGGTGGGGAAGTGAGTGAAAATGGCATCAACGGGGCTGATCTCGGCATGTTCCGCCGGGACACCCATGCCGAGCTGTGCCATGGCTTGCGCGAGACCTACCGCACAAGTAATGACGGATTTTCCGCCGCGGTTGGGACCTGTCAGGACATAAAGTTCGCCGTTGGGATCGAAGGCGAAATCGTTGGTGACCACATCGTCCTCAATCTGCATGGCAACGGAGGGGTTGTAGAGGGATTTTGCGCGGAAGGCTTTCTCTTCCATGGGTAAAATGACAGGTGCAGTTACGGCATAGCCACGCGCTCTCAGACGGCGGGTAAGCTCGGTCGCTCGTGTGACAAATTCGATCTCCGGCAGAATGCGGAGCAGAAAATCGGTGTTGTCAAGCACGTATTCGCCAACAATGGCGCGCCAAGCGCGCACCGAGGAACGGAAAACCTTGTCAATGGCGGAGTGAAATGCCGTTTGCATGGCTTCTTTGCGGTTCTCGGATTGCCCCTTGTCGAAAGGAACAATATCGGCAATGCAGGTAAAAGCATCGTTTTTGAAGCTCATGCGCAGGATTTTATCCAGCATTTTGCCGGATTTGAAGGTCTCGGCGTTGATGGAAATAACGCCCGCGTCCACAGGACGCAACTCGGCATCGAGATTCACACCGACAGTGATGCTTTTGACTTCGCGAATGCGAGAAGAGAGACGTTTTAAGTCCTCGTTGAGGTTTTTGTAATACTCGCTTTCGGTCAGGTTTTCGATGACCTCGGCAAGACGTAAAAAGGCAGGGCTTTCAAACTGATCCTTGAGTGGCAAAAGCCCGTTTTTCAATGCCTCCACGCAAGAGATGTAAAGCTCGATCTCGGTGATGCTGTACAAATAGGATTCGCCCGAGGCATTCGCAGTGTCCAAGCGGCGCAATTCTTCGATGTCACAAAGAATGGGGAGTGCTTCCGAGAGTGTTTCTCCGAGTTGTGGCAAACGCTCCATGTCGGACAGTGTTTTTTGACGGTATCGGATGACATCGGGATTTTGGGTGAAATAATCGCAAAGAGAACTGTTTTTTAAGGAAAGGATGGCATCAAAACCCAACTCCTCCACGACCTCGGGTGTAATATTCGGCAACGCACGACGGTCCTCGTGTCTTTGCCTTTCTTCCTCGGTTGGATAAAGCAGGCTCAAAAACGGCTTTTCCATGTCATTCCTCCTTTGACTATACGCTTATATCTAAACGGTAAATAAACTAAATTATTTTTTAGTATAACATATTTCTTTGCGTGTTGCAATACTTTTTTGTAAAATGTAGGACTCCAAAACCATCAAAATCAAATTTTTGAACGGTAAAACCGAGCAAAAAGGCAAAAAAACGAGGATCAGTTCATACTAATATTGAATGTTATTAACAGTGCGTTTACAAACGCTTGCTATAATGATGACTGCCGTTTTATACGGGCCATTAGCTCAGTTGGTTAGAGCTCCCGGCTCATAACCGGTTGGTCCTGGGTTCGAGTCCCCGATGGCCCACCAAAACACAAAAGCACCCCTTGCGGGTGCTTTTGTGTTTTGATCAGCCGTAGCCGCCTACGAAAAAACCTTTTATTTTCTCGCAGAGCGAGAAAATAAACAAGCGTTGCGAGCAGAAAGAAAAGAAACGCGCAAGGACGGCGCAACGCATGGGTTCAGAGTCCCCGATGGCCCACCAAAACACAAAAGCACCCTTTGCGGGTGCTTTTGTGTTTTGCTTAGGCTAAGCTGCCTACGAAGAGCCCTTTTATTTTCTCGCAAGGCGAGAAAATAAACAAGCGTTGCGAGCAGAAAGAAAAGAAACGCACGGGCATGGCGCAACGCATGGGTTCAGAGTCCCCGATGGCCCACCAAAAAGTCTCGGGGGCAAAGTTCCCGAGAATTTTTACTTATTACCTCTTCACTCTTCACTTTTCACTAAAAACGCTCCCGAGAATTTTGAAGTAATAGGTAATAGTGAAGAGTTAAAAAGTGAAAGTTACATTGGTTCGGATAGCTCTCAAGTTAG
>JAZNND010000040.1:0-10442 GCA_045580085.1 Eubacteriales bacterium
GACGTGACGGGCGAAACGTATGTTGGTGGCTTTGTGGGCTACGGTTATACGGATAACGGCTCTTCCGTGATTCGCGACGGCGAAAATACTTCCGCCATTGCGGCAAAGGCTCTTGTGGGATGCATTGCCGGTCAACTTGAAAATATTCAACTGGATAATTGCAAAAACGAGGGTTCTACACTTACCGCTACAGGTTATATCACCGAAAATGAAATAAAATGCGCTTATGTTGGCGGCTTTGTGGGCAGAGGATATGCGGCAAGCAACTGCACCAATGAGGTAGAGATTGGTTATACCTCGGATGGTAGATATGTTGGCGGTGTAATGGGTTATGTCTATGGACCGTTAAGCATGGAAACGCTTGGCAATAACGCGTCTGTCAGCGGCAAAGACTACGTAGGCGGAATATTTGGCGCGGCAAATATGCGCTCGGGATACGCCAACCCTCAGATAGAGTTGAGCAGTTTTACAAACAGCGGAGCTATCACAGGTAAAGATTACGTGGGCGGTATGATCGGGCATTTATATGCGGAAAGCGCAAGCGATTGGTCGACAACGGTACGCATGCTTGAGTTTGAGAATACGGGAGACGTGACGGGCGAAACGTATGTTGGTGGCTTTGTGGGCTACGGTTATACGGATAACGGCTCTTCCGTGATTCGCGACGGCGAAAATACTTCCGCCATTTCGGCAAAGGCTCTTGTGGGATGCATTGCCGGTCAACTTGAAAATATTCAACTGGATAGTTGCAAAAATGAAGGTTCTGCACTTACCGCTACGGGTTATATTACCGAAAATGAAATAAAATGCGCCTATGTTGGCGGCTTTGTGGGCAAGGGCTATGCCGCGAAAAATTGCATCAATGCGGTTACGATCTATTACACGTCGGAGGGAAATTATGTTGGCGGAGTGATGGGGCATGTCTATGGACCGTTAAGCATGGAAACGCTTGGTAATAACGCATCCGTCAGTGGCACCAACTACGTAGGCGGAATATTTGGCGCGGCAAATATGCGCTCGGGATACGCTAGCCCTCAGGTAACGTTAAGCGGTTTTACAAACAGCGGAGCCATTACGGGTAAAAACTACGTTGGCGGTTTGATCGGACATTTATATGCGGAAAGCGCAAGCGATTGGTCGACAACGATTATCATGCTCGAAGCCGATAATTCCGGAAATGTAACCGGTGCGGCTTGGGTTGCCGGGATTGTTGGTTATGTCTATACCGATTCCAATTCCTCGAAGATCATCGAGCCTGTTTCTACGGGTATTATAACAGGAAATGCACATACGAAAAACGATGTTGGTGAAGCCAACGGTGTAATGATTCAAAGATAATCTTTCCGTTTTTAACGGACTAAAAACAAAAAAGAGCGAAACAGAAAATCCTAAAACGGAACCCTCTGTTTCGCTTTTTTTATCCGTCGATATATTCCATGATGTCTTCAATCTTGCAGGAAAGTGCTTTGCAAAGCTTATCTAACGTTTTTGTTTCTATGTTTTCATTGGCGCGTAGGCGGCGAACGGTTTTGGAGTCGATTCCGCACTCCTCGCGCAGTTTGTAGGTGCTTACCCCTTTTTCTTCCATAGTTTTCCAAAGTCTATCAAATACGATCATTTTTATAAATCCCCCCCGGCTATTGACATTTATTATTATGGGGGTTATAATCTTAATTATTAAGGGGATATAATCCCCATACCAAAAATGAGAGAAGGAAGTGCATCAGATGGAACTTTGGGAAGAAATGCTCTTTGAGTTGGTGGAGGAAGACGATTGGATGAATGATCGTGTGAATGAAGCAAGACTTTTGGAGCTTTTGGAGTCGGCGTGTTATCAAGCGCTCATAAAAATTAAAAAATCATAGAGGATGAGGATCTTGAAGATCCGGATTGCTTTATGAGAATCGAAAAAATTGTTCGCGTATTTGAAAACATAGGGAGCGACGGTGGAACACGCCATGATTTCAGTTGATCAAGCATCAAAAGAAAAGCGGAACAGAAATTCCTAAAACGGAACCCTCTGTTTCGCTTTTTTGAATAGGTCTCTTTTTACCTCTTTCTTACCCAGACGAGCATGTCACACTCTTTGCGGTTGGCGAAGCGGTAGTATGGGATGTAGTGCAACATGACAGGGGTGGGGGCTTCGGCGTTGGCTTTTCGGTAGGTATCGGCAAAATCGGCATCGCGGTAGCCTTGTGCCTCTAAGGTGAAGAGCCCGGTTTCGGCATCGGGAAGCAGACGCACGCGGCGGCGTGTATCCACGGTGAGAGCGTTCAGCTCTTCGCCGTTGTCAACCGATTCTAAGCAAAACGCAAGCGGACCGTATGTCAAAGCTACTCTGCCGCAGTTGTCGCGCACACGGGGATTGGACTCTGTGAAAACGGGCTCGAAGGCAAAACGCACCGAAAGTGTCATCTCCTCTTGCACCTCAATCACCATATAGCCGTTTTCCATGCGGTAAGGCACGCTTTCGCCGTTCTTTTTTACAGAGACGGCTGTGGCGTAAGAGGGAAGGCGAACGGCAAGCTTAGGAAGGCGGAAGTCTTTGAGACGGATTTCCACCGTTTTCCCCGCGGGGAAGCGCGTTCGGAGGGAAAGGGTGCCGAAGGTTTCTTTCATATCGCAAGAGACAAACTGGTGAACATACAGTTTTTCGTCGTCTTTTGTAAAGAATAAGTTAGCAAAAGAAGCAAAAATGCGATTGATATTAGGGGGACAGCAAGAGCAATCGAACACCTTTTGGCGGCGCGAAAGCGGCATGCGCGGAGGGGTGATCACGCTCACTTCACGGCGGTTGGTGCGCAAATGAATCTCAAGCGGATTCTCGTAAAAGAAGGCGTCCCCCGATGCGGATGTGGATGACAGCAAGCAGTTGTACATCACGCGTTCGGCGGTATCGGCATAGCGGCTGTCCGCACGGGTTTGGAGAAGCTCGGAGGTGAAATAAAGCATGGCGATCGAGGCACAGCTTTCGGAATAGGCGGTGATGTTCGGAAGGTCATCCCGTCCGACAAAGGCTTCCGAAAAACGTGTTGCACCGTAGCCGCCCGTGATGTATGCCTTTCTTTCGGCATCGGCGTAAAGCTCTTCGCACTTGTCAAGCATCGCTTGATCTCCGCTTTCGGCGGCGTAGGCAACGGCACCCGCATAGAGGTAAAGTGCGCGCACCGAATGCCCTAAGATTTCATCGGTTTCAAGAATGGGGAGGTTTTGACAGCCATATTTGGTTACTTGGTCGTATACCTCGGGCTCTTCGGCGTTTCCTCGCTTGTAAAGAAAGAATTTTGCCATTTCGAGATAGACCTCTTTGCCCGTGAAGCGGTAAAGGCGCATGAGCGCAAGTTCGATTTCGGGATGGCCGGGTGTCACAAAGGCGGCACTGCCTTCATCGATAAAGACGCGTTTGATATGCGCCATGTATTTTTCCATGATGGCGAGAAAGCGTGTGTTTCCCGTTGCTTTGGTGTAAGCAATGGCGGCTTCCAGTAAATGCCCTGCGCAGTAGAGCTCGTGTTTATTTCGGTCTTGGAAAATGCCTTCGGGATTTTTTTGCTGAAAATAGGAGTTTAAGTAGCCGTCTTCCCGTTGATTTTTTTCCATGGCATCGATGAGATTTTCCAAAAGGCGCATGTTTTTTGCCATGCCGCGCGGCTCTTTTTGATAGAGGTAGGCAACAGCCTCCATCCACTTGGCGACGTCCGAGTCGTAAAAGATATGCAAGGGGTTGCCCTCCTTATAACGAAAACGCAAGGCATCAAACCGCCCCGTTTCTTCAAAGCGGTCGCGCACGGCGTTTACGCTGACGGTGCGGTTTAATTGGCATCTTTTTTGCCAGAAGCCGTCACGCAGAGTGATGTTTTCAAAGGGGATTTGTGCATACTTTTTCATCTTTATGAACATTCCTTTCTTGCAAAGTTGCCTTTTGCGGTATGCCATAACGCTACAGCACAGAAGCCACAAAAGGCGGGTTTGGAAAACTTCTTTTTTTGGTGAAAAAATTCGATATGAGGGCTTGTGTTTTAAAAAAGAGTATGTTACAATAAATTAGCACCTTCTATTTGCATTTTAACATATCGTATAGCAAAAAACAAGGAAAAAAACAGAGGATAGGTGAAAAAATCCGACATGATCGCAGTCAAGGATACACAAATTAAATTTGAACATATGGGCGTTTTTACAGGCGGTGCGGAATGGGTGCACCCCTCGATTGCTACGGTAACGTACGAGCTGCTCTTTGTGCATGAAGGGCGTGTTTTGATCGAAGAGGCGGGGGTGCGTTATACCCTTTTGCGCGGAGATTATCTCTTGCTTTCGCCTCATATACTTCACCGCGGCTTCGCGCCAAGCGGCGAGCGCACGGTTTTTACTTGGCTTCATTTCTTGGCGGAAGGCTTTGAGGACCTCGGTATTCCCAAAGACGGACGGTGCGCGGATGTTTTGCGCGCGGAATATCGCCTAAGGGAGCTTGGGCATTTTGCCAAAAGCCGCAGGGAGAGTGTTTTTGTGGAGGCGGAGCTGCTTTCGCTTCTTCTTTCCTTCAAGCGAGAGGCTAACCCTGTTGGGAGCAAGCTGTGCGAAGAGGCGGCAGAATATATCCGCGTGCACATCGAAAGCTGTCCGAGTGCCGCGGCGGTGGCGCGGCATTTTTCCTATTCCGCCGATCATCTTTCGCGCCTTTTTAAGCGTGAGACGGGGCTTAGTCTGCAAGAATATATCAATGAGGCAAGGGTATCATTGCTCAAGCGGATGCTTTTGTCGGATACGCGCTCCGTCAAGGAAATTGCCGCGCAAACAGGCTTTGAGGACGGCAACCGCCTTTCTAAGTTTTTTAAATACCACACGGGCAAAACGCCGGGAGAATACCGCGCCGGATTTTTTATGGTACATACCAATATTAAATAATTTCCACTTGCGTATCACTTAAAATTGTGTTACAATGGAAGAGAAATAAGTTTTCCGAATCCCATTGGGATCAATGATAAAAAGGCATGGTAACGAATATGGCAAAAAGCGAGAAAATAAAAACCTTTAAATGCCCCTCGTGTGACGCGCCGCTTTTATACGGCGGCGAGGGAAAGATGACTTGTGAATATTGCGGTGCCGAGATCGAGGCGGAAGCCTTTTTGGAGGAAGAGCAGATCGATGACGGTGCGCGCTCTTGGGATAAGTACGGAAACAAGGGCGGCACGTGGAAAGAAGAGGACAAAGCTACCCTCTTTACCTGTACCTCTTGCGGCGGTGAGATCATTTGCGAATCCGAAACCGCGGCAACCTTTTGCCCTTATTGTGAGAATCCCGCTTTGGTGGGCTCGCGCCTTGAGGGGGCGTATAAGCCCGATCTGATTATTCCTTTTTCGATTGAACGCGAGGCGGCAGGGCAGATTCTCGATCGCTTCACCAAAAAGAAACCGCTTTTGCCGAGCCGTTTTCGTAAAATGAATAAGATTGAGAGCGTGAAGGGGGTGTACGTACCCTATTGGCTTTTTGATTGCGACACGCATTCGCGCTTTGTGTATTCCGCCACGCGCAAGGTTTCTTGGCGGTCGGGGGATTACCGTTATACGCGCACCAGCTATTACCGTCTGTACCGCAAGGGGCGTATGGCGTTCGGCGATATTCCCGTAGATGCGTCACTGAAAATGGATAACACCCTCCTTGAATCCATCGAACCGTTTGGACTGCAACGGGCGATTCCGTTTTCAAACGCCTATCTTTCGGGCTATTTTGCCAATCGGTATGACGACAGTGCCGAGGATTGCGCGGCGCGCGCCAAGGAACGCGTGGATGCCAGCGTTTCCCGTGCCATGAGAGGAACGGTGCACGGATATCTGACCGTTGCCGAACGGCAGGCAGATGTTTTGCTGACGCAAAGCGATATCCATTACGCGCTTTTGCCCGTGTGGTTTATGAATACACGCTATAAAGACAAAAACTATACCTTCGTTATCAACGGTGAAACCGGCAAGATGTCGGGTAAGCTTCCCATCTCCCGTGCGCGTTTTGCGGCGTGGTTCGGCGGCATTGCCGCCGCGGTGGGATCTCTTGTCGGGCTTTTGACGGCATTTGCCATGGTGTAAGAGACTAACAGCCGTTTTGCACGGAAAGGAATACTTACGGATATGAAAAAACTCTATTTTCTGTTTTTGCTTCTCGCCTTTTGCGCTCTTTTGGCGCTGGCGGCAAGTGCGGCAGACGGAAGCTCTGCCGCGTCGGAAGTCAATCCCGTCCTTGTCGGCGTGATCGTCGGTGTCGCGGCGGGGCTTGTTTCGGCAGGGGTGGCACTCTTCTTTATGTGCCGTTCTATGAACACTGTGAGAAAAGAAAAAAGTGCCGACGGATATATCGCGGACGGCTCTTTTGAACTGGAGGAATGCAGAGACGTTTTTCTTTACAGTCACGTAACGCGCATTCGCGTGAACAACAATAACAAACGGTAAGAAAGGAATATTTTAAAATGGGACTTATCAAAGCAACATTAACCGCCACCGGCACGACCTTTGCCGATCAGTGGAAAGAGTATTTTTACGCCGATGCCATGGATGCCTCCACTTTGGTGACCAAGGGGGAAAAGCGTGTCGGAAAACGTTCTTCGAACAAGAAAGGCAACGACAACATTATTTCAAACGGTGCTGTGATCGCGGTCAACGAGGGGCAGTGCATGATGATCGTGGAGCAAGGCAAGATCGTGGAGGTTTGCGCCGAAGCGGGCGAATTTATCTACGATACATCCACCGAGCCCAGTGTGTTCGAAGGCGGCCTTGGCGCGGGAATCAAGAATGTATTTAAGACCATCGGCAAGCGTTTCACCTTTGGCGGCGACGCGCCGAAGGATCAGCGCATCTATTTCTTCAACACCAAAGAGATTGTGGATAATAAATTCGGCACGCGCGAGCCCGTGCCTTTCCGTGTGGTAGATACTTCGATTGGATTGGATATCGATATTGCCATCCGACTCAACGGTGTCTTCTCCTATCGCATCGCCAACCCTTTGCTGTTTTATACCAACGTGGCGGGCAATGTGAGCGATGAATACAGACGTGACTCCTTGGACGGTCAATTAAAGTCCGAATTGCTCACGCATCTCGGCCCTGCGCTTGCCAAGATTTCCGCGATGGGCATTCGCTACAGCATGCTTCCCGGGCATTCTATCGCCATTCGTGATGCGCTCCGCGAGGAATTGACCGAGGAATGGGCAGACGCACGCGGCATTGAGGTCGTGACCGTCGGCATCAATTCGGCAACCGCTTCGGATGAGGACGAGGAGATGATCAAGGATCTCCAAAAGAAAGCCGTTTACCGTTCCGCAAGCATGGGCGCCGCCGCTATAGTGGATGCGCAAGCCGAGGCAATGAAGAGAGCCGCGGACAATCCGAACGGTGCCATGATGGGCTTTATGGGTATGGGTATGGCGCAAGGCGCAGGCGGACTCAATGCAAACGATCTTTACGCGAGAGCCGAAAAAGAGCAAGCAAACGCGCCGAAAGCTCCTGTGGCGGGTGCATGGAAATGCGCGTGCGGTGCGGAAAATACCGGTAAGTTCTGTTCCGAGTGCGGCGCAAAGAAGCCTGTCGGTGGTGCGTGGAAATGCGCATGCGGCGCGGAAAATACGGGCAAGTTCTGCTCCGAATGCGGCAAACGCCGCCCTGAGGCACTCGTTTGTAAAAAATGCGGTTACCGCCCGGAAGAGGGGACGACACCTAAGTTCTGCCCCGAATGCGGTGAAGCATTCTAAATAGGGAAAATGTAAATATTTATTTGCATCCCGGCGAGGATGAATATAAAGAAATGGGGCTGTCGTTAAGCGACAGCCCCAAATGTATCGGTAAATTAGTGGAAGGTTACGCGGATGACACCTTCGATTGCCTTGAATTGATCTTCGGCATTTGCGGGGAAGGCAGAGCTTACCTCGACGATGGTGTATGCATAATCACCGCGAGAGGAGTTGGACAGATTCTCAATGTTGATGCCGTCAGCGGAAACAACAGCGGTGATTTTGTTGAGCGTAGCGGGGATGTTCTTGTGCATGATGCAAACACGTGCTGCGCCCGTGTGAGGAATGGAAACGTTGGGATAGTTGACACTGTTGCGGATGTTGCCCGTGGAGAGGAACTCATCAAGCTCTTCAGCCGCCATAACAGCACAGTTGTCCTCAGACTCGTAGGTGGATGCACCGAGGTGAGGAATGTTGACGATGCCCTTGACACCGATGGTTGCGGGGGTGGGGAAGTCGGTGACGTAGGAAGCGATCTTGCCCTCGGCAAGAGCCGCCTTCAAATCCTCGGCGTTGACAAGGTCAGCGCGCGCGAGGTTGATGATGCGAACGCCGTCCTTCATCGAAGCGATGGTTTTGGCGTTGATCATACCCTTGGTGGTTTCGGTGGCGGGGACGTGGAGGGTGATGTAATCTGCTTTCGCATAGATTTCATCGTAGCTTGCCGCCTTCTCGATGGAACGGGAGAGACTCCAAGCGGCGTTTACGGTGATATAAGGATCGCAACCGATAACCTTCATACCGAGGTGGGTGGCTACGTTTGCAACCATGCCGCCGATGGCACCCAAACCGATGACACCGAGGGTTTTGCCGGCGAGCTCATGGCCGACATAGGCACTCTTGCCCTTTTCTACCGCCTTGGCGGCATCGGGATTGCCTTCGAGCGTCTTTGCCCATTCGATACCGCCCGCAACGTCACGTGCGGCAAGGATCAAAGCGGCGATGGCAAGCTCTTTTACGCCGTTGGCGTTGGCACCGGGCGTATTGAAAACAACGATACCCTCTTCGGCACATTTGTCGGTGGGGATGTTGTTAACGCCTGCGCCCGCACGGGCGATGGCACGCAGATTGGAGCCGAACTCCATTTCGTGCATGGAAGCCGAGCGAACCATGATGGCATCGGGGTTTTCGAGCCCTTCGCCGACTTCGTATACATTCTTATCGAAAATATCGGTGCCGACGGCAGCGATCTTATTCAAAAGTTCAATCTTTTTCATCACTGAATACCTATTACCTTCTAATTTTTACTTTCCTTATCAGCCCTTGGGGTTTTCCTCTGCGAACTTCTTCATGAACGCAACCAGCGCTTCTACGCCCTCATAAGGCATAGCGTTGTAGATGGAAGCGCGCATACCGCCGACGGAACGGTGACCTTTGAGGTTAGCAAGACCTGCCGCAGCGGCATCCTTTGCAAACTTTGCGTCGAGGTCCTTGTCGCCGGTGACGAAGGTGACGTTCATTATCGAACGGGAGGAGGGAACTACGGGAGCGATGTAGTAATCCTGGCTGTCAAGATAATCGTAAAGAAGCGAAGCCTTGCGCTCGTTGCGGCGCTTCATTTCCTCAAGACCGCCGATGGAGAGAATCCACTCGTAAACCAATTTTGCGATATAGATAGCGTAGCAAGGAGGCGTGTTATACATCGACTCATTCTTTGCCATCAGATCGTAACGGAGCATCGAGGGGGTTTCGGGACGGTGCTTGCCGATCATGTCCTCACGGACGATGACAACGGTAAGACCTGCGGGAGCCATGTTCTTTTGCGCACCTGCATAGATGAGGGCAAAACGGGAAACGTCAACGGGCTCGGAAATGATGCAAGAGGACATGTCGGCAACAAGCGGAATGGAGCCGGTGTCAGGGATGGAGGCATACTTGGTGCCATAAATGGTGTTGTTGTAGCAAACGTGAACGTAGTCCGCATCGGGGCGGAAGTCGTTTTTGGTGAAGTGAGGAATCTCGGAGAAGTTTGCGTCGGCACTGGTAGCGGCGATCTGAACGTCACCGTACTTTTGTGCTTCTTCGTATGCCTTCTTAGAGAACTGACCGGAAACGATATAGTCCGCTTTGCCGCCTACGGGAAGGAGGTTGAGGGGCACTGCGGCAAACTGGGTAGAGGCACCGCCCTGCAAGAAGAGTACTTTATAGTTTTCGGGGATGTTCATGAGCTTGCGCAGAAGGGCTTCTGCTTCGTGAATGATTTCCTCATAAACCGGAGATCGATGGCTCATCTCCATAACTGACATTCCCGAGCCGTTGTAGTTGAGCATTTCAGCAGCTGCTTTTTCCAGCACGGGTACGGGGAGCATCGAAGGACCTGCGGAGAAATTGAAAATTCTTTCCATGATTTTTGTTCGCCGTTGGGGCGGTTCCTTTCCTCTGTATAATAACAGAAATTATAAATATAATATAATTATACGCTATTTTTTTCACAATGTCAATGTTTCGCTGACATGCAAAATGACAAAAAACGACTGTTATTCGAAAATGTTTTTGGTGAATTTACCAAAAAACGGATAAAAAAGGGCTTAAAAACAAAAAAACATCTAAAAAACAAAAAAATATCTTGACAAATGAAAAAAGGTGTGATATAATAGCCAAGTCAACGGCGGAATAGCTCAGTGGCTAGAGCATCCGGTTCATACCCGGCAGGTCATAGGTTCAAATCCCA
>JAZNND010000041.1:0-33340 GCA_045580085.1 Eubacteriales bacterium
GGTGCGGGCGACAGGACTTAGAACCTAAGCGTTGCGCCAATGCTATTCTTTTTCTTTGCCCTGCGATATGCGCAACGCCCATTCCGCGCTTTGCGCGGAGAGGCTCTTCGTCGGTAAAATCGAACAAAAGAAAGAGATGACAAGGACAAGCCTCATCATCTCTTTCTTTGGTGCGGGCGACAGGAACTTGATGTGACTTTGCGCCGAGCCTCTACGCAAGATGGTTACACATCACGCAAAGTCTGTTCATTCCGCGTGGCGGAATGAACGAGGTTCAAGTCGGCAAGTACGGCATAAAGAAAAGACAGACGGACGAACATCCATCTGTCTTTTCTTGGTGCGGGCGACAGGACTTGAACCTGCACTCTTACGAACTAGTTCCTAAGACTAGCGTGTCTACCGTTTCACCACGCCCGCATTACATACTCCGCTATTGTAACATAGATTTTCAAAAAAGTCAAGAGAAGTGGAGGAAGAATTGTGCAAGAGCGTCGATATTTTTGATCCGGCTCGAAATTTACTCTCTTTTGCAGAAAAAACTTCGAAATCGTATTGTCGGAAGGGGTTACGTATGATTACTATAGAAGTTTTTTCGAAAAAATGTGTAGAAAAAAGGCAAAAAGTCTTTACAATTTCAAAAGAAAATGCTATAATATCTAAATAATGCAATGTTTTGAAAAAGGAGTGACGCGATGTATACCGTAGCTTTGGCAACGCTCGGCTGCAAAGTTTCTCAATACGAAACAGAAGCTGTCGGAGAAGCGTTTGAAAAATGCGGTTTTCGAATCGTTTCTTTTTCCGAAAAAGCGGATGTTTATGTTATAAACACCTGCACCGTAACAGCAGAAAGCGATCGAAAATCAAGGCAGACGGTGCGTCGTGCCATTCGTTTGAATTCCGACGCCGTTGTTATGGTTATGGGATGCTATGCACAGACCTCGTCCGATGAGATCGCCGCTATGGAAGGTGTTTCCTACATTTGCGGCACCAACGGTAAGCTCTTGCTTCCCGAGAAAGCGCTTGATTTGTTGGAGCGCAGAAGAAAAGAAACGCTTAACTGCGTTACTTCACTCGAAGGAGCTCCTTTTGAGGAAATGTCGGTGTTTCGCGCACCACGTACCCGCGCATATGTAAAGATTGAGGACGGATGTGAGTGTAGATGCACGTATTGCGCCATCCCCGGGGCGCGCGGAAATGTGCGCTCCAAACGCCCTGATGCTGTTTTGCAAGAGGTCGAGACGCTTGCGCACGGCGGCACAAAAGAAGTGGTTTTGACAGGTATTGAAACCGCGTCTTACGGTGCGGATCTCGACGGATACCGTTTGATCGATTTGCTTGAAATGTTGGATAGCAGGTGTTCCGTCTCACGCATTCGTCTCGGTTCCTTGACACCGGAGCTTATGCGAGAAGATTTTGTTTTGCGTCTTGCAAAGCTTCATAAGATTGTTCCTCATTTTCATCTTTCGATGCAAAGCGGTTCAGACAGTGTGTTGCGCGGCATGAAGCGTCGCTATAATACCCAAATGGCACTTGATGCGCTTACGCGTTTGCGCAAGGCAATGCCGCGGGTTTGCTTTACCACCGATATGATGGTGGGATTTCCCGGAGAGAGTGAAGAAAATTTTTCGGAAACTCTTGTCTTTACCGAAAAAGCCAATTTTCTTGATATGCATGTTTTTGCTTATTCACGGCGAAAGGGAACTTTGGCAGCAGAGTACAAGGATCAAATTCCGGAATCGGTCAAAAAGGAACGCAGTGCCCATTTGATGGCTCTTGCGGCTCGATTGCGCGAAGAAAATCTCAAAAGGTTGGTCGAAAAGGGGGAACCTTTGACGGTTCTTTTCGAAACAGAGGAAAAGGGTTCTTGGTATGGGCATTCGGATGAATTCGCGCCTGTAGTCGTTGATTTTGAAGGCGATCTGCATGGCGTTCTTGCGGATGTTTCTCCGATTTCCGTTCAAAACGGTATCATCAAAGCAGTTTATAAAAAATAATAATATACATGGAGAAAAACAATGGACAACAAACAGAAAACCATGGAAAAAATCGTGGCACTTTGTAAAAACCGCGGTTTCATTTTCCCCGGCTCCGAGATCTACGGTGGTCTTGCTAACTCTTGGGACTACGGTCCTCTCGGCGTTGAATTCAAAAACAATGTCAAGCGCGCTTGGTGGAAAAAATTTGTGCAAGAATCCCGTTACAATGTCGGTCTTGATTCTGCTATCATCATGAATCCCCAGGCATGGGTTGCCTCGGGCCATGTTGGCGGATTTTCGGATCCTTTGATGGATTGCAAGCAGTGCCGTGCACGTCACCGTGCGGACAAGCTGATCGAAGAGTATGCCTTTTTAAACGGTACCGACGATAATCCCGCAGGCTGGAGCTTTGAGCAGATGGCTGACTATATCAAGGAAAAGGGAATTGCTTGCCCTGATTGCGGCAGCCATGAGTTTACTGATATCAAGAAGTTTAACCTCATGTTCAAGACCTTCATCGGTGTTACAGAGGATTCGACCAGCACTGTTTATCTTCGTCCCGAAACCGCACAGGGTATCTTTGTTAATTTCCCGGCGGTACAGCGTTCTACCAGAAGAAAACTGCCTTTCGGTGTTTGTCAGGTTGGTAAGTCTTTCCGTAATGAGATCACGCCCGGTAACTTTACCTTCCGTACCCGTGAATTTGAGCAGATGGAGCTTGAATTTTTCTGCAAGCCGGGTACCGACCTTGAATGGTTTGCATACTGGAAAAAGTTCTGCCACGATTGGCTCCTTAACCTCGGCATGAAAGATGAAAACCTCCGTTTGCGTGATCATGATCCCGAAGAGCTTTGCTTCTATTCGAAGGCAACCACAGACTTTGAGTTCCTTTTCCCGTTTGGCTGGGGCGAGCTTTGGGGCATTGCCGACAGAACCGATTACGACCTCGGTCAGCATGAAAAGTTCAGCGGTAAGGATATGACGTATTTTGATCCCGAAACCAATGAGCACTATACACCGTATGTTGTCGAGCCTTCTCTGGGCGCTGACCGTGTGGCGCTTGCATTCCTTGTGGATGCGTATGATGAGGAAGTGCTGGATGCCGAAAAGAACGATGTTCGCGTTGTGCTTCGTTTGCATCCCGCCCTCGCGCCTTACAAAGCGGCAATCCTTCCTCTTTCCAAAAAGCTTGGTGACAAAGCAGGAGAGATTTATGATGAGCTCTCTAAATATTTCCCGGTAGACTATGATGAGACCGGTTCTATCGGTAAGAGATATCGCCGTGAGGATGAGATCGGTACGCCCTTCTGCATCACGGTTGACTTCCAAACCGTCGGTGATGACAAAACGCCTGCAGACGGTTGCGTAACCATTCGTGAGCGTGACTCGATGGAACAGGTTCGTATTCCGATCTCCGAAGTTAAAGATTATATCGAAAAACGCATTCAGTTTTAATAGATATGGGCTGTCTTTAGTAAGACAGCCCCTTTTCGAAAAAGCATTTTGCGGAAAGGAAACAGCAAAGCATGTTTACCGTTCTTCCACAAGACCTTGAAATGGTCGAATTATACCAAGATATTTTGCCAAACCGCATTTTTGACGCGCATGCGCATCTGTATGCCGAAGGAACCATTCCTCGCGTGCAAGGACCGCAAGGAAATTTTTGGCGGGAAGCGGTTGGAATTGAAGATTACCGTAAAGATATGGCGGCTTTTTATCCGAGTGTTTCGCAAATTCATATTCATGCGATCCCTATGCCCGATCCGATTTTGAATGAACGCGCAAACGGACTGAGGGATAAAGTAAATGCACACGTGTCCCGAGAAGCGTGTGAAGATCAAGGCTCTGCCGCGTCGGTTTATGTGTTAAACGATGATACGGAAGATATGATTGACAGAATGGTGTCTTTGCCGAGCGTGAAGGCTATCAAATGTTATTGGTTTTCTGCGGGCAAAAAAGACGGTGACAGCTGCGCGATCAAAGAATTCCTCCCCGAAAGTGCTTGGCAGATATCCGCAAAGCGCGGTATTCCCATTGTGCTTCACATGATGCATGAAAGAGTACTTGCCGACGAGAGAAACTACACCTATATTACGCAAATGGCGAAACGCTATCTCGATGCGCGCCTGGTTCTTGCTCATTGTGCACGGGCGTTCGCTTCTTGGACGGGCGTTCTCACCATACAATCACTTGCCACTTATGAGAATATTTGGTTTGATATGGCGGCAATCTGTGAAGCTCCCCCTATCATGGCATGTATAAAGGCAAGCGGTGGTAAGCGGATCATGTGGGGAACGGATTATCCCATTTGCTTTTTTCGCGGAAAGCCGATTTCTATCGGAAAAGGCTTTTCGTGGCTACCTGCCGACTCTTATCCTTCAAATGTCCCTCCCACACTTTTGGTAACCGAGAGTCTTTTAGCCCTTAAACAGGCGGCAACGCTCATGGATCTTGACGCAACGCAATTGGAAGATATCTTTTTTCGCAATGCGCATACGCTTTTTAAACTTTAATAAAATAAGGATCTGCGCCTTAAGAGAAGCAGATCCTTATTTTTATTGTGTATTCAAATACAAAATGCCAAGAGAACTATAACCGTCGGATTAGAGATGGGCAAAAAAGCCAAGATCATATCGGGTTCTTCTCTTATTCTCCAAATTCCAAAAGAGTGAGATCTTTGTTGTATTCAAGGGTGTGGCGGATATGCCAATCGGAGCTGAAGAGAAGGAAATTGTTGCCTTTAAAGTCTTGTACCCATTTGACATCGTAAAGATGCAAGGTTTTGGGATCAATGCCTTCGGGAACACGGCGGATGAGCGTATAGGGCTGGGAATAAGAACGGTAAGTGACTCCGTATTCGGTCTTCATGCGTGACTCAAGCACCTCCAGTTGGAGCACACCGACCACGCCGACATAGACGCGTTCCATACCTGATTCGGGTTCGATAAAGATCTGAATAGCGCCCTCTTGAGCAATTTGATTCATTCCCTTTGAAAATTGCTTGCGCTTCATGGAGTCGATCTGTTCGACTACGGTAAATACTTCGGGGGCGAATGTGGGAATCCCTTCAAAACGCACTTTTTTTGCACCGTCGCAGATGGTATCGCCGATGGAAAAAACGCCGGGATCGAAAATGCCGATGATATCGCCTGCGTATGCTTCATCAATGACCTCGCGCTCTTGCGCCATCATTTGTTGCGGTTGGGAAAGACGGAGGGATTTATTGCCTTGTACATGATAATAGTCGCGGTTTTTATCAAATCTGCCCGAGACAATGCGCATGAATGCGATACGGTCGCGGTGCGCCTTATTCATGTTGGCTTGGATTTTGAAAATAAAAGCGGAAAAATGCTCATCGGTCGGCTCAATAGAACCCTCCTCGGTTGTGCGGGCAAGAGGTGCGGTTGTCAGCTTCAAAAACTGTTCAAGGAAGCTTTCAATACCAAAGTTGTTGAGTGCCGAGCCGAAGAAAACAGGGGAGAGTGTTCCGTTTTGTACTGCATCCAAATCAAAGTCATAAGATGCGCCGTCAAGAAGCTCAACCTGTTCCACAAGGTCAGCTCTTTGATACGGGCCGATCAGTTCATCCAGTTTTTCGGTATCGGTGATGTCGCAGTCGATGGATGCCAGTCGGTCGCGCCCTCTGTGGGAATCACTGTAGGAGATTACGCGGCGGTCAATGCGGTCGAAAACGCCTTTGAAGCTTGTGCCGCATCCGATCGGCCAGTTCATCGGATAGGTTCCGATACCAAACTCATGTTCAAGCTCATCAAGCAGATCGAAGGGATCTCTCGCTTCACGGTCAAGCTTGTTGATGAATGTAAAAATCGGGATATGGCGCATGGCGCAAACCTTGAAAAGCTTACGTGTTTGAGGCTCGATACCCTTTGCCGCGTCAATAACCATAACGGCGGAGTCTGCCGCCATCAAGGTGCGGTAGGTGTCCTCCGAGAAATCTTGGTGTCCCGGGGTGTCAAGAATGTTAATGCAATAACCTTCATATTCAAATTGCATAACGGATGAGGTAATAGAGATACCGCGTTTCTTTTCGATCTCCATCCAGTCGGATACCGCATGGCGGTCGGAAGCTTTGCCTTTTACGGAACCTGCCGTTTGAATAGCACCGCCGTAAAGAAGAAACTTTTCGGTCAGGGTTGTTTTACCTGCGTCGGGGTGAGAAATGATGGCAAATGTTCTTCTGCGGCTGATCTCTTCTTGTAAATTCTTCATATAACGATTCCTTTTTTATTCTTCGCCGATGTTTTTGTTCTTACCGTAATTTTCTTGTTCGCCCGGATAAATGGAACGCTTCACGGTGTACATGCCGCTGTATGCTTCCTCACAAAGTGCCTCAAAGTCAACTTTTTCTAATTGCTCGAGCACTTTTTTGAGCTCGGGTTTTGTGCGAGGATGACGGGGAGTGAATACCGTACAGCAATCCTCGAAGGGTAGAATAGAAGTTTCGAAAGTGTCAATCATGCGCGCGATGCGAACGATTTCCTCTTTGTCCATGCCGATGCAAGGGCGGAATACGGGCATGTTTACCACACTGTCCGTTACGGTCAAAGCTTCCATGGTTTGGCTCGCTACCTGACCGAGGCTTTCACCCGTGATGAGTGCCTTTGCATGATAGCTTTTGGCGCAACGTTCGGCAAGCGTCATCATGAATATGCGTAAAAGAAGCGTAAAATAATCCTCTTCGCAGCCCTCGCGCAATTCTTCTTGTATATGTGTCAAGGAGATAACATGGATATACATTCTTCCCGTATAGGCGCAAAGTTTATCCGCAAGAGAGAATACCTTTTCTCTTGCGCGTTCGCTGGTGTAAGGGAAGGATTCAAAATGAAGTGCCTCAATCTCAACACCGCGCTTTGCCATCATAAAGCCGGCAACAGGAGAGTCGATGCCCCCGGAAAGCAAGAGCAAACCTTTGCCGCCGGAGCGATAAGGCATGCCGCCCGCGCCTTTTTGCTGTGCCGTGTGTAAATATGCCGCGTTTTCTCTGATTTCAACCAAAACAGTAGCTTCGGGATTGTGAATATCAACGCGAATGCCGTGCACTTTAGATAAAATTGCACCGCCTACCTCTGCCGCAATTTGAGGGGAAGGAAGCGGAAAACGTTTGTCCGATCGCTTGGCATCCGCCTTAAAGGTCTTAATACCGATCAAAGACGGCGCAAGATATTCTTTTGCGCACGTGAGGATGGAGTCCATATTTTTATCGCACACCGCCGCACGCGTCACACCCGCAAATCCGAATACGCGTTTGGCAGCTTCCAGCATGCCGTCAAGATCGGCAAAATCATCAAGCGGCTCAATGTAAACCGTGCTTTGTGCGTAGCGTACCGTAAATTTTCCGTACAGTGCGGCGCGTGCACGCAATTCCTTTACCAGTTTTGCTTCAAAGCTGGCGCGATTGGCTCCTTTTAAAATAATTTCACCGTATTTACAAAGAATAACTTCCTTCATACCGTGTCCTCTCATGATGATTTTTTTACACAACACTTTATTTTAACATATTTTCTTGCTTTTTACAAGTCTTTCCACTCATAAATTTTGCGTATTCTTGTGATAAATTTATTTTTTGGCTTTGCCCACCGATTCGCGTACGATCAATTTAGAGGAAAGAACGATCTCTTGCCGATTTTTGTAATATTTGTTTTCCTGCTTTTTTTGAAGCAGATCCCATGCGATCATGCAAATTTCATCAGGATTCATATCGATGGTAGTCAGCGATGTTTCGGTATATGCGGTTGCGTGGATGTTGTCGATCCCGATTACCGAGATATCTTCCGGTACGGAAATGCCGTTTCGCTTTAATTCTTTGATCGCGCCGAAAGCGATCTCGTCGTATGCGCAAATGATGGCGGTTATACGGTTGTTTTGAGCGAGCAACTGCTTGATACCGCTTTCTCCCGAAAGCTGAAAGCGTTCGGGGGTGCAGATCATATGAGCAGAGATGTCTTTATACCCTTTTCCGATACGATCAAAAAGCTCCGACGTGCTTTTTGTGAGTTTTTCTCCGATGAAGGCGAAATTCCTGTGCCCAAGCTTATAAAGCAGATCAAAGGCATCTCGCATCGCACCTTCCATATTGATTCTCACCGAATCGACGGTTGTATCAACGGAGGAGAAGAGGGCAACGATGGGAATGTCATATCCTCGCTTAACATTTGTTTTAAGACCGAAAACAAATATACCGTCCACGTGGATATAGGATGCGTAATAGTCAATGAGTTCTTCTTGCGTATCGGCATCAAAATGGTCGCTGGAAACAACAGCAATGTTGCCGCTGCGCTCAATGAACTGTTGTAAGCGTGTCACAAAATCACTGTAGTGACCGCTGTTGAGCTCGGCGCAGATGATGGCAATAACTTTTTTCGAAAATCTACCTTTGTAAAACTTTCCGTAGCAACCGTGTTTTTTTGCAATCTCGAAAATATGCGCTTTTGTTTCGGCACTGACATCATTCGCGTCGTGAAACGCCTTGCTTACCGCAGAAACCGAAACATTTGCGAGTTTGGCAAGTTCTCGCATTGTCATGGGGAAATCCTCCGTTCTTCGTTGCTTTTTTGATTATAGCAAGCCTTGTTTTCTTTGTCAAGAATTACGAAATTTTTTCTCCGAAAATTTCGAAAAAGTTTCGTAGACAAATCGGTTGAATCGGGGGTTTTGGTGTGCTATAATATCGGCAGACGGCAAAGTTGCCGAAGTCGGAATAAAAATAAATGAGGGGACATGATGAAACAGCAAATAGAAAAGGATCAATATGCCTTTAGCCGCTTTATGTATATACTGGAAGCGGCATTCGAATACTTTGTATACATTCTTACATCGGGTGCATATCTTGCCGCACTCGGTACCGCTGCAGGACTCTCGGAGGCAGCTATCGGCATTTTAAGTTCTTTCGTTTCGCTTGGATGCGGTATGCAGATCGTTGCGGTCTTTATTCGCGGCCGTATTTCCGCTAAAAAATTTGTTACGGCGGGGAATATCATCAATCAGTCTTTGTATGCCTTGATGTATCTCACCCCTTTCTTTCCCGTGCCGCGAGAGTACCGAAGTGTATTACTCATCATTTTCCTTCTCTTTGGACAGCTTATTATGAACATCATCCAGTCGCACAAAGTAAACTGGTTCATGTCTCTTGTGGATGATCATAAACGCGGTACTTTTACCGCCAATAAAGAAATTGTCTCTTTGCTCGGTGGCATGGCGTTTACCTTTCTTATGGGTGTGCTCAGCGATTATTTCGAGGCGAAGGGGAACCAAACCGGATTCTTTATCGTTGCCGCTGTCGCTCTGTTTGGGCTGATGGTTCTCCACACCGCGACTCTTCTTTTTTCTAAAGAAAAAACGCAGTCGGAAAAGGAGACGGTCAAGATCCCCTTTAAAGAGCTTCTTCTGAATAAAAATCTTATAAAGGTTATCTTTTTTTCGGTTCTTTGGCATATCGTGAACTATATTTCGCTTCCTTTTTACGGAACTTATGCAATCGGAGCTTTGGGTTTTTCCATGACATTTGTTGCGACTTGTGCTACGGTATCAAGCTTAGTCCGTGCGGCGGCGTCGCGTCCGGTCGGTTCTTTTGCGGACCGTCACTCATTCGCAAGCTCTCTTATTTTCTGCTTTTGCATGCTCTTCGTTGCTTTTGTTCTCAAAACCTTCACCGCGCCCGGTATCACCAAGTATCTTTACATAGGCTACATTGTTTTTTCTGCCATCTCCAATGCGGGAATCAATGGCGGAACGATTAATTTGATTTATGACTATGTACCGCACAGTCATCGCGTTGCCGCTTTGGCGCTTCAGAACTCCATTGCGGGCATAGCAGGTTTCCTTGCCACTCTTTGTGTCAGTCCTCTGGTGGACCACATTCAAAAAAACGGAAATGTCTTTTTGGGCATTCACGCTTATCCACAACAAGTGCTTTCATTCTTCAGTGCTTTGGGTACTGTTCTTGTTCTTTTGTACCTCATTTTCGTTATTCGTAAAATACGTCGCGTGGAGGAGCCGGCTGTTGAGGCTGTGGAAACTGCTTGTGCTGTCGCAGAGCATAAATAAAGATAGGCGAAAATGTGTTGCAAACGCCGCATGAAGGAGATTTTTGTATGACGTCCGACGAAATCAAAAGATATCTATATTCTCATGCCGATGAAAAATACAAGTCTTTTATGCTCCCATTGATTCCTTCTTTGCCCGGCGATCGCTTGATCGGCGTGCGACTTCCTCTTTTACGCCGCCTTGCGAAGAAAATGCAAAAGGGTGGATCTGCCGAGAAATTTATGTCGAATTTGCCCCATGAAAGCCATGAGGAAAATATGCTTCACACGATCTTGCTTTCGGAAATGAGCGAGACGGATGCGCTTTATGAGGCTCTTAATGTTTTTTTGCCCCATATTGATAACTGGGCTGTATGTGACTCTTTGCGTCCGCGCACGCTTTCCATGGATAAAGCAAGGCTATTGGATGCTTGTAGAACATGGCTTCTTTCACCTCACCCATACACCGTCCGTTTTGGAATGGAAATGCTGATGTGCTTTTTTCTGGATGAAGACTTTTCTCCCGAGATCCTTGCCATGGTTGCAAAGGTGGATAGGGAAGAATACTATGTTAGGATGATGCAAGCATGGTTTTTTGCCGAGGCACTTGTCAAGCGATATGAGGATGCATTTTTCTACCTCAAAGAACACCGCCTGCCCGATTGGGTTCACCGCAAGACGGTCAGCAAAGCGTGTGATAGCTTCCGCATGAGTGTGGAACGTAAAGCTGTTTGCCGCGAGACATTAAAATAAAAATAAAAAGGATTGCACCGTGACTTTGTCACATACAAGCGATCCTTTTTTGTGCTATAATATAACAGTAAAACAAAAAAATGCGTATAATGGAAAGAGACACTTTTCGGAAAGGACTTATATGCAATACGTTTGGATTACGGCACTGGGGGTTGGCGGTGCAACCGTCATTGGTGCTATCATAGGATTTTTCTTTAAAAGTATTTCACACCGATTTAGCGACATTGTTCTCGCCTTTGCGGCGGGTGTGATGCTTGCGGCGGCAGTCATCGGACTTATTTTGCCGTCGCTTTCCTACGGCGGAGATCTTGCTTTTCTTATCACATTGCTTGGAATTTTTGCGGGTGCGGTCTTTCTTTTCTTGCTGGATAAGCTTGTGCCGCATTTGCACAAACTTTCAGGGAAAGAACCGGAAACACATCCCGTGCCGAAAACGGCGGTCAATAAGGTTTTTCTCTTTGTTTTTGCGATTGCGCTTCATAATCTTCCCGAAGGCATAGCCGCGGGCGTTGCCTTTGGCACGGGAAACACGGCAGAGGCTTTTACGGTGGCGATCGGCATTGCGTTGCAAAACATTCCCGAAGGCATGGTAATTATAGCACCGATGCTTGCGGCAGGCATCAGTGCGCGCCGCACGTTTCTCATTGCCGCCGCAACGGGATTGATTGAGGTTGTCGGTACGTTTCTCGGTTATTTTGCCATCAGTATATCGACTGTTATCCTGCCGTTTGCGCTTGCTTTCGCGGGAGGAACGATGCTTTATGTGATCAGTGACGAAATGATTCCCGAGACGCATGCGCATGGAGTAGAGCGCGGAGCCACGTTTGCTCTGCTTGCGGGATTCGCTCTTATGCTCGGTGTTGATTTTTATCTCGGATAAATGTATTTTTAGTCACAAAATAGTCATGAATATATATTATAATGGTTTTGTCAGAAAATAAATGAATGAAAGGATATCCATCATGAGCAAATACGCAGGAACCAAAACCGAAAAAAATCTCGAAGCTGCTTTTGCAGGCGAGTCGCAGGCAAGAAATAAGTACACTTATTTTGCCTCCGTAGCAAAGAAAGAAGGTTATGAGCAGATCGCCGCACTTTTCCTTAAGACTGCCGATAACGAAAAAGAACATGCCAAACTGTGGTTCAAGGAACTGGAAGGCATTGGCGACACTGCCGAAAACCTTCTCCATGCCGCTGAAGGCGAAAATTACGAGTGGACCGATATGTACGGGGGCTTTGCCAAGACTGCCGAAGAAGAGGGCTTTACCGCACTCGCCAAGAAGTTCCGCTTGGTAGCCGCTATTGAGAAGCATCACGAGGAAAGATATCGTGCGCTTCTTAAGAATGTTGAGACCGCCGCTGTTTTTGAAAAGAGCGAGGTTAAGGTTTGGGAATGCCGCAATTGCGGGCATATCGTTGTTGGAACCAAAGCTCCCGAAGTTTGCCCCACTTGTGTGCATCCCAAGAGCTTCTTCGAGATCCACGCTGAAAATTATTGATCTTATAAAACTGTTATCTGATTAAAAACGGGGCTAGCTCATTAAGAGCTAGCCCGCCTCATTTTACGCCACGGGCGGCGTGAAATGAGGAAATTTTCTTTGAAAGATTTGTAAGGGCAGAAAAAAGAGCAGTTTTGTTCGTTTTTCGGTAGCTCTAAAAGTTGCTTTGCAACTTTGCAAATGAGCTAGCCCCATTTCGTTTTTTAATAACCCAACGTTTCGTTAACAAGCAAAACGTAAATGCGGCCTTGCGGACGGCAAGTACGGGTGTATACCATTTGAGAGCAGATGGTATCGGGAGATAAACAGTTGGCGCATGCGCCTGTTTTCTTGCAAGGTGTTTGAATGGAAAAACGCTGTGCATTTTTGGGCGCGGCGATCTCGCGTACCCGTTTGTAAGCATCTTCAAGCGAGGGTACGATCTTGTTTGCCCCCGCGATGACGATGACATGGCGCGGACCGTAGATCAGGGAAGCTACGCGATTGCCCATGCCGTCAAGGTTTAAAAGCTCGCCCTCTTCGGTCAAAGCATTTGCGCTCATCAAATACCAATCCGAAAAGAAGTGTTCGCGGACAAACGCCGCACGCTCGGAAGGGGGAATCTCATCGCGGTCAAATGTGAGATATCCTTCTTTTTTTAATGCTTCGGTGAGGCCCATGTCACGAATGGTCATAGAACCGCCCCAAGTGACACTTTCGCCTTTACCGATCAATTCTTTCACAAAAGCGTTTGCTTCGTTTGCATTTTCAAACACCCTTGCCTCAAATCCTCTTTTTTTAAGTTTATCGGCGGTTTTTTGCAGTAAAGTTTCCATGCGTTCCTCTTTTATAAAAGTTTGATGGGTTCGTCTTCGAGAATGATGGGGAGTAAACGGAAGGAGTATGCCATTTGATCTTCCTTCACCCAGTATTTTTCATCGGTCAAGGGACCGCAAGAGCCGCTTCCGACACCCGTATTCTTGTAATCAATCTTAAGATAAGTGCGGTCATCGGCGACGAGATCCCATTGATGTTTGGCGGTTTTGATGGCGTGGTCCTCGTATTTGGAGGCGGAGAATTCAAACGCGCCGTCTGCTACGAAGAGGAGACCTCTGCCTAAGCCATCCGTCAAGGTTGCCATGCGTACGTCGGTACGGTTGCCGCATGCTTGCGGTCTTAAGTAAGCGACATGCATTCTTTCGGTGGTCGTCTTGTAAAGACCGAGCGAGGATGCGTGGCACATATCGATATAGTTTTCTTCAGGACCTTTTCCGAAATAAATGATGTTATCGCGATTGCCCGATAAAACAAAGTTCATACCGAAGCGAGGCAAGAAGGGAAGAAGCACACCCTTTTCACCGTATACAGAAACATGAAGCAAACCGTTTGCTTCCACCGTATAAGACACGGTGAGATTTTCCACAAGATTGCGCGTGGTAAATGCCGTCAGAGCACCGTGGAAGGTGAGAATGAACTTTCCGTCTTTTTCTTCACAGCATTCTTCATAAACGCGGACAAGAGAGAGCTCGTGAACGTCAAACTCTTGCTTTTTGTCGTCGTTGAGCTGCCATTTTTGGCGTGCATTCATGAAGTTGTCGATGGGAGCGCGAACCGTTGAAATTTTGCTCTTTTCCGCAAGCATGGAAACATGGTTCAGGGTGATCTGCTCCAAAGTGGCAGAAAGACGGTTGAAGGTATAGCTGAATCCGTTGCCGCTTACCGTGATAAATTCATTGCCGTCTTTTTCGGCAGAAAGCGCATTTTTGCAAGGCAAATCAAGGATTTCTTTTTTCTCGGTGGCAAGTTCATGCTGTGCGCTTGCAATTTCATGCCCGGCGTCTGCCCAAGAGGTCGCATGCTTGAGCCTTACCGAGAAATTGAGTGTGGCGGCAAGTTTAACTTTGCCTGTAACGGTGACGGGGATATGCACGGTTTTAGATGCCAAAGGCTTAAGCGAGAAACGTTCCAGTTTTCCGCTTGCTGTTACTTTTCCATCCTCTTCGATGTAATAGAGAATATCGAATTCCGAAAGATCGGTGAAGGAGAACCGGTTGGTTAACTTGACTTTTCCGTCCTCAAGGAAGGTGAATTTAACGTTTTGATAAACAGCTTTGGCTTCAAGAGCACCGGAAGAAGGGGTGCGATCAGGGAACATCAGACCGTCGGCGCAGAAATTGCCCGCGTGGTATTTTTCACCCGAATCACCGCCGTAGCCGTAGTTCTTTTCCCCTTTTTCGTTCTCAAGCACGACAGAGTGATCTGCCCATTCCCAAATGCATCCGCCCATCAAGCGGGGATACTGGTAAAAGGCTTCGACATAGTCATAGATGTCACCGGGGCCTACACCCATAGCGTGAGAATACTCGCAAAGGAAATAGGGTTTGCTGTCTTTGAGCTTGCCTTCCGCGATGACTTTGGATACGGTAGCGTACATTTCGCTTACCACGTCAAACGGATCGTTTCCTCTGTCTTGAATAGCGCGCTCATAATGTGTCAGTCTGGTGGGATCCACTTTTTTGCAGTGCTCGCACATCTTAACAAAGTTATGACCGTAATCAGCTTCGTTGCCCATACTCCACATAAAAACAGAGGGGTGATTTTTGTCTCTTGCAACCAAGCGCTCGATGCGGTCCAAATGTACCGGCGTCCAATCGGGAGACTCGGCGGGACGCTCTGCGTCAAATTCTTGATATCCGTATGCGCCGCGATAGTATACAAAACCGTGCGCTTCAAGATCGGCTTCCGCAATCACGTAAAAACCGAGCTCATCGCACAGATTTAAAAATTCCGAGGTGTTGGGATAGTGCGAGGTACGGATGGCGTTCATGTTGAGCTGTTTCATGAGCTTGAGCTCACTGCGGATGTCCTCCATGGGGGTGACATGCCCGTATACAGGGTGGGTATCGTGACGGTTGACACCCTTGATTTTAACGGGAACATTGTTGATCAAAAGTTCACCGCGGTTGCCGACTTTGATGTCGCGAATACCGACTTTTTGCGCAATACATTCGCCTTCATATTCAATCAAAAGAGTATATAAGTAGGGAGTTTCCGCAGACCAAAGCTTGGCGTTTTCCACGCGGAAAGAGACAGGAGCATCTTTAAGCTTGCCGAGAAGGTTGCCATCGGCATCCAAGAGAGAGGCTGTGTAGGAAACGGGAGAAGAGAAGGAAAGCGATGCGCTGACTTTGCCGTCTTTATATACGTTGGTAGGAACGGCATCGATGGCGATGTCGGTCAAATAAGCGGGCGCACGAGACACAAGATAAACATCTCGGAAAATGCCGCTGATACGCAAAAAGTCCTGACATTCGATATATGTACCATCGGACCATTTGTAGACTACAACGGTTACGGTGTTTTCACCTTCGGTAAGAACATCGGTCAAATCGAATTCGGAGGGAAGGTGAGGTACCTTGCCGAAACCGAGACTGACACCGTTGACGTAAATATAATAGAACGAATCTACACCTTCCAAAACAATGTGTGTGCGGCGGTTTTTAAAGCTTTCGGGAAGCGTGAATACGGTTTGATAAACGCCGCAAGGCGTTTCGGTGGGAACGAAGGGAGGATTGAGGGGAATGGGGTATGCAGTGTTGGCGTATTGCGGCGTGTCATACCCGTACATCTGCCAATTAGAAGGCACGGGAAGGGCATCCTCAAACCGGATGGCGCCAATGTCTTCGGGAAGATCACTGTATTTTTCGTAGTATGTAAAACTCCAATCGCCCGAAAGCAAATGGTAGAAGGGCGATTTTGCCTTAATGCCGTCAATAGCGGCAGAGGGTTCTTTGTGAGGAATCATATAAGCGTGGGCGTCCATGCGTCCGCCGCGCGCAAGTGTCGGATTTTCAAAATCGTGTTTCATGCGGAAAGTCTCCTTCATATCATGATATATTGTCATCATAACATAAGGAAAAATAAAAGTCAAGCAATTTGTTGACATTGGTTTGTTTTTGATATATAATGGATAAGAACAACAATGCAAGGAAAGGAGTGTGGGTGCGTGCGAGCTTTTTCTCAAAAATTGCAACGCTATTTTGAAAGTCGGCTGCATATGATTGTACTGACGGCGGCGGGAGTTTTGAACACGATTTTATCGTTAGAGCATTATATCATTCCTCTTTTGATCCTGCTCCTTATTTTCTTGGCTATTTTTGACCGTAATTTTACGGACATGCTTTATCCGCTTTTGCTTTTAAACGCCATCGCGCTTCGTACCGCGGGGGAAACAACCATGCTTCTAAAGCATGTATGGTTGGCTGTGCCTGCCGTGCTTGCGGTTATTCTTCATTTTGTGATACACACCCGAAAAATAACAGTGGGGAAGAGCTTTTTCCCGCTTTGCGCGGTTTCGGCGGCACTGCTTCTTGGCGGTGTGGGCGTGATTCCTCTTTCGGATTATTTGAATCCCGGTGCCTCTCTTTATTATATCCTTTTTTTGGGGCTTGGGATGATGCTTTTCTATATCTGGATGCGCAACTACATGTTTTCCACGGAATCGTATGATTTAAAAGAGCGTATACTTGAGATCCTATATTTTCTTGGTGTTTTTTGTGCCTTTTCCATGCTGGAAAAAGGTGTACGGATGTGGCTTGCCTTCGGTGATTTTGTCGGATTCAAATGGAGCAATGATATTTGTGAAATGATGCTCTTTGCTTTGCCCGTTCCTTTTTATTTTGCAAGGCGGCATTTTGCCCATTTCTTTGTTCCGTTTTTGTTCTATCTGTCTATGATTCCCACACGATCCATATCCGCTTTGACGGTCGGTGCCGTGATTCTTGTTTTGGGGCTTGTTTACGCTTGGGTGTACATTCCTCAAAAACGGCTTCTCTACATCGTGATGTTTGTGCTTGGAGGTTGTGCCGGCGGGTATCTTTTGTACCGTTTGGAGCTCTTGTCTTGGACGGCTTTGATCGCAGCGTTTTCCTTGGAAGAAAATGGAAGAACAATACTTTTAAAGGACGCGTGGAACAATTTTTTAAAGTCTCCGCTTGTCGGAGTCGGCATCGGATATGGCAGCGGCGTTTCCGCCTTTATGGGAACAAGATGGACACATAATTGGTTCATGCAGATCGTCGGCAGCATGGGTATTGTCGGCGTGCTTGCCTACGGATGGCAAACGGTTGTCCGCATTCGATTGGTTTTCCGAAAGCCGAACGCCTTCCGTGTGATGATGGGGCTCTCTTACCTGTCGATATTCTTGGTGTCCATGCTCCAACCCGGTGAATTTTGCCCCATGCCGTATGAGCTTTTGGCGGTTTGTCTTTTCGCTGTACTTGAAATTTCGGAAAATGAACAAGAAGAACGAATTTCTCTTGACAAACCCTTTTGATTTCGCTATAATTAAATGTAATTTTGATAGAGTGACAATGCTCGTGAAAGTCTAACTCGCATTTTTCGAGCAGATTGCCTTAAAACCTCTTTGTGGAAAGGAATCTCCCTTAATATGACCAACATTCCCGAAATCTTCGGCTCCATGGTGTTTGGTGATGCCGAAATGAAGGCACGCCTGCCGGAAGAAATTTATACCGCCATAAAAAAGACGATAAAGGACGGCAGAAGCCTGAAGCTGGAAATCGCCAATGCAGTTGCCGATGCCATGAAAGCTTGGGCTATTGAGAAAGGAGCTACGCATTTTACGCATTGGTTCCAACCGATGACGGGTATTACCGCCGAAAAGCACGATAGCTTTATCAGCCCCGACGGCGACGGTAAGGTCATCATGGAATTCCGCGGAAAAGAGTTGGTGCGAGGCGAATCCGACGCATCGTCTTTCCCCTCAGGCGGTTTGCGTGCTACTTTTGAAGCGCGCGGTTACACCGCTTGGGATCCTACCTCTTATGCTTTCGTCAAAGATCATGTTTTGTATATTCCCACCGCATTTTGCTCGTGGGGCGGAGAGGCATTAGACCAAAAAACGCCTCTTTTACGTTCTATGGAAACCTTGAATAAGCAGGCTTTGCGCGTGCTTCATCTCTTCGGGAACGAGGATGTTACCTCGGTGCAAACCACCGTAGGCCCTGAGCAGGAGTATTTTTTGGTTGAAGCGGAGATGTATAATCAACGCAAGGATCTTCTTTATACGGGCAGAACGCTTTTCGGAGCAAAACCGCCCAAAGGACAGGAGCTTGGAGATCACTATTACGGTGCTATTAAGCCCCGCGTACAAGCGTTTATGAAAGACTTGGACGAGGAGCTTTGGAAGGTCGGCGTTTTAGCTAAAACAGAGCATAACGAAGGCGCACCGGCGCAGCATGAGCTGGCTCCTATTTTTACAAACGGAAATCTTGCTGCCGATCATAACCAACTGACGATGGAGTTGATGCAAAAGATCGCCAAGCGTCATGGCATGGTGTGCTTGCTTCATGAAAAGCCCTTTGAGGGGGTAAACGGTTCGGGTAAACATAACAACTGGTCGATTTCCACCAATACGGGTGTCAATCTTTTTGAACCCGGCGAGACACCTCACGAAAATGCACAGTTCTTGCTCTTTTTCTGCGCGGTAATCCGCGCGGTGGATGAGTACCAAGATCTTTTGCGCATTTCCGTTGCCAGCGCGGGAAATGATCACCGTCTTGGCGGAAATGAGGCGCCTCCCGCCATTGTATCTGTCTTCATCGGTGATGAGCTGGAAGCCATCTTGCGCTCCATTGAGCAAGAAACCGCTTACGCCGCACAGGAAAAAACACAAATGCGTATCGGTGTTCATGTTCTTCCCAAATTCCCGAAGGATACAACCGACCGCAACCGCACGTCTCCCTTTGCCTTTACCGGTAATAAATTTGAGTTCCGCATGCTCGGCTCCTCTTCTTCCATTGCACCTCCCAATGTCATGTTGAATACAGCGGTTGCCGAAGTGCTTTCGGATTTTGCGGACCGTTTGGAGGGTGTTTCTGATTTTAACGGTGCGTTGCACGATTTGATTCGAGATACCATTAAAATGCATAAGCGCATCATCTTCAACGGCAACGGTTATGACAATGCATGGATTGCCGAAGCAGAGAAGAGGGGGCTATCCAATCTTCCTACCACACCCGATGCTCTTTCGCATTTTGCCGATGAAAAGAATGTGGCACTCTTCTTGAAACATAAGATCTTCAATGAGAGCGAGATTTCTTCCCGCTATCGCATTGCCCTCAGCAATTATTGCAAGATCAATCATATAGAGGCTCTTACCATGGCAGAAATGGCGTGCCGCGAATTTATCCCCGCCATTTGTAAATACACCAAGGTTTTGACGGATTCTTTGCTCGCCAAACGAGCTTTAAATCTTCCGCAAGCTCCGAATGCTTCTTATGAAGAAAAAATGGTCATTCTTCTTTCCGATATCACCTCTCATGCCTTTGTTCTCGCAGAGCAAATGGAGGCACTCGTGATCGAAATTCGCAAAGAAAAGAATGTCACTCGCCGCGGTGCCCGCGTGCGCGATGAGCTTTGCCCGATGATGAAAGAGCTCCGTGAGCTTATTGATCGCGCGGAAGGTGTAACCGACCGTGCTTATTGGCCTGTTCCCACCTATGGGGAGCTCCTTTACGGCGTTCGATAAACGGCAACAAGGTGCTGTCGCATTTGCGACAGCACCTTGTTTTTATGTGTTTTCATTGCTTAGAGAGCATTTTGTTTTTTATGGCTTCAAACGAAGCATCGCTGATGACGTGCTCGATTTTGCAGGCATCCTGCGCGGCAATATCTTCATCCACTCCGATATCGGTCAAAAATTTGGTGATCAAGGTGTGGCGTTCAAATATTTTTTCCGCGATCTCTTGACCGCTTTTTGTCAGTGTGAGATGCCCGTCCGTATCCACCGTAACATATCCGCCTTGTTTTAAAAGCCCGATGGCGCGGCTTACGCTGGGCTTGGAATAACCCATTTCTTCACCGACATCAATGGCGCGGACGGTTGTCATTTTTTTAGAAAGACGCAAAATGGTCTCAAGATACATTTGTCCCGATTCCAGCAAATGCATTTCGGCTCCTTTTGATTGCGATGCAATCGTTTTTGTATTTTGTTCAGTATAACATATTTTTCGAAAAAAAGCAAGTCAAAAATATTCATTATGTTAATGTTGTAATAAATCATAAAAAAGATGAGTAAAAAAATAAAAAAACTTACAAAATCCTCTTGCGGAGAAGATAAATATATATTATAATAATATATTATAACTGTATACTATGAAAGGATCTTATACCATGCAGGATAATCAAATGAAAAAAGGTGGCATCTCTGTTGAGACCGAACATATTTTCCCCATTATAAAGAAATGGCTCTATTCCGAAAAGGAAATCTTTTTGCGAGAGATCGTATCGAACGCGGCAGACGCGGTTACCAAATTGAAGCGTTTGGCTTCTCTTGGGCAATACGAGGCGGAGGAAAACGAAAAATACCGCATTGACGTTACGTTTAATAAAAGCATGAAAACTCTCACCGTTGCCGATAACGGTATCGGTATGACGGAAGAAGAACTTGAGAAATATATTTGCAACATGGCACTTTCCGGTGCGGTTGAATTTATTGAGAAATATGAAGGGGAGAAGGAAAACAACGGCAGTGGCATCATCGGTCATTTCGGGCTTGGTTTTTATTCTTCCTTCATGGTAGCGGATACGGTAGAGGTCATCACGGCTTCTTACCAAAATACTCCCTCCGTTCGTTGGGAATGCACGGAAGACGGCGCGTATACCGTATATCACGATACCGACCGTGCGCGCGGTACGTCGGTGATCATGCATGTCAATGAGGATAGCCTTGAGTTCCTCAATGAGAGCAAACTGCGTGAAATTTTGGATCGCTATTGTGCGTTCATGCCCATTGAGATTTATCTTACCGATGAGGAAAAGGATGAGGAGGAACCCAAAGAAGGCGAAGAGGCGAAAGCTCCCACTCCCATCAATGATACCAATCCCCTTTGGCAACGCCGTGCTTCGGATTGCACGGAAGAGGAGTACAAGGATTTTTACCGTAAGGTGTTTCATGATTATAACGAACCGCTGTTTTACATGCACCTTAATGCCGATTATCCTTTGAATTTCAAAGGTATTTTGTATTTCCCTAAAATCAAGGAAAATTTTGAAAGCTTGGAAGGAAAGATCAAGCTTTACTACAACCAAGTGTTCGTAGCGGATAATATCAAAGAAGTCATTCCCGAGTATCTTTTGATGTTGCGCGGCGTTTTGGATTGCCCCGAGCTTCCCTTGAACGTTTCCCGCAGTTATTTGCAAAACAGTGCCTATGTTAGCAAGGTTTCGCAGTATATTGTCAAAAAGGTTGCCGATAAGCTTGTTTCGATGTTCAAAAATGAACGCGAAAAGTATGAAGAGCTTTGGAAAGACTTGAAGACCTTCGTTGAATACGGTGCGATTTCCGAAAAGAAGTTTTATGACCGTGTGAAGGACGCTCTTCTTTTGCCCATCGTTCACGGCGGTAAAATGACGGTTGCTGAAGTGATCGAAGCGGCAGGCGAGAAGAAAACTGTATATTATGCTTCCGATGTAACACTCCAGTCTCAGTTTATTTCTCTTTATGAGGCACGCGGCATCAAGGTGGTGCTGGCTGAGAGCGTGTTGGATGACCGTTATCTTCAGTTGATTGAACAGAATAACGAAGGCGTTAAATTTGTGCGCGTGGATGCAGACACTGCCGCATTGCGTGACGGAGAAGAGCTTGAAGAGAAGAACGAGACGCTTTCTAAAATTTTCGAGGCATTTTCCACCGAGCAGAATAAGTTTACGGTGCGCATGGAAAAGCTGGCAGATGCCTCTGTTCCCGCGATCCTCAACATTTCCGAAGAAACAAGACGTATGCAAGACATGATGAAAATGTATGCGCCCGATATGGCAATGCCCACAGAGGCTGTCTTGATTTTAAATACGGCTTCGCCTTTGATCTCCCGTGTGGAAAAGGGTGAGTTCGGTGATAAAACGGAGGCGGTCGCCAAGCATATCTATGCGCTTGCAACGCTTTCGCAACGTGCTCTTACCGCTGAAGAAATGCAAGCTTTTCTTGCGGAAAGCTACAAGCTTTTGGGTGAGCTTTCGTGATGAAAGACAAGGCGGAAGCGATCGTCTTAAACAATCTTGCGCTTTTAAAAGGTGAAAGAAGGCGGCAGAGCGAGCAAATGTTATATGAGCTCTCAGAGCTTTCGCGTTTGATCGCTCAAGACATAAAAAAAGGAAAAATCTCCTTGAAAACACCGTACGACTTTGTGGACGGTGTGCGTCATCTTTCCGAAGAGAGTCCCATATCGGAGGATGCTTTGGCGGATTATGTTCCGTTTTTGGAGCAAGAAAATACTCGCGAGCATTTAGCCTCCGTGGCTGCGCTTTCGGTTTTTCTTGCCGAACGAAAACCAAGCCGATTCGTGCCTTTTTCGCTCTGTGAAATACCGCAACAGGTTCGAGTTGCTTATATCCCCTCTCCCATGGCGGAAAATGCGTTTGAACGGTTATCCCAAGCAAGATCGGATTTAAGCGTTCTCTATGTCAGTGGAGCAGAGGAGGCTTGTGCGGCGGTTTCCGCTTCCAATGCGGAATATGCGCTTTTGCCGCTTGCCACCCCGGAGGGGATGCGTCTTTCGGCAATAGAAAAGTTAACGGAGCGTTATAAACTTTATCTTTGCGCCGTGCTTCCCATCGGAAACGATGGTATGGATGAAACGCTTTACGGAGCTTTCGCAAGCACGCCGGCACCGCTTAACAATACACCGATTTCTCATACCGAGTTGCGTTTGACTTGTGAATCACATCAATATATCACAGAGTTGCTTTCTTGCCTTTCAGTGTTTCATTTTGAGCTTGTTCAAGTAAATATCGCACCGGTGGGATACGGACGTGTCAGTGCTCGCACGGTTTTGCGCGGTAACGGAGACTTGGGGGCTTTGTGGTTCTTTTTTGCCTTGACCGCCGGGGATTTTGAAATTTTAGGGCGCTATGCCTATTTGTAAAATACAGAGAGGAGTCTCTTATGAAAAAGCAAATTGATTACACAACACGCGGAACCTGTTCGCGTATGATCCACATTATCTTGGAAGATGGGGTTGTCGAAAGCGTTATTTTTGACGGCGGGTGCGCAGGCAACACCCGCGGAGTGAGTGCGCTCGTGCGCGGTATGCGTGCAGAGGATGCCATAGAAAGGTTGAAAGGCATTCGTTGCGGCTTTAAAAACACCTCTTGCCCTGATCAGCTTGCCCAAGCACTTGAAAAATGCTTGGCAGAACAAGACTGATCATATAAAACGGCAAACTCAAACCATCGCGTTGCGCTTTTTCTTGGCTGACTACCAAAAGGCGCAAAATAAATTTATTAATTTTTCGTATGAAAGGAAGCCTTTGCAAGGCAAAGGCATGGTTATGTAATATGGATGCAAGAAAAGAATATGAAAGATGGCTTGCCTATTCTCGGTTGGATGAGGAGACAAAGAAGGAACTTCTTTCTATCGGAAACGATGAGGATACGATCGCCTTTCGTTTCGGAAGCGCAATGAGCTTTGGTACGGCGGGGCTTCGTTCTACGATGTATGCCGGTCCTGCATGTATGAATATTTACACCGTAGCGCAGGCAACGGCAGGAATTGCCGCGCTCATTGCCAAAGAAAAAGGGGCTTCGCGCGGCGTTGCCATTGCGTATGACAGCCGCAACCGTTCCAAAGAGTTTGCCGAAGTGTCTGCCGAGGTTCTTGCCGCGGGGGGCATTCGCGTTTATCTTTTTGACGGGGTGCGTCCTACCCCTGAACTTTCCTTTGCGGTTAGAGAACTCGGTTGTATTGCCGGAATCAATATCACCGCGTCGCATAATCCCAAGGAATACAATGGTTATAAAGCTTATTGGGAGGATGGCGCGCAAATCTCTCCCGAACAGTCTCGCATCGTAGCGGGTGCCATTGCCGAAATAGATGTTCTCGGCGGGGCGGCGCGTATGCCGCTTTCGGAAGCTTTAGCGTCCGGCATTGTTACGATGCTTGATGAAAGCTTTGATGAAATCTATCTTTCTGCGGTTTTAAAGACTGCCATTGATCCCGACGCGATCAAGGATGCCGCTGAATCGCTGAAGATCGTGTATACGCCTTTGCATGGCGCGGGATATCGTCTTGTACCCGAGATTTTGCGCCGCGTGGGTATGAAAAATCTCTATACGGTAGACGCGCAAATGGTGCTCGACGGTAATTTCCCCACGGTTGCCAAACCCAATCCCGAGTATGCCAATGTTTTTGAACTTGGCATTGAGATTGCCGAGAAAGAGGGAAGTGATTTGATCATTGCAACCGATCCCGATGCGGACCGTGTTGGTGTTATGAGCCGCACACGTGACGGCAGTTTTGCCACCATTACGGGAAATCAAATGGGTGCTTTGCTGTTGGATTACGTCATTCGTGCACGTCGCGAAAAAGGACTTCTGCCTACAGGGGCTTATGCCGTTAAATCTATCGTGTCTACGGACCTTGCCGCTAAAATCGCTGAGGCAAACGGTATCCGTCTTTATGATGTGTTTACCGGATTCAAGTTCATTGGTGAAGTTATTAAAAAGTATGAAGAAAGCGGCAAAGAGGGCGAGTTTATCTTTGGCTTTGAAGAAAGCTATGGTTATCTTTTCGGCAGTTACGCCAGAGACAAGGATGCTGTCGGTGCCACACTCATGATCACGGAAATGACAGCTTATTACCGCCGCCTTGGCATGACGCTGTCCGATGCGCTTGAAAACCTATACAAAGAATACGGACTCTACCGCGAGGGTGTTTTGGATCTTTACATGGAAGGTCTTGACGGAATCGAGCGCCGCCGCCGCATCATGCAGAGTTTGCGCGAACATATGCCTTCTTCTTTTGGCGGTGTCGGTATTGCTTACTTTACAGATCACGCCCAAAAAACAACGATCTCTTTGAAAGACGGTTCCAAGAGCGATACCGGCATGACCGAGAGCGATGTGCTTTACTACACGCTTGAAAACGGCGATAAGGTTGTTGTTCGTCCTTCGGGAACTGAGCCGAAAATTAAATTTTATTTTCTTGCGCATGGCGAAAACAGCGATGCACTTACCGCAAAGCTTGATTCGTATATTTCAGATTCCAAAAAGCTTGCCGGCGTTTGATACGGTATAGAAGAAATAAAGAAAGCGTTCCTTTGAAAGGAAAAAAGCAAAGTGACAGAAAAACAAAAACGAACCAGAAATTTTTCCATTATCGCCCATATTGATCATGGAAAAAGTACATTAGCCGACCGTATACTTGAGGCAACGCGTACCGTAGCGGCACGGGATATGGAAGCAAGACTTCTTGATAACATGGATCTCGAACGCGAGCGCGGCATCACGATCAAGGCGCGCGCCGTCAGGCTGACCTATGAAACCGATGAGGGGGATTATTATCTCAATCTTATCGATACTCCCGGGCATGTTGACTTCGGATATGAAGTCTCGCGCTCGCTCAGTGCGTGTGAGGGTGCGCTCCTTGTAGTTGATGCCACTCAGGGTGTGGAAGCGCAAACGCTTGCCAATGCGTATTTGGCAGTGGACAACGATCTTGAGATCGTTCCCGTCATCAACAAAATTGATTTGCCTTCGGCAGATATCGAAAACTGCCGTCATGAGATTGAGGATATCATTGGCATTCCTGCCGAAGATTGTCCTGCGGTTTCTGCCAAAACAGGGCAGAATGTGGAGGATGTTCTTAAAGCGGTCGTACGTGATATCCCCGCGCCGAAGGGTGACGAGAATGCGCCTTTGAAATGCTTGATCTTCGATTCTTACTATGACAGCTACCTCGGCGTCGTTGTTAATATCCGCGTGGTAGACGGTAAACTTCGCGCGGGAGATTTTGTTCGTTTGATGAGTACAGGAGCTGTTTTTGAAGTCGTGGAAGTCGGCACCATGGAGCCTTTCGGGCTTCAAAAATGTGATGAACTTTCTGCGGGAGATGTTGGTTATTTTACAGCCAGTATCAAAACGGTCAGTGAAACACGCGTGGGTGACACCGTGACGACGGCGGAAGGTGGCGTAGATGAGCCCTTGCCGGGATTCCGTCGCGCACAGCCGATGGTGTATGCAGGTATTTATCCCGCTGATGGCGCGAAATATCCCGATCTTCGTGATGCACTTGAAAAGTTGCAGCTCAACGATGCCTCTTTGAGCTATGAACCCGAAACATCCATTGCGCTCGGTTTTGGTTTCCGTTGCGGTTTCTTGGGACTTCTTCATATGGAAATTATTGAAGAAAGACTGGAAAGAGAGTTTAATCTGGACCTGATCACCACAGCCCCCAGCGTTATCTATAAGATTGTAAAACGCAACGGAGAAGAGGTGTTTGTTGATAACCCCGCGAACTATCCCTCTCCCGATGAGATCGATACCGCATATGAGCCTTTTGTCAAGGCGAGTATCATCACGCCATCCGAATTCCTCGGCGGTATTATGGATCTTTGCAAAGAAAGGCGCGGCATTTTCATTGACATGAAGTATATCGATTCTACACGCGTGGAGCTTCATTACGTTTTGCCACTCAATGAGATTGTTTATGACTTCTTTGATGCCTTGAAGAGCCGCAGTAAGGGATATGCATCGCTCGATTATGATTTCGATGAATACCGTCCCAGCAAGCTCGTCAAGCTCGATTTCCTCTTGAACGGTGATTTGGTGGATGCTTTGTCCTTCATTGTGTTCGAAGAAAGTGCTTATACACGCGCGCGTAAGATTGCCGAACGCTTGAAGGAAAATATTCCGCGTCAGATGTTTGAAATTCCCATTCAAGCCGCGATCGGCACGAAAGTTATAGCCAGAGAAACCGTAAAAGCAATGCGCAAGGACGTGCTTGCGAAGTGCTATGGCGGTGATATTACGCGAAAGAAAAAGCTTCTTGAAAAGCAAAAAGAAGGTAAAAAGAAAATGCGTAAACTTGGTAGCGTAGAGGTATCTCCCGAAGCCTTCATGGCGGTTTTGAAGCTGGATGAAGAATAAACTCGGCTTATATATCCACCTGCCTTTTTGTGTGCGTAAATGTCTCTATTGCGATTTTTGCTCGGTGGGCGGTGCATCGGAGGAATATATGCATCGCTACACCGATGCGCTCGTTGCCGAAATGGCTCATTATGCGCCTTCAGCGTCGGCGTTCGGTATCGATACTGTTTTCTTCGGAGGCGGCACACCCACGCTTTTACCTCTTTCCGATTGGGAAAGAATTTGGCGGCATATGCACGATCTCTTTTATATCGATAGCGGAGCAGAGGTGACCGTAGAGGCAAACCCCGCCACGGCAGGTCGGGAAAAGCTTTCCTTTTTGCGCACGCTCGGGGTGAATCGCTTGAGTATAGGGGTACAGAGCTTAAACGATAATGAGCTTTGCGCTCTTGGCCGCGTACATAACGCCGAGGATGCCTATCGCTTTTTTGAGGATGCGCGTGCATCGGGATTTCATAACATCAATGTTGACTTGATGTACGGTATACCTTTGCAAACAGAGCAGAGCTTTTCAAAAACCCTTGACGGTGTTTTAACGCTTGTGCCGGAGCACATTTCGGCATACAGCTTGATTGTGGAAGAGGGAACTCCTTTTTTTGAGAAAAAAGAGAAGCTGCCCTTGCCGTCGGAAGATGTTGAAGACGCCTTGCACACACTTTTGCTTTCGCGTTTAGAAATGGCGGGATATACACATTACGAAATCAGTAATTTTGCTAAATCCGGTTTTTCTTGCCGCCATAATTTGCATTATTGGCGGTCGGAGCCTTATCTCGGCTTCGGTGCGGCGGCGTATTCCTATTTTAACGGCGCACGGTACGGAAACACAAGAAATATTGCGGCATATATGAAAGATTCCCATGATGCCGTCACCGAGTGCGAAACACCGAATGCAAAAGAACTTGCTTATGAATATATCATGTTGGCGTTTCGCTTGCGGGAAGGCGTAGACACAGATGTATATAAAAAACGCTTTGGTGTTACAATAGAAGAGAAGTATGCCTCACTCATTCGCCGTTTCACCGAAGAAGGGCTGATGCAAAAAAGCGGCAACCGTCTTTTTCTCACCGAGCGCGGAATGCGTCTATCCAATACGGTGCTTGTTGCTTTCATGCAAGAAGATTTTTGAAAACAGAAAATAACAGTTGACATTTCTGAAAAAATTTGATACAATAGCGATAGAAATAAAAAACATCGGAGACATATCATGAGCGAAGAAATCAAAAACAACGAAAATATGGAAGAAATCGAAGAAGAAGTCGGCGTATATACCTTGACCGATCTTGAAACCGGCGAAGAAGAAGATTTTGAACTTCTTGATGAGGCTGTGATCGACGGTACGACTTATATGGCTCTCGCACCTGTTGAGAATGAGGCTGAGGAATTTGTGATTTTGAAGGCTGTTCCTACCGAAAACGGTGAGATCGATCTTGTTGATATTGAGGATGACGAAGAGTTTGACCGTGTAGCGGATTACTTTGAGGATCACCTCTTTGGCGACATTGATTACGACGATAACTGATGATTTTTGATTAATGTAATCCTGCTTTGTGCGTGATAAGGCACATTTGGGCCTACACGCAGTTAAATGGAGCTCGGCTTCACCGTCGGGGCGCAGACCTCCCTTGCCACGCCTGCCTTTGTGCCGCGCGGTTAAGGACGCTGGGAGCGACAAAGACCTGAGAGAGCACCACCCTGGATTTCAGGGCTAAAACTTGTCTTACACGGCAATAGCGGGAGTTTTAAAAACGGCTTACCTGTGCGATGCACGGATAAGCCGTTTTTTGATTGAAATAAAAATAGCAATAAACATGAAGAAAATAACAATCGCGCCTATTGACTTTTCTGCCTTCTCATGATAGAATCAAAGTATCAAAGAAAGTCGAAAGGAATACCAATATGCCTGTTAAAGAACTTTCTTTCCGCATTGGATGTGGCAGATACCTGCAAGAAAAAGGAGCTTTATCTAAAATCTCCGAAGAAATTTTGCGTTTAGGGCGCGCACCTCTCATTGTTGGCGGAAAAACCGCATTGGCGCTTGCATACGGCACGATTGTGGATAGCTTGGAAGGAAAATGCAATAAATATGAATTTGTTGCACATCCCGGAACTTGTAACGAAGAGGATGCCCAAGCTATCGCGCAGATCGCGGCTGAAAAAGGATATGATGTGATCGTTGGCGTTGGCGGCGGTGTGATCATGGACTTTGCTAAGCTTTGTGCCTATTTTGCCAAACTTCCTTTGATCAATGTGCCCACCTCCTCGGCAACTTGTGCGGCATATACACCTTTGAGTGTTCGTTATACCAAAGAAGGAAAAACGGTAGGCTCTTTGCATTATGCATATGAAGTGAATGCAGTCATCGTAGATCCCGAAGTGATCGTCACGCAACCCGTCAGACTTCTTTTGGCAGGTGTTTTTGACGCACTTGCTAAGTTCGTTGAAATCAAACAGCGTTTCCGTGAGGACGGTTCGATGGAATATCCTTTGGGGCTTGACTACGCTTATTTTCTTTCCAAGCAAACCTATCATGTTTTGAACGAAAAAACGGTTGCCGCCATTCGGGATATGGAAAAGGGAGAGATCACCTATGATTTTGAGCAGTTGATCTTTACTTCTATTTGCACCACGGGTGTTATCAGCGGCATTGCGCGCGGTTCCAACCAATGCGCCATCGCCCATAAATTTTACGAAACAACGCGTACCCTTTTTCATGAGAATGCCCGTCCGTATTTGCACGGCGAGATCGTTGGTATCGGACTCTTGATTCAAAACTTTTTCAACGGTGAAAAGGAAAACAACAGAGATTTGATTGCCTTGATGAAAAAGAACGGTATGCCTTATCGCCCTTCCGATGTGGGAATTACGGTGGATGAGCAGACGCGGAAGAAATACTATGATTTGATTGCAAAAAGCAGTGCGATCAACGGAGAAAACCAAGAGGAGTGCGAAAAATTGGATCAGGCGCTTTCTTATCTCTGGAGAATGAACTAAAAAACATAAAGCAGGCTGTCTTAAGGAAGACAGCCTGCAGCATTTTGCGCACCAAAGGCGAAAATATTAGAGCTTTTATCAACAATTCATACGTTCACGGAATAGGATTTATGTAAGAAGATGCGCCACAACTTTCTCAAAATCATCGGGGCTGTCTGTGCATACAAAGCCGAAATCGGAATTGTAAACACAAGAATCATTGCCGCCCGGACCGTAATCGTCGCCTACAAATACGACCTCGTCGTGTGTATATCCCTTTTCTTTGCAATAGAGATCAAGAGCATAATACTTATCATAAGGTGCGGGGACCATGTCAAAAGAGGAAGAGCCGCCCACAAAAACGGTATATTCGGGAAAGAGCTCACACACTTCTTGATAGATTTTTCGTCTTTTCGAACGGTCGGGATCGAAGGCAAGCTTGTCCTTAATATCCGCTTTGGTGCCGATGAGTGCGATCGTAACGCACCCCGAAGGATGAAATTCAACACTCTCACCTTTGTATTCGGTAAAACCGTGTTTTTCGCGCAAAAGACGCGCCCGTGCCTCCACGGAGGCACGCTCGCAGGGAAGAACGAGATCGCGCTTCAACTCAATATCCTTTGTCCGGGCGTTATATTCGGCGTATTGAAGCCCGTAGTTGCCAATGATATCAATGGGAAAAGCATTCATTTGATTGAAAATACGGCGGCATTGCCCCGCGCCTGCCATGACAAGCTTATATTTTTGCGCAAGTGCTTCTAACACTGCGCGATTTTTTTCATTTAACGGTGTTTTGTGCTGGGTTAACGTGCCGTCAAGGTCAAAAGCGATTAGTTTGATCATAATGTAACACATCCTTTATAGTTCTATCTCTATTATAAATGAATACCGATGTCTTGTCAATGACGATAAGGAAAGTTGATCAACGATCAAAAAGGAAGCTCATTTTTAAGTTTTTGGTGAATCGCATTCCAACGCATTTTGTCTTCCTCGTCTTCTATGACGGGAAGTAAACCAAGTTTTAAATAGGTTTTGATGGCACCGAGGCGAAAATCATCGGTTGTGAGATAAATATAAGCGGCGCCTTCTTTGAGCAACCCGCCAATTCTCTTAGCAATTAAGGCACTTGCAATACCTGTGCCGCGCGCTTCGGGAAGGGCGCATATATAATGCAAATAACCCGTTGCGGCGTCTTCCATCATACCTGTCACAGTGGCATTTTTTTACCGTTCCTTTCGGCAAACAGCGTGTCTTTTAGAGGATTAAAATATGGAAAAAGCAGAAAATCTTTTCTTGCGTCTTCTTTAGTCATATCGGCGGGAAAAAGCCCCTCTTTTACAATGCTAAGCCAACTTTCTTCATCACCCTCTTGAAAGCAAGTAACGAAAACATCCTCCGACATGCTACAGTTGGGAGGTGTGAGCTTAGGGTAATGCATTTTTAACTGTCTCAAGGTCATTTCCTTTCGTTTGAATTTTCGGTCAATGGTTCTTTGACTTTTTGCTTGTTAAAGCGTGTCAAAATTGATTACATTTTTATCTTTTATTCCTTCGGCTATGAGTGGTTCCCAAGCGGAGTTTGTATGTGTACCTCTTATATTGTAGCATAAGCATGTCATAAAATCAAGTTCAAATATGTTTGATAACAAGAGAGATTCAGATGGAAAGAAAATAGAGAAATGAAAAATACCGTTTCCTCTTGCGTTTCACTAAAAAATGTGTTAGAATACACATAAGAAAGCCTTATCATCCTCTAAAATCAAATAAATGAAAGAGAGTATATCATGAAAATTTGCCCGAGATATCCCGGCTTTGTTCGCCGTGCCATCACTTTTTCCATTGATGACGGAAATTTGGCGATGGATAAAAAATTCATTGATATTGTAAAACCGCACGGTATTCGCGGCACATTTAACCTTTGCCTCCCTGCGCTTGATCTTTTAGATGCGGATGGCTATCGCGCATTTTACGAGGGATATGAGATATCCAATCATGTCAAATGGCATCCTTTGGCAATGAAAGATGGGGTTGAATACACTTTTTCTCCCACGCCTGCCGAACCTCCCATCGTAGGAGATGAGACTCGTATATATCCGTACGGCGACGGTGAAGGAGAGTTTGTCATATATGCTAAAAAAGACGGTCGTCCGCGCCACATTGCAGATGCCGAAACTTATCTGCGTTTAGCTGCCGAATGCCGCGAAGCATTGGAAGAAGTCTTCGGAAAGGGAAGTATCGGTGGTTTTGTTTGGCCGTATAATGAGCAAAACAATGCGGCACTTTGCGACGGATTGAGAAAGGCAGGCTATTACGGCTTGCGAAAAACGGGCGCAACGCTTGACACCACTGCTTTCTCTTTGCCTGGCGATCGTATGCGTTGGAGCTATAACGCTAATCATAAGGAGCTTTTGAGCGTAGCCGCGCTCTATGAAAATATTCCCGATGACGGGGAACTGAAATTCTTTTGCTTTGGCGTTCATTCCGTGGATTTTGAAAACGAGGGCAACTGGCATGAGCTCGAGGAGTTTGCCGAACGCTTTGGCAACCGCCCTGATACCTATTACTATGCTACGGTAGGTGAAATTTTTGCCTACGAGGATGCCGTTCGCGCTCTTGAAATTTCTGCCGAGCGCATTTTTAATCCTTCCTCTTTAGATGTTTATCTTGAAGTAGACGGTAAACCCTTAAAGGTTCCTGCCGAAACGCGTATCGCTTTGGGATAATAAAAAGAGGGGATATTAAGTTGTTCTTTCGACAGTACCCCGTGTCATGATTTAAAAATCACCTGCTATCTTTAGTTGATGGCAGGTGATTTTTTATTCAGTTACAAAGGTTTCTTGAGGTGCAACGGGAATCTCGCCAAAGGCGAGGATTCGCTCACTCTCCGCCTCGCGAGCAAGCTCTCGGATCTCCGAGTGGCGAATGCGAACCCATCCGTGCTCTCACTTTGAGAAAGAGAAAAGCTTGTGCGTTTTGCACGGCGGGTTCTCGCGCGAAGCGCGTCACCATCAAAAAAGCACCTCAAATGAGGTGCAACGGGAATCACGCCATAGGCGAGGATTCGCTCACTCTCCGCCTCGCGAGCAAGCTCTCGGATCTCCGAGTGGCGAATGCGAACCCATCCGTGCTCTCACTTTGAGAAAGAGAAAAGCTTGTGCGTTTTGCACGGCGGGTTCTCG
>JAZNND010000042.1:0-12299 GCA_045580085.1 Eubacteriales bacterium
CGATTATAACTCCCCCAACTTCATCACCGTTGTACATGACCAGGCAGAGGTTTCTTGCATTTTGAACAATGCCTCTTCCTTCGCACTCGCTTCCGCTTATCTGCAGTATCTCAACGAGAACTCTGCCGATGTTATGGAAGAATATTATGAAATCGGCTTGAAGTTTAGGTACAACGATTCCCAACCCGTTGTTGAGATGATCGAGTACATCAAGGACCATATCCGTTCGCCCTTTGATTCTGTGATGGCGGTATACGTTTGCGCATCGAGCGAGGATCCTTATCAAATATATGACATGATGCATAGCGATGCAACAGGTGATAAGAACGGTTTCGCTTCCTCTTATGAAGGTCACCGGGGCTCTTATCAAAAGTCGCTGACAAACCTCTTGAAGAAACTGTCATATCTGAAATAAGGGAGCGTGCTATCGGCTTTCGGAAGCCGTACTATTCATTCGCAAAACTGTATAAAGAACAAAAAGGGATGCCGCGCAACCTGCTCGGTATCCCTTTTTTAAAAGAAAAAATTTTTTACCAAAACCCCTTGACAAACGAAAAACAATGTGCTATAATCCCTTTGTTATCCAAAGACAGCAGGTTACCGTAAAAGTGGAAACACCATCCTGCCGAGGTGAGCATATTATTTTTCATATTTTTTTATGTGGAATGATATCCTTTTCTCGTGCAGTTTTACGGGAAAAGGATTTTTTATTTGAAATTTTAAACGGAGGTGGAATTAAAATGCCCAGTCAGAAGATTTTGGAACAGAAACAGGCACTCGTTGCAGAGCTTGCTGAGAAGTTTAAGGCTGCTACCGCGGGCGTTCTCGTTAAATACGAGGGCATCACGGTAGAGGATGATACCAAGCTTCGCGCAGCACTTCGTGCGGCAGGTGTTGAATACACTGTTGTAAAGAATACTCTTACCGGTCGTGCATGCGATGAAGCAGGCCTCGGCGAAATGAAGCAGTATCTCGGCGGTATGACCGCTATTGCTACTTCTGCGAACGATGCTGTTGCCGCTGCTAAGATCATGAAAGAGTACGCAGAGAAGCTCGATTCGTTCGAGATCCGCGCCGGCTTTGTTGACGGTGAGGTTTTGGATAAGGCAGGCGTAGAGGCTCTTGCAAGCATTCCTTCCAAGGATGTTCTTATTGCAAAGATGCTCGGCAGCCTTATGTCTTCTCTCTATTCCTTCGCTCGTGTTCTTCAGGCGAAGATCGACAAGGAAGGCGAAGCACCCGCAGAAGCATAAGCTTTGCGTGCCTTTCGGACTTTGTCCGTGTGCTGTATAAAAAAATAAAAAATAAAAATAATCATAATTCGGAGGTATCTTAAAATGAACGAAAAGACCACCCAGATTCTTGACCTTGTTAAAGGTCTTACCATTCTTGAACTCGCTGATCTCGTTAAGGCTCTCGAAGAGGAGTTCGGTGTATCCGCTGCTCCCGTAGCTGTTGCAGGTGCTGCTCCCGCAGCTGCCGCTGCTCCCGCTGCTGAAGAGAAGACCGAGTTTGACGTTGTTCTTACCGATGCAGGCGCATCCAAGCTCAATGTTATCAAGGCTGTTAAGTCCATCACCGGTCTCGGCCTTAAGGAAGCAAAGGATATGGTTGAGGGTGCTCCCCAGACCGTTAAGGCCGGCGTTTCCAAGGAAGAAGCTGACAAGATCGCTGAGGAGCTCAAGGCTGCCGGCGCTACTGTTGAACTTAAGTAATTCGCCCCGTATAATTTTTTCAAACCTGCGAGGTTCTGTCCTGCTGACCTCGCAGGTTTTTTTGTTTGTCGGGCGATATTTTTGGCATAATTATCGGGCGATATTTTTGGCATAATTCGTTGCTCCTTCGCTCGGCGTAGGTGACTACGCCGTCGCTCACGATCAGCAAATTCTGCTCAAAAATCTCGTCCGAGGGGAGTTTGCGGGTGTAAATTTTATTGGGCGCAGAACTGCACCGTCGTTCACGATCAGCAAATTCTACTCAAAATCTCGCCCGAGGGGAGTTTGCGGGTGTAAATTTTATTGGGAGCAGAACTACGCCGTCGCTCGCGATCAGCAAATTCTGCTCAAAAACCTCGCCCGAGAGAGTTTGCAGTATTTTTGGTGCGGTTTTGCTTTATGTGATTTAGATGTACTGAAATTTCGGTTGATAATCAGACATTTAATCATCTTGACAGAAAAAGAAAAATCAGCTACAATGGAAGCAAGTGAAAAGAAAGGGGAACGGAGAATGGCGTTTTCGTATATGACAAGAGGTAATACAAGTCCGCAAGGCAAGGCGCGTGTTTGGTTTTGCGCCGCCAAGGAGGATCGGAGCCTTTTGAAGTCTCTCGGAGAAGAGCTCTTGACATACACAAACTGTGCGCTTTGGTATCTTTCGTCGGATGAAGATTTCGATGAAGCGGCGCACAAGGAAGCACTCGCCGAGATGCAGCTTTTTGTTGTTCCCGTTACTTCGCATTTTTTGAAGGGAGACTCCCTTGCGCGCCGTTTGGAGCTTCCTTTTGCCGTAGAGCATCATATTCCCGTGTTGCCGCTTATGCAAGAAGAGGGGCTGTTGGCACTTTACGCGAATGTGTTTGGCAATGCGCAATATTTGAGCCGCTTTGAAAACGATGATACGGGGCTTTCCTACGAGGAAAAATACAGCCGATATATCGAATCGGTTCTCGTTGGTGACGAGCTGGCGGCGCGCGTGAAGGAATCTTTTGATGCTTGTCTTTTTTTGAGTTACCGCAAGAAGGACCGCCGTTATGCCGATTCTTTTATGCGGCTGTTTCATACATGGGATCGTTTTTACGGCGTGTCGATTTGGTACGACGAGTTTTTGGTTCCGGGAGAAAACTTCAGCGAAGCCATTGAAGAAGCCATGGATACTTGCAAGGCGGTGGCTCTGGTTGTGACACCGAATTTGGTGTGCGAGCCCAACTATGTTGCCGGTGTGGAATATCCCATGGCAAGAGAAAAGGGAAAAAAGGTTTGCCCGATTGCTTTTGTCGATACCGATCGGACTGCTTTGCAAGAAACCTTTCCCGCCTTAAAAACGCCTGCGGCAGCTACGTGCAAGAGCATTGTAAAGCTTTTTAAGGGCGTTTTGAAGCATTTGACCTCTGCGCGCAAGAGAACACCCGAGCAGAATTATCTTTTGGGTGTTGCGTATCACGGCGGAATCGGCGTGGAACGCGATGCGGTTCGTGCGATTTTTTTGCTGAGCAAAGCGGCAAAAAAGGGGCATTTTGAAGCCCATGAAAAACTTTACACCATCTATAAAAACGGGGAAGGATTGCCTAAAAATGAAGAATACGCGGCGTATTGGCTTTCGAAAAAGTGTGAGCTTCACCGCAAAAGGTATTTGAAAACAGTGCAGATTTCCTATGCGCGTGACGGCGTTGATGCCAATTTGCGCTTGGGAGATTTGTACCGTGCGATGGGAAACTTAGGTGACGCCGGGCATGCATTTGACGAGGCGTATACGATGGCGAATGTCGTGAAACAATATGCGCAAGACGGAAGCGGCGATTTGCTTGTTGCCGTGAGTAATTGCCGACGCGCCTCGCTTACCCTTGAACAGGGATATCATCAATGCGCTTGCGATCTTTACCAAAGCGCGGCGGAGGTTTTTGAAAAAGAATGGCAGACAAGCGGTGCGTCAGAGTATTTGTGTCAAGCGGCGGACTGTTATGTTTCCATGGCGAATGCGTATTTTGACATCAATGACGTTGCCGCGGCAACCTCTCTTTTCGAGAAGGCGTATGGGATGCTCTCGCCCCACAAAAACGAATCCGGCGTGCGCCGCTTCTATGCTTCGCTTTTGGCGGATTACGGTACATTTTACGTCAGTGAGGGAGAAAACAAGAAAGCACTTTCCTTTTTTGAGGAGTATTTTTCCATTACACAAGAGAGATATGCAGAGTTTAAAACCACTGCCATACGTTTGGAACTCATTGAGGCGAAGTGCCTGCTTGCAAAGGCGTATGACGGTTTGGGAGATACGGACAACGCCTTTGGTTTGGCGCAACAAGCTGTTTCGGAGGCGGAGGAGCTTGCGAACGGAGACTCCACTGTTTTAAATCTGCTTCGCTATGAAAAAGCACTTTCAACTTTGTGCGCTGTTTACCGCCGCCGCTTTGAGTGGAAAAAGCTGTTGCCGCTGACGGAAAAGCGTATGGATATTTTATCTGAACTGGAAGATGTGACCGATAGGACAAACAGGTCCTTCCTTCTGACCGCCTGCCATGCCAACGCTGATGTTGCGGCATGTTATCTGGCAATGGGGCGCGTGAAGGAAGCGGAACCCTACGCGAAAAATGCGGTCGCTTATACGGAATCTTATTATATTGCCGATAAACGCAATGTGCAAAACTTTACAGCCCATGTGGCGGCGCATAGAGCGCTTGGCGAATTTTACCGCCGAGACGGTCAGAGGGATCAGGCAAAAGAAATTCACATGAAACGGTTAGAGGAGTGCGAGGAATTTTTGGCGGTGCACGACAGCCCCTATGCGTTATACTGTGTATATGATGCATGTGACCTTTTGTTTCAGGTATTGGTGGCGTGTAAAGAATATCCCCCTTTGTTACAATATGCTCTTCGCATGTACAACTGTGCTTTGCAAAAAAACAAAAAAGAAGACAGCCCCACCTCTTCCGACCAGGTATGGTACGGCACTTACCGCACGGCGCAAGCGTATTTATTTATGGGAGATTTGGAGCAGGCGGAACGTTTGTACTTGGAAGCACTTGCCAAGGCGCAAGAGATTATGGAGCAATATCCTCTTCCGTTTTCCAAATGCAACGTATCTATGACACATTGTATGATTTGCGATCTTTACATAAAGAAAGAAGATTTCGAAAAGGCGCGTGAGCATATTGAACGTTCGATCACGCTTTCGAAAGAGCTGATTGAGGAAAGAGGCAATTATAACGATAAGCGGAATTTATACGTGGCGTATTACCGATTGCGTCATATCGCGCACGCGATGGGCAATCAAGAGGACATGCGCAACATTTGCCGTATGGCACTGGATGCGGCAACGGCTCTTTGCGATGAGCAACCCTCCCGCGACGGATATCTCGATCTTTTGACATGCGCGAAAAGATTGCTAGAAGCCATTGACGAAGAGGACGCCGATTCTCGCTTGGTGGCGCAAGCCGCGTGGACACGCGCCGCTTGCTATTTGTCGGAGCATACGTCCAATGAAGAAAATCACCTTGAGGTGGTGCTTGCCGCGGCGCGGCTGGGTGACAGCTATCGGGTAAAAGGAGATTACGGTGAGGCTTTGACGCAATACGAGATCGCGCTTGCCAGCGCAAAAAAGCTTGTCGATGAGGCACCGGCGGCGGCTCATCATTTTCGCAACGCTGCAATCCTTTATCACAGAGTGGGGCAGGAGCACGAGAGGGGAGATAACCATTTCGGTGCTAAGAACTGTTTCAAAGCGGAACGCTTTTACCGTGTAAAAACCTATGAGCTTTCGGGAGAGGAGCGCGATAAAAACGATTTCTATGAGGCGGTCAGATGCCTTGCAAAATCGGAAGAAAAGCTGTTTTCGCTCTATGGCATTCCCAAGGAGTGCGATATAGAAAAAGATACGCTGGAAGCCGCACTTCAAGAGAAAAAAGACGGTTGATCGGCGGATTAAAAAACGGGGCTGAGTTAATCTCAGCCCCGCGGCAATTTGCGCCATAGGCGGCGAAAAAGGACGGAAGGAGAGGGTTTCCTTCCGATTTTTGTGTTTTTAGGGGAGCGCACACCTACCGTGCGCCGATTCGCTTTCAGCGGATTTTAACGTCAAAGAGCCGATTGCATCGCGGACAGCGCACCGTGTGCTTACCTTTGAGATAGCGCAAGCGCAGTTTGCTTTTGCAAAAGCGGCATTTGCGGAATACGTGTGTTTTCGGTATGCGCTTTTTGGGATGGGTGAGGTTGTAGAAAAAACGGCAGAAAGCATCGTTTTCCCTGCGCCTTTTGTAAACATTGCGAGACATAAAGCGAAAAAGTGCATAGAAAATAAAGATGCCGGAGATAAGCGTGGGATAGATTTTGTCCGTAAACCATTGTGAGATGCTGGCGATGAGTGCTAAAACGAAAAAGACATAATAAAGAGTGTCGGGGCCGTTTCTCCCGGACATGAAGCGGGAGAGGGCATAGAAAAATCTTCCTCGTCTTGGGGGCATAGTATACTCCTTTTTTATGAGTTGGCGGTGGTTTCTTCTTCCCCGAGAGCGCGGCAGATGGCATTGCGGGCAAGGCGGGAGAGGGTTCCGACATCTTCGGCGGCGACCGTCTCGCGCGAGATGATCTCACGCACCGTTAGTGTAATCTTGGGTGAACCTAAGGGGAAGTGCTTCCAAAAACTTTCGGAGCCTTCGGTGGTAATGAGAACGATGGGCGCATCCGCTTTTTTGGCGGCGAGGAATGCGCCTTCTTTGAACTCCCCGACCTTGCCGTCCTTGGTGCGGGTTCCCTCGGGGAAAATGCCGTAGTCCATTTTTTCTTCCTTGACATATTTTGCCGCGCGGTTGATGACGCGCAAGGATGCCAAAGGCTTATCTCTCTCGATGCCCAAAAAACCGGAATTCAAGATGTGAGCACCGACAATGGGGTATTTCATGACTTCGCTCTTGGCGATAAACGCCATTTTGCGCTTTTTAAAAGCGCAAAGTCCAAATACGGCATCCATCGCGGAGCGATGGTTGGAGATGAGGATGAAGGGCTCTTTCGGAATTTTTTCCATCCCTTTTACGCGCAAGCGAACACGGAAAAGGCATAAGAACCATCCGAGTGTAAGCAGGGTAACGGCGCGGTAATACGGGCGATATCTTTTAGGCTGATCCTTGGGCGCAAGTTTGGCGTTGATCAAGATGAACAGTACCCAAAGAAGGCAAAGGATCCAAAACATACCGAAGGCGATGGGAAGCATGAAAAGAGGATGGATCTGCGGGAAAAGCGTAAAATAGAGAAGTGCCGAGAGTGCGGGGGAAAGAAGGGCAAAAAGTATAACAAGTATCATAAAAGCTCCTAATCTTTATTATAACGGCGAATGTGACGAAACAAAGAAAGTTTTGCGATCACTTGCGGAAAAAGGAGCGAATAACCGCGCTTACCTCGTCCGCGAGGATACGGCGACCTTCCTCTTTGAAATGATAGCCGTCGGGAGAACGCATGTCATACGAGATGTTCGCGCATACCGCAAAGAGGTCGCATACCGAAAGCTTCCTTTCCTCTGCGATTTTCCATACCGCGGCATTGCGTGCGGCGCATTTCTTTTTCCAAACGGTATCAAGCGAATTTTTGCCATTTTTGTAAACGGTTGTTGTCGTTATCGGGATAACGGGAGCGTTTTTTAGCAGCTCGTCCACCATCTTGGCATAACGGGATTCGTAAGAACGGGCATTGATGTGCCCGGCGTGCAAACCGAAGTTGAAGAGGATCAAATCGTAGTGCGAGTTTTTCGCCATCTCGCCGATGACTTTTTTGTAGATCGGGTTGTCGAGACCGTAGGAGGTGGAGATGTAATCGACATAAGTCACGCCGCGCAAATCCTCGCGCACAAGCCCTTCATAGGAACGGACGATGGAGTCGCCGATCAGAAGCACGCGGGCAAGGTCCCCCTTGTTGGCATAATCGCACCAAGAAGTGATCCATTCAAAGGTTTCTTTCTTCTGGTGCTTTTCTTGGTGTCTTTCGTATGTATCTTGTGTCATGGCGGTCTTCCTTTCTTTTAGAACGGCAAAGCCGTAATTCACCTTTCATTATAGACCAAAAACAGGCAAAAGTCAATTATGTGCTCGGTATTTTATATAAAAAAGCACCCAAATGACGGAAAAATATAAAAAGTATTGCTTTTTTTGTTCCTTTATGCTACAATAAAGAAGTTGAGGGCGCAACACCCCTCCGAGAAAGGGATGCTGAAATGAAACACATCTTTATCATCAATCCGGCGGCAGGTCCCGAAAACGCGGCAGAGAAGATCCGAAAGGCTCTTACGGCGTATGAGGACACGCACGACGTTTTGATTCACGAGACAAAAGGCGTCAAGGACGCCACGCATTTTGTGCGGGAATACGCTTCCACGCATGCGGGCGAAAAAATCCGTTTTTACGCTTGCGGCGGAGACGGTACCTTGAATGAGGTCGTGTGCGGAGCTTACGGCTATCCCCATGTGTCGGTTTCTTGCTATCCTTGCGGAAGCGGAAACGATTTTGTGAAGTATTACGGCGGCGCACGGTATTTTATGGATGTGGGCGCGCTTCTTCAAGCTGAAGAAAGAGAGATTGATCTTTTGACCGACGGTGAAGATTATTCCGTCAATGTTGCCAATTTCGGCTTTGAATACTTTGTTTGCGAGAAAATGACAAGACTTCGCCGCAAAGCTTTGTGGCGCGGCAAACGTGCTTATTACGGCGGCATTGTGGGCTCGCTTTTTACGGCGATGAAAAACCATGCGCGCATCTTGGTGGACGGAAAGCCTTTTGGCGGCGAAAAGCATCTTCTGTGTTCGGTTGCTAACGGTTCTCATGTCGGCGGTTCTTTTTTCTGTGCACCGCGATCGGATAATGAGGACGGACTTTTGGATATTTGCCTTGTGGATTCGATTTCCGTACCCCGTTTTCTTTCCCTGATTGATTTCTATAAAAAGGGTACACATTTGGATGAGCCGCGTATGCGGGATATCGTGCATTACACGCGCGGTAAAACCGTGGAAGTCATAGCGGACAAAGACGGTTTCGGCTATGTTTTTGACGGAGAACTCAAGAAATCCAAGCATTTTGTTCTGCGTATTTTGCCCAAGGCACTTCGCTTTGCTGTGCCCAAGGCGGCACTCAACCTGAAGGGACTTTTGCAAGAAAAGGAGAAGGCAGGCGCAAACGCTTAAAAAATGAAAACTTTGATTTACATGATAAGGCATGGCGAGAGTATCGGTAACAAGCAAAAACGCTTTCTTGGGCATACCGACCTTGGACTGAGCGAAAAGGGAATAGCGCAAGCACATGCCGCCGCGGCATATTTGAAAGAAAATGCTATTTGCCCCGATGCGGTTTATGCCAGTCCGCTTTCGCGTGCTTATGAAACTGCACGCATCGCTACGGGTGCGGAGAACATTCTTACGCATGACGGATTAAAAGAGATCTATGCCGGTGCATGGGAGGGACTTTTGTTTGCGGAGATTGCCGAACGTTATCCTGCCGCATGCTCGGTGTGGAATGATGATATCGGAAGATCCCGCCCCACGGGCGGAGAGAGCTTAGAGGAGCTTTCGGTGCGAGTGTTGGATGCGGTTTTCGGTATTGCCAAGGAAAATGAAGGAAAGACCGTTGTTATCGGCACGCACGCTACCCCCATACGCTTGACGGAGCTCTTTGCCCGTTCTATACCGGTATGCGAGGCAAAGACTTTGCCTTTCCCCACGAACGCCTCTCTTTCCGCCTATCTTGTGGAAGGAACGGAGATTTTTCCTCTTTTTTACTCCTTAGACAGCTATCTTGGCTCGCTTGTTACGGCGTTTCCGCGTAAGCTCTAAGAAAAAACAGAAAAAATATTGACTTTTTGAAGTGAAAGCGTTATAATGTTAAGGAGCTTTACATATTTAATGTAAGCAAATAAACATGACATAATGAAGGAGAATCATCATGAAGAGAATTGTTTCGTTGTTTCTTGCTGCCCTTATGATCGTTGGTTGCTTGGGCGTGCTTGCTTCTTGCGGCGGCGACAAAAAGTTTGTTGCTGTGGATGCTACTGACCTTTTGAAGGAAGACTTTGGCATCGGTGTAAAGAAAGGTTGCCCCGAGCTTCTTGCAGCTGTTAACACGGTTGTAGACAAATGGGTTGCCGATGGAACGATGACCAAATATGTAGACTATTATACAGCTTTGGCAGAGTACGCAGAGAATCCCGAGGGCAAGACTGCACCCGATGCAGGCGATCTGAAAACCTCTTGGGATTTTGGTGCCGCTACCGAGATCATCACGGTTTATACCGAGTCCGGTTTTGCTCCCTTCGAATTCCTCTACAACAATAATGTTGTCGGCGTTGATATGGCAATTATGAACGAAGTTGCTGTCAACATGGGTAAAAAGATTGAGATTAAGGACATTGCTTTTGATACCATTCCTACTGCTGTTAAGAGCGACGCAGGTCTTGCTGTTGCCGCTGCAGGTATGACCATTACAGAGGACCGTGCCGCTGAAGTTGATTTTTCGAGCATCTATTTCAGCTCTACTTTGGTTATCGTTTCTGCGGAAGATAAGGGATACAGCAGTGTCAAGGATCTTGCCGGTTTGAAGGTTGGCGTACAAGAAGGTACCAGCGGTGACCTGATCATCTCCGGTGCTAAGACGGCTGACGGCTATACTTTTGAGGATGGCGACGGCAATGAAAAGACCGTCAAGATTTCGGAAGAAACCACGGTTACTCAGTATAAGCAGTATGCGCTTGCTTTTGCCGATCTTAAGGCAGGCAGAATTGATGCCATCCTGATGGATAAGCTTCCCGCGCAGACTATGCTGAATACGGCTCAATAATTCACTTGGAAAGAAGGGGCTGCCGCTTTATGCGACAGCTCCGCATTTTTGACTGACCTTATATCGCGGTTGAAACCGCAAAGGAGTTTCGGATGGAATTTTTTACGTCATTATGGACCAGGCTCTCTAAAGCTCTTATCGTACAAGACCGTTGGAAGATGTATTTGGAGGGGCTTGGAAATACCCTTATCATCGCTTTTATCGCAGCACTGATCGGTATTACCATCGGTGTGCTTATGGCAATGGTGAATTATATTAACAAAAAGACCGGTAAGGTCAAGGTGCTTTCGAAAATTTGCCATATTTATATTACCATTGTTCGGGGTACTCCGGTCGTTTTGCAGTTGATGATCCTTTATTTCGTCGTTTTCTCTTTCTGGGACAACGGTATCATGATTGGTGCGATCACCTTCGGTATCAATTCGGGTGCTTACGTTGCCGAGATTGCCCGTTCCGGATTTGAAAGTGTGGACGACGGACAAATGGAAGCAGGTCGTTCGATGGGACTTTCTACTTGGGAGACCATGCGCACGATCATTATTCCGCAAGCGGTTCGTAATTGCTTGCCGTCTTTGTTCAATGAGTTCATCATGCTTGTTAAAGAGACTGCGATCGTCGGTTATGTGGGTATTTATGACCTTGGAAAGATCCCCGGACTCATTCAATCCCGTACCTTTGACTATCTTTTCCCGCTTTTGATCGCGGCGGTGCTCTACCTCATTGTTGTGCTGATTTTGACCAAGATCTTGCATGTAATTGAAAATAAAATGGCGAAGAGCGACCGTAACAGAGGAGGTGCCACTCATGCAAAATGAAATGATTGCAAGTGAAGAAGTTTTGATTCACGTAAAGGGGCTTTGCAAGAGCTTTGGCGAGCTTTCTGTGTTAAAGGGTGTATCCACCAATATCAAAAAGGGTGAAAAGATCGTTGTGATCGGTCCTTCGGGATCCGGTAAATCTACTTTTTTGCGTTGCCTTAACTGCTTGGAGGATCCCACGGGCGGCTCGATCATTTTCGAAAATGAGGATTTGGCAGATCCGCGGGTTAATATCAACATTCACCGTCAAAAGATGGGCATGGTTTTTCAGCAGTTTAATTTGTTTAATAACAAGACGGTGCTTGAAAATATTATGCTCGCACCTGTTTTAATTCGAAAGAAGGCACTTGCAAAAGCAAAACGCTTTAATTTCTTTCTGCCTTTGACCAATCTTTTCCGTAAGGAGAAAAAGGAGAAGTTGGTTATTACCGAAACCAAGGAAGCCATTGAGGAAGATGTGAAGGAAAAAGCCGCCTCTCTTCTTCGCCGTATCGGACTTGAGGATAAGGCGTACGTTTATCCTTCCACGCTCTCAGGCGGACAGAAACAGAGAATTGCCATCGTGCGCGCTTTGGCAATGAATCCCAAGGTGATGCTGTTTGACGAGCCGACCTCGGCACTCGATCCCGAGATGGTTGGCGAGGTATTGGATTTAATCCGAGAACTTGCGGATGAGGGCATGACGATGGTGATCGTTACGCATGAGATGGGCTTTGCACGCGAGGTTGCCGACCGTATTATCTTCATGAGTGACGGAGGTATTACCGAGGAGGGAACACCCGCGGAAATCTTTGACAATCCCCAAAATCCCAGAACACAGCAGTTTTTGCATGCTGTACTTTAAGTGAATTGTCAATAGAAGTGCAACACTTTTAGGAAAGATTTTGCAATTCTAAATTCCAAGAATCCTGAGCAGAAATATAATTTAAGCATTTGCGGGGTCTGTTGTTAATTAACGACAG
>JAZNND010000043.1:0-53163 GCA_045580085.1 Eubacteriales bacterium
GGCGACGGAAACGGCGAAGGCGACGGAAACGGCGAAGGCGACGGAAACGGCGAAGGCGACGGAAACGGCGAAGGCGACGGAAACGGCGAAGGCGACGGAAACGGCGAAGGCGACGGAAGCGGCGAAGGCGACGGAAACGGCGAAGGCGACGGAAACGGCGAAGGCGACGGAAACGGCGGCGGAGGCAATATCCCCGACAAAGGCGGCTATCTCCCCAACGGTGAAGATCTGCCGGAAAACGGCGACAAAACCGCCGGCGAAGGTGTCAACCAAAACAATTACTGGTTCCGCATTAAAACCGACGCAAACGCACCCGACGGCATCATCTATCTGCGCGCCGAAAGCTTCGGTACCTATACAGGCAAAGGGGAACACGGCTTTATAAAAGGCAACGAGTATCTCTTGCCGAACGGCTATATCGATCCCATTTATTATCAAGGCATTTACGCAAGTGCCTACGGTCATACTCCTACCTTTGCGGACATTGAGCTTGATGTGGAAAGACGCACACTGTATCCGTACTACGGAACACAAATGCTTTCGGGAGAAGGCACTAGACAATACAGAGTGGCTTATCACGATTATCAAAGCTACCGTCCCGCAACCGACCGCACGGTCAGCTATGCAACAAATAAATTAAATCCCGAGTTTATCCGGCAAGAAAAGCTTTACCGCAATTTCGTATATCAAAATTATCTCGATATCGACAGTGAACTCAAGGCACTTTTGCTTGATTTGGCGGCGCAAAACGGCATCAGCAATCAAGATCCCACCTGTATCGAAGACGTAGCGGATTACATCCGAAACGCCGCAGCATACGATGCCGAAAAATGGGGGGCAAACGATTATCCCGACACCGTGGATATGGTCACACATTTTCTGACGCAAGAAAAATCCGGCGTTTGCCGTCATTACGCCGCTGCGGCAACCATGATGCTCCGCGCACTCGGCATTCCCGCGCGTTACACCATTGGCTTTGTTCTCTATTTGGAAAGCGGCGAATGGAAAGAATACAGAAACGCAGGTCATGCTTGGGTAGAGGTTTATATGGACGGCATGGGTTGGGTTGTGGTGGACGCAACCTTCGATCCCGACTCTGTGGTCGGCGAAGCCCCTCCCTCTTCCGAAACGCCCGGCTCGGGCGGCACCGGCTCCGATGAGCCCGGTGAAGGCGGCGGAATCGGCGAAGGCGGTGAACCCTCCGAACCCGGTGAGCCCGGCGAAGGCGGTGAACCTTCCGAGCCCTCCGAGCCCGACGAAGGCGATGAACCTTCTCTTCCCGAAGATCCCGGTGATTTTGAAGAAAAAGAACCGGACGGGCGCATCAAGTTAGTCATTTCCTCCCTCTCGACGGAAATGACCTATACAGGTTCTTCCCTCTCGCTCCCCTACGCATGGATCTCGCAAGGCAAGCTCCTTACAGGGCACACGCTGATCACCGAGCTTCCCGCCTCTATCACCGATCCCGGCAGTTGTGAGAACACCATCATTTATAAGATTGTTGACACCACAGGCGCAGATGTCGGCAATCTTTACAGCGTTACAACCGATCCAGGCACACTGTCCGTCAAACGGCGCGAGATCACCATTGCCCCTGTCAGCGAAGAAAAATACTACGACGGGCAAGCGTTGATCGCCACGCGCTACGAGCCCCTCAAAGGAAGCTTGCTTCCCGGTCACACCCTTGTGCTTTCCTATAGCGGCTCACAAACCTTTGTCGGTCAAAGCTTTGCTCATATCATTTCCTATCGCATCACAGACAACAGAACCGGCGCGGACGTGACGAGTTATTACAAAGTCACCACCAAATACGCCACCTTAACGGTCAAAGAACCCCTTAAGTAATTCGCACAAATTTTGACACTGTCTCGGAAAGGCAAGGATATAATTTATGAAATTTTTTGAAGTAAAAACAAAAATATGCTTTGGAGAACGCGCACTCGATCGCTTGACAGATTTGCCGTACAAGCGCGTATTGGTGATCGCCGATCCCTTTGTGGTCAGCAGCGGCATGATCCGCCAGGTCACGGGAAGGCTCGAGCAAGGGGGCATTACCTACTCGCTTTTCAGTGATGTGATTCCCGATCCGCCCGTTGAAAAAGTAATCGAGGGCGTTCGTGTCGCCCTCGACTCCAAAGCCGCTTGCATCGTTGCCATCGGCGGCGGTTCCGCGATCGATCTGTCCAAAGCGGTACGCAAGTTCGCGCACCAGATCGACGCTACCTTTGAGCCCTGGCTCATCGCCATCCCGACAACCTCGGGCACGGGCAGTGAAGTCACGGCATTCTCGGTTATCTCCGATCCCGCAAACGATGCCAAGTATCCGCTTGCGGAAGAAAGCATGATCCCCGATGAAGCAATTCTCGATGAAGAACTGGTGCGCACGGTTCCCGCCTCCATTACGGCGGACACGGGTATGGACGTTATGACGCATGCCATCGAGGCATATGTTTCGGTGAACAACAACGAGTTTTCCGCCGCCTTGGCTGAAAAATCCGTCGAAATCTGCGGTCAGTTTTTGCTCCGTTCCTATGCCGATGCGAGCGACACCCACGCCAGACGCAAAATGCACATCGCTTCATGCTTAGCGGGGCTTGCCTTCAATTCGGCATCTCTCGGCTTGAATCACGGCATGGCGCATCAGCTCGGAGCAAACTTCCACATTCCCCACGGCAAAGCCAACGCCATCCTTCTGCCCTACATCATTGAATACAATTCCGAAATTGATATGCACTCCCGTAGCCGCAGTGTATACGCGCCTTGCGTCAGAAAGTATTGCAATATGGCACGCATTCTCGGTGTTTCCAACCTCAATGAAATCACCACCATCCGCGCGCTTGTTTCCTACATTCAGTTTATGAACAAGGAAATGGGCATTCCCCTCTCCGTTTCTTCCATCGGCGGCATCAGCGAGGGCGAATACATGGCAAAGATTGAAAGCATGGCAGAGGCGGCACTGGCAGATGCTTGCACCGCAACCAACCCCCGCATTCCCACCAAGAGCGAGGTCATGGATCTTTACCGAAAGATCTGGTAAAACCAATTGTAATAATCAAAAAAAGCACTTATACAACATGATTGAAAATGTGTTATAAGTGCTTTTCTATTTCAGTTTTGCGGCTTACAGGCTTTCCGTGATGCGTTTCTGTATCATCGTATCATTGCGATAGCGGAAAAGATAGATAAAGAAGCAAAGCACAGTCTCCGCGATCCATGAAAGAGCCCAACCAAGGAAAATACCATCGATGTGCAGAAAAGGAACCAAAAAGAAGGTAAGCAGAATACGCACGGCACTGCCGAAGGATGTCGAAAGGATCAGCGTGCCGAGTGCGCCCATTCCTCGGAAGAAGGAATGCATAAGATTGTTGATCAAATTGAAAAGAATCAACGGCAAATACAGTGTTGCAAAACGCACCGCGTATGCGAAGGCTTCCCCCTCATATCCCGCCGTAAAGAAGAGAGACGAGATTGGCCGTGCGAAAATGACACAGACAAGCAAGACGGGCAATGTCAGCACAACCCCCTGCGCAAGCCCCACGAAAAAGCCCTTTCGAATACACTTGGTTTTGCCTGCACCGATGCTTTGCGCGGTATAATTGCTGACAACCTTGGAGGAATTTTGGTAGATCGTGGCACAAATAGAAGAAAAGCGCGTTGCAAGGGCATACCCCGTTGTGGCAGAGGCACCGAGACCGTTCGTGATGGGAGAGAGTACAAGTCCCGCAAAGTACATGGACGCTTGCTGCAAACAAACAGGCAAGGAATAACGCAAAGAGATCCTTACCGAAGAAAAACGGAAACGGAACGCACGCTTTTCGCTCGGTAATTCGCGCAAGCAAACGGTCAGTTTTCGAATATAAAACACCATCACGAGTGCAGAGGAAAAAACGGTGGAAAGCGCGATTCCCGCAATTCCCATCTCAAACACAAGCACCGAAACGAGATTCCCCGCAATGTTGAGAAGTGCCGAAAGAAGCGACATGTAAAAGGAAAAACCGGTAACACCCAGCGCGTGCAACACCTGCACAAACGCCGCGTTGCCCGTGATGATGAAAAATCCCGCCTTGGTGATGCAGAAATATAGCATTGCGTCGGCGCGAATGGCACCGTCCACGCGTAAAAAATCAAAAATAGGTTCGCGTAAAAGTATGCAAAGCACTCCCAAGAGCAAAAGCCCCGCGAGGATGAAAAGCATAACATTGACGATATCCGTTTTGAGCCTTCCGTAATCCTTCTCACCGAATACACGCGCAACATAGATAGAAAAACCGACGCTGAACCCCGAAAAAAGCGTGGAAAGAAAAGTGGAAAACGAGCTTGCCGCGCCAATGGCACCCAATGCGTAATCGCCGACATACTTGCCCGCAATCACAGCATCAATGGTGCTATATGCCTGCGAAAGCAAGGCGGCAAGAATCAAAGGAATGACATACAGAATAAAATTTTTATAAATATTTCCTTCGGTCAAATCTTTGGTGGCACGTTTTTTTCGATACATCATCTTTTTCTCCTTTTTGCTTGACATACAACGCTTTCGGTGCTACAATGAGTATAGCACTTTCTCAAACTTTTTCAAGTACGTTTGATTTTTTGAAACTTTCTCAAACTTTCTCAAAAAGGAGCACCTATGTCTCAAAAGCTACGGCAAGAAAAGATTTTGGCGATTCTCAAAAAGCAAGGCTATGCCACGGTCAAAGAATTGGTTTCCATGCTCGATTACAGCTCCGCTACCGTCAACCGCGATCTCAATGCCATGCAAAAACAAAAACTCGTGAAGCGAAGCTATGGCGGTGTCGAGCCTATCACGCAACGCAGATATCCTACGCTTCCCTTCCGCTATGACCTCATGAAAAAAGAAAAGAGGCATATCGGAAAAGCGGCGGCATCATTTGTGGAAAACGGCGACACTCTCTTCATCGACGCCAGCACCACCGCGAGCTATATGGGCGCGTATCTTTCGGAGAAAAAAGACTTACACGTTATCACCAACAACATGCAACTCGCCATACAGCTTTCCGAAAGCGGTATACGCGTAACCGTGCTCGGCGGAACGGTTTTGGAATCACCGAGCATGCTCATAGGAGACGAAACGGTAGAAAACGCTATGCGTTATCATGCGGATAAAATGTTTTTTTCCACAGGTTCCTTTACGCCCGACGGCGCGATAGGAGACGGCAGCAGCTATTATCTTTTGCACCGCACCATGATGAAAGGCTCGGAAAAAATCTATTATCTCGCCGATGAAGGAAAAGAAGTCCCCACCGTTAAAAAGCAAGTGGCAAGCTTTGCCGACATCACTTGCGTTATCAGCGATCGGGAATTCCCCGAAGAAACAAAAAAAGCCTTTCTCGGCACAACCTTCGTCTGTATAAAAGAATAAAAAATCTGTGAGGTTTCTTATGTCTTATTTTGATACTTATTTTTCAAACACCCTCGCCCCCTCCAACAATCAAAAGTTTTTTGCATCGGAAGGTACGGAAACGGCAAGAAGCTACTTCACTCTGACGGTGGGCGGAGAATACAACTATTCCTTTCTTTTCTCCAACAGCATCGCAAGCACCTTCGACGACGGCTCGGAATCCTTTGCCAACTATATTTGTCAAGAATGGGAAATCCTCGGGTTAAAAGCATCGATTTGTAAAGAAGACTTTACACCAAGAGAGTTTTTTCCTGTTACATTCGGCAAAAAAGAAAGCAAAACAGTCCGCCCGGGTGAAATCTTTTACACCGATCCTTTGCGTCTTTCGGCAAAGGCGGGGGAAAAGCTTTGCCTTGAGATCGTCTACCGCGGCAATGAGATCCCCTATATTCACGAGACGCTTCTCTACGGCGAAAAGCTTTCCGCAGACGGCTTTCGGGAAAACATTTTCATTCCCCGCCCCATCATGATCGGTTGCGACAGACCGAAAAAAGAACGTATCGTCTTTCTCGGAGACAGCATCACCGAAGGCATCGGAACGCCGCTTGAATCATACGCGGGCTACGCCGCCGTCGCGGCAAGAATTTACGGTGAAAAGTATGCCGTATGGAACATTGCCCTCGGTTTCGGCAGAGCCGCCGACGCCGCAACAGGCGGACTTTGGCACTACGAAGCCAAGCAAGCAGATACGGTGTTCCTTTGCTTCGGTGTAAACGATATCTTGCGCGGCTACACCGCCGCCGAAATCAAAAAGAACCTTTCCCGCATAGTGGAAAGGCTGAAAGCAGAGGGGTGCCGCGTTTGTATACAAACCGTTCCTCCGTTTGATTTGGAAGAAGAAAAACGCGAAATATGGAACGAGGTCAATCGCTATATCCGTGGAGAACTGAAAGAGAAAACCGACTTTTTCTTCGATAACGCTCCCATTCTTTGCGGCAAAGAACCCCACGACCATATCGCAATTTACGGCGGCCACCCGAACGAAAAGGGTTGTAAAGCCTGGGGCACCGCACTCGCAAACTCCGTTCTGCCGGATTAAAAACTTAAGCCATTTTGCGCCGCCGAAGGCGCAAAACATCAAGGGGTTAGCTCATGATTAATGAGCTAACCCGTTTTTGATCAAATGCAAAGTCAGCGCAAGCGGTAACTGACGCAAAATTCCGCGCACGGAGCCGCAACGCGCAAAAGCACCGTCTCACGCAAAAGGGTGGCGGGGTTCGAAGGAGATTTTGCCAAAAAGAGCTCCGCTTCCGAATGAATCTCGAGCTCTAAAATGCCAAGTGCCGTTTCAAAGCACAAGCATCTCCCCTTGCCCTCTCCCAAAAAGCGAACTTCCGATAAATGCTCGTACGCCACTTCGGTTTCGGTCAAAGGCTGTGCGTCCGCCTCGGCATTCAAAAGCTTGCCTTGTACGTGGAAGAACCAGTCGTAAACGTGATTCGCCGAAGAAGAGGCGCGCAAACGGTCAAAGAGAACGCCGTTTTCCCATGCAACCGTACGCTCGGCATCGATTCCCTCCCAAAGGGACTCCGCCACACCTCTCACACCCTCGCCGTGTGCCAAAATAACGGTATCGCGATACACGTGCGGCTGACTCTTTCCGTCCGCGCACAGAGCATTGTGAGAATAGGAACGGCGATAATAGGTATCGCACATGGGGTGCGCATAGCCCGGTGTACCGAGATCGTCCGAAATACCGGGCAGAATGAGCGAAAGATAATCGTCATGCATATGGCTGAAACGGCGGTTTCCCACCCTGAAAAGCGCGGTGAAAGGACCGTGAAAAGCCGCCAAACGCGAGTCCTCAAGAAGTGCGCAAGGCGCGAAATTCACGGACGGTACATCAATGTTCGTATCGCACAAAAGCTCTCCGCAGTGAAGCAAAACGCCTGTGCCGATCAAGCTTTCGGGTGCTCTTTCTCTCAAGATGGCAAGTTGCTTAAGCAAAGCGGGGCTGCGCAAAATCTCTGCCGCACTAACTATTTGAGGCGCGTACCTTTTTAAGGAAAGAGGATACCAACCGTCACTCAAAGAAGGAACGGTATATCCGTCGTGCGAAAAAGAAACGGGCACGGTGTAAGCGTCTGCCAGTCGGTCAAACAAGGGATCGTTGGGTGCTTTCTCGCGGTAGTACAGCAAAAAATGCGTCAAAGCTTCGGTCGAATAATAGTGATAGTGGAAGGAGCATTCGTTCCAAATACTATCCTTGGTGTACCCCTCTTCCACCTGCGCGCGAATCCCATACGGAGGCTCTATCGCACGTGAAAGCAGTTCGTCATCCTCTAAGAAAAGTGCGGCGGCTCCCACAGCGCAACGCATCCAAAGGGCAATGTTATGAATTTGATGAAAATCGGTTTGCTCTAACAAAAACTCACACATCGGCAGAAAAAGCTGTTGCTTCCATTCTGCCCTTTTTTCGGCGTCGATCCTATCGCGCACAGAGAAAAGTGCGCGCAAAAGGGTGAGAAGATAAACCGCCTCATCCAAGCTCTGCGCCATGATTTTGCCTCTTCCCGCGTGCTTGCCATGAATCGGAAAGGCATGGTAGTTTTGCGCGTAGAAATCCACAAATTTTACAATAAGGCGAAGTGCTTCCCCGTCCCCCAAAAGCGCATAAAGTGCCACACCGGACAAAGCGCCTACCATCTTTTGACGATAGGAATAAACCCACGCCTCATCTAACGTCGCATTTCCCTCCGTCTCACAACCGCAAGCGGAACAGCGATACCGATTGCCGCCTTGAAACGAATGGTTCTTAACGATAGGATCTGCCTTTAACTGAGAAGCGCAATGCGGGCAACAAAAATCATGAAACCACCCGGACACATACGCAGGCGAATCGGCAAAGTTGTCTTTCAAATACGCGTATTCCTCTTGCGCTCTTTGAAAAAAAGGTTCGAAAAACACAGATTTCTTTGCACTTTTCAAAAAAGACACGGAAACCATGACGGCATACTTCTCCTTTCAGTTGTTAAAATCGATATGGGCGATAAAAATAGAATTATCGCTGCCAAGCTCCACGCAACGGCGCCAATTGGTGCAGTCGGGAGCTGTCGTCTGCATCCATTCGGAAACACAAATTTTGCCACTGCCGTCCGAAAAGCTTTGGCAACCGAAGTTTCCGAGCCTTGCGCCTCTTTTGGGTACCGCAACACGCTCGCTTTCGCGCACAAGGCACATGCGCTCCGTATCGAAACGAGCGATGAAAAGCGGTGCGCGATGGCGGAAAATATCGTCGTTGTCGCCGCCGCGGCGGGTATAGACCATGTAAAGCGTCTGCCCACTCACAATCCAGTGCTGTTGGGTGCAATAATTGCCCACGTTCTCGCCGTCGTCAAATACAAGCTCAATCGGCTCGGACAAATGAATTCCATCCTCACTTCGCGCAACATAGCCCGAAAGGTCGTTGCGCAAGGCGAGAAAATACGCATCTCCGCATTTTTCGATAGAGGGCTCACAAATGCCACGCGGCACAGAAACACTGACAGCGTTTCCAACCTCTTTGCAGATGATATGCGCGCCGTCAAACGAGCAACGCATCACCGACGCGTGATAGCAAGAATGCCAAGGATCTCTTGCCTCTTCCTTGTTCATATGATAAATGGGGATGAGCAGATCTCCGTTCGCAAGCTCAAGGCACTGCCCGGAACCGCAACCGCAATTATAATACGCATCTCCCGTCATTTCCACCTGCTCAAAAGGCAAAAAATCGCCCGTCTCTTCGTCATACACCGCGTAAAGCGTGTGGCGCGGATGGGGGGCGGTTGCCGCCTCATCATTCACATACATGGCGTAATGCCCGATTCCGAGAAATTTTCCGCTTGCTTTGTGGTAAAGGGGTGTCACATCGCACATGGCAATCTCAACGCCGCCGCCCAAGGCGCGGCGCACCATCGTTTTACTTGGGCGCAGCGCGGACCAGCTCTTTCCGCCGTCGTGCGTTTCGCTGATATACATGCCGTAAAAAATATCACTGCCCGAAAGGCGCAGGGGTTGTGTTGTCATAATGCCATAGCCGTCCTCGCGTATCGCGCATCTGGCATGGGTAAAGCATTTCTCGCCCTTGAAATCAGTGGGAATGCGGGTAAGCTCTATTTTCATAAAGAAACTCCCTTCTTTTTTCTCAGTTTCATATTAGCACAACGCCGCAAAAAAAGCAAGAACCCTCTCGCAAAAAGAGAACTTTTTTGCGCATCATTTCGTAAAAAACGCGCCTGCCATAAAAAAGCGGAGACAGCTCTTTACAAGCAATCTCCTGCTTCTTTTTAAAACGCAATCATTCTCTTATCCAAGCGAAAGCACACAGTCCTCGCCGTCACCGAAACGGAAGATGTACAGCTTTTGCTCTTCCGGCACCCAAACGGGAACATCAATGGCAATACCCGTTTTATCCTCCGTGGCGGGCATAACGGGACGGGTAGTAACGTATTGCAGACAAGGCAAAGGATTTTTGTCTGCCCCCTTCGTTTCCTTCGGTGCCCAAAGAGACTCGGTGTGGATGTGTCCGCTAAGGCAAACCTTCACCTTTCCCGACGCCTCGATTGCCGCTACCGCCTCATCCAAGTCCTCGATCCAACCGCACAGCGCGCTGATATAGGACATAGCTGCCGCGCTGCCGTTCCACACACCGAGCATGGACTCGGTATCGCCGCGGTACTCATAATAAAAAGGCACGTGCGAGAACAAAAGAATGTCGTATTCGGTTTGGAGTGCTACGTTTTTCAGCCAAGAAATCTGTTCTTTTCCAAAGCCCCAAAGCGGCGTGGGATGCTCTGCTTCAAGGTCGGAATCATAGGGAAGGGAAAGAAAGACAAGGCGCGTACGCGCATCGGCAAAATCCACGTAATAATAACTGCCTTCGCTATGATACTTTGCCATGCCGTCATCGTATTTTCCTTTTGTGATCTCGTTCCAAAAATCCGCCTTGAAGAAATCGGTACCGATGCCGTCGTGATTACCGTTGATCAAAAGCATCGGTGCACACGCGGCATTCTTGGTGCGGTCAAAGATACCCGTGAGCGTCGCCTTCAAAGGCTCGTTTTCAATGTGATACATTCTGCCGAGCATGTTGAGATTGTCGCCAAGGTTAATGACAGCATCGGGCTTTACACTTTCGGAAACAAGAGCGAGTGCTTCGCAAAGCCGTTCTACCGATTCGGCATCTGCCGCATCGGCATGCAAATCGGAAAAATAAGGCAACACAAGCGAACGGGGAGTTCTGACGCGAGCGACCTTTTGCGCAAGTGCCTTTGCGGCACTCTTTAATTCATTTTGCATAACACTTACCTCTTTTTTTATTCTTATAACTATTTCTTGTTGTAAAAAGGCGAGTTTGAAAACTTATTTTCGAACTTATGCTTTAGGGTACTCGTTGCCAAGCAGATAAAGCGGTGCCTCATCCTCTTCAATGGCAGGGAATCTGCCCGTGGGCTCGTAGAAACGGTTATCCACGCGGTCATCGTTGACCTTGGAAACCTCACCGAGCAAAATCATACCCGTGCCCTTTTCGCCCCAGAATTTGTGGTACTGTCCTTGGGGAATGGCGATGCTCTCGCCAGGTGTCAGGCGAATCACCGCACCGGGCTCTACTTCGTACTCTCTGCCATCGATATGTACGGTAACGGGATTGACCAAATCGAATTGCTCGTCGGGGGTGGAGTTGTAAACCTTAACCAAAAGATTTCCGCCGCCGCGATTGATAATATCCTCCATCTTGCTCCAATGGAAGTGATAGGGGGTAACTTGCTCTTCCTTCACGATGAGAAGCTTTTCGGCATAGGGCTTGACGTATTTCGGATTGTCGAAATTGCCGTTACGAAGCGTAATCATCAAAAGCCCCGTCTTTTCGTAATCGCCGGAGCCGAAATCCGTGATATCCCATCCAAGCATGTTGTCGCGGATTTCATCGTATTCCTTCCCTTTTTGCTTCCACTCGTCGGGGGTGAAGAAAACAAAGGGAGGAAGCTTAAAATTCATTTTATCAATGAAGGCAACTGCCTCTCGCATAATGGCGTTGATTTCAGAACGTTTCATGGGGATTCTCCTTTTCTATTATCTGAAAAGCTCGATGGCGGCTTTTACATCCTCTTTCATGCCTTGGATGGCGGCAACATAAATATCGTGGAAAAATGTCATATCCTTCATGGCTTTGACCGCGGTGGCTCCCGCTTTTGCCATGTAAGAATAATAGTTGATCTTGCGTACGCCTCTTTCAATCACCTTTTTATAGTCCTCGGGGGAAACACCGCTTCCGCCGTGCATCACGAGAGGAACCGATACCAAGGAACGGATTTTTTCAAGGCGGGCAAAATCAAGCTTGGGGGCTTTGAGATAAAGACCGTGTGCCGTGCCGAAGGCGCAAGCCAAAGCGTCGATACCGGTTTCTTCCACGAATTTCTTAGCGGTATCGGGATCGGTATAGATGCTTTCATCCGTGCCACCGGAGGCACCCGATTCTCTTGCGCCCATCGAGCCGATCTCACCCTCCACATGTGCACCGAAGGATGCCGCCATTTTCTTAACCAAAGCGGTATTTTTGAAGTTTTCTTCCTCGGAATACGCCGAGCCGTCATACATAACCGAATTAAAACCAAGCTCAAGCCCGCGCTTCACATAGTCGATGTCGGTGCCATGGTCGAGGTGCATGCACACGGGAACCTTGGCTTTTTCGGCATAAAAACGCATCATGGGAGCAACCTCTTCCATTTTGCAAAGCCCCATTTCTTCATGCACTTGCGCATGCATGATGATGACGGGGGCGTCGGTTTCCTCTGCCGCGGCAATGATGGCACGCGCCTCCGCCATGGAGGGCGTATTGAATGCGCCGACGGCGCATTGCTTTTTTTCCGCCTCGGCTAAAATGTCCTTCAGTGTAACAATCATGATTTATCTCCTTATTTCATTTTTTCCGTAATCGGTCGTACTGCGCTATAAACGTCCTTGTACGCGGCATAAAGCTTGGCATACGCCTCTTTGCGCGATTCATTCGGCAAATAGGTACTTTTCTCCTTGACGAAAACCTTCCTTGCCGCATAAAGATCAGGGTAAACCCCCGTAGCTACGCCTGCCAGCATGCAAGCACCGCATGCGCCAACCTCGCCCGCATCCAGCGAAACGATCTCGCTTTGCCAAACATCCGCCTTAATACCAAGCCACACATCCGACGCACCGCCGCCTGTGGCATACAGTTTGCGCGGCTTAATTCCCGCTGCCGCCAAAAGATCCAAATTGAGCTTGGCTTCATACGCAACACCCTCCATGAGAGCTTTGTACACATCCGCACTGTCATGCGAGAGCGTAAGGCCCAAGAAAGCCGCTTTGGAGCCCATATCCATATAAGGCGTCGCCGCCCCCGCAAAATGCGGCATCACCAAAATACCGGAGGGACCGTCTTTAACCGCAGCATCGAGTTTTGCATAGGATTTTTCCGCCGAAAGGCGGTCTCTGAACCATTTGAGAGTCGCACCGCCCGTAAAGCTGAACGCATAGGTAACGTAGGTATCGGGGAACACGTAAGGCACCACGGGATACGCGCCTTTCAACAGCACCTTAACGTCGGGATAGCCGTCGAACACGGGAACGATGCATTCTACCGTGCCCGCGCCATCCATGGCACACCCCGGCTCTAAAATACCCGCACCGACGGTGGCGGCAACCTGGTCATGCGCGCCGACGGTGATTTTTGTTTGAGAAGAGATGCCCAAGGCATCGGCAAGCTCGCGCTTGATCTCGCCCGCCACGGTAAAAGCATCGGCAGGTTCGGAAAAGAGAGCCTTATCCACACCTGCGGCGGCAAGGATTTCTTCGCTGAAGCATTTTTTGCGCACGTCAAAAGCCAAAGTGCGCGCCGCCAAAGAATGGTTGATACACCGCTTTCCCGTCAGCTTATAAATGATATAATCCCCCATCAGAAAAACGTACTTCGTTTTGGCATAAACGTCGGGGCGATTGTTTTTAATCCACATGAGCTTGGGAAGGCTGAACATATGATGCGGCTTGACACCCGCGGTATAAAGGATCTTCTCTTCTCCGAGTGCCTCGCAAAGTGTCTTACATTCCGCCTCGCCTCGCTCATCGGTATAGAGCATGGAGGGAATCAGGGGATTCCCTTCCCCGTCCGTCACCACAAAAGTCTCGCCGAAGCTGCTCACGCCCACCGCCGAAAGCTCGTATTTCACGGCTATCTCGGAAAAAACTTCCAACACCTTTTCATAGATCACGCCGGCATCTACCTCATGGTGTCCGCCCTCGCGCTTTACATCGTACTCACGGTATGCGCTACATAAAAATTCGCCTTCCTCGGTATACGCCGAAAGTTTCGTGCCCGTCGTACCGATATCGAGACCGCCTAATATTTTCATATCGCTCTTTTTCCGCCTTCCTTTCGCTGTTTTCATTTTCATTATACAACATTTTTGCACCGATGTATAGAGATTTTTGTATAAAAATCTGTAATTTCGTTTATATTTCCACAGAAATTACAGTGTCCCTTCTTTGATACGGCAAGAAAAAACCGAAAACCGTCAGCTTTTCGGCTGAAAAAGCAAAGGAAAGGGCTGTCACCACCTAAAGACAGCCCCTTTGCTTATAAAAATACCAAAAGTATACCGACTCCGACCGAAAAAACGAGCAGAACGGCAACATAAAGTGCGAGAAAACGCTTTTTAAAGACCGATGCAATGGCGGCAAGCGAAGTAATACGCGTGGCAGGACCAACGGTTAAAAAAGCAAGCGCGCTTCCGCGTGACATGCCCTGCGCCATCAAGGATGCGATCATCGGTATCGTACCGCCTCCGCAAGCATAAACGGGAATCCCCGCAAACGCCGCGACCACCACCCCCCATACCGTATCGGTATCGGCTTCGCCAAAAAGAAGGTTCATCGGCAAAAGATCAATAAAAGCGGCAATGGCAATGCCAATGAGCATCATGCGGCTAACAAAAAGCAGATTATGAAGAACCGCATCCAAATACGCGTTCATCGTAAATTTTTTGCGTGGTCGGTTCTCGATATCCTCCGCCGCTTCTTCCGCCGCGCTTTCTCGTACAGAATTTCGCACCACGAAGCGTTCGGGCAAAAAGCCCGCCAAAAAACCGACGAGATAGGAAAAAACAAACACGCAAAGAAGACGCAGCCAAGCCATCGTCCAACCAAGACCGCCCACTGTCATAATGAAAAGCTGTGGATTCATCATGCTCGATGCGGCAAGGAAGGAAATGAGAGGTGCGACCGTAACGCCCGCCGCATAAAGCGAAAGAAGAACCGGCACCGTGCCATAGGTACAAAGCGGGGACAGAATACCGAGTACGGTCGCCATGAGCACCGCAATACGCGGATGGTGGGCGGTAAAACGGTAGATCAACTTTGTCCAAGAAGTAAATTTTAAAATCTCTCCGAGAAACGCGCCAAGGAAAACGTAAGGATAAAATTCCTTAAAATAGGTCCATATGCCCAAAAGGAAATCCTTAACGGTTGCTTTTAGAAAATACGGATCGGAGAAAGCGGCAAAAAATGCCCAAAGCTCACGAAAGAACTGCATCAGTGTTCCCTCTTCAAGAGCTCAATACCTTCATCATAACCAAGGTTTCGGCTGTATTGGCGGTCCACGGGATTGTTCCAATGCTCGTGCGTGCCGAGCGAAGAAATATAATTGCCGTATCCGTCATGATAATAGGTGCCGGAAGGAGGATCGTAGGCAAGTGCCGATTCATGCAGATAGTTTTGCGCCGTATGTCCTTCGGGAAGGCAAGAAGAGCCGATAACGGCATCGCCGCCGCCCAAAGCCTTTTGCGCCTCATCCTCTGCCGTAACAAAATCGAACGCCACGGAGTCAATGGCAACGGGATCCTGCGAGAAGAACACCGAGTTGGTCCATTCGCCGCCAAACGTTTCCCATTTGCAAGCCGAGGTCAAATTGCCGCCTTGGTGAGGGGTAACTGCCAATGCGTCCATCACATACAGCATCGTCTTTCCGCCCGAATCGGCATTGGAAAGAAGGTCGGTGAGAACGGTATAACTGCCCATCGGGCGTTGCGGGAAGGTCCAGTTGGGGCCGTTGTTCCACGCCATAGCCGCTACGTAAGGATGCAAGCCCGCATAAGTGGGCGGGTTGTCTCTGTATTCGCTCGGGAAGGAAACCTTGCCGTTCGAACGGATGCCCGGCATGACGGTGCCGAAATGGTTTTTCGCGGATGCGGTGAAGCCTGCAAGGGTGTGTGGTTTCATGCTCGAAAGATTGATCATGTAATCCGCCTCTGTCACACAAGTGGGATAATAGGTTGCACTCGCCATAGCCTCCACCGCCTCAGACCAAACGATCGGACGGTAAAGATCGGGGCGTGCATCTTGCGCGGCATTGCCGTTGCGAGCATTATATACGAAATGAACACCGCTAAGAATACCCTCACTGCACATTTCTTGCATATAGGTCGGAATCACGCGCGAGGCGTCAAAAACCGTAATATTCTCGGGAGAAACCCCCGCATTGACAAGCGAAGTCAAAAGAGCGCGCAAAAGAACGGGAGGCGTAAACATTTGATTGTTGAGCGTCGTGGGACCGTTGCGGGGAGACAGACCGTTCATATTGCATTTGATCACGATCTTTTCGCCTTGGCTGTATCCCACACTTCCGTCGGTGCCATTGACACGCCAGTTGTGATACTTAAAGAGTGCATCCCAAGCCGCAAGCTCGTTGTCTGCGCCGACAAGAGAACAAATGCCGTCAGATACCATGGTATTGATGGCATCCACACTGTAATTCTTCTCCAAGCACCAATAGCCGGAACCGTTCCACTGAAAAGCCTTTTTATTATATTCCCAAACCACGCGTCCGGGGTTGATGCCAATACCTTCGCCCAACACGCCGTGATCTTCTTCCAAATCATATGCCTCACGGTCAACAGCAGGTGTATAAGTCGGCTGATAGTAAGTGGGACCGGTGTCATCGCCGGTGTTGTCGTCACCGGTATTGTCGTCACCGGTGTTGTCGTCGCCGGTGTTGTCGTCACCGGTATTATCGTCACCGGTATTATCGTCGCCGGTATTGTCGTCGCCGGTGTTATCGTCGCCGGTGTTGTCGTCACCGGTATTGTCGTCGCCGGTATTATCGTCGCCGGTGTTGTCGTCACCGGTATTATCGTCGCCCGTGTTGTCATCACCGGTATTATCGTCGCCGGTATTGTCGTCGCCGGTGTTATCGTCGCCGGTATTGTCGTCACCGGTGTTGTCGTCGCGGGTATTGTCGTCGCCGGTGTTGTCGTCACCGGTATTGTCGTCGCCGGTGTTGTCGTCGCCGGTGTTGTCGTCACCGGTATTATCATCACCGGTGTTATCGCCGCCGGTATTATCGTCACCGGTGTTGTCGTCACCGGTATTATCATCACCGGTGTTATCGCCGCCGGTATTATCGTCACCGGTGTTGTCGTCGCCGGTATTGTCGTCGCCGGTATTATCGTCGCCGGTATTATCGTCACCGGTGTTGTCGTCGCCGGTATTGTCGTCGCCGGTATTATCGTCGCCGGTGTTGTCGTCGCCGGTATTGTCGTCGCCGGTATTGTCGTCACCGGTATTATCGTCGCCGGTGTTGTCGTCGCCGGTGTTATCGTTGCCTTCGCCCGGCTTAGGGAAGCTGGGATGATAGCCATCCGGATACGGATCGTCATACGTGGTGCCATCTCCGGTATCTGTTCCCGCACTCTCATCTACATCATCTTTGCCAAAATCACATGACGCAAGCAAAAGTGCCACCATTAAAACCCAAAGTAATATTTTCATCCAAAGGCGCATATATGTATCCATTCCTTTCTTTCTTTTGAAAGCTTATCTTTTAGTATCTCAATATGGGAATCCTTCCGCATGTTCTTGACAAACTCATTGTAACATAAAAGCAGCTCCTTGTCAAGGGAACTTTTCGGATGCAAAAAACGAGCAACCTAAAAAGCAGCTCGTTTTGCAAACAATTATTTGCTTTTTTGTATTTTTGAAATCTCGGAAGCGATCTGCTTCGGCAGATCGGACGGGAGAACACCGTATTCGGAAAGCTCGAAAGCCAACGTGTCTCCCGCTTTTCCATGCAAATACGCACCAAGCTCCAAAGCATGCAGGGGAGAAGCACCTTGCGCAGCCAAAGCCGTCACGAGCCCCGCCAGCACATCACCGCTTCCGCCCTTGGCGAGAGCACTGGATCCCGTGGTATTCACGCGGACGGCACTCGGTGTTGCTATAACCGTTCCCGCCCCCTTCAAAAGAACCGAAGCATTCCATTTTTCTGCATAAAAACGGGCATATTCCATGCGATGAGCTTGAATTTCAGCAACGGACACGCCCGCAAGACGTGAAAACTCCAGTGGGTGAGGCGTCATAAGAACCTCCCTTTTGGCACAGCACAACGCCTTCTCCGCCTCCTCACGATGCATTGCCAAAGCGGTAAAAGCATCCGCGTCAAGAATTAGTGGGCATCCCTCGCACGCAAGCAGGGCAAGAATCAGCCGATAAAGGCCTTCGCTTACGCCGCATCCGGGACCGATCAAAACCGCCGATGCGCCCTTTGTTATTTCAAGAGCTTCTTCACATAAAGTTTCACTCGCCTGTGCAATCGGTGCACATTCTCGATAAATAGCTTCAGGGAGCTTTTTGCTCATAGAGAGAAGAACCTCTCTTTCGCTGACCAAAGTCAAAAGCCCCACACCGCCGCGCAAAGCGGCCAGCGTTGCAAGCGACGCGGCACCGCGGTATTTTTTGGATCCGCAAAAAAGCACTGCCTTCCCAAAACTTCCTTTATGGGAATCGGCACGCCGCCCGGGCAAATGCTTTCGGACATAGGAATCGTCACACATTTCTTCCATGGTGGGAAATGCATCGTGCACAGCAGGAATATCCAAGCCAATATCCCCCGGCACAAGCTTGCCGCATTTTTCTTTGGCGGGATAAGACAAAAGCCCTTTTTTCATATAAGAAAGCACAACCGTAATATCTGCCGAAAGCGCATCGGCATCCGCACTCCCGTCATAAGCGTTTACACCGAACGGAATATCCACAGCAACGATGCGCGCCTCACGGCGGTTTAAGTAACGGGCAACGACACGCCCTTCTTCGGGCAAATCACCCGAAAAACCCGTCCCGAACATGGCATCGATGTACACGCCCGCGTCGGCAAGTGACGGAAGATCCGCAAAAGACAAAGGTTCGCCGATCTTTTGCCGATACTCGGCAAGAACCGCCTTACCGCCTTCGCTTCTTTGCCCCTTGCCGAACACATCCAAGACATATGCAAGAACACCGCGTTCTCTTAACGCGAGTGCCGCGGCATATCCATCCGCACCGTTGTTGCCGCCGCCGGCAAGAATAACGGTTTTGGGATACGTCTCATTATCGGTATAAATACCTTCTCTGAAAAGTGTTTCAACAATCGTATCGCCGGCGCGGCGAATGAGCGTTTCCTCGGGAATACCGAGAACATCTATGGCAAAGCGATCTATTTTAGCAATCATATCGGGTGTTACAAGTTTCATGGGAGCTCCTTTTTTCATGTAAAAGTCATTTTTTTCGACACTAAAACTGTTTTTTAGAGATCTATTCTTCTCACGCTTCTATTTTACACCTCTTTTTTTACCGAATTAAGAATATTTTTCACAAGAAATCTTTACAAACGCAGAGTTTTTTGCTATAATAGAATTGGTAAAAAAAGTAAGAACGGGAAAGCACCTCGCACCCGAACGGAAAGGAAACCAATATGCCTAAAGTAGCCATTACCATTGCACGCCAATACGGAAGCGGCGGTAGAGAAATCGGAGAACGCGTTGCCGAACTTTTGGGGATCAAAACCTACGATAAGGAATTTGTCACCCTCGCCGCAAAAGACGATGAAAGCGTCAGCGAAGAAGCACTCAAAAAAGTAGATGAGCGCGCCACCAGCAGCCTTCTTTATACCCTTGCCATGGGATCGAATCTCTTTGGCCTTTCGGCAGGGCATTCCCCCGTCCTTCCGCTGAACGATAAACTCTTCGTGAAACAGTCCTCTCTTGTACGTGAGATCGCGGAAAGGGAGAGTTGTGTGCTCATCGGCAGATGCGCCGATTACGTGCTCCGCGAAAATCCGGATCGTCTTTCTGTATTTATTTATGCCGATATTGAAGATCGTAAAAACCGCGTCGCCTCCCGTCACAGCATTTCCAAAACAGAGGCGCTGGATCTTATCAACAAAACAGATCGCCGCCGCGCCTCTTATTACAATTTTTACACGGGCGGCAAATGGGGCAAGTACGACAATTATCACATTGCCGTCAACAGCTCCGTTCTCGGCATGGAGGGCACTGCCCGTCTGATTGCCGATATGGCGCGCATCAAAATGGAAAAAGGGGAGTAACCTCCTCTAAGCAAACAAAAACTGAGGTAGCTCATGGCTAATGAGCTACCCCTTTTTTTAATGCGGCTTAGAAAAGCCCGAATGTGTAATGACTATGGTTGACTCGGTGATCGTTACAAGATCAGAGGTCAAGACGATGCGCGTACCGCCAAAGTGGATCGCGTAAAGCTTTTCTATGCTTCCTCCCGCAGGCGGCGTGATCGTGACTAAGGCTTCCGCGTTGTCACGGTCAACAATCTCATAAGCCACGCGCCAAGGCGTCGAATAATACTGACCGGCAACGCCGAAATAGACATAATCGCCATTAGAATCGGCGGTATAGTCAACGGACACAACAGAATCCAAATACTTCTTCATGGCATCAAGTTGCTGAACGGTATAAGGGCTGTGCGTCAAAGAATAGGTGTTACCATGTACGCCGACCGGAATAATAAAGGGATATTCCGGAGCTCTGTCTTCATACGCAGAAAAGACAACCTTATAAATATTACGCGAGTTATCAATATAATGGAAATCGCTATACACCGTTCCCACACTGCCATCGGAATAAGTAACCTTCATGTAACCGATTCCCGAATAAGCTCTGGAATAATTCTCAGGCAAAATATGCGCCACAGATCCGGCAATATAATAGTTGTTCGCATCTTCCTTATAAAAAGCACCTGCTACAACATCCAAATACTTATCAAACCCGGCGGCGGCAAGAGCTTCTATCGTAAAGACATGGGCTGTCTTATATAAATAGTCCTTCGCCGTGATATAAGTCCCAAACGTGATCGCATCCTCGCCCAAAATATCTACGAGCATGGCGTAATCGCTCTTGGCGATCGCACTGGTAAAACGCAAAGCAACATCATTCGATGTTACACGCACCGATGCCCCTACACAAGTCGCGTAGGAAATCAGCACTGCATCAAATACCGTATCCGCCGACAGCGGAACAGATGCCCCGGCAGGATAAAGCTTATCGCCGCCCATATCGGCATGCCAACCGACAAAGATCCCCTCTACACCGCTTGGTGCGGAAGGAAGTGTTACGTTGCCGTCAACAGCCGTTTGTGTGCCATAGACCGCATCCCCTACCGTGAAGGTCGCCGTTGCCGATGCCGCGTTTACCGGCACCGATAAAAACAAAAATATGCATGCAAGAAAAAGTAAAAACGCCGTTTTTGCTATTCTTTTCACATGAATCACCGTACCTTTTTAAAACTTAGTATACTTACCTTATTATATTATACAACATAAAAATAAAAAAAGCAAGTGTTTTTTTCTTCTGGCAAAAAACATCTCCTCAAGTGCACTTAAGCGCAAAAACACAGTAAAAAAACGAGGCTGAGATAAACTCAGCCTCGCTAAGAATTTAATTATTTGTTATTGCCGTCGTCCTCGATGGAAGGAGCTGCGTCAGAAGCGGCACCGACCTTCTTCTTCTTAGAGAAGAGAACAACTGCGGTTGCGCCACCTACCAAAACGATAGCGGCAACAAGGCTAATAACAATCGCCGTCACGGAGATCGAAGCCTCTTCGGCAGAAGCCGCATCTGCTACGGGAGCAGTTGCGGGCGCAGAAGGAGCCGCAGGCATTTCGGGGAATGCGCCCAGCGTAGGTGCTGTGGGAGCATCATCCGAACCTTCGGGATTAACCTCGGGCTCACCGGGATTAACTTCAGGCTCTTCGGGATTAACCTCGGGCTCTTCGGGATTAACCTCAGGCTCTTCGGGGTTAACTTCAGGCTCACCGGGATTAACTTCAGGCTCTTCGGGCTCGGTAAACTTGTTCTCATAAAGCTCATCCGTCGTTACGATCGCGAAGTTACCGTAAGATTCGGAAGCAAAGTAGATGAAACCATTCTCAATCAATACATCGGAAATTTCTTCCAATGTATCAAGATTGATAATCTTCACTTCAGCAGAATCAAACAGAGCTGCCGTGTTATTCAAAATAAACGAAATGGTAACAACACCGTTAGGAGCAAGTATCTCCTCGCCGTTCATGGAAACCGAAAGGCTAACGATCTGCAGAACCTTGCTGTCAACCAAAGCCGCATGATCGGCATAGTCCGCAATGGGAAGAATGCCAACGGATACGAAGCTACCTACCAACAGATCGGATACGCTGCCCCAACCGTCGATATCAGTGGTTGCGCCAAGTGTGAAGCGTTCAAAGGATCTTCCGCAATCGGTACAAGGAACCATGATAATACCGGGGGTGTCTGCAGTTGCTACTCTGATCACCTCAACGTTTGCCCAATCATAGGTATGCTCACCGGTTGCGCTCGCGCCGATGACATGACATACGGTACAAGTCTGTGCCGTACCGCAAGTGTTCTCACCGCCATAAGCATGACCGAGAGGTTTCACCATTCTTCTCGCACAAACGGAGCAGTAAACGCCAACCGTACAAGTGGGCTGATCCTTATCGGGAATACAATAATCGTTTCCGAGAGGACCGTACTCTACAACCGTACCGTCTTCAAGGATCTCAACCTTGTACTGACCGCAGATCTTACAAGTGATACCTTCAGCGCAAGTCTGTTCACCCTGATAGGTATGACCAAGCGCAGGCTGAAGTTCTTTATAACATACGGTACATATTTGATTACGCTCACAACCGGGAGCCATACCTGCGGTATGTCTGTCACCGGTAGGAATGTTTTCGGAACAAACAGCACAAGGTACGTTTTCTTCGCACGCAGCCACGCCCTCGGGACGGGTATGCGCAAGACTTGCCGCAACGATATCGCCGCAAGCAGTACATGCGTTATCTTGGCAAAGATGTGCATCAGCAGCGAGAACGTGACCGGTCGAAGCCTTGATCGTAGCGCCGCAAACCGTGCAAGTGGTATCTTTACAAGTGTAATCAGCAGCAGGAGTATGAGGAATTTCAGACTTAGCTACACCGCCGCAAACCGTACAGGTTGCATCAGCGCAAGCATTTGCGTTGTCGGGACGGGTATGTGCAGCCGTAGGAAGAATGTCAGCAGAACAAACGGTACATTTTGCGCCCTCTTGGCAATCCTTTGTACCAATGGGAGCCGTATGAATACCGGTAGGACCTGCGCCCTCTGCGTCGTTATCAATACCGCAAACAGCGCACTTCTGCGCGGAAATGCAAGTCTGCGTCTTCAGATCCCACTTATGGCCGGTTGCGGGGATCTCAACGTCCTTAGTCAAAAGCTGGTCGCAAAGTGCACAATGCGCATCACCGAAACCGGGTTCGGTACAAGTAGGAGCTTTGCCCTCGTGTGCCTTATAAGCAATATCGGAGTGCGTGCAGTTGATAATGGTGGAACCGACAACAGCCCAGTTCGCATATGCCTTAGCATTTTCTGCACGGAGCTCGGAAATCCAAGTATTGAGCGCTACATCAAGAGCGCGGATATCGGTCACGCTACCAATGGTGATGGAAGAATCCTCACCCATAGCAACGAACTTATAGTAATCAACCTTTGCAAGACCTGTACCGTTACAAACCTGATGGTTTGCTCCGCATTCTACGCAAGGAACAAACCCGGTGCCGCCGCAGACAACACAGTCCGCCACGGTCTCTGCCGTGCAAGAGGAGCAAGGCGATTTACCGGTCATCTCGCAAGTGCCGCAGTTTTCAACAGGGCAGGGATTGCCGCGGTTGGCCGCAGTACAAGAGATCTCGCCGTTGGTCAGCTCAAGAGCACCCAAAACAAATTCGTACTTGCCTTCTGTCTCAACAACGTCATAGAGATATACATGCTCGTTGGTGCCTGCACCGGTGCCAAAGAGAACGATGTTATCTACAAGATAGCGGGCAGATGCGGAAGCGTAAACATACTTCACGCTACCGTTGTTCTCACCGGCGATAGCGCCGACGATTGCCTCACCGAAGTTGGTGCTGTTGGAAGCTTTCGCATCGGAGAAGCAGTTTTCAACGGAAGAACCCTCGTCAACAATACCGGCAATACCGCCGATTTTGCTGTAACCCTTGATGTTACCGCTGGCGTAGCAGTTCTCAATCTTGGAAGCAACAAGCTCACCGGCAATACCGCCGAAGCCGTCCAGCTTCTTGGTACCCATCTGATCGGTAGATCCAACCATACGGCTGTTGCGGATCTCGGTGCCGTTCTCGGCATAACCGACGATACCGCCGACCTTAGCCACACCCTTGACGGCAACATAAACAGTACAACCGTCAATAACGGTGCCATCGGCATGACCGACGATACCGCCGACATAACCCGTACCGGCAGCAATACCCATGATTTGAGCACCTGCGGTAAGCGTAGTACCTACAGGGTCTGCTTCTACGGTACAACCGAGGATCGAGCTGTTCACAGCCTTAGCGGCAATACCGCCGAGGTAAGAACGGGTACCGGGGGTTCCGCTTTTCGTGCCAAGCGCGATGGTCAAATTTTTAACCGTAGCTCCCTCAAGATAAGCAAAAGGTGCGCGGTAATCATTCAAATTGGTCTTAACACCGGAAAGGGAATTTGCGTCACGGTTGGTAAGCTGTACGTTGGTGATCTTGTAACCCTGACCGTCATATGTACCCTTGAAAGGATTCTCGGCGGTACCGATCTCACGCATGGTGGACTGGTTATTAGCAGAACCGGTCTCCGCTGCGATGTTACAAGTTTGAAGGAAGGTCACCCCTTCGGTAGGCTTACCTTCATACACATATTTGGCAAGCATGGTGAGCTCAGCCGCACTCGAAATCGTGACGGTATCACCGCTTGCAACAGTAGCATTTCCCGCATCCACATCGGTCATGCTGACGGAATCAGCCGCAACGCTGTTGAAAGCAACAGCCGTAGCAAGAACCGCCATGCAAACGAGGAGCAGGACGAAAGAAAGAAGTCTCTTTTTCATGCTGTTTTCTCCTATTCGTTATAGTATTTTCACTGTACCCTTCCCGGCAAGCAGGAAGGCAAACATTTCTATTATGTATTGTACCACAAGCTTTTTCATTTGTCAATAAAGTCCAAAAAATTCTCTTTCAATTTCGTGAATTTATACATTTTTGCTTCCTCTTCTTTGGGCATTCTTCCATTTTTTCAGTGTTCTGCATCCTTTTTTGTCGTTTTTTCTCCAAACGGAAAAGAAATTTTGCATATCTTTTTCTGTTAAGAGTTCTAATTTTTCCTTTTTAGGCTAAAAAAGTAAAAATATTTTTCCAAAACCTATTTACAAATGAATTTTTTTGTGCTACAATGGTGCCAAAGCAGAGAAAAACCGCCCCTGCCGTTTACAAAATGTTTACATAAATAGAAACGGCGCGGGCATTCCCAAGCCGTCTTGTGCGGCAGAAAGGATTCATTATGGAACTTTTTTATGAGAAGATCAAAGAACTGAAAGCCCGCCGCGGGATGACCACCAAAGAGCTCAGCGAAAAAAGCGGCATTCCTCTCGGCACCTTGAACAAACTTCTCACCGGCATTGTGGAAGAGCCGAAGGTCTCGGTCGCCAAAGCGTTGGCAAACGCCCTCGGAACAACCCTCGGCGCGCTGTCGGGCGAAGCTTCCGACACCCCTTCGGCGGATGATGAAAGAAAGCTGATTCTCGACTACCGTGCCGCCGATGACTACGGCAAGGCACTCATCCGCAAAGTCGCGGAAATGGAAAGCGGCAGAACGGCGGACACGGGTGAATCAAACGAGGAAAAAAATCTTCGCATCACCGAAAGCGACGGTGGCGCGATCATCACGCTCCCTCTGTTCCTCACCCCCGTTTCGGCGGGCACCGGCACCTTCCTTGACAACTCCGACGTGCAAACCATCGACGTGCGCGCAAGCTTTGCCACCGAGCAAGCAGACTTCGCGCTTCGCGTCAGCGGAAACAGCATGGAGCCGCGCTTTAAAAGCGGCGATGTTGTTTTGGTGCATCAGCAAAACAGCGTGCGTTTTGGCGAGCTTGGCATCTTTATCGCCGATGGGGAAGGCTATTTCAAACGTTTTATGGGAGACAGACTTCACTCTCTCAACCCCGAATATCCCGACATTCCCTTACGCCGCTTTGACGATTTTCTCTGTTGCGGCAAGGTCGTCGGCCATATGAAGAAAAAAAGCTGATTTCCTGCTTAAAAAAGAGGTGGGGCTGTCTTTCGTGACAGCCCCGCGTTTTTATTTGGTTCTCTCAAAATATTTCATGCCGTCCAGACGGATGTATCTTTTTCCATCCTCTTCTCCCTCTTCATAAAGCTTGGTACCGCTGTATTTCTCGGATCCCTCGCCCTCAAAGGTCATAACGATCAGCGTGTCGCCCCATTTATCCTTTTCAATCTTATATTCGCCCTCAAACTTAACCCCGGGCTTCGCGATCTTATCTTCCACCGTCACCTTTCGCCCCTCAAAGGTATAGGTCTGTGCGCCAAACAGCGGATCTTCATAAGTGGCGGCGGGAACACGCTTGCCGCATGCGGCGAGCGAAAAAACCGCCGAAGCGAGAAGCAAGCAAACCAAAAGTAAAGAAACTGTTTTTTTCATCCTTGTATAACCGTACCTTTCTGTACCAAAGCCCAAAACCGATTTCGGACTTATTTTTTGTTTTTTTCAGTATACCATACTTTTTGGAATTCGTCAATAGAAAAAACGGGCTGTCTTTCACAAGACAGCCCGCCGTATTTTACGCCTTCGGTATATTATTTTTCAACCTTTTGGAAGGTGAGCAAGCCAATGGTGATGCTCTTACCGTCATCGGCTTCCTTAAATGTCTGGGTATTGCTGTGCTCTTTCACTTCCTCGCCCTTTTCGTTCTCAAAAGTGAAGGTGATCTCGTCGTCCGCAATCTTGTACTTGCCCTCAAAGCTTGCCGTAGTCTTGTTACCTGCGACATAAGTATCGATGGTCAGAGTAACCTTGCTGCCGGAGAAAGCGTAAGTGGTAACGGCACCGGTCTTCATACCGAGAACATCGGTGGTAGCGTCCAGCGCATAGTCGCCCGAAAGCTTTTTACCACAGGAAGCAAGCGCGAACACACAGCCGCAAAGCATAACACAAGCGAGGAGAAGAGATACGATTTTTTTCATGGTGATAAAGTCTCCTTTTGATTTTTTATATTTTTCCGCAAGCGGAGAAATATCTATAAAAGAATTACGTTAATTATTTTAGCACCGATTTTAAAATTTGTCAACCCAAAACATGCATTTTGAAGGACATTAAATCATTCCTTTTGCGGCAAATTTTATCGAAGCTCTATGATGGCAGAACAGTAAAGGCGATCAAGCTTCACGGTATAGGTACCGTCGGAATTCTTGATCAGCGGCAATTCTTTGCCGTCGGGACGGGAAACAGCACTCGTAATTGCCTTAGGCAAACGAAGCGTGACGTAAATGTCCGCAAGCGTAACCAAGTCCTCAATGACCTCTACCTTTTCGCCGCGCTTGACGGTATTGGCATAGAGCGCGTGGCAGATATAGCCGCCGTCTTTTTCATACACAACGACCTTGCCGGATGTGGGCACGTTGGTTGAAGCAACCGTCTTTTCGGCAAAGAGTCTCTCAAGAAGCGGAAGCACGATCTGCTTGGAAGAAAGCGAGCCGCAAGCGGCGTAATCCGAGAATATGGCGGCGGCGACATAAATACCGTCCTTGCCCTCGGTAATGGCGGGAACGACGTCATCATAGTTTGCGGGAGTGTTGTTGTGCGAGCAGAAATTCGTGCCGCCTCTTTGGAAATAGGGGTGAATCTGGTCGCCGAGCTTCTTTCCCGTCAAACGGATCTCGTGGAACGGCTGATAAAGCACAAGAGCCATACCGTCTGCCGCCGCAAGTTTATAATCGGCACGCAAATAAGAGGGATTATACTTATCCTCGCCCACATATTCGCAACCGAGATCAAACGCCATTTTTCCTTTGTAAAGCGGGCTCTTGCCTGCCGCCAAAATTTTACCGCCCTTGGCAATATATGCCTTCAAGGCTTGATATTCCTTCTCGTCGAGCTCCACCTTATCGTCGGCAAGCACGATGAGAGGATATTTTTCGCTTATTTCTTCATAACCGATAAGATCAAAGAGGTATTTCGCTTCAAAAAGCATGCGGGATATACCCGTTCTGCCGCCCCAACCTCTGCCGCCTAAAGCCCTATGCTCGGGGCAATGGGGATCTCTTTGGTCGGAAAGCACGGCAATATCCACCACGGGATTGCCGCCTCTCCAAGGCTCTCTCTCCTTGATATAGCGCATGGCGTTGCCGATATTCTCATAAGTATAAGCATCCACTCTGCCCGTGGGATCCAGCTGATCGCCAACCGACATGCCCGCGTCAAACGCAAGGCACTGCGCGCCTTCATAAAGAAGCGCGTCCTTATATTTGAAACCGCCAAACTCACCCCATGTGAGATGGAACTTGCCCGTCATACCGGTGCAGTTTTTACCCCTGCGGCGAATATAGGACATAGACATGGGGAAATGGTCATACCCCCAACCGCCCGTGGGAAGAGATTCCGCCTCAAGCTGATCGTTGACATCCATGCGGTCATGGCGTCCGACGGGGAAATCTCCGCCGTTGTAGAACACCATCACATCGGGTTTAATGGCTCTTGCCGCCGACGTAAGCTTATCCATCCATTCCACCAGCACATCGCGTGCTTGCTTCATGACGTCCTCGTGCTTGGTATAGTCAAGCCCCTTCTTTTTCATATCCCTGCGGCAAGCACTGCAAACGCAAGCGCACTCGGCGATGATATCAAAGAAAAGACCGTCCGGCATATAACGCGCAGTGACCTCTTCGGTTTGCGCAATGAGAAGATCAAGATAGGGCGTATTAAAGCAAAGGTGATGGAAATGAGGTTCGAGCATATTCTGAGGTGTGCCGCCCTCGGGCACAATCAGCCATTCGGGGTGCTCTTGCGCGGCATGCTCGTCAAGCCCTGCCGAAATATAGATTTTCGCCGAAACACCGGCTTCCTTACAAGCCTCCACTTGAAGATCGAGCAGTGGCTTTTTAAGATGCGGATGGGTATGAAATTTAGGGGAATAGTAGTAAAAATTACCGTGATGGCACTTGGCAAAAACGGTGATGGAATCCAGTTCAGCCTCTTTGAGAGCTGCCTTAAATTCCTCCTTATCAAAATCCTTACCGATGCCGTCGATACCCTCAAAGGTGTGGAAATCAAGATGTACGCAACGCTTATCCTGTAACATGGCAGTTTTTTCCTTTTGTATTTTTCTGCGGCATTCGCAGTTACCTTGAGTATAACAAACAAAATTCCAAATGTCAAGCAAATTCGTGTTTTAAAAAAAGAAAGAACAGCCGAGCATGTATCAATCGAATATCAAAAGCGCACAATATATAAAAAAGAAAGGAGTATTCTTATGTGCTGTCATAAAAAATCCTGCTCTTGCTTCATGATCATCTTGCTTCATATTTTGGTGCTCGTCTCGCTTGGCACCGCATGCTGTTTAAAAGACACGCGCACGGGCAAACGCATCAAGAAAAAGATGCAAGACGTGGGCGAAAAGATAGAAGAAAAGGCAGAGGATATGCTCACAAGCCATTAAAAGAAAAGGAGCTCGGTTTTCGGACAGAGCTCCTTTTCGGTTGACAAATCCCATTTTGCGTGCTACAATAAAAAAGAATGTGATCTTTGCGGCAAAAACCGCAAGAAAGGAAGCCTTTGCAATAAAGGCTGCGGAATTTCATGAACCAAACCGTAAACGCATGCGAAAGCCGCTACCAAAACCGTTTCGGTGCTGAGGTCTTTTTATTTCCGAACGAGGCTTTGCACAGCTTTTGCATCTCGCTCTATGTGCGCGCGGGAAGCATGTTTGAAAAGCCGGAAGAAAACGGCATCACGCACCTTGTCGAGCATTTGGTGTTTCGCAGCATCAACCGTTCGATGGGCGGCACGCTTTACACCGAGCTTGACCGCCTCGGGCTTTGCTTTGAAGGGTGCACGTACAAAGAATTTGTCCGCTTCACCGTATCGGGTGCCAAAGCGCATTTTGAAGAAGGCGCGGCACTGCTTTTGAAGGTCCTTTCCCCGCTTTCGCTGTCCGCGCAAGACCTAAAGCTTGAAATGAGCCGCGTCAAAGCGGAAATCCGAGAGGAAAGCGAGCGCACCACACTCGACTATTTCACCGACAGCATTCTGCATGAAGGCACCTCTCTTTCCGCCACCATCACCGGCACCGCCGCAACACTTAACCGCATGAAAAAAAGCACGCTTTGCGCCTATCACCGCAAGATGTTTTCGGCAAAAAATGTGTTTTTCTATCTGACGGGAGCCCTCACCGATAAAGACGCGCGCGCCTTTGTCTCCATGAGTGACCGATACGAATTGGACTCTGCGGAAGAAAAGCGAGAAAACTTCGCGCCCGTGTCGGCGGGATTTTTTCAAAGAGGAAAGGTTTACATCAAAAACAGCAAGCGGCACATCCTGCGCCTTTCGGCGGACATCGATATGGCAAACACCTCGGATGCCGAACTGACGCTTTTATACGATATGCTGTTCGGCGACGGCGAGTCCTGCCGCCTGCATCGGGCACTTTCCGAAGACACGGGGTATATTTACAGCTTCCGCGCCTCCATGGAGCTCTACCGCAACATCGGGGTAATGAGCGTCAGCTATGAAATACAGCCCTCCGATCTTCTCCCTTCCCTCAAGCTTTTGCTCGGTATTTTAAAGGAAGCCAAGACGGACATCGGAAATGCATTGGATTACGTGCGCGCCCCTTACACCGACAACGCTTACTTAATGTACGACAGCGACAGCGACTTCAACTGGAACCGTGCTTATGAAACGCAAATCCTTTCGCTTCCCTACAAAGGGATCGCCGACCGCGCCGCCGCTTACGCCCAAGTGAGCGCGGAGAGAGTTTGTGCTTTGGCAAGGCGGCTTTTTCGCCCCGAGAACGTGACGGTCACCGTAAAGGGTGACGCTCATAAAATCGACAAAGCATCCCTTGAAGCACTTTTGCAAGAATTATAAAAAAGGACCGATATATCTATGGAAACTAAATTTTACACCGTCAAAAAGATTGAGGGCGAGTACGCTACATTATGTGAAAAAGAAAGCGGCGAGGAGCTTTTCATCGCACTCTTTCTCTTGCCCGAGGGCACGGACGTGGGCAGCCTTTTGCGATACGAAATGCTCGAATACACACTTTTATCTTGATTTTTTAAACAGAAGGGGCTAGCTCTAAAAGTTGCTTTGCAACTTTGCAAATGAGCTAGCCCCGGTAATTTTTGCCATAGGCGGCGCAATAGATCGAAATTATTTCTCTTCGGAAAGCTCCCAGTCAATGGTGTTGTTGGCACGCAGATAGTCAGCTACCATTTCAGCGGCAACCATTTCGTGAAGCGTTTCACCGTTGTTGGTCTCTACGATATCCTGTTCGGTGATCGTATAGCCCTGCTCCGCGGCAAGCGCGATTTGCTCCTTGATGATCTCGGCGCGAATGGCATTATATTCCTCGGTCTTGTCCTTCAAGCCGCCGAGCTCGTTATAAATAGCAAAGATCAAAAGCTTTTGCTTGACCTCGTTCGGCGCAAGATATTCCTTGATATAATCGCCATAGCTCTTATAGGTCTCGGTATCGTAACCGAAATAATAAATCGCGTAATCATCCGTGGTCGGGAACATGAGAGCGAAAGAAGAATCGTTTGCAAAATAGTATTGATAATTCTGCTCGATGCTCTGCAAATAGTAAGTGGTGTAATACTCCACCTGTTCGGCGGGCAGGTTCTCAAAGCTCAAATTCTCGCAAAGATACTTCCAAATCAAAGACTCAGAGCTCTTCTCCACGCTGTCCTCGTAGCTTTCTTCCAGCTTCTTTTTCATCGCGTCAAAATACTTAGCGCGGGCATCGGCATCCTTTTCTTCCTGCGTGTCGCCTACGGGTGCTTGCTCAAAGCTAAACTCCAACTTGCTCTTGATGAACTTTTCGGAAAGATCCTCAAAGGATTCCATGTGAACTTTTTTTGTCACTTTTTCCGTTTTTACTTCTCCGGTCTTATCGTCGAGGACGGGCTCACCCGTTTCCTCATCGATCACTTCCTTAACCTCGGTGACTTCATAACACAGCTCATAAGCCACCGAATGGTTGATAATAACATAGAAATCAAGCGACTCGCCGTTCAAAGAAGTAAATTCTTCGTCCATGGATTCACCAAAGAAATCATCGGGAAGGATGGCTGTGATCTTCTTGACATTTTCTTCGTAAGCAACCGAATCAACCGTTGCCTTGTAATGAACCAGCTCGTCCTCGCCGTCCTCATCGATGTCATGCGTTACGTCAAAAGAAAATTCTTGACCGATAGCAACGCAGTTTTCGAGAATCGCATCCTTAAATTCAGCGTCAACGGTTTTGAGGTCCCAACGCTCATACGATACCGTCTTGTGTGCTTTGCTTTCGCCGTCAATGGTGGCTTCATAGCTGAAAACCAAAACATCATCGGCAAGAATGGTACCCATCTTGTCAAACTCTGCCGTTCCGCTTTCGGCGGGGATCAAGCCGATGAGCTTTTGATCAAAATCCTTACCGAAGGTAGCGGCACCGACTTGCACGTAATTCAAGGCGGCATAAGCGTTTTCAAAATAGTCGATATCCACCTTCTCGCCATCCTTCTCCACGTAAAGAACATAGAGATATACCCAGTCGGCAAAGTCGATAGGCTCGGTTTTGTTGGGTTTTCCGCCATCCGCAAGGGTGGCTTTTTGGAGCATTTGGGAAAGTATGTACTCCTTGACGGTTTCGTCCGTCACGGAATCTACCTTGTAATCCTTGCCGGGCAGTGTCAGCCCGGTAAACTTATTCGCACCGAAAGCGGCAAAATAGTCTCTGATTGCCGCATCCTTGTAAGAAAACACGGGAAGTGTTTCGGTAAGTCCGTCGCCTGCCGAAGCATCTTCCTTGGGCTCGTATGCGCGCACGATCATCAAAACCACGCACGCGGCATTGAGCAGCACAAGGAGCGCGAGAATCGCGCAAAGCAAGCGAATGGCACCCTTGGTTTTATATGCCGGAACCTTCGGCTGTGCCTCGGAGGTTTCGGGAATCTTTTTTTCGTTATTCATAAGCGTTTTTCCTTATTTTATTTGGTGTAGGTAACGTTGTTGTTTTCGAGCAAATACTCTCCCACAACGCGGTACACCAACAACTTGCGGCGCGCCGTTTGATAAAGCGCATCCTTGCCGCCGTACTTCTCGATAAAGTACGCTTCGTTGTAGACCTCCTCGTCCCCGTAAGAAGCGATCAGATTGTCTACATACTCACGGTAAGCCGCATCCAACATTTCATCCGTGATCTTAAGCTTTTCCGTGCGGAAAATGTAATACATCAAAAGCTCTTGGTAAACCTGGCTTTGTGCTTGCTGTTGGCAATAATCCTCCAAACCGCTGACCTGAGTACCGAAATTCTGATAAACGTAACTCGCGGTAAACTGGTTCATGGCATCCATCGTGGTAGGCTCGGTGCCATAGGTTTGATAGTACGCGGCGATCATTCTGTCGTACGCTTCGTAGAACGCATCCTCGTATGTACCCTCGGGGTAAATGTTGGGCGTATATGCACTGTTTTCCATAGCAGCTTTACCGAACTGATTGAGCATGGCACTGACATAGGACTGGAACAGATTCTTTTCCAAGGTCTTATTAAGCTCTTCCAAGGAATATTCCTTATAAGCGGCAATCACGTCGGCATCTGCCGTTTTGTCGGTTTCGAACTTTAAGGTGTCCTTGATAAAGGCGGCATTCACGGTGGGAAGCTCATAGTCATCACTGCCGGTGATGATCAAACGGAAGGTAACTTCCGCGCCGTTGAGAGAAAGATAGAGATCCAACTCTTCTTGATCGATGTTAACATCAAAATCCGAAGCCGTGAAGTAATCGCCGGGGAGCTTGAAGGTCACATCCGCCGTTTTTTCTTCGATAACCGCAAAATTCACGGTTGCTACGAACTTAACGACTTTTTCTTTGTTGGTAATCTCGCCGTTGCCGTCGATATCATAATTTTCCACCATGAACTCAAAGGGCTGCTCGATCGCCTTGCAATTCTCTGCGATCTTTGCCGCGATCTCAGCCTCTTTGCCGCCCTTTTCGGTCATAGCGGCAAGGTCTCTTCTGCCGCCCGAAAGGGTTTTCGAAGCGGAGCTTGCGAAGACAGACTGGAAAATATCATCCTTATCAATCTTATTGGGGTTTACGGCATATATCTCGTAGGAGATCGCAACAACGTCGCTCGTCGATACCGTGCCGTTGTAGCGCACGCGAAGATCGGTGTCGATGGGGCGCACGTTCAGCGCGGCAAGCTTGGCATCAAAATCATCGCCAAAGGTTCCGCTGCCGAGCGTCATGGTTCCGGATTGGATATAATTCGTACCCGCCCAGTCTTTATCGAGAATCTGCTTGCCGTCCTTGAAGACGGAAACGATGTAATGACCGAAATCGTCGCCATAGCCGAGGGGAGTCGTTTTCTGGGTTTTGGCGATCAACTTGCGGTTGTCATAGCGCAAGCCTTCGATATAATCATCCATATCCGCCAAGGTATAAGGTGCTTGATATATCCCCGAAAGATCGACGTTTTGCCCTTTATAAACATCGCTCGTCAAAACGATGTATTCGGAAAGATTGATCTCGTCGTAAATCGAGCCGTACTTGACACCGCCGAAAATATCAACCAAAAGAACGGTTCCGAGGGTGACAAAGCTGATCGAAAAAACGCAAATCAATGCGACCAACGCTATGAAAAGCTTTTTCGCCTTGTCCATCTTCACCTTGGGTGCGGCAGGGCGATAGCCGTTCGTATACCCTCTTTTTGCGGCGCGTTTGTTGCGCATTTGCGCATTTTTGCCCTTGGACGTCAAATGATTTTTAACGCCTTTTTTGTTGTTCTGACTGTTTTTCATGGAAAATCCTTTCGATAGTATGCGCCCATCTTCACTCTTCCGCGCCGAAGGAATCGGCAAAGGAGGTGGCAAGCGCATCACATCTTTCGTTATAGGCATGTCCCGCATGCCCCTTCACCCATACAAAGGTGACTTGATGCTTTTGAATCAAAGCGGCAATTTTTTCCCAAAGATCGGGGTTCAAAACCGCTTTCGCGGTGCCGCGCCTGTAATTCTGTTTCTGCCAAGAAACCAACCAACCGAGGTTGATCGCGTCGACCAAGTATTTCGAATCGGAATACAACGTCACCTCGCAAGGCTCTTTCAAGGCTTCGAGTGCCGCGATCGCGGCGGAAAGCTCCATGCGGTTGTTCGTGGTGCTCTTTTCACCGCCCGAAAGCTCTTTCTCGTGCGCTCCGTATACCAAGATCGCGCCGTATCCGCCGGGCCCGGGGTTTCCTCGGCAGGCACCGTCGGTATATACCGTTACTTTTTTCATCTTTCTTCTTTTGGACAAAAAGAGATGCACGGCACTTTGTATTCAGTGTCACGCATCTCTTTTATCAAGCATACGAGATGCTTAGTGCTCGTGGTCGTGCTCCTCGTCGTCGCTCTCCACGATGGCGGCAACATCCTTGGTGGTGTAGGTGATGCCGGACTTATTGTTCTCGTAAAGCTTATCCTTAACCTTCTCAAGCAAGCATGCCGAACGGATATTGTCCTCACCGCCGCACGCCTCGATATAATCGTCTACCGTGAAGGTGACAGCCGAGCCGAAGTAAGAATAGAAGCTTTGCATTTGAGAGATCCACTCGCTTGCTTCAGCGTTCAGCTTTGCTTGGTATTCCTCTTCGCTGACGGAAACGCCAAGTTTATCGCCGAGATAATAGGTGAGCATCATTTTCTTAACAGCGTCCTTAGCCTGATTCCAAAGCACGCCCTCGATTGCACGCTCACTCGTTTTCTTGTCCGCATTTTCGTCAACAAGCTCGTACTCAACCTTTGCCGCATACTCCAAATAGCTTTGGTACTTACCGCTTTCCTTTGCCGTTACGTAGGTTTTCTTTCCGGTTTCGGGATCAACGATTGTCTCGCTGGAGTTGGTGGTATAGTTATATCTGAGTCTTCTCTTTTCGTTGCGAACCAAGGCTCTGAGGTTGGCTTGAGGAAGCTTATCCTCAATAAGGCTCGTGTTGGCAACAACCGCTTCCCAAATCTTCTCTCTTGCCTCAGCCTCGGCAGTCTCCACAAAGCTCTTCTCAAGCTCGGTGCGAACATGCTTCTCATACGCTTCCTTGAGCGCATCCACGTCGGTCAGATCGCTCGGCATCTTCGCCTTGATGGCTTCCATCAAAGCCGTCTTTTCCTCATCGGTCTCAGGCTCGTACTCGGGCATCTCGTAAGAAGTCTTATAGGTGGGGTAAATGTATACGTCAACCGTTACACCGGCAAGCTTCTTTTCGCTTCCGTCTACGGTGTACTTGCCTTCGTAATCATCGGGGAAGGTATACTCCATAAGAATGGGAGTTGCCTTGAAGCCCTCGGACGCCGTGCCCTTTTCGCCCTGCTTTAAGTAAGCGGCAGCCTTCAGCGTCACAACGATCGTACCGATATCAAAGGTGTCGTCGCCATCGATATCCAAATCGTACTTCAAGTTAACGGCAGTGCTCTCATTTTTCGTGGTGATCTTATCGTCCGCGGTATCGGTGGGATAAATGTTGATGGTAAAAACCGAGCCGCCCGTGCGAACGCCGTCGGTCTTATCTTCGGTACCGTCAAAATAATCAGCAAAAGCTTTGATACCGAGTGCTACCGCCTCATAACGGTCGCCGGAGCCCTGCTCTTTATCAAGATAAAGGGAAGAATTCAAAACATACTCGCTGGACTGACCTTTACCGATCGTACCTGCTTTGCCGTCCTCGCCCTTGGTTGCGGTGCTGAAGGTAATAAACCAAAATGCCTCAGCGGGAACGTTTTGTGCTTTTTCGTTGGTGTAGAGGAAAAGGTGATCTGCGATATCTACGTCTTTACCGCCGCCGTAGAATTCCTTCTCAAGCTCAAGGAGCATGTCCTTGTTGGTGCCGTAGCCGACACCGATGGTCTCAGCGGAAATGTTACCCTTTTCATCGCGCTTGATGTTAGACATGGCAACGTTGCCGTCCTTATCGAGCGCATAGGTGTAGAAAGACACCTCGTCATACTTTTGAATAATGCCGCTTGTATGCGCTTCGTCTACATTCGTGCCGACGTCGCCCTCATACTTTACAGCGGTACGGAGGGTTTCGAACACTCTCTTCAAAACCGCCTCTTCGGTGTAAACCTGCTTTTCAACCGAAAGCTTCAAGCCACTGTAGCCGGACTCCGCAAGAGTCAGATACTTAGACAAGTCTGCCTTTGCGTAATTGACGGCGCAAGAGGTGAAGAGCATTGCCATCATCAAAAGCAGCGCCATAACTGAAATCAATTTTCTTTTCATAACGTTTTCCTTCTTTAAAATTTATCGTTGACCGGATGCTGTAGAAACTACAGACAATATATCACTCTAGCATTATACCATACTATTTTGAAAAAAGCAAGTGTTTTTTTCAAAAGCACACATTAATACCGATTTGCGTGATCAAACGACACGCCCTCCATCATATTAATATACGCGCGCGCCAGATCCTTAAAGGCGGTACCGTAGATCACGAAGTACGCACCCACGCCTTCCGTGCCGTCACCGCTGACGGCAATCATAACACGGTCGGAGGAAATGGGTATGAAGCGGTATACGTTGAAGGTATCGTCCTCATAATAGATGTTCATGCGCAGTGCTGTGTGGTCCTTGTCCGCGAGAAGAGCACTGACCTCTTCGTCCGTCAGCCCGTGAGAGCCTTTATACTGAATATAGTACAAGCGGTAGAAGAACTGGGTATAGATCTTAGGATCCACCGCAATCTTTTCGGCACCTTCTCCGCGCGATAACGTTGCCAAAACTGCTTTGATGACCTCATAAGAAGTATTGTCATAGTTCTGCGCAAAACCGTGGGAAACATCCAAGTGATACGCGCCGTTCATCCAAGCGCCTTCACCGTAGTTCCAGTCCATATAAATGTCCGTAATATCCGAGATGGCACCGCCCACCATATCGGGCTCAATCCACTCAACCGGATCGTAATCCAAGAAATCGAGCTTCGCCGCATCGACCTCAAGGATCAAATCGTACGTCAGCGTAGCAATGTAGCGGGTGCCCCTTTCGGTCTCATCACTGACATAGATGAAGCCGGGCATGTATTCAAGGGGCTTGAAATCCTCGGTAGCCTTGCCGTTCTCATCCAACACATACATATCCCCCTCTTTAAAGACGGGATAATTCAGCTCAACGGTGTGACGGTAAAGCCCGTATTTCGTAATAGAATCAAAATCAATGCCAATCTTCACGACCGTGCCCGTCAACTCATAGGTGTTTTCAAGTGCCGTCATCACATCCGATGTGTCGGGCAAATATTTTGCGAGGCCGGGCGAGGTAAATTTATAAATGGAATAGAGATGCGAGATATCGCGCTTGGAAACGTCAACGTAAGATGTCTCGATCACCGTTTCGCCGCGCTGAATATAGTCAATGGAAACGATATGATAGAACCTCTCCTCCGTCTCGGTCGTTCCGTCCTCTTTTTCCACGGTAAACGACGCGGTAAAAGAAAGATCGCAATTACCAAGCTTCATGCCGAGCAATTTTTCGGCAAAGATCGCAGGATTTTCTTCGGCTGCAAGATCGATATCCGTTTGGGTGAAGGTGCCGTCCTCGTTTTTCAAAGTTACACCTACACCGTCATCGGCGATAACGGTCATATCGGCATTTTGGGGATCCTCTTTCTTGTACCTCGTATAATCCTTGATGCGGAAAAGATTCGCCCAAGCATAGGTCTGCTCGGGAATGACGGTTCCCTTCACCAAAGCGGTTTTCCAAAAAACAGAGGCATACACCAAGCTCTCGGGCCCCGATTGATACAAAAGATCGCCCACCGCACTGCCCGAAGCGATATAAACGGCATCTCTGCCCGCCAAACGCATGTAATAGCTGGAGTCCGTCGGAGACTTACTGCCGAAATAAACGCGGTGCGTTTGCCCCGACGTGCTCGTAATCTCATAATACGGCGCGTCATCCGTCAGCTTATATTCGATGAGCTTTTGCTCATACACCGCCTTCTTGGCGGCATACTCCGGATCGTCTGCCGCGGGCAGCTCCAAAACCGTATCGTAAATATAACTGGTACCCGTACCGACGATAAGAGAGGTCAGTGCCATCGGCTCAAGCGTCAAAAGCTCTTGGGTTTTTCCGTCCATAAACAGCTTAAAGCCCACCATGGTCATGCCGTTGTTTTCATACGTATAGCTTTCGATGGAATACGGCGTTCCGTCCTTGGGAGATAAGCATATTTTCTTGACGTTTTCACGGGTAATCTGCTCATACAAAAGATCAAGCTTTTTGTAAGGCGTTTCCTCTTCGGATCCCTTGATCAGTTTATAGATGCCAAAGGCACCAAGCGCGAGCGCAAGCACCAAAAGCAAAATCAGAGCTACGCGCATTCGCTTTGTCAGTCCGCGGAAAAAGCGGCTGATCGGTCTGAAAATTCGATTCATATTCAACTACCTTTTTAGTGGTTATGGTTCTTTGTAAACAGAAACAAGGCTATTTGACCTTGCGGCGGCGGAGCACCACGATGCCCGTCACGATCACCGTGAGGCAAGGAAGCACACCGCAAACGATGATGGCACCCGTAAAGGAAGCGTTCGAAAGCCCCTTGTAGGTGTGAGAGTCTACCAAGCTGTAATGAACAACATTCTCTTCGCCCTTGGTCAAATGCAACTCTTCGTACATCTTGCCGCCATAGGTTTCGGGGGTGTTCATATCAAATCCGCCGAGTGCTGTGGAAGCGTAAACATCACTGCGAGAGAGCGAACGGATCACCGAATACATCACATCTCCGTTGCCAAACGCAGGATCCGAGAGATATTCATTGGAGATCAACGCCGTACTGCCCGAACCGAATACATAGCTGTATTCGTATTCCGCACCGACTAACTGCGCCTCGGAGCTCACCGCTGCTAACCATAGGTTGCCTTTTGTGTTATCCGAGAAGAGATATCCCTCTCTGTCGTGCGCCTTGGCATCGGAGGGAGCGAAGAATACGGAGCTGACACAACGGGTGACGTTCAACGCCGTGGTCAGAAGATTATCGCGCCAAACCATGCGCAAAGAGCAGGCGTTCGGAAATACCGTCTTGGGCGGCGTTGCCATGTCGGCGATTGCACTGAACATGGAGTGCCCGATGGCGGCGTTATCGGCGGTGGGATATACCGCGATCAATCTGTCGCCCGTGCTCGTTTGCTGTCCGAGGGAGGCGAGAGAGCCTTTTTCGGAAGTAACCGAGGTCGAATCAAAAGCAAAGCCCCACTCATGCAAATATTCGTTCAAAGCGGGCATGTCGGGTGCGAGTGCATCGCGGAACACCATGAAGGAATGATTGTTCGCAAGATAACGGTCTATTTTCTCAAGTGCGGGGAGCGCGTAATAGTTGCCGTAATCCTCGTTGGCGTAGTCCTCGGTCGGACCGCACATAATAAGCAGTGCGCAATCCTCCGGCACGGCGTCTACGGTGTCAAGATCGATCTTTCCGATACGGAGCCCCGCATCGAGAAGAAGCTCGTAGAAGGCGGAAAGCGTCGGATCGCTGCCCTCATCCCCTTCCATATAATAGCGTTCGCCGTGACCGACGGTAAAGTAAGCGGCAGGGCCGTCCTTATAGGAGGTCAAAGAAAGAATCGCCGTTGCGATACGGTATTCGCCGTTGTACGCCACCTTTTCGCCGTCCTCCGCGGTATAAAACGCCGCGGCGGTCATGATCTTGTATCTGCCGCCCGAGGAAACAATGATGTTGTCCCACGAAATCTCGGTTGCGGGAGACTGACGGTAGGGATCGGCGGAAGAGGGATCGGTCACCACGTTGATATGGCGCACACTGATATGCTCATTCGCGTCGGCAAGCTGTTTGCAAGTGATATAAGGATAGCGCGTTTCATCGTTGGCAAACAGATAGTCCGAATCGGTGCAAAAAATGATCTCAACGTCCTGCGTAATGCCCGAAAGCTCCTTTTCGAGCGTTTCCGTCATGGTATATAAACCCTCGGGTGTCATATCCACATAGATATTATAACGGTGCATGGCAAGCGGTAAAAGAAGGCTTGCCGCCAAAAGAACCGCCGCCAGTGCCAAAACGAGCGCAAGCGTCAGCGGATTTCGGCTTTTCCCCGTGGGAAGCCTGAGTTTTTTCATGCAGATGAATTCCTTTCTCGCGGAAGTTCGTGGCAAAGATGCCCGAAATTCCGCTGTTTCTGCTCTTTGGAAATGGGTATTATCTTCTCTTGCGGCGTCTGATCATAAAGAAGCCCAAGGCGGCAACGCAAAGCGGAAGCGCAAAGCCGAGCACGCCAAAGAAGATATCCGAGGTGTTTTTGGTCAAATTGGAAAGCGGATAGGTATTGAGCACCACAACGCCGCAACCGATGGGCGTTTTCATGCCGCCCGTATGCTCAAGAGTGGCGTATAACAGTGCCTCATTGCCGAAACTGCCCATATCAAGGATCGTCTCGTCCGCCACAGCGGAACTTCCGGCAAGGATCACACTGCCCGTGTCTCCTTCCGCGGTCGTGATCTCACTCATCGCCATCACGGTATAACTGCCGCGAGAGATCTCTTCCGTGCCGCGGTAAAGGATCGCGCCGTCGTAGCTTTGAAGCAAAGGCGAAACGCGGTACCCCTCGCCCTCCTTTAAGGTCAAAGCACTCGAGTTTCCGAACACCACACGCTCGGATGTCTTGCTTTCGGCGCGTTCGGCAATCCCAAGAGAATTTTCGGCATATTCCAACAAAATCGCCGCGCTGTTCGAGCCGATCGACATGCCCTCATGCCGCACCAGCGTTCCCGTTTCCGGTGTCATGCCGTAGGAGGAAAGAAACGCGTCAAGTCGCGGCAAGGCTTCGCTCGTTGCCGTGCGAAGCACAAGAACCGTGCCGCCGCGCGACACGAACTCGCGCAAGCGAGAAATCTCGCTTCTCGCGTTGACCGAAGCGTATTCCTCAAAATCATATTTCGGTGCCGAGATCACAATCAGCTCGCAATCCTCCTCAATCTCATACATCGAAAGGTCGGCTGTCAAAATATCGTAACCCGCCGAATAAAGGAGGTTTTGCATCGCCGTGGAGGAAAGCTCACCGTGCCCTGTGGTAAAATACGCCTTCGGACGTTCCGTAAGGAGCACGCGCGAGACCATGGTAGCCACGATCTCTTCCCCGTTAAACACCATGTCCTGATTGGTGGAATCCTCGGTGTCATATATATAAAAGGTAGAAAGCGAACGAACAATGCTCTCGCCCGTCTCAGGGCAATGCATGATCACGGAGTTTGCGTCGATCGGGGTTTCGTTCTTTTCGGCATATTCCGAAAGCAGTGTGTAGTCGTAATAAACATCCAAATGCGACACGGTAAAATAATCGTACCGCGCGTCAAACTGCAAAAGCGTATCGAGAATGCGTCCAAAGGTATAGTTGGAATTAAGCTCGTCCGCGCTTTGGCAGAAATAGAAATTGATCTTCTTATGCTCGGGGTTAATGGCTTCAAAATACTCATCCGTCACACCGCTTAAGGTGTAATAGCTTTTATCCACAATGTTCATGTAAAAGCCGAGCGAACCACCCACCGAAACAAGGATCAGGTTCAAGGCGAGAAACAGCGCGACAACGGCAAGCGTAATCACAAAGCCGCCGCGCTCTTCCTTGCGCGCACTCTTCATAAAAGACGGTATCTTCATCGCTCACCTCATCAGTGGAAGCGGCGGCGGTCAAACACGCGCACCGTAAGGAAAAGGAAGAGTGCCGATATCGAAAGATAATAGAAGAGAGCCACAAAATCAAAGATACCGTTTGAGAAGTTTTGGAAACGGTAGAACAAAGAAAAGGTTTCGATCACGTAGCGGAGCGTATACGCTTCGGGCAGAAGATCGCAAAGATAGGTCACCGCCATAAAAGCTGCCAAAATGCCGATGGTAACGACAGCGGCGGAAAGCTGGCTCTCGGTGATGGCGGAAACGAAGGTTCCGATTGAGATAAACGCCATGCCCACCAGCAAAAGCGCAAGCAAATTGCCGAAAAGCAATGCCACTTGTACGTTGCCGTATGCCGAAAGCAAAAGAAAATAAAGAGAGGTAAAGACCGTTGCTCCGCCGAAAACGGAATACGCCGCCAAAAATTTACCGAACACAACCCCAAAAAGAGAGACGGGAGCTGTCAAAAGAAGCTGTTCGGTTCTCTGCTTTTTCTCATCCGTGAACAGCTTCATGGTCAAAAGCGGGAGCAGGATCACAAAACAGATCAGCATGGTCGAAAAATAAGGTATAACGTCCGATGTCATGGAATAGAAGGTGGTATAGCAAAAAACGATGCCCGCCACCGCAAGGAATATTCCCAAGAAAACATATCCGATGGGAGTGGTAAAATAACTGCGCATTTCGCGCTTATAGATTGCAAGCATCTTTTATTTATCTCCTGTTCTTTTTCGACTTTGTTTCGTTTTCTTCCGCTTGGTCGACAAGGCGAAGGAAAACATCCTCCAAATCCATGCCCACGCGCTCCATGCCGTAAAGCACCCAGCCCTTTTCCACGGCAAGCGCAAAGACCGCGCCGCGCACGTCCGCGCCGTCCTTGGATTCCACGAGATACGCATAGCTTTCGCCGTCACGCTCGGGAAGCATTTCCGCACGGCGCACCGTGGGAATCTCTCTCAAAGCCGTAAACATATCTCTTTGCGCGCCGCCCGTCAGCTTGATGCGGTAGCGAGTGGCTTTCTCAACCGTACGGGTGATGTCCTCCGTCTTTTCATTGGCAACGATTCTGCCGCGGCTGATGACGATGATGCGCTCGCATACCGCCTGTACCTCGGGGAGAATGTGGGTGGAAAGAATAACCGTATGCTTTTTGCCGAGCGTACGAAGCAGGTTTCTGACCTCAATGATCTGTTTGGGATCAAGACCGACGGTCGGCTCGTCAAAAATCAAAACGGGCGGATCTCCCACCAGTGCCGAAGCGATGCCGACACGCTGACGGTAGCCCTTCGAAAGATTGCCGATGAGCCTGTGGGCAACGTCGGTGATCTTGACCACGTCCATCACCTCGGCAAGATGCTCTTCTTTCGGAAAAGAACAGCCCTTCAAATCGTATACAAAATTTAGGTATTCCTGCACCGTCATTTCAAAATAAAGCGGCGGTTGCTCGGGCAGATATCCGATTTTGCGTTTGGCGGCGGCGGGATCTTCTAAGATGCTCACCCCGTCAATATATGCCTCGCCCGCCGTCGCGGACAAAAATCCGGTTAAAATATTCATTGTGGTGCTCTTGCCCGCACCGTTGGGGCCGAGCAGACCGACAACCTCGCCCTCCCCGATCTCAAAGCTCACATCGTCGAGCGCATAATGAGTTCCGTAGCGTTTGCTTAAATGCTCCGCGCGTATCATAGCCTTTTTTCCTTTCTTTATGCTCTCTGCCGCCAAAAGGGCAGATTTTCACATCATACAATTCTATATGCTAACACAGAAATATAACAAGACTATGAACAACTGCGTCAAGCCTCTGTTTTTTTATCAATTGCCGCGTGATTTTTTGGTGAATTTTTATATACTTGCACGAAAAATACCAAAAAAAGGATTTCGAACGGTGAAAAAGCAATAAAAAAAATTTTCTTTTTAAATAAGTTTGTTTTAGAACAGAAAGTTTGTTTTTTGTATTGACAATTTTTTCATTTTCTTATGTGATGAAAAAGTCAAATCCATATGAAATCGCAGAGATTTCGAGATGCAAAAATAAATCATGACAAACACCCTTTGGTTTCACGCCTTTTATTCGAGCGCACATTATAACCTTTTTGTTATACCCCCTATTCGATTATTTGTATTTGATTATGTTTTTTATTTATGGTAGAATTTAAAATGAGATATTATTCGTCAGTCAAATGTAAAGACAAAATTATTGTTCAAGAAAGGAGCGATCTCATGTACGAATCTCCCGAGGCAAAACCGCTTTTTCCGGAAACGGAGGACATTTTAAGCATTGACCTTTTGCTCGCTTCCAACGACAGTGATGAAACGGACAACGAAACGAGCATCGACGATCTCTTAAACGGCTTGAAGTAAGCCAAAAAAAGAAAGGACATCACCATGAAACGATTTTTATCTGTTCTTCTCGTGCTGGCAACTCTTTTGACGGTATTTCCTCTTGCCGTTTCTGCCACCGAGACCAACGCAGTAGCCGAAGAGACCACAGGTCTTGGCGACTACCGCGACCTTTACGTCAAAGACGGACTTGTTGCCCTCTTTACGGCTTACGAGTCTACCGCATCAAGCACCGCCCCCACCTCTTGGACTCCTGCTAATTATTATGGAATCAAGGGATATGACAGCTATCTTGCCCCCTCGGCTTACACCTTTACGGGAAGCTGGGTGGCGAAAAACGGCTGCTACGCCACTACAGCTGTCACTTCTTCGCTTTCGTTAGACGCTCTTGTCAGCGCCATGGCAACGGCACAGAATCAGACCTACCCCAACTATTCTGTACAAGAGATCATGAGCGTCATCTCCGCGCCGAGTGTCAGCGCGACCTATTCCACCGACGAGAATGGTGATCTCATCATCGACAATTACACCTCTCTCGGTTCAAATCCCTCCGGCTACAGAAGCACCTACGGCTCCATGGGCATGAACTATCTCTTCTACACAAAACTCTCTACGCCCGCAAATAAAACCTTCATTCACAACTATCTCATTCAAATCCAGCACACCTCCAAATCTTCCTACGGCTATAAAGCAAACGCCAACCTCACCAACGCTTATTACGGCGGACAAAGCGGCGTTTATTATTACATGGCCGATGGAGTCAAGACCGTTCTCAACAACGGCACCTCCGTTTATGCGGGTACATACCCGTCTTCCGTTTGGGAGCAAACCGTTTCCCGTACACTGAATACGGCATCTACCACCGAGGAAAATGTCGTCTTTGCACATAAAGTCAGCATGCAATTTCCTTGTGCCACTACCATCACCAAAAGTGGCTACAGCTTTGACACCACCACTGATGCCACCTCTACCGTCTTCAATACACTGACCGTTTTGCGTGGCAAAAAAGCCAATGTTTTCGCTCTGCGTGTATACAATCACGACTTAAGCGATGCGGAAAAAGACCGCAACCACTTTGCCGACCTTTGCGGCTACTACGGCGCGGATGTCACCGAGCTTCTCTCCTTCTCGGATGAGCAACTCGCCTACGTTGCGGGCAGTTTTGCTTCGACCGCGCTTTATAAAGAAAAGTACAAAGCGGACGGCACAACCTTAACCGACGCCTATCAGGCAGCAAAGGCAGACTTTGAAACGAAACTTGCCTCCGCCGTAAAGATCGCCAAAGCGGCATTCAAAGCCCCCGATACTTACGAGCTTCTCTATGTAAAAGACGGACTCGTTGCTCTCTTCAATGCCTACTCTTCCGTTTCGGAAATGGGCACCGTTACCTCTTGGATGCCCGCTAACCTCTATGGTAAAGAAGGCTACGACTCCTATCTGAACCCCACCGCATACGCCCTCACGGGCAGTTGGACGGCTAAGGACGGCGCGTACCAATCCGCCTCCGGCGCGTATTTCACGCTTTCCTCTCTCATCGATGCCATGGCGGAAGCCGCTGACGAAGTCTATCCCACCTATACGGTGCAAGAAGTCTTCAACTTCACCTCTTCCCCCACCGGTACCAACGCTTCCTACGTCAAAGATGAAAGCGGCGATTGGATCTTCAACAACTACAGCGATGCAGGGCTTGCGAGAAAAGATCAGGTTTCCACCTACGGAAGCTTCCGTATGGCGTATCTGTTCTATCCGAAATGCCACACGCCCTCCGGTGTAACCTTTATCCATAACTATCTGCTTCAGCTTCAAACCTACAACGGAAGCTTTGGCTACTACCGTAACTTCAACACCAACACCGATTACTATGCGCAAAAGGGTATTTACTACTACATGGCAGACGGTGTAAAAACCGCACTCAACAGCGGCAAGCAAACCTATGCAGGTATCTATCCCTCTGCTGTTTGGGAGCAGACCGCATGGCGTACCCTGGACGAAACCTCGACGGATGAAGAAAACATCGTCATCGACGGTAAGGTGTCCTGGCAGTTCGGTATGGGCTCCATCAATTCGGGTTCCTATTCCGGGCGCGGCTTCCAGTTCACCACCACCGATCCCGTGGATGCTTGTCCCGACAATAACGCCCTGACCATTCTCAACGCGGGCAACATCCAAGTTTATTCGGTACGTGTCTATAACAAGACCTTCACCGAAGCCGAAATGAACCGCAACCACCTCGCTGACCTTTGCGCCTTCTATGAAGTAGATGTCACCGCGCTTCTTGCCATGAAAGACGAGGCGATCGCCGTGATCGCGTCTCAAATGGCATCCATCCCTCTCTACAGAGAAAAATACAATGCGTCGGGCGTTCTGACCGACGGTTATAAGAGTGCAAAGCTCGCTTTTGAAACCCAGCTTGCCGCCGCCATCGGTGCTACCCTCGCCGACGGTGAAACCACCTATATCGACCTCTACGTGAAGGAAGGCCTTGTGGCACTCTTTGATGCGTACGGCGCGGCAGCTTCCGATGAAGCCCCCACCGCATGGACACCTGTAGATCTCTACGGCAAAGAAGGCTACGATGCTTACCTTGAGCCCGTCGCTTACCCCCTTTACGATAACACCGATCACCTCGCTTGGAAGTGGGAAAACGGCAGACTGACCTCTTACCGCCAATCTGCGGCAGGTGCCGCCAACGTCGCCTCGGGGTTCTATTTCAATTTGGACACCCTCGGCGCGACCGTCGGCAAGACCTATACCGTACAAGAGATCTTCCAGATCACCGATTTCAACATCGTACGCCCCGCACCTACCGTTGAAATTGATGCGGACGGAAGCTACATCATCACAAACTACACAAGCTTCAGCGGCAAAAGCAACGAGACCTCCGCAACCTACTACGGTCCCTTGCAGTACAATACGCTTGCTTACCACAAGTACAGCGGCTCGAACGATCCCTTGATCTCCTCTCACTTCGGACAGGTGATCTATTATAACTCTTCCAACGAAAAAAAGAGCTCCAACACCTTCTTCAACACCGCGCATTACTTCACCGATCCTACCAGAAGAACCTATTATTATATCGAAGCTGATACCTCTGCCAAGACCTCCATCGGAAAAGCCTCTCTCGGTGATATGACATGGGGTGTCACAGAGCAAACCGTCTCAAGACTCGGTGCCGGCACCTACAACGAAACCTCGGGCTACACCGCCGTACAGTATCGCTTCACCTGGCAGTTCATGCCCTCCAAGTACGGAAGCAGCAGCGCAACCGCGCGTAATAAGGTCTATACCACCTACACCGGCGGCGCCCTCTCCGATTCCACTCGTTTGAGAGTGCTCGGTGCCAAGGTACAAAACGCCTTCTCCGTCCGCGTTTATAATACGGACCTTTCTTCCACCGCCATCGACCAAAACCACTTTGCGGACCTTTGCGGCTTCTATGGCATTGCCGCAAACGGCATCGCTTCCCTTTCCGAGACGGCTTTCATCAAGCTGATTGAAGACCATGTCGCATTCGCAATAGAAAAGAACGCGTTCGATGCAGACGGTAACTACACCGACGCATACTACACCGCAAAGCTTGCTTTGCAAACAGCCATCAACAACGCAGTGCTCGAAGAGCTCTACTCCGTAGAAGCGGCGCAGAAAAATCTGCTTTCCTTTGAAGGTCACTCCTTCCGCGTCAGCGGCGATTACGGCATCCGCGCCATCTTCTCGCTCAACAAAGCAAACCTCGCGCGCATGCAAGACCAAGGCATTACCCTCCTCAATTACGGTGCGATCATGGCAATCGGCACGTATGACGGTGTCACCTACAACGAACACGCCGACGCGCTGACACTTACCGCGAGCGCAGACGGCAAGGTATCTCTCACCGAAGGCATCAAGGGTGCCGCCTTTACGGAATCTCAAAGTGCCTCCTTCAAGACACTGACAGACGACGAAAGCGCAACACGCTTTGCCTATACCACCACCTATTCCGTTACCTCCGCTGCCGAGCTCTTCACCATCGATATGCTTTATCGCGGCTTTGCGGTGTTCCAAACGGAAGGCGGCGAAACTGTCGTGGAATACTATGACATGACCGAGTCCGAGTCCGCTAAGAACTCTCTGTTTGCACTTCACAAGAATGTCATTGATTATTACGGTCACCGCCATACTACCACCCTCGGCATGGACATTTACGATTACATCTATGACGTTCTCTCTTCGGTAGACGGTGAGACCTACTCCGACACCGCCCGCGCCAAGGCAAAGGCTGTTGCCGAGGAATACGGCTTTGATGCGAACAACATCGCATTCTCCTTCGGTGCGCTCTCCGATGTCCACGTGGTCAACGCGGCAAGAGGCAACCGCATGGCAAACATGATGAAGGTCCTCTCGAACACCTATAACGTAGATGCCATTCTCTTTGCCGGCGACATCACCGACAAACTCAACGGTCCGGACTACGCAACCGACGCAGGATTCCTTGCCGGCTATAAAGAGCTTGCTTTCTTCGCAGAGTATGCGGCAGAGGGCAATGTCAACAATGTGCCCCTCATCTGGACGCTCGGCAACCACGAACGCCCGCATATGACCAACACCAACGCCGTCACCTTCACCTCGGGCAAAAACGGTGTGACCTACACCATCCCCGCGGACACCACCGTCACCGAAGGCTTCTATTCCGTGATGGAAAATGCCACGAGCACCTTTATGGATCCCACCGAGGGCGCGCCCACGGGCTTCCGCTATCAAGATGTTGGCGGTTACGCCTTCTTCGCGGTTGATTACACCTTTGCGAACAATGAGACCATCAAATGGCTCGACGAACAGCTCACCGCAATGGAAAAAGCAGAGCCTAACAAGCCCATCTTTGTAACCTCGCACATGCCGTCTACCCATTCTGCGCAGATCGACTGCATCACCGAATGCATTGCAAAGCACGGCAACGTCATCTACTTCAGCGGTCACACCCATGTCACCATGCAATCCGGCAGCTCCATCACCGAAAGAGACGGCTTCCTTGAACTCGTTCTCGGTCCCGGCAGCCACTGTAACTTTGGTGTCTCCGGCTCGGGCTACAGCTACAACAGCTATGAAATGAAGCAGGGTGCTGTCATTGAGGTAGATGTAAACGGCAACGTGCGCATCAGATGCGTGGATATGAACTACGACGTGCAAGAGGACGGCTCCATCGACATCCTCTTCTCCAAGGGCGGCAACGACGACCTCGGCACCATCGCCACCAATCCTTACGTTTTGCGCACCGCTTATTTCTCGAATCCCACGCAGAACGACCGTATGCATGTCATTTACGACTCCGTTCCGAGATATACCACCGACCCGCGCTACGAAGCACCCGCCTTTGAAAGCGGCGATTCCGTCACCGTATCGGAAATCTCGAACACCTCTTTGAAACTCTCTATCCCGAAGGCAAGCGCGACCAACTACATTAAGTATTATAAGATCTCCGTGGTTGACTCGCAAGGCAATAAGGTAGCTCTCTTTGATAAGCTTGCTTCCACCAAGCTCACAGGCACATCGCCTAAGGCAACATTGGTGAACGAACTCAGTATCGGCTCCGAATTCCTCTTCCATATGCCGTATGATTTGGGATATCCCGATCCGTTTATATATGTGTTGCACACATCCTATACGCTCACAACCAAGGATGCGAACGGCACCGTAACGGATACCACAACCTATTATATCTTTGAGGAAGGTGAAAGCTATACCATTTCCATCGTCGCCTACGACGATTTCGGTACCGCTACCAATGTCATCACAGGCACTTTCACCCTTCCTACCGCACAATAAATCCTTTTTCGGGGCTGTCGCTTAGGTGACAGCCCCCACTTTTATCTTAGAATACCTTCCCCTTAATTTTTTCTTGCTTTTTTCATACGGTTGTTGTATAATAAAAGAAAAAGCTCTCTAAAAGAAAGGAGCCTTTGATGATAAAACGGTCTTTATGCCTTCTCTTGGCGTTGCTCTGTATTCTTTCACTCTTCGGCTGCGTTTCCGAGCCCGCCGAGCCTATTGATATTCCCACAGAAACGCCTCCGCCATCGGAAGAGCCTGATGAACCGAGTGAACCCGATGAACCGAGCGAGCCCGATGAACCGAGCGAACCCGATGAACCGAGTGAACCCGCACCTGCACCCGTTTACGCCATCCCCAACGGTTGCTTTACGGCAGTGGATTACGAATTTTCCGAAGAAAAAACGGAGGAAAACGGCACAGCCTATTTCCTGATCGTCCAAAGCACCTGCAACTACACCCTTCTCTCCCACAGCGTGCGTCTCAACGTCTTTTCCGCGAAAGGAGATCTCTTGTATGCGGGTGAATATCTCTCGGAAGTGAGCACCGAAAGCGGCGCGTCCTTCACCGACCGTATTCCGATCTCGCAAGAAACCCATCAAAACGGTGCCTCTGTCCTACTTCTCTATGAAGGCACGTCTGACACAGAGCCCCAACTTCCAATCGGCGAACCGCACCGACTTCAAAAATGCACCGTTCGCTTTATACTCGGCAAAAATGAGACTTCCGAAGAATATCATTCTGTCACCGTCATGGCAGGCGACATCATCTCGCCTCCCGCATCCCCCACAAAAAACGGTAGCATTTTTGCCGGATGGTATACCTCTGAAAGCTTAACGCGCGGCTATGACTTTGCGCAAGCCGTGCAAAGCGATCTGACGCTTTACGCAAAGTTTGTTCCCGATACCGCATCGGCAACCAATGCGGCGGTGAAGAAGCTTGTGCCAAGCATAGTCACGGTTCTCAACACCTGCTATACGGGGCACTCCTCCTCCTCTTTCCAAGGCTCGGGCGTGATCATCAAGGTTTCGGGAGAAGACTGCTATGTGTTAACCAACTGCCACGTTGCCATGCTGCGCGAAAACGCCGCGCGCCAAACGCTCACGGTGGAAGATGCTCTCGGTAACACCTACAGCGCAACGCTTTATAAAGATGAAAGCATCGGCAAAACCGCCATTGATCCCGCCTACGATCTCGCGCTCCTGCATTTTCGCGCCACAAAAGGCATCTCCTTCACCCCCGTCACCTTCGGCGAAGCCTCCGATATCGGAGACAGTGTCATCGCCATCGGCTCTCCGAACGGTCAGAAAAACGCCGTCACGGTAGGCACGGTCACAAACTATGAGAAAACATCCCTCTCCGTGGAAGAATACCTCTCAAACGTCACCTTCCCCGTCCTCTTCCATAACGCTCCTATCTCCGGCGGCTCCAGCGGCGGCGCACTGTTCAACACATCTCTTGAGCTCGTCGGCATCAATTACGCAGGCACCGAGCAAAGCACCCTCGGCATCGCCGTTCCCATCTACCGCGTCGAGCAATTTCTAACCAAATACATGTCTGCAGAAGAATAAAGAACGGGCTAGCTCATTAAGAGCTAGCCCCTTTTCGATGAAGGTGAATTATACTATTAAGTGCAACACTTTTAAAAATAAAAACACTCATATTGAATCCTGTGTTATAATGAAGTTACCACACAAACATTAAACAGAAGGAGAATTCAATATGAGCTACCATCATTATACCATAGAAGAACGCTGTTGTCTACGGGAATATTACAAAAAAGGGTACAGTTACAGAAAAATTGCGAAATTATTAGGTCGAAACGTAAGTTCTGTATCGCGAGAGCTGCGTCGGAACTGTACTCATATGTATGAAATCCCCGCATATTACCCTCATACAGCGCAAAAGAAAAGCAACCTTCGCCGTTCGTATTGCCACAGAGGAATGTTTTGGTCGCAGGAACTGATTGCGTACATAGAAGAGAAACTGCTTGCGACTTGGTCTCCGGAGCAGATTGCCAACGCACCTTCGCCGTTTGAAAAGATGCCCTCGGTTAGAACCATCTACCGATGGATCTATGACAAGTACTTACTGAACGGCAACCTAAAAGTGTTACGCAGAAAAGGCAAAAGCCATTTGGGCAAGGAAACACGCGGTAAATTCAACCTCGGGAAATCCATTAGAAAACGCGACAAAAGCATATACAAGCGCAAAGAAGCAGGACATTGGGAAGCGGATACGGTTGTTAGCGGACAAGGTAAAAGCAAGACTTGCTTTGCAACGCTTGCGGAACGCAAAACACGTCTTTATCTTGCGATGAAGATACCGGACAGAAAAGCTGACACTATGGCTGCTGCCATTATTTCCATGCTCTCGGAGATACCGGGAGAACTCGTTAAGACAATTACCTGCGACCGCGGCGCCGAGTTTGCCAATTGGCAAACAATTGAGAAGAGGCTTAATTGTGACGTATACTTTGCTGATCCTTACTGCGCTTGGCAGAAAGGCACGAACGAGAACAGCAACGGACTCTTGAGAGAATTTTACCCCAAGGGGCGCAATCTCTCAAGAGTCAGCCCTAAAAC
>JAZNND010000044.1:0-14306 GCA_045580085.1 Eubacteriales bacterium
GTAGGAATTGCATATCATCAATGCGGAGCATTGTATATCATCATTGCGAAAGAGGATACAGCCTGCGGCTGATGATATACTCGCTTTGACGAGATATGCTCGTCAAGGCGGATGAGATACACGCTAAAGCGTGATGATATATCATTGCTTTCGCAATGGATAAAAAAATTCGACAAGTCGAAACTTGTCGAATTTTTTGGCTGGGGTAGCTGGATTCGGACCAGCGAATGCAGGAGTCAAAGTCCTGTGCCTTACCGCTTGGCGATACCCCAATAAAACATGAGTATTATAGCACAGAAAAAGGCAATTGTCAACTCTTTTCGCAAACTTTTTCGGACTTTTTCGGAAAAAGAAGGACGAATATTTTCCCCTTCTATTTTTTCATCTTGGTTTTACGGTATTGCAAAGGCGTTTTCCCGTATTCTCTTTTAAAAAGCGCGGAAAACTGCGCGGATGTGGAAAAACCGCACCGATAAGCAATTTCGGTGCAGTCAATGTCCTCCTCTGTCAAAAGGCGTTCGGCGGCATGAAGGCGGCAAAGAAGCAAAAAGCGTCTGGGAGAAAAGCCTGTGATCTGCTTAAAGCGATGATGAAAGTAATCATAGCTGAGATGCAGGTAGGCGGCGCAATCACCGAGCACCATTTTTTCATGGTAGTTTTCCTTCATATAATTAATGATATACCCAAAATCCTTTTCTTCGCATCCCTTTTTTTGTTCCTCGCGCAAAAGGTGCACGGCAAGCTCGCAAAGATGGGCACGAATCATATCCTCATACCCGTATTTTTGCTCCTGTGCCTCACTCAGAATGCTTTCCAAAAGTGCCTGCACTCGACCGATAGCATCCTTTTTGATTCCTTTTTCGAGTTCCATATCGCCATCAAAAACAAGGCAGATCACACATCCGTTCTCGTCGTGCCGTTCGTCATGCAAGGCAAAAGGCGGAATGATCGCCAAGCTATGCGCCGAGAAAGAATAGTTTGTGTCCCCGATAGCGGTTGTTCCCTTTCCAAAAGGATAATAAACCAATTCATGATATTTATGATTATGAAATGGAACATAGGTTCCCGGGGCTTTATTCGCCTTCCAGATTGAGATCAGTCGGATATTCATTGATAAGCATGCAAACAAGAGAGATCTTGTGTTCCTTTCGCTTTTTTCACAGTATAGCACAACGCGAATACGAAGTCAATCAAAAGCCAAAAAATATAAAAAACAAACGATTCTGTTATAGAATCGAAAAGCACTTTCAAGTATAATGAAGAAAAAAGGAGGCTCGTTATGACTCAAGAACAGTATTTCAAAAATCTCACGCCGCCCATCGACATGGCAGATGTGATACTCGACACCGATGCCTACAACGAAATCGACGATCAATTTGCCATTGCGTACATGCTTCTCTCCCCCGAAAAAATCTGCGTGAAAGGCATTGCGGCGGCACCCTTTCACAACAGTCGTTCCCTTTCCGCCAAAGATGGCATGGAAAAGAGCTACGATGAGATTTTTAAGCTTCTCTCACTTTTAAATCGCACCGATTTGTCAAACATTGTTTACAAAGGATCCTGCGAATATCTAAAAGACGAAGAAACGCCCACGCCTTCCGAAGCCGCTTCCTTCATGGCAAAGCTTGCCGATTCCTACACGCCCAAAAATCCGCTTTACATCGTTGCCATCGGCGCGATCACAAATGTGGCGTCTGCCATTTTAATGAACCCTGCCATGAAAGAAAACTGCGTGGTGATATGGTTGGGCGGCAACGCTGTGCACATGCCTAACGGCGCATCGGAATTCAACATGGTGCAAGACATTGCTGCGGCACGCGTGATCTTCGGATGCGGTGTGCCGTTGGTTCAGCTTCCTTGCGCAGGTGTTGTTGACAAATTCCACACGAGTGCTCCCGAGCTTGCCGCTTGGATGGGCGAAAAAAACGCACTCTGTGACTATCTTTACCAAAACACCTGCTCATACATGGACAGCTTTGCCAAAGGAAGACCTTGGTCCAAGGTAATATGGGATGTCACTGCAGTGGCATGGCTTTTGAACAAAGACGAATGCTTTATGTCCGAAAGGCTTTTACCCAGCCCCATTCCGGAATATGACAAACAGTATGCGCAAAACGAAACGCGCCATTTCATCAAATACGTATATCACATCAAGCGCGACGCGCTTTTTATCGACATGATCAATAAGCTGACAAAATAACAAAAAGAGGTTGCTACACGCTATGGAGCAACCTCTTTCTTAATTTAAACCACTTTCTGTTCCGTTTCTTGCTGCTCCGCCACGGGCGAGGTGGGGGCATCGGCATCAATTTTACCGAGTTCGTTACAGCGTGCAAGCAGGTGTTCCACAATAGCCTCACGCGTGCCGTATGTACGGACAAGCTCCGAATAGAAAACGGGTTTATCGAAAATATATGTATTTTTTGTTTTTTGATAATAGCTGACAACAATGGGAAGGTCCAAATTCCGTCTCTTCATGCAGAACTCCGCAAACACGGCAAACCCCTCATGGAATCCCTCAAGCTCCGGCAAATAACCGTTTTCGGAAATTTCGGGAAAAACGACCACGCTTTTCCCGTCTTCGACGGTTTGTAAACTTTCCTTCAGTGTTTTGACAACGCGAACGTCGCGATAGGTGGAGATCAAATCAAGTCCACTGTAAAAAAGATTGGTTAAAGGGCTGGCAATCAAGCAAAAAAGTCTCGCCAAATGGATATTCCAATGCTTTTTCTCATGATAATACACGCGCGTTTGATAGGAATAAAGAAGTTTTAATCCCGAATTCATCTCATGCGCGCCCCAAAGACGAAAATTCCGATCCAAGTACATTTCGAGTGCCATGGGTGCATCCGTGCCCTCATGGTTGCTCAAAACCAGAGAACCATCCGGAAATTGCTCTCCAAGATAAACGAAGCGCGTAGGTTTATAGCGAACACGCATGATATTCTTTAAAAATCTGAAATAAGGTTTTCCTTTTTTGACAAGTTTGTTAGACATTACTTTTCTCCATGGTTATTCCAAAATATAATTTACATCATTCGGCGGAGCGAAGAGATATCAATGATATGAATATTCCCTCTCTTCACATGCACGAGCCCCTCCACCACAAAGCGTTTGAGCATTCTGGCAACAACTTCGCGCGCGGAGCTGATGCGTTTTGCGATTTGATCGTGCGTGAGCGTGATATCCAAAGAACTCGTTCGCTCGTATTCGCTGACCAAAAATGCGGCAAGACGGCTGTCAAAGCCCTTAAAAAGAATCTGCTGCATGGTCCACATCACCGCCGAAAAGCGCGCTGTGGTCAGCTCGTAAGTAAAGCATCTCACATAAATATTATCCGTAGTAAGCTGAGAATATACATTGGAAGGAATCACCAAAAGCTCAACATCCTTTTCCGCTACGGTCTCGGTATCGAACGTAATCTGATGAATGATGCAAGAAGCCGTAAGAATGGATGTATCACCCTCGTACAAGTGGAAAAGCGTGATTTCTCTTCCTTCCTCCGAAAGGATATAAGTGCGAAGTTCCCCGGAAAGCACCAGCGACGGGCCAAGGCACTCACTGGAAAAACTGTGCACGATACTGCCCTTGGGATGACGCTCAAACACGGAACGGTCGCGTAACAACTGCTTTTCCGTATCCTTCAAATATTCCCAAAAAGGCAGTTTTTCAAGATACACTTCTTTCTCTTTCATGGTTTGTCGATTCCTTCCTTGCTCTGCACTTTTCGGGCAGAACAGCGTTTACTGCGATTCAACGCACTTTCAGCGTCAAAATTTCAAACCCGCCGAACAAAAGCTCAACCTGACCGTTTCGGACGGAAAGCTTTTCTATCTCATTTTCCATCATATCGCATAAGAAGCACTCCCGAATGCCTTCGGCAAAGGTAAGAGTAACGCTTCCTTTTTTGTTTTTCGATTCATAAAGGCGAAGGACCGTACCGTCTCCATCCTCTTCCTCCTTGACCGTTTCGCAAACGATGCGGCGATCGCTGACCGTGAAAAAAGAATAGGAAGCAGGCAATACGCTTTTTTCTCCGCAAGCCTTTACCGCTTGCATAGGATTGTTTAATTCATATGCCACGGCAACCGTGTCAGCAACTTTTACATCGCCTTCATGAAGCAAAAGTGCGTAAGTACAGCGCATCTCTCCTTCGTCCGCCTCCTCGTAAGGATCGGCAGGGCAACGCAACAAAGAAAGCTGCATGATGCCGTCATGGATATCGTATCCGTATTTGCAATCATTGATGAGAGAAACACCGTAACCGCCATCCGAGAGATCAGCATATTTGTGCGCACAAACCTCAAACTTCGCACGATCCCACGAAGTATTGAAATGTGTGGGACGTTCCAACGATCCGAATTGCACATCGTAAGTGGCTTTATCGGCATTGATATCTACCGCAAAGGCGGTTTTGAGCATATGGTGCTTTTCGTGCCAATCCGCTACGGTATCGAAATCAATACGTTTTTCTCCATCATAAAACCATATCGTTTGCGTGACGGAAGAACGGCGATAAGGGCGAACGATGCGAATACCGCGGCGTGCGCCGTCCTCTACCACAGTCGCTTCCGTAACCTCGTTTAAAACGCGGTGATCCTTATTGGAATACGCCTGCCACTCCCACGCGTCATATTTATCGGGATAATCGGCATAAATGCGCAATTCGTTACCGACAGTGCCCTTCGTCAAGAGCTCTCTTCCCGCCGTCTTATCAAAAATTGAAACGATCTGCCATGCGTCATCAAAGAGAATAGAAAGAACATCGGTTTGAACGAGCTTGCCTTCGATCTTAACATGATTTTCCGTCATGGGTGCTTTTACACACGTATATCCCTTTTGCGCGATTCCTTCGACGCGCGCGCACTTACCGTCGATCTTCACATAGCCATGATCCGTAACGGTGTGCGGATTGAAAATAACATAGCCTTCTTCTTCCGCAACCCGAGCAGCAATGGCTTGCTTCGCTCCCTCCGCAATTCCCTCTCCGACGGAAAAGACGGTGGCGTAATCTCTGTCGCTATCCTCGTAAACCTCGCGAATGGACGAACCGGGAATGATATCGTGGAACTGATTGGTTAAAACGGTTTCCCAACCCTCACTGAGCGAAGTCTTCGGATACGGCAAAGAAACGAGCCGTTTAGCGAGCGTCGAGAAAAACTCGGCGTTTTCATACAAAAATTCGCTCTTGCGATTATTTCTTTTGTTTTTGGCAAGCGTGGTATAAGTGCCGCGATGATATTCCAAATAAAGCTCTCCGCGCCATGTGGGAAGCAAAGGATTATCCTCGATCTTTTTCTCAAGACGGGAAAGAAAATCCCCCGCAAAAGCGAGGCGCACGTTCGGTGCGCCGGGAATACCTGCCGCTTCACGGCGGATATGTTCCAGCATATTCTTGGTGGGACCGCCGCCACCGTCTCCCCAACCGAAGGTGTGAAGCACCTCGTTATTTAAGTTTTTATTCTGATAGCGATCCCAAGTACCCGCGATTTCGGGCACGGTGGGATTGCCGTTGTAAGTGGCATAACGAACAGGACCGTTTGGCGTTTTATTCTGCGCGGTCAAGAAATACGTGTTGATACGTGTGCCGTCGATGCCTTGCCAAGAGAAGGTATCGTTCGGCATTTGATTGGTATCATTCCAACTGATCTTGGAGGTCACAAACCAATCCACGCCGCATTTACGAAGGATCTGCGGCAAAGCGGCAGAATAGCCGAACACATCGGGCAGCCAAAGAACGCGGTTTTCAACACCGAATTCTTTCTTAAAAAAGCGTTTGCCGTAAAGAATCTGCCTGACAAGGCTTTCTCCGGAAGCGAGATTGCAGTCCGCTTCCACCCACATAGCACCCTCACATTCCCATCTGCCTTCGCGAATGCGTTCTGCAATCTCGGCATAAAGATCGGGGCACTCTTCTTTCATATACTTATAGAGCAATGCTTGCGAGGACATAAAACGGTATTCGGGATATCGGCGCATCAAATCCAATACCGTAGAAAAGGTTCTCTGCACCTTCTCACGCGTTTGCGCAAGCGTCCATCTCCATGCGCAGTCGATATGGCTATGACCGATGCAAACCGTAGTCATATCCTGCTCTTTGCAATACTTCCCATAAAACTCTTCTTGCATATAGGCATGCGCACGAGCAACCGATGCATGGAACGATTCGCTTCCCATATCAAACCAATCCGGCATAGAAAGCGCACGGTCAAGATGTAAAAGAAGATTTGCATATTCGGCAGAATATTGCGGCAAATACGAAAGCATTTCTGCGGGAACGGCAACATCGTAATAAAGCGTCTCCACATCCTCATGCAAAACACGCACGAAAGGGCGGAAGGTAGCCGAAGGGATTCGCGGTCCCGTATAAGCATAAACGTAAATATCGTGATCTCTCTCATCCTTCATACAATAAGTCGGATGATTGGTATCGATTCCTTGGCAGAGCTTGCCGTCTATATAGAGCATATACTGGGGATTGATCGAATCCCATCCACCATAATAAGTAATGCCAAGCTCTACGGTTTTTCCCTTCATATCCTCCGGCTTACGGTAAGGGAAATGAAACCAAGCGTGAGAATCATTGCCGTATCCCCAATCCGTTCCGAGTGTATACGGTTCAAACGAAGAAAGAGGCGGAGGCGTATGACCGCTTTTATATCCGCTACGGCAATAGGTAATATTCTCAAGCACTCTTTCATCGCTAAAACGCGCACTGTCAAGAAGCTTAATGTAATGTCGAATCTTTCTTTCTTGGTCTTGCATACATATATTCCTTTCTATTCCGCATCATGGTTCTAATAGCCAAGCCACCCCCAACCAAAAGTCATAGAGTGGATTTTATTCTTTATTTTTTTATCGGTTTATTACTTTTTCTTACAAAAAGATTTCAATTTTTTTGACAAACGGGCAAAAAATCCGTGTTGCGCCTCGGTATGGTTGAGAACAACACCAAGCAAACGGCAACCGCTTTTTTCAAGTTGCTGCTTAACATGCTGTGCCTCTCTCGCTTGCACATTGCCTCCATCCAACACCATAACCGCGCCGTCGCAATAATCGGCAATCACCGCGCTGTCTATGACCATACCAAGAGGAGGGGTATCGATCAAAACGTAATCATATGCTTCCCTCGCTTGCATGATCAGCGTTTTCATACGATCCGAATTGAGAAGCTCCACGGGGTTCGGTGGCACTTTTCCCGCCAAAATAATATCCAAGTTAACAATTTGCGTTTGGCACAAAACCTCATCCCGTTCCGCCTGCCCCGACAGAAAAAGGCTGAGACCTTTTTCCACTTGCCCTTCGATGCGAGAGGCGAATACGGATTTTCTCAAATCGGCATCTATCAGCAAAACACGCTTCCCCGTTTCCGCAAGACTTTGCGCGAGTACGGCGGAAACGGTAGATTTTCCTTCATTCATGTGACAGCTGGTAAAGACCACTGTTTTGATCTCACAACCGCTGAACAAAAAGTTGGTGCGGATCGTATTATACGCCTCGCGCATATAATAATTATCGACCGTCTCTTCTGCTTTTAAAATTACTGTTGGCATTTCTTATATCCTTATATATTCATTCCGCACGGTCATTCCCGTAATATTTTCCGTAGTATTTTCCGTAGTATTTTCCATAATACTTGCCATAACGCTTTCCTTCGACATGTTCTCGATTGGGAAGCACACCAAGCACGCTGACACCTAGCACGTTTTCCGCATCCTCGACGCTTGAAATCTTACGGTTCAAAGCAAAAAGAACCAGGAAAACCGCATAAACGGCAACCGCACTTAATAGGAAGGAAATATATACGTAAAGAGAAATGCGCGAATTCGAAGGCGCACTTGCAATCTCGCCGTGGCTTATGATGTTCATATCAAGCGCGGAAGCTTCTTTGACCAGCACCTTACCGCATTCAAAAATACCGTTCGCCATAGCATAAGCGATCTCGGGCGTGGATGCCGTTGTATGGATCGATATGATGCAAGACTCCTTGCTGATCGGCATATCAACTTCAATCTCAACCGGTTCTGTATCGGATATGCCGCTGAGCAAACGCGCACCGTTTTCCACCTCTTCAAGCGTAAGCATATACACGCAATCCGCTGCCGCCGCATGTGCCAAAAGCAGGTTATTGTATTGCTGACCTGCATTATCGGCATTTTCTTGGTATTCCGTATTAACCAAATAAAAGGAAACGGTTGTGGTATATACAGGCTGATAAGTTGTAATCGAATAAATGAGCGAGCCGCCTCCAACCAAAATCATCGCCGCAAGCATCCAAAGAATAGCCGATTTTAATACATCCCATAAGGCACCGACCGTGAACACGATCTCCTTTTTCTCACTGCTCATGAAAATCCCTTTCTACTGTCTAAAAAACTACTAAACATTATATCAAATTTTGCCGAAAAGTCAAGTCTTTTCTCCTTCGTTTCACCAACATCACGCCTAATTTACATAATAACAAAACGATTCCGTGCAAAGTTTTTTGTTTTTTATATTTTCCATCTTTTTTCTCGTGTTTTTTCAAAAAAAGTGTTGCTTTTTGTATGAAAAAAAGATATAATGGAAACAGCTTATGGAAAGGAGCTTATCTTATGACCAAAACATACGAAGGACTGCCCAAGATCGTGAAGATCCTTCTTCAACTCATCCTTGGCGCAATCATCGGCGGTATCTACCGCATCGTTCGTTACACCGAAACCAAGAACATCACCACGCTCGTTATCGGTCTTTTGGTGCTCTTCACCGGTGTCGGAAACGCCATTGCTTGGATTGTTGACCTTGTAACCGAGATTTTGCACAACAAGATTTGGGTGTTGGCTGATTAATTTCAAGCAATCGCATCATTCCATATGTAACAAAAAACGGGCTAGCTCTTAATGAGCTAGCCCGTTTTTGCCGCGCCGCCTTTATAAATGCCATTTTTTACAACGATTATTCACCCTTCTACATGCTTATGATCAATGTGATTCCCCTGATTTGTATTTTTTGAAGCGAACAAGCCCTATCGCGGATGACACGATTGAGATTACTTCGTTTGCAATTCCACCCATCGAAAACACAAGAATATTATAAACAGCCAGCATACTTGATGTAACTAAAACACTTCCTCTTAATACCTGCGGTTTTCCAAGAGACATGAATACCGTATTTGCTGCAAGCGCAAGAATAGGGATCAATGATAGGTAGCCTTGCCACGAAAACACACCGATGCCTATCATCAAAATAGTTAAGAAAATTACGGTAGGAACATGAAATTTTGATTTTTCACTTTGAAAATAAAAGATAAAGTTTCGCAAAAGACATACGATATTCAAAGCAAAACCTGTAAGTGCATTCAAAAAAAGAAAACTCACACATGTGAATGTTGTTGCGGCACTCTGAATGATCAGCAATTTTTTCTTCGTGTTGGATTGGTACGATGCAAATGTTAAAATCGTTGCAATGATGCCCAAAACCTGCCCTATGATAAGATTCTTCATGGATTGATTCTCCGATTGCTTTGTTACAAAAGAGTATGCTCTACTTGAAAATACGTTTTCAGGTCTATTGCGTTTGACTATAAAGCCAGCCTTGCCGTGAGCAGGCACTTTCACACTTTTCCTTCCGCAATTTCTAGCATGCCTAAAGCATAGTTCGATTTGAACAGAGCTTCTGCTCGTTCAACCATTCGGGTATCGATCCGTGCCGATTGCCGTTGTATAGTTGCCGCGTGTCACTCGGCATAGTCTCTTTGCGCGAAAAATCGCTGTGCTTTAGATGCCACGGCGAAAATGCAGTTAAAAACAAAGAGATTTTCAGGTTGGTTTCATGTACATCCGAAACAGATACATCATTTAAACCTCAAAGCAATACAAATTTCCATAGCTCCAATTATAGTTGCTTCCACCATGACGATCAAAGGTCAGCCAGAAATAACGAGTTCTACTTCCAAGCTTGATCGGTACCACCGTTCCCCAACCGCGAAAACCGCCGTCAGGATAATGAAAAGTGGCTGTTTGCATTCCGTTTTTGCTGTATACACGGTATTCCGAGGTTGCCTTGAAATCGTTTCCGCAAGCAAAGAATAGCTCTCCGTTTATTCTGACAAAGGATCCACCCGTCTCCGCGCCATCCTTGCCGCAACCGATATACGTGTAATTATTAAAAGGATCCTTCGACTCAAAGAATACGTAGACGTATGATTTGGTTTTGGGGTTGATCCGACAAATAGCCAGCAACCATCGGTTGTTTTCTTTATCAAAAATCAGATCGGGATCCTCATCCCCCTTGAACCCCGCAAATGCGGTTATATCGGAGGTATCCGATGCCTTTTCCATAATTTTTACATCTACTACATTTACACCAAACCTTGGGTCACCGTCAAAAGCAGCGTGTGCCAAAACATGCTCGTGCTCGAAAGAGCTTACCCATACATACCATTGTTTTTCAAACCGATGATACAGTATGACCGGCGCAACGTAATTTCTCCACATGTCATCGCCCGAGTCGTAAAAAAGAGCCCCTGTCATGTTAAATTCAGCAGTGCCGGGAATCCATGAAAACACACCTTGGAAGGATCCTTCTTGCATGCGGACAGAGGCGGTAAAATATACTTTTCCGTGTTCAAGCATGGGTTCGCCATTTTCATACTTGATGGGTCGAATATCGGCAATCGAAATCCCGTTGTCTATATAAGAAAGCACCTCGCTTATCGTGGCACCCTCGGAAGCAAACAAGAATACATAACTGTTGGAAAACTGAGAATATTGATTAGAGTTCTTGAACGATTCCTCATAAAAAGTACACAGATATTCATGCTTTCCGTTGTTTTTAAAATACACATCGAATGCGCCGGGACGGCAAGTTACGATCATCGTAAAGTTCGACCCAACGAACTCGGGAACATCACATGTTTCCAAGTGCTCCGCGCAAGAATACCTTACTTGATCACCATTCGAAAAAATTCTCGCTTCAGAGTCTGGCAGCTGAAAGCAAAAGCCTACCTCTCCGTTGACAGATCTGCAAGATATTTCATAGCTTGCAAAAGGAAAGAACTGACAAAATAGTCTTTTTGCCGATCCGCCTTTTATTACGTAGCAATTGTTTTCCACGCACTCCACACAATCAGGGCTTTTATGTATCACGGGGTAAAGATCTCCGCGCGTGTCATTTACAAAATCTTTGAAAAATGACATTTCGCCAAGTTTGATTTTGAGATTTTTATACATTGAGACCGAAAATTTTCTTTTAAATTCAGAATGAAAAAGATTTGCCATAAAGATTCCTCCACCATGCATGATTGGATTCAGTATATCACTTTCAAGGATAAAATTCAATACGATTTATTTAAATAATCACTACATTTCAAAAGCGGTGGGCATTTCTTCTCACCGCTTTATGCGAGACTCATGCCGCAACACAGTCCGAGGGTTTAACAAAAGGGCGGCAAGCTGATCTGCCACTGCGGCTTTGCCGCCTGCGGGTATTATATCACAAGTAAAAATGCTTGCTTGCAAGGGCATTTTTACGACTTGATTCAATTATGCAGCCGCATAAGGTGCGGTGGTGCGTAGCACAAAGGCTTGCATCGCAAGGCTTTCTGCATACATTATATCATAAACATGCCGCAAAATCTTCGATTTTGTTCACGGAAGCATAGCTTCTGTCTTGCGCTCTGCGCAAGCGGCATATTTTCGATGGTGTCCGCACACGCGCTTCGCGCGAGTCGTCGCACAAAGTGCGACTTTGGCGGCTTTGCCGCCCGCGGGTATTATATCACATTTTAACTAAAAATCAATGCTTTTCGACCAAAGGGATAAAAGCTACCTTTTCTTTTCTCTCTTCTCTCTTATCTCTTCTCTGGAAAAGTCGCGCGGGAGATTTAGAGAAAAGTGAAGAGCACAAAAAGCCAATTCCGCGGGCAGTTTTTAAAAATCGTTTAGGACGGCAGTTTGATCAAATGCAGCCGAATTTGGTGTGGGTAAGCGATATTACCTACGCAAAGGTTGGAGAAACGTATTATTTCATATGTGTCATATTAGATCTATGTTCCCGTAGTTTGCTTTCCTATGGTATTTCCGATCTTATTGATACAACACTCGTAATGAAAACATTTGATGATGCATACAACTCCCGAGGAAAGCCGAATGGGCTGATGTTCCACAGCGACCAGGGCGTGCAATATACCGCATATGCCTTTCGCAAACGATTACGGGAGCTACATATTACGCAATCCTTTTCTACGCCGAGCACTCCGTATGACAACTCGGTGTGCGAATCATTTTTTCACACTTTGAAAAAAGAGGCGATCTATCATCACCTTTATGAAAATCCGCAAGAATTGGATGTGGTAATGAGAGAATATATTCACTTTTATAACGAGGAACGACCGCATAGAAAATTGAACATGAAAAGGGGCTAGCTCATTAAGAGCTAGCCCGCCTCATTTTACGCCTCGGGCGGCGTGAAATGAGGAAATTTTCTTTGAAATATTTGCAGGGGGCAGAAAAACGAGCATTTTTGTTCGTTTTTCGGTAGCTCTAAAAGTTGCATTTATTCCCTTAACACAAGCCATATTTTAAGGGAATACGCATATTTCAAGGGCATTTATCATTTGAGCCGATAGTAGCAGGTATTCTTTCCGTTGCCCTCTCGCTTCAGTTCTCCTTCGGCTACGAGCTTGCGGAGTGCACCCTCCACCGAGCTGATACTCAGCGATGGACAAAGCTCCATAATGTCCTGCTTTTTGAAGCGACCGATCTTATTCATCGTGGCGCGTCTCACCATTTCAAGAGAAGAAAGCTTGGTTTCTACTAAGGCAAAGCGATCTTCAAAATCCCTGTATGCTGCAAGGAGCGTTCCGAGAATATATTTGATGAACGGCACGGCATCCGCTTCTCCCTCGTGCCAACCTTGCTGGGATTGACCCAAGGCATCGTAGTACAGGTCTTTGTTCTTTGCGATCTTGGCTTCCAAAGAGATATACTTTCCAACGTAGAATCCGTTTCGGTAAAGGAGGAGCGTGGTGAGCAAACGGCTCATTCTGCCGTTGCCATCATTGAACGGATGGATGCACAAAAAATCGTGTATAAAGGTAGGAATGGCGATCAGAGGCTCAAGCTCCATATTTCCGATCACACGGTTATATTCGTTACAAATGGCTTCAAGTGCCTCCGGTGTTTCGAAGGGATCGAGGGGCGTAAAGAGTGTTTCGGTATGACCGTCGGGATAGGTTGCGCTAATATAATTCTGAACGCTCTTGGTTCTTCCCGCCATCGGGTTGTTCATATGGCTATAAAGGATTTTGTGAAGCTGAAGAATATAGTTCGGTGTCAAGGGGATGGCATCAAAGCTCTCATGAATGATATTCAGCGCGTCGCGGTATCCGGCAATCTCCTGCTCGTCGCGATTTCTCGGTGTGGTCTTCTCTCCCATCAACTGACGGATACGAGTGCTCGTGGTCACGATGCCCTCAATGGCATTGGATGCCTCGGTGCTTTGTACCTTTGCAATCTCAACAAGCTTTTCAAGCTCCTCGGGGCGTTGCTTTAAATATAATTCTTGTTTTCCGGCTTCCTTATAAATCGCGGCAATCAAGCCGAGCAGCTCGGAATCCCATTTGTTTTCGCTAATTTTCGTATAATTAAAGGTTCTCATAATCTCACCTCCAAACATTTCCCTTAAATTATAGCACAAATTAAGGGAATTGTCAATGCCTCAAGGGAATATTCCCTTATAATTCTATCCAAATCAAGGGGAAATATGCTCCATTAAGAAAAAATAAGGGGATCGGAAGATAATTTTTCAAAATACCTCTTGACTTTTGCGCCGTTTAGAGTGATATATACAAGCACTCGGAGGTGATTCGTACCGCCGGGTGATATGGCAATGCAACCATAAGTTCAAGGGTGAGGAGAAATGCACCACGCCCCACTTGACCGAGGATGCTCTCAAGGAATATACAAGGACGGCATTGAGTTTTCTCATTGAAAACCGAGAAGCCTTAATTGAGGATGGACGGCTTGTGTTTACCTTCACAAACGGCAGCGAGGAGACGGTGGTGATGTAATGAATAGCTTTTTACGAAGAGTCGGCTATAAAGGTCTGCTCTTTTTTGCTATTAAACGATTGAAAAATTCATAAAAATATGGTACAATACAAAAAAGTCATTTGAAAGGAGTCGAAGCCATGCCACTTGAAAAATTCTACGAAACATATTTTCCGTTCTGGAGTGTGCTTGCCGAGGCGGACAAGCAGCTACTGTGCGAAAACACGGCAGAAAAACACTTCGACCGTTCCCAACCCGTTCACGACAATATGGGATG
>JAZNND010000045.1:0-78297 GCA_045580085.1 Eubacteriales bacterium
AGCTCTTGCTTATTAGAAGATGCTGCCTCCGCAATAGGATACGATTATGCTTATATATCGAAGAAATTCAAGAGTGCCATCGGAATTTCATTTCGAAAATACGTAAATACACTTCGTATTATCTTAGCCAAGCAACTTTTATTAAATGAAACAAAAACCATAACTGAAATCGCGAGTGAGTGTGGATTTAATTCTTTACGGGCTTTTAATATTGAGTTTAAAAAGGCGGAGGGAATCACGCCGACGGAATATAAACGAAAATCGTAAATCAAAAGGGTATACTCTACTAATTTCATTTAAGGTAACTTCGTTGTAGGCTTCATTATATTTCCTTTCTTTTGGCATAAAAAAGCACAGAGCTTTTCTTTCTCTGTGCCGTGTGTTGAGGGCCATTATTGTTCTCACTGGAGTTCAAATCCTTTCAGTATCGGAAAACACCCATTTTTCATCTACAAAATCGAACTGAAAAATTTCACCCGGAAAAAGCAAAAAAAGCCTTGATAAATCAAGGCTTTTTTGCGGCGATATCTTTTTATCGCCCTTTGATGTGAAGGGGCGATAAAAAAGATATTTTCGCCTTTTTTTGTTTGGGTTTGAACTGTCGCGTGATTAAAGTTTTTTCTTTCCTTAGACAATCAAAATCAAGAACTTATTACAACATTATTATTCTGTTATTATTGATTGCCCTACACAAGGAAGCTATGCACTCAACTATTTCAACAGCCTCCCTTTTTCTGATTTTCGTATCCGTATGCACTATTTTATTACGAATACTCAAATATTCTCTTGCTCTTTGAAGATTTTCTCTATCTTCTTGTGTATTAGTGTTTAATAATCTTAAAAGTGTTAATGTGGAATGAGAATTATTTGCTCCAAATTTGTTAGCAAGGGTAATCTCCAAAAAACGAAATACACTTATCACAGCGGCATTATATTCTCCTTTTTGTAACAATCTAAAATGCTCTTCTTGGTTTTTCAGCTTGTTTTGTGAAATTGCAATTTTTTGAATAACACCTTCTAATGCCTCTATAAAATCTTCATTATCGCCTGTTAAACTGTATTCAAAATATGGAGCCATCGAAATATTGATTGGCACATTATTCTCAGTATCTTTATCCCTAATTAAAACGACCTCTTTACCTTTCGCCGTCAGATGACCATACTCCCACAAAACATTTGCATTGTTATCTGAAATATCAACAATAGACATAAACGATTTATTAATTAACAAATCTGCTTTTCTTGTCCAGAGGTTACCACGCATGATTACTTCATCTAAGGTTACGGGAGTAATATTGCTCTTTATAAGAATGGGATATAAAATATCTTTCAACCGAGAAATGCGACTATAGGGAGCAGAAATGAAGCACAATTTACTATCATCCGAAGGCATCTTAAATTCTTCGTTCGCTTTTTCATTTGTAAGAACTATTTTTTCTGGTGCTTCACGATCAATTAATGACTTTATTTCAGTGAAAAACTCTTCTAAAATTATGCTATAATTTTTCTTATCGCCGGGCAAATTTATTACTTTTATATTTCTTCTTTCAAATTTAGAAATTTCAAGCGAATTCGCCCCTACTAATACTACATATGCAGGGCTATGAAGTTTACCCAGTCTACTTCCTATCATCTTCCACAATGTTCGAATATCATAATCGTCTAAACTATATCCAACGAGAAGAAGTGTTTTTGTAATAAACATGTTTGATATATAGGTAGCCAAAATCTTGTTTTTATCCAAAAAGCAATCATAATCATCCTCTGTAATTACCATATGTTCAGGATGATTAAAATCGCCATGCATTTTTATTACTTTTGTTTTTTCTTGGATGTTAATTGGAAGACGATCCTCGGAAACAATGGTTGAAAAAGGCGTAGCGCTTTCAGTCAATGCCTGCTCGATCAAAAAGTCAAAATTAGTTGTACAAATAGCTTCAAAATTTAACGCACAAAAAGCCCGATGTGCTTTTCCGGGTTTCATAGAGTATATTTTTAGTTCTTTTGCTATGATCTCAATTAACTTTGTGCGTGAAAACTCAGTTTCAAACAATGATAACGCATCAATAGCATTTGTATAATCATAATTAGGGATATATGAAGCCACTGCTCGCCCTAAACCATCCCAATCCAATATCGTTGTTCCCGCTGGTGCTATAGCATTCTTGGAGAATCCTGCACCAACAAAAGGGACTACTCTATTTTCAACAAAATCTTCCTGAAGCGTTTTAGGGATGTATTTTAGTAATCTGTCCGACATTTTATTATCCTCTTTTGCTTTTTTCAACCTTTTCACTCATATTATAACATACTTTGCTAAATAAAACAAGCTATTCCTTAAATCTAAGCAACTTAAAAAATGCATTGCTATGATATAATTTTATTAATAATTTATCATTAAGGAGATTTTAGGGATATGCACTACACAGAAGAAGTTAGATCGCAAATCATTACGCGATATAAAAACAAAGAAAGTGTTATCAACATTTCAAAAGAAACTTGTATTCCTCGCTCCACTATTTATCGGTGGATAAATGACTATACGGCAAAGACTTCAATCCCACCGAACGTAAAGAACAAAGAAATTAAAGAACTTGAACGCAAGGTGGAAAAACTGCAAACCATGTTGGCTATTATTCATGAGCTTGGAATTTCTGTCAATGCACCGTTAAAGGAAAAACTAAACGCCATGGCACCGCTATATGGAAAATATAACGTTCATTGGTTATGTGAAGCCATGCGGGTTGACCGAGGAACTTTTTACAACCATATTTTCCGTAATAAAAAAGACAACACTTGGTATGCTAAACACCGAGAAATTCTCCGTGAAGAAATCCTCAAAATCTATGAAGAAAACAGACAAATCTTCGGCGCAGGTAAAATCACGGCAATTTTGAAACAAAAAGGTTATCGGACAAGTGAAGAAACTGTTGCTTTTCTCATGCATGATATGGGTTTACAAAGCATTCGCCACCGTGCGAAAGCTATATACGAAAAAGAAGTAAAGGCAAAAAACAAAGTAAATCAGCAATTTCAAACCACACGCCCTAATGAAGTATGGGTGAGCGACGTTACATATTTTAGAACACCGTATAATTCGTATTACATTTGTGTTATTCTCGATCTATACTCCCGAAAAGTTATAGCTCATAGAATTGCCTTAAACAACAGTACACAATTGGTGAAAAATGCTTTTAAAGATGCCCATGAAACAAGACAACCAAAGGGTACACTTATTTTTCACTCTGATCGTGGCAGCAACTATCGTTCCAAAACCTTTTGCAATTACATGAAAGCCTTGAATGACACTCAGTCCTTTTCGCGCGCCTATACCCCCTACGATAATTCCGTTGTAGAGTCTTTTTTCTCAAGTCTTAAGAGAGAAGAACTCTATCGCACCAAATATCGATCTGATAAGGAATTCAAAAAAGCTGTTGATGACTATATGGTCTTCTATAACAGCCAACGCCCGCATTCGAACAATAATTATAGGACACCCGATGCCAAAGAAGCTGAATATTACAGCAAAAATAGCACCTGATGTCCTATTACAAGAGTTCAAAAGTAAAGAATTTTATTTTTTCGCTCTCAAAATTTCACTTTTTCGGAAATACGTGTCCTATTTCAAATACAGGTTCGACACCCCCGAAAGCCTTACAAATAAAGGGATAAAAGAAAAACCTATTGAAATGTCTTACCATAAAGGTTCAGATTTCAATAGGTTCTTCAGATGGCGGAGAAGGAGAGATTTGAAATCGCAAAAAGTATTGATAAATCAACGCTTTTTGCGTCCTATTCTACATCATGACTACGCCTTGAATAAAATAACATTTTTCGATCGTAAAGCAAACTTCCAATCAGTTGGAAGCTTCCCTCTTTTACTACCTCAAGCAAGCGTTTCCCGATTTCAAAGCAAGAATGCCGCGCATACGCCTCACAGGCGGCAAGCATACCGCGAGCATTTGCTTTGATACTCTCAATCTCACTGCCGATAACCTCGAGAGATCGTTTTGACCAATTTCCAACCGGCTGGAAATTTGTCTCATTTCTTTTGCAATTTCTTGTTGAGAATATCCGCGGCGGCATCAAAGGCGGATTGGCGAAAATCAGTATAAATATCAAGCGTAGTACTGATCTGCGCATGCCCGAGTATTTCTTGTATAGACTTTGCTTGTATGCCGCTTTCAAAGGCAAACGTGGCAAAACTGTGCCGTAATTGGTGAGCTGTTGCCATTACGCCTGTCGCTTCTTTATATTGCTTCATGAGCGTCAAGAAGCGTCGATTTGATAGAGGTTTATCACCTGTATCGGAAATAATATAATGCGTGGGGTTTCTATCTGCTATTATAGCAAATTTTTCTTTTAAAGGCAAGAGTAAGGGAACAATTCTTTTTCCGCTTTTCGTTTTCGGCTCCTTGATATAGGCGCGATCGCCTTCATGGTAGACGGATTTCGTTACAGAAATAGTATCGTTTTCAAAATCGATATCCGACCATGTGAGCGCAAGAATTTCACCCTTTCTCATGCCTGTCAAAAGCGCGATATAGGGGAACATCCAAACATCGGCAGAGTTTAGCACGGCTTCTTCGTCTCCATGCGTGGCGGCGGTTCTTCGTGTCTTTTTCAAATTCTTGGGAAGAGATACCGAGGCGCAGGGATTGAAAAATATGTAATTCTCCCTGATACCTTCATCAAAAATCAATTTCAAAACCATCTTTTGATTGGCTACCGTTCTTTGTGCATAGCCTTGCGCCGCTATCCGCTTCAGGAAAGTCATCACGTCTCTTGGAAGTATTTCTTTGATGGGTTTATCTCCGAAGCATTCCACCGCGCGTTCTTTAGCGCGTCTGTATGTGCGCACAGATTGCGCGGCAAGCCGTTCATAGGCTTCACCCCACCAAACAGCCGCCACCTCTGCAAACGTCGCTCCTATGCGCTCCTTGGCGTGATATGCAAGTATCTTTTTGTCAATTTCTCTTTCTGTCTTGCCGTAGAAGAAAAGCCTTTTTCCGTTCTCATCCGTCAGCGTCTTAACGAGCCGCCCATCACTTCTTTCTTTCCGTTTCGTCATGTTCTCTTTCATCCTTCGACCGGTCCATATACTGTGGTTCATGCGCTTCTAAAAATTTTTCAGCTTTCCACAAGTGAGATTGCACGTCTGACAGTAAAACGTCAATATGCTTTGTATACATACCGCCGTATATCTGGTTTAATGCTTCAACTGTGAAATATCCCTGTGCCAAGTCCGAAAAAACCGCCAGCGCAACCGAAACGTTCATACACGCAGCATTGTATGCGCCGTCATCGTCGCCCAAATCAATAAAATAGCCCTTTTCCTTAGTCATTTCTTTTCTCTCCTGTTGACTTTTTTACTTTTTCATGGTAAAATGTATACAATATTACCACAACATAGATTATATCGCACAAAAGTGCGAAAGTCAATATATTTTCGCACTTTCGTGCGAATTTTGGGGAACTGCACAAAATGTCTACTGAAAAAATATACACTTCGCACAATTTAGCGAATATAATAAAAGCTCAAGCGAAAGAAAAAAAAATAGCTTTAAATGCCATGCTTGCCGATTTAGCGCTCGGAAGTAACACAATGTCAGCCATGTATCACGGCAAAGCCATTGCTTTTGACAGCCTCGCGCGTATTGCTGATTATTTAGATTGCTCCGTAGATTATCTTCTCGGACGCACCGAGAATCCGAACGCACACAAGAGCGACGGCAAGCCGTAATCTGTGCGATGTGCACAGTTTTCAAAATGGTACGCGCGTACCATTTTGCCCCTTACTGTTTCGGGGGCTTCAAGTGTAGCTTTTTGTTGTGCTTTCACCTTTTTCAAGCCTTCCCGCCCGGGAAGGCTTTTTTTCTTTAGACGAAGCCGATACGACGAATTCGAGGCTTAGTTTCAATTAACACGTGCCGCTTGCACCGTTTGCAACGAATAAAGACAATTCCATATAGATCTATGTCGGCCTCAAACAAAACACGGTTGCAGCGCGGACACGAATAGGAACGCATAGTCACGTATTCAGAGAGAGCACTCCGCCCTTGCTCATACTCCAGATCTACAAGCTCTATATAGTCCGAAGGAGACAAGGAACCGTCAATCAAATCCGAGAAACGGCAGTGAAAACAATCCCTATCACATCTTTGCACGGTTGCCTCCTCACAGCATCCAACTTGCTAATTTTACTATTGGTATAACAATCTTTCCGCCGATCCTCTTTGACGGTATAGGATTTGTCGCACGGTTTACCTGTTCGTAAACGGTTTTGGAACTAACGCCCAACACTGCCGCCGCTTCTTTCACATCAATTGCTGCGCGTTGGGGGAACATAGTCAAAAGAAATTCAAGGTTTTCGCGAAAGCCTGTTTTTTCCATTTTTTTCTCCTTCTTATCTTTTTTCAAAGTTTTATCCTTTGCTTTGGCTTAATTATACCCCCATACTTTTGAGAAGCACACAAAAACCTAAATTTTGAATTTTACAATTTGTTCATAAATGCAATGAAATTTTCCATTTTGTGGGATTTTGTGCGCGTCGCACACTTTCGAAATATTTTGTTCATAATCTACAAAATGCATGTGTTTTGTTATATTACATTCAAATTGTGCGCGTCGCACACTTTTGAAACATTTTGTTCACAAAGTGCGTTTTTAGCTCTATTTTACTGCCTTTTCAAACGAATTTTAATTTTTAAAAAAATACCTATTTATTTTTTATTAGGCGCCGGGGCGGTTAGGCATGACCTTGGTGTAATAAACGGCGCGTTGTGCGCGCCGCCAAGGTCATGCCTAACCGCCCCTCGCGGAACTCTACTTTCTCACTCTATCGACGTTCATAATTTATTTACAAAAACTTTTTTCAAAACGCACTCTTCTATTTAATTTTCTTATTTTAGAGAGCGAAAAGCCCGACGGGCGGCAAAGCTAAACCGCTTTTTGCCGCCCGTCGGGCAAGGGTATAAACGCGCCGCAAGCGGCGCAGGTGAGGTTTGCACTTATGGAAAGTAAACTGCTACCGTAGGAGAACTCTGTGCTAAAACATGCCGTTGAAAATCAAAGATTTCCAACGGCGAAGATGGCCGTGGAAACCGTGGAAAAGGACCGTAAGACTTTCCCACAGTTCCCACAGCACAAGGGACTACTGGCGCATTGAAATATTGAAAATCAAAGATTTCCAACATTTCAACCCGCATCGACTGCCTAATATAACGGTGCCTAAGGGCACCTTCATGCGCGCCTTTAGGCGCGAAATTATGCGCCCACGGGGCGCAGAAAAAAAGAATAAGCATACCGCAAGAGCTGGCGCAGGGAGATGACCGAGAAAAAATGATAATAAACAAGATCAAGGCAGGAGTCAACGACCAAGAGACCATAAAAGAAAAGCAAGGGGAAAGTAAAAGATATAGGCAGAGACCGCTTCATAAAAGAATCAGAGTACAATCGATGTGCACCATAGTCTAAAAAATGTACCTGCCGCCAAGCATTGCCATGCCGCATTTCACAGATCTTCGCGCATCCGTCATCCCTGCACCCATGGGTGCGGCGGATCCGTTCGCGGCAATGAGTGGGCTTTTCCCGGCAGACGAGTTTTAATAATTTGTAGTTGAAGAAAGATACATTAAGGGACTCACCGCGCCGCTTGCATTTGCTCATATTGCCCCTGAAAGTTGACAAAATTAAAATTTTGCGCTGTCCTTTCAAAAGAAAAAGGAACGGAAACCCGTTCCCTTGAAAGGAGGTGAAATTATGCTGCTTCTAAAACTCAACAGATTAGCTTGCTTGTATGGCGAAACATTCATCAATCTAATCTGTTTCGCGCTTTGCGCGCTTTATTAACCTCACAATCAAGGGAACGGTTTTCCGTTCCTTTGATTATATTATAGCACAAAATTTTAGTTTTGTCAACTTCGTAATGGTATTAGCGATATTTTTATTTTTACAAGAACCTCAGACTGCCCCACACCCAAAAAATATTCAGCCTTTCATTATTCGTTTAAATCTCACTACCGATAACCTCAAGTGAGCGTTGCTTCAAAGGTCCAGACGCTTGGACCTTTGCCTTATCATCCCCAACGGAAGGGATACTCTCAATCTCACTGCCGATAACCTCGAGTGAGCGTTGCTCCAAAGTTGCACACGTGTGCAACTTTGCCTTATCATCCCCAACGGAAAGGATAGAACCGTCTTTAAGTATTACTTTTTCCGTCATCCTTTTTTCTCTCCTGAGAAAAGAAAAACATCGTCTACGGACGGCACGGCATGAATTCCTTTTATCTTTGACTACATTTTGACTACGGAAAGCAAACTATAATAGTATAAAATAGGATAAAAGGGAGAAAGTCTTAAAAAGCAAAAACCCATTGAAAATACTGGGAAAACAAGTGCTTTCAATGGGCTTTTCTTTGGCGGAGAAGGAGAGATTTGAACTCTCGCGCCGGAAAAACCCGACCTACATCCTTAGCAGGGACGCCTCTTCGGCCTCTTGAGTACTTCTCCATGTGTAAGTGCCGTTTAAAACTTACTGTATTATTATACACAAGAAAAAAGCAAAAGTCAAGCCTTTTCGAAAAAAAAGAATAAAAAATCAATCGGCGTTAGCAGAAGGCTTTTTATGGAAAATAGCGGTTTAAAAGCAACGGTCTATTTCGTGTATTGCTTTTTGGTTTGTTTTGTGCTATACTAAAAAACAAGTGAGGTGAAAAAGATGGTTGATCTTCATATTCATTGTAACTGTTCCCATGACAGTAAAGAAAGCATTGAGAATATTTGTCTTTGTGCAATCCAAAAAGGGCTTTCCGCTGTGGCGATATCCGATCACGGTGATATCGGTCCCTGTTATGCGCCCGGGACATACGAGAATTTTTTGCGCAGAAGAAATGAGATCGCGGCTGCACGTTTGCGCTTTCAAGGGCGTTTGTCGGTGCTTGAAGGTATTGAACTTGCGGAATACTTTTACGATATTCCCATGGCGGAAAAACTTTTGGCGATTTCCGCATACGATGTGATCTTGGGCTCGGTGCATTATGTTCCGTTTAAAGGAACAAGGCTTGCCTATTCCGCTTTGGATTTTTCCGCAATGTCTTGCGAAGAGATCCATAGCTTTTTAAAGATGTATTTTGATAAGCTCAAAGAACTGATTTTAAGGAATGATATCGATGTTCTTTGCCATTTGACCTGCCCTTTGCGCTATATCAACGGAAAGTATCATAGAGATATTTCGATTGATGCGCATCGAGAGGACATTGAAGAGATTTTTTCTCTTTTGATTTCGAAAGGTATTGCTTTGGAGGTTAATACATCGGGAAGTCTTGCCCACGTTCTCGATACGATGCCCTCGCGGGATTTGCTTGCGCTTTACCGCAAAATGGGCGGTGACGCGATCACGCTTGGCAGTGATGCACATGCCGCGGAGCGCATTGCAATCGGTTTTGATGAGGCGAAAGCCGTTTTAAAAGAGCTTGGTTTTTCGAAATATCTTGTTTTTGAGAAAAGAAAGGCGAAAGCCTTATTGCTGTGAGAATCTCTCATTTTTGCAAAGGAAAAATAAAAAAGAAGTAACAGCGCAAAAATAGTATAGACTTGATTTTGGAAAAACGCTATAATAAAACTGTAAAATGACACGAAAGAGCAGTAAAGGCAGGATATTTTATATGAAAAAACTGGCATATCTTGATATGATGGAAAAAGCGCTTGAAGCGTATACAGTAGATGAGCTTCGCTCTCTCACCGAAGAAAATCGCAAAAACGGTGTAACGGAGCACGGATTTCCGCGCATTGCTGCCAATCTTGGCATTTTGATCGCCAATGGCAAGAAAACGGAACTTTTCTCCCTTTGGGTAGAAATGATGGATATTGCCGTTGAAGGCGCACACCTTTGCAAAACCACCGAGAAAGAAGTAAACGGAAAAATGCGCCGCAATAACCCTGCGGGCAATGATTTTTTCGTGAAAGAACTGGTTTTCGCAGTCATGGAAAATGAGAAAAACGGCACGGCATCCCCCGAGAATCTTGCGCGCTGGAAGCATTCGCTTTCTCTCGTAGAGCCGGAGGCCAATTATCAAAGTATTGCCCGAACGCCCACCCAACGTGTCGGTAACTGGGCGGCTTATAATTTGGCGGGTGAATGGATGCGCCGATGCCTTGGCATCGCGGATGAAATGGAGTATATTGAGTTTCAGTTGGGAGCCCAACTTTATTTCACCGATGAAATGGGGCTTTATCGCGATCCTGCCGAGCCCATGCTTTATGATCTTGCGACGCGTGCGCAATTTGCGCTTTTGCTTCATTTCGGTTATAACGGTATTCATGCCGCAAACATGAGTGAAAAACTTCGCGTGGCAGGGCTTTTCACCCTTAAAATGCAATCCGCAAACGGTGAGATCGGCTTTGGCGGCAGAAGCAATCAATTCCTTTTTAATGAAGCGTATCTTGCCGCGTGTATGGAATTCGAGGCGTCACGCTATCAAAAGGAAGGGAACCGCGCTATGGCGTCGGTTTGCAAGCGTTCCGCCGCGATCGCCTTCCGTTCGATTGAACAGTATCTTGCCGCCGCCCCCGATAAACACATCAAAAACCGCTTTGCGCGAGAGCTTCGTTACGGTCAAGAACCGTATGCGTATTTCGATAAATATATGGTCAGCCTTGCGTCTTTCCTCTATGTGGCTTATTTGATGGCGGATGATTATATCGATGAGGGGACTGCCCCTGTCGAAAACGCAAGCTTTGTTGCCGAAAGCACCCCTTATTTCCATAAGATTTTTGCCGCCTCTCACGGGTATTCCGTGGAGATCGATACCGCTGCCGATTTTCATTATGACGCAACCGGTTTAGGCAGAATCCAAAAGGCGGGTATTTCTTCCGCACTTGCGCTCTCGGTTCCCTTCACGGAGGAGCCCGGTTACTTTATCAATGTGACGGAAGCGTATCAAAATCTTTCCGAACTCCGCTTGGTTCCCGATGTGGGCGGACAGCGTACCCCCAATGACAGTAATCCTTATCCCCTTGCCATCACCCCCGTGGTGAGATGCGCGGACGGACGAGAGACCAATCTCGCCGCCTTTTCGGCAGGGCTTACGCATGTGTTGAACGTTTGGGAGGAAAGCGATCTTCGTGCGGCGTTCTCTGTCCGCTATATGCATAAGGACTTTGTGGGATGCACCTATATCGAAGAAAGCTATGTCATCGATGAGAGTGGTGTTCGTGTCAGCTACAGTGCCGATGTGGAGGACGGTGCCCATCTTGCCGTGCGCGTGCCTCTCTTTGCTTTCGACGGAAAAGAAGAGACCTCTCTCTCCATTGCGGGAGCTCGCGCGACCGTTACTTACGGTAAAGAAGTATATACCGTGGGTGCTATGGGGGCAGAATTTGTTTTGTCGGATGGCTTTGCGAAAAACAGAAATGGTGTCTATCGTATAGCGGAAGCTGTGGGTAACGCAGACTGCAAGCTTCATTTTGTACTGAAAAAGCAATAGGCGGAAGAGGCGGCTTCGCAGATTTTGAAGTACCGAAAAAACAACCTAAAACAGTTGTTTTTCTGCCCCCGCCGGTTCCACTTTGAAAGAAAAAGGTAACAAACCTGCCATAGGGCTGTCTTTAGCGAGACAGCCCTACATTTTTAAAGATAATCCCGAATATCTACCGTAAGCTTTTCTTCGAGATTGATAAGCCTTTTGGCGATATCCTTGACCTTTTCCTCTGCCGCTTTGTATTCATTGAGATAGCGGTTCAGGGATTTAACACCCATGTTGCATCCGTCCGTCATAAGGTTTGCTACTTTCTTGTCGCTTTCACTGACAAACATTTCCATTTTGACCTTGAACCACGACATGCCTTTGGCAATGGGATTCGGTTCTTTGCCGTCGTCCTTATATTCTTTTAAAAGGGTATGGATCTCTTCTTTGAGTATTTCGTGCTCTTTTTTGCATTCTTCTAACAGATCTTTGAGATCTTTTCCCTTGGTATACGGTAAAACCTCGTCAATGGACGCGACTCCCATTTTGATGCCGGCATCACATTCGCGCAAAAGTTTGATGGTATCTTGTTCGATCATGTCACTGCTCCTTTTTTTCTTTATTTTGCGCGAAATGGCGTCAAGGTATGTAATTGCCATGAATATTTTTTTCTTTCCGACGCAAACTCTTGACAAGAAGCGTAAAAGAATGTATAATATATGATGTAAAAAAGAAAGGATGCCCTAAAGGGCAAACAGGTATTTAAAATGGTAACAAAAGATTCTATCATCGGTGATGTTTTGGATGCTTATCCTCACACGGCAGAGTATTTCTTTGAGATCGGCATGCATTGCCTCGGCTGTCCTTCCGCACGCGGCGAATCCATCGAGGCGGCTTGCATGGTGCATGGCACCGATGTGAACGCGCTTCTCAAGAAGATCAACGATTCCATCGCGAAATAAGCATGAAACAATATATGCCGGATGAGCGACTTCGCGCCGCGGCGGCATTTGTCAGGCAGGGGGCGGTTTTTGCCGATATCGGTACGGATCATGCTTACCTGCCTGTTTTTCTTTGCAGGGAAAACCGTTTGAAGCACGCCTATGCTTGCGACATTGTGGAAGGCCCTTTGAAGAGTGCCGTTTCCCATATCAAAGAAAGCGGATTGGAAGAAATGATCACTCCCGTTTTGACCGATGGGCTCGCGGGGTTAGATGGCTACGGGATCACCGATATTGCTATTTGCGGTATGGGCGGAGAATTGATTGCTGATATTCTTTCGCGCGCGCCTTTTGTGAAAAACGGTGCTGTACGCTTGATCCTTCAACCGATGACGCGTGCGCGCGATCTTCGCGCCTTTTTGGCGCGTGAGGGCTTTGCTGTCACAGAGGAATGCGTGTGCCGTGCCAAGGGAAAATTCTATTTTTGCCTGGCTGCCTCTTACACGGGTGTTCCGTACTCGCTTTCGCGCATTGAGGAGGAACTCGGTGCCATCAACATTCGCCGAAAGGTACCGGATGAGGCATTTTTGAGCATTCTCGCGCAAAAAATGCGTGCCGCCGAAAAACGCACCGCGGGGCTTCGCGCAGGCAACAAAGCGGATGCGGAAGAGGAAGCTTATCTTTTGGACTTGCGTGCACTCAATGAAACATACAAAGGAATGAAGCCATGACAAGAGACAAAATGTATGCCGCGCTGTCGGCAAAAATCCCCGCATCCCTTTCCGAAGAATGGGATAACGACGGAGAAATGTGTGTTCCGTCCTCGGCAAGACAGGTGGAGAAGGTGTTATGCACACTTGATGTTACCGACGAGGTGGTGGCATATGCCGTCCGTCACGGATACGACTTGATTCTTTCGCATCATCCGCTTGTTTTTCACGGAGTGAAGGCGATCAACAGCCACGATCCCGTCAGCCGTCGTTTGTTAACACTTGTGCAAAACGATATTGCCGTTTTTTCTTTCCATACCCGTTTGGATGCCGCACAGGGCGGCATCAACGATGCCCTCGCCGAAATGCTTTCGCTAAAGGATGTTACCGCATTTGCTTCCTTGGGCAGGATTGGGGATTTGCCGCAAGCCATGCCTTTTGATGCTTTTGCGCAAAAGGTGAAAGAACTCTTGCATGTGCCCGTTTTGAATGTGCGCCGTGTGAATGAAACGGTTTCTTGCGTTGCCATTGTTGGCGGAGAGGGCAAGGATTTTTTGGAAGAGGCGGCTTGCGCGGGTGCCGATACCTATGTTTCGGGCAGACTTGGGTATCATGCCATGCTGGACGGTGAGATTAATCTCATTGAATGCGGTCACTATTTCAGCGAAAAACACGCCGCATCTTTGCTTGCCGACATGGTGCAAAGCATTGATCCGAATGTAAGAACTGAAATTTACACGCCAAACCTGCTTTCTGTCTATTGACTTTTTTTGCGTGAACGGATATAATAAAACATATATATTTGAGATAAGCTTTGGCTTTGAAAGGAAACAACATGGGAATTTATGAAGAACTCGTTGCCCGCGGCTTGATCGCGCAGGTAACGGACGAAAAAGAAATAAAGGAAATGGTCAATGCCGGAAAAGCAACCTTCTATATCGGCTTTGATCCCACCGCCGATTCGCTTCACGTCGGTCATTTTATGGCGCTTTGCCTAATGAAGCGTTTGCAAATGGCAGGAAACCGTCCTGTCGTTCTCATCGGCGGCGGTACCGCATACATCGGCGATCCCTCGGGCAGAACCGATATGAGAAGCATGATGACACCCGAAGTCATTCAGCATAACTGCGATTGTTTCAAAAAGCAGATGGAACGCTTCATCGAATTCGGCGAAGATAAGGCGATCATGGTCAACAATGCCGATTGGCTTCTTGACTTGAACTATATTGAGGTTTTGCGTGAGGTAGGCGCGTGCTTCTCCGTTAACCGCATGCTCTCTGCCGAGTGCTATAAGCAGAGAATGGAAAAAGGTCTTTCCTTCCTTGAATTTAACTATATGATCATGCAGTCTTATGACTTCTATCATCTCTATCAGGCTTATGGCTGTAATATGCAGTTTGGCGGTGACGACCAATGGTCCAACATGCTCGGCGGTACCGAGCTTATTCGCCGCAAGCTCGGTAAAGATGCGCATGCCATGACCATCACGCTCCTTTTGAATTCCGAAGGTAAAAAGATGGGTAAAACGGCAAGTGGAGCTGTATGGCTTGATCCGAACAAAACCACACCTTTTGATTTTTATCAGTATTGGCGCAATGTCGCAGACGCTGACGTGCTTAAATGCATTCGCATGCTCACCTTCTTGCCCCTTGAAGAAATCGATGCCATGGATGCTTGGGAAGGCAGCAAGCTGAATGAAGCAAAGGATATTCTCGCGTATGAGCTCACCAAGCTCGTGCACGGTGATGCGGAAGCTGATAAGGCAAGAGATGCTTCCCGTGCGCTCTTTGGCGGCGGCGCGGGTGCCGATGTTCCCACCGTTACGGTCACAGCCGAGCAGTTGACCGATGGCAGTGCCGATATTCTCACACTCTTGACACTTTCCGGTCTCGTTCCTTCCCGTTCCGAGGCACGCCGTGCCGTGGAGCAGGGCGGTGTTACCGTGAACGATGAAAAGGTGACCAACATCCGTGCAAGCTATGACGCAGAAGCACTTTCCGCCGGTTTGATGCTTCGCCGCGGCAAGAAGAATTATAAAAAGATTGTTCTCGGCTAAGTAGCCAAAAAACGATTTTTGCACCGAAAGGGAGCTATGATATGGATTACAGTAAAATGACACTTCGGGAAAAGGTGCTCCAAACCTTTGTTACTTGCTCTTATTTTATCAAAAAAGAGAAAAGCATCGAAGAGTTTTTCCGTAAATATCCCGTTGGAGGTCTTTATTTTGCCAAGGGGCAGGCGCAAGATCTCGCCAAAGAAATGGAGGATGGCACCATTACCTCCTCTTCCTTCATTGACAAATGCCGTGCCGCTTCCTCCTTGCCGCTTCTCGTATGCGCCGACGGTGCCAACATTGGGGATAAAGGGCTTCCCGGCATCCATCCGATGTCGCTTGCCGCAACGCGTGACTTTGATCTCGCTTATGAGGTCGGCCGTGCTTATGGCATGCAAATGAACTATAATAAAATCGACTGGATTTTAGGTCCGTGTATCGATATGGGTATCTGCCATGTGACCGAGCTTGTTTCTCATGTTGCTACGGATGATGCCGAGCTCAATGCCGCCATGTATTCCGCATGGGTAAGAGGTGTGCAGGCAGAGGGCGTTATGGCAACCGTGAAGCATTTCCCGGGGCTTGGCACACATCCTGTCAACTTCCATTACGGTCCCGGTCAAAATATCATGGATATGGACACCTGGATGGCAACCTACGGAAAATCATATCTGGCATGCTTTAAAGAGGATTGCATGTCGGTTATGACCTCTCACCTTACGCTCCGCGCTTGGAGCGAAAGAGGGGATAACGGCAGATATCCCATCGCCACTTATTCCTCTGACATCACGGTCGGACTTTTGAAGGAAAAGCTTGGCTTCCGCGGTGCCGTTGTTACCGACGCCCTTATGATGGGCGGTATGGGTGCAGGCAATCAGGCAGAGGAAGCAGCGCAAGCGTTTGCTTCGGGTGCGGATCTTTTGCTGTGGCCTCCTATGGAGACTTGCGATATTATCGTGGATAAGCTTGAAAAGGGCGAAATTCCCATGTCGCGCTTAGAGGACGCACTTGCCCGCATCGAATATGTCCGCAAATTCCTTGGCTATCGCGGCAAAGAAAGGGAATACCGTGCGGTAGATTCCGATTATGTCGATTCCGTATTCCGCACCGTGACGGAAAAGGGCATTACACTGGTAGCCAACGCGGACGGTATTTTGCCGCTTTCGACAGAAAAGTATAAAAAGATCTTGGTCGTCGGTTGCGCGGAAAATGAAAGCAAGATGAAACAGCTTCACCCCATCGTCGATGCGCTTCGCGAACGCGGCTATGAAGCGGATTTCCAAGAATATTTGCTTCTCGCTTGGCAGGATCAGGTCAATGCGCTTCAAGATCGGTATGATCTTGTGATGGTGGTCTATAACTGCCCCATCATGCTTGCTGTAAACCCCAACTGCGCATCTACCACCTGGTCGAGCCATCTGCTTGATAAAAAGAAATCGATGTTCCTCAATTTTTCTTCTCCCCATTTTGCGGACGATTATTTCCCCGAGGCGCGCACTTTTGTCAATGTGCACGCGGGGGTAAATCAAATGTCCTTGCCTGCCGCTGTGGCACGGCTTTGCGGAGAAGCACCCTTTGAAGGTATCTCTCCTGTGGATTTGAAGCGGGCATGAGTTGCCCGGGCTGAGGCCGTCTCGGGCTAGCTCATTAAGAGCTAGCCCCTCCTTTTAAGTCCACCGAGAAAAATTCTTCCATTTGCTTCGGGGGATAGAAAGACAAAAATAAAAAATCCCACACTTTCGTGTAGGATTTTTGGAGCTGGTAACCGGACTTGAACCGGTGACCTGTTGATTACGAATCAACTGCTCTACCAACTGAGCCATACCAGCATGCTTGTCGCAAGCCCTATTATTGTAGCATATAAATTTGGTTTTGTCAAGAGAAAACGGAAAGGTTTTTTGATTTTTATGGAACTTTGTAATCCTTCGGTCATTCGCGCTTTGATGGGCGAGGAAGGCACGGGGCTCAAAAAGGCGTATGGCCAGAATTTTCTCATTCGTCCGGAAATTCCCGCACGTATCGCAGACGAATGCTATGAAAACAAAGATGCTATGATCCTTGAGATCGGTCCCGGCATCGGATGCTTGACCAATGAGTTGGCACAGCGGTTTGCCAAAGTTACCGCTGTTGAGATCGATAAAACGCTTTTACCCATTCTTGCCAAGACACTTGCGGAGCATGAAAACGTTAAGGTTATAAACAACGATATTATGAAAGTGGATCTTCCTGCACTTATTGCGGAAGAAGCCGAGGGGAGAGAGGTCAGCGTATGTGCAAATCTTCCTTATTACATCACAACGCCCATTCTCATGCGGCTTTTGGAATCGGGCGTGCCTTTCCGTTCCGTTACGGTTATGGTACAAGCCGAGGTTGCCGCGCGTCTTTGCGCCAAAGCGGGAGACAGTGATTACGGTGCCATCACGGCTGTGTTGGGTTATTACGGTGAGATCCGCCGTCTTTTTCAAGTCAGTGCCTCCTCTTTCTTGCCGCCGCCAAAAGTCAATTCCGCTGTAGTACGGCTTGATCTCTACCGTGAGCCGAAATATACACCTGCGGACACAAAGCTCTTTTTCGGTATCATTAAGGCGGCGTTTGAGATGCGCCGTAAAACGCTCGTCAATGCCATCTCTGCCAAGTATCCGCTTGAAAAAAGTATCATTGCGGAAACGCTTGAGCGCATTGGGCTTTCTTCTACCGTGCGCGGAGAACGCCTTTCCACCGAAGATTTTGTCCGCCTTTCCGATGCTCTTTATCCTCTTTTGCATAGATAATTTTTCGGAAGCAAAAATGATGGGGCTTGCGCACAAATGCGCCTACCCCTCCGCATAAAAAGGGACTATCTCCAAGTTTTTCAACTTGAGACAGTCCCTCTTTTTTATTGTTTTTTGATGCGCTTAGAAAAGCTCAAAGTGCGCAGGATGCCGCCTTGGCGTCTGTGGCAATTCTGTTATAGAAGCATATCTTCGCTTTTTTTCCTTCGTCTATTTCAACGAGCGAGATACCGCAGTTTTCGCAAAGCGAGAACATAGAATAGGGAAGATCAAGAGCGACACCCATCAAGTATCGGATGAGCCCGCCGTGGGAAACAATGGCAACATTGTCGCCGCCGTTTTCCATCACGCGTTTCATAACAGTCTTCGCACGTGCGGCAATAGCGGCGGAGGATTCACCGTCAAAGACTTCATAGCCGTGTGTTTCGTCTATGATTTTGAATTTCTCGGGATATTTCGCGCGGTATTCATCTCTCAGTTGATCGGTCAGCGCGCCAACGTCAACCTCACGCAGATCATCCGAAAAAGCGATGTTCTCGCTTTCGGGAAAAAGAATGGCAGAAGTCTCACGGGTGCGGATCGCAGCACTGGAATAAATACGGTCAAAAACAATATCGCACAAAAGCGTTCTTGCCGCTTTGGCTTGAGCTTTTCCGTTTTCTGTCAGCCGAGATTCTCCCCACATACCTTGGAAACGGTGCTCAACGTTGTAATTGGTCTCACCATGGCGGATGATGTATATCTTCATCAACGCTTCCTCGTCTTGACTTCCTCAACAAAACGGGCAACCATGTCATCAAGCTTCATGGTTCCGCCTTCGCCTTCCTTGCGTGCACGAATGGAAACGGTGCCTTCCGCCTCTTCATTTGCGCCGACTACGATCATGTAAGGAACCTTCGAGAGCTGTGCTTCGCGTACGCGATAACCGATCTTTTCGTTGCGGCAGTCTAGCTCTACGCGCAAGTCAGCTGCTTCCATCTTTTCCTTGACGAGCTTCGCGTAATCGTCAAATTCGGGTGTGATAGGCATGATGACAGCCTGGGTAGGGGCAAGCCACATGGGAAGAGCACCTGCATATTTCTCAAGAATCAGTGCAAGCGTTCTTTCGTAGCAACCGATCGAGGTGCGGTGAATGATATAAGGTGTTTTGGGCTGGTTGTCGGAGCCGGTATATTCCATACCGAACTTTTTGGCAAGAAGCATATCAACTTGAATGGTGATAAGCGTATCTTCTTTTCCGAATACGTTCTTGATCTGAATGTCAAGCTTCGGTCCGTAGAATGCCGCCTCGTCGATACCGATGGAGTAATTGCCGCGACCGAGGTTTTCGTCCAAAAGCTCACCCATGATGCGTTGTGCTTCATCCCATTGTTCGGGTGTGCCTTCATATTTGGCGGTGTTGTTAGGATCCCACTGTGAGAAACGGAAAGAGCAGTCCTCTTTGAGACCTACAGCGTCGAGCATGAACATCGCAAGGTCAAGGCAACCCTTGAATTCCTCGGCAAGCTGCTCGGGGCGAAGCACAAGATGCCCTTCGGAGATGGTGAACTGGCGTACACGGATTAAACCGTGCATTTCGCCCGAATCTTCGTTGCGGAAGAGTGTCGATGTTTCACCCAAGCGCATGGGAAGGTCACGGTAAGAACGCTTGCGATTGAGATAAACTTGGTATTGGAAGGGGCAGGTCATCGGGCGGAGTGCGAAGCATTCTTTGGTTTCATCGTTCGGATCTCCGAGAATAAACATGCCGTCTAAATAATGATCCCAGTGCCCCGAGATCTTATAGAGCTCTCTCTTCGCCATCAAAGGTGTTTTGGTGAGAAGATAGCCGCGGCGGCGTTCTTCATCCTCTACAAAACGTTGCAGAATTTGAATCACGCGTGCGCCTTTGGGCATTAAAATCGGAAGACCTTGACCTACCACGTCAACGGTGGTGAAGTACTCCAGTTCTCTGCCGATCTTGTTGTGGTCGCGCTTTTTTGCTTCCTCTTGTGCGGTGAGATAAGCGTTCATATCATCCTTGTTCGGGAATGCGGTACCGTAAACGCGTTGGAGCATTTTCTTGGAAGAGTCACCTCTCCAATAAGCACCCGTGCAAGAAAGAAGCTTAAACGCCTTGACCGCCGCCGTGGAAAAGAGGTGCGGGCCTGCGCAAAGATCGGTGAATTCGCCTTGCGTGTAGAAAGAGATCTCCGCGTCTTCGGGCAGATCGTTGATCAGCTCAACCTTGTAGGGCTCATCCTTCATTCTTTCCAAAGCCTCGGCGCGGGGAAGGGTAAAGCGGGTGAGCAGAAGATTTTCGCGCACGATCTTCTTCATTTCATCTTCAATCTTTTTAAGAATCTCGGGCGTGAAGGCAATGGGCGAATCAAAATCATAATAGAATCCATGCTCAATGGCGGGACCGATGGTAAGCTTTACATCGGGATAAAGGCGTTTGACTGCCTGCGCCAAAATGTGAGAGGCGGTATGATTGAATACTCTTTCCCCTTCGGGATCTTTGAAGGTAAGAAGGGTGATTTCAGCATCCCCGTCAAGGGAATGTGTCATTTCGACGACCTCGTCTCCGATTTTTGCTGCGACAACATCGCGCGAGGCAAGCTCGGCAGCCTTTGCCGCTTCAAATACGGTGCAAGGAGTGTCGATGGAGATTTGCTTGCCGCAAGAGAAAATTACGTTTGCCATGTTTTTTTCCTTTCTTTTATTGGGGCATCGGGTAAAACAAAACCCCGAAGCCACCAAGACTTTGGTTGCTTCGGGGTGCAAAATACTTCGCACGGTTCCACCCGGAACTTTCACTTCATTGATATTCGGTTGGCATATTGCTATGCACGGATGGTACCCGTTTTCCCATCAGGTCGTGCTCACAGCCCAATTGGCACCGACTCTCTGCGCTGATGTTTGCAAAAACGGACATGTTCCGATAACAATAATATAGCACTTTTTTGCGCTCTTGTCAAGTCCCCCGTGTGAAAAAAGTGAAAACGGTATACAAATGTTATCTTAGATTGCGAGGTGTGCTCGGATATCAAAATGATATCTCTCTTTTTACCATTCTATCAAGATAACGTCATTGTTTTGAATCTCATTAGCATGGGGAATCCATGAAAGCAGGTGCTCTTGATCGATCAAAGAATACCGCGCATTTTTCAAATCTACACCATCTATTGTCAAATTCTGCTTTTCACCGGTTAAATTCACGATCATTGCCGCGTGCTTTTCACCGTTGGAAGCTGCAAGAACATACAAACGATCCTCATTGCATTGACTTTCCACCTGTGTGCCAAGACGGTAAAGCGCATTAAACACTACCATGGAATAATAACCATGAATGGGTTTATGTGTTTTGATATCGAACAGAGGGCAATAAGGAGCTGTATTGGTTCTCATGTCATAAATACAGCACAGATTTGTATGGCCGTGTTGCAAAGCGATCATCATTGCCGCTATTTCTGCGGCGTGATGTGCCGTGCCGAATTCCTTCGCGTAAGGATCCCATTCATTCAAATGTGTTTCCAAACCGCCATAGCCTAATTTTTCCAATTCCTCATGCAGCCATTTATCCATGATCGCCACACGGCTTACGTCGGCATAGCTATGCCACGAGAAAAAGTCGATAGGCGAATGATGTTTCTTAATATATTCAAAGAAACCGTAGAAAAAGTGCATTAAATTATTCTCATGATCGCTGGGCGGAATGGTACCGGGAAGGTTCGTTTCGGGATCGATCTTTACCTTGGGAGCGATGGCATAAAAACCACAGCTTGCGTAGCCTCCTATCTTCAAATGAGGGAAGCAAGACTTTAGGTGCTTTGCGGTTACGTCATAGAGGTGATAATATTCCTCATCGGTGCCGCACCACATCATTTTGTTCTGAACTTCGGGTTCGTTCCAGATTTCCCAATAGCGGATGTTATAATGATATCCGTCAGCCCATCCTTCCGTGTAATGGCGTACGATATGCTCACAGATCCGTGCCCATTTTTCCGGGTTTTTCGGTGGAAAAGTATGATATGGCTTTATGTATGCTTGATTCTCAATCGTAATGCCTAAACGATAATATGGTTCGATATTTGCCTCCACCAAGGCTTTTATGAGATGATCGGTAAATGTGAAATCGTAATTGGCAGGATCATTTTCGTCTGCGTCAAAATTGCGAAACAAATTGGGAATATCAACAAATCGTCCACTTCCAAACGCACCGCCCACATCATGCAAACGGGAAAATGGGATACCCGCTTCGGTCACGTAATGAAAAAACTCCGTGAAATTCTTCCCACCAAGCGGTGGCTGTCCACCGCCGTGCATAGGTTTGATTTTTCCCACGATTTTCGTTGTATCTACCTTTATCACACTCATATCAATTCTCCCTTATATTTTTTATCTTTTGCCTTATTATACAAATATTATACTATAGGCTTGTTCGTTATTCAAGCACTTTGTTTGCGAAACTTTTTCGAATTTTTAATACAGCGGTTCGATATTGTTGAAGGTTCAAGTCCCGATGGTTCGCAAAGAGTTATTGAAAAATATTTTCTCAAATGCCTCATTTTTCGCCACCAAAGGCGTAAAATGAGGAAATTTTCTTTGAAAGATTTGCAGAGGGCAGAAAAACGAGCGTTCTCATTCGTTTTTCGGTGGCTCTAAAAGTTGCTTTGCAACTTTGCAAATGAGCCAGCCCCTTCAGCCGGAGTTGTTAAATTAACCCCTATAGATGGCGCATTAAACAGGAATCGAACCCCAAACTAACCTTATAGTAACCTCATCAAATGAAAGAATCTTTTCTGTTAAATTGAATAACAATCTTTTGTTAATCTCTGGTTTTAACTCGGGATAATGTACATGTTAATAAACATGGAAACACGGAGAATCGAATAAATCAAGCGTAAACTTTTATATTCTTCTAACAAACTGAAAAAAGTGAAAATGAGATCAGGTGCTGTGCTCGGCGTATCTTGACATTTTTCTGAATTGGCTTTATAATTGAAAGGAATACCTTTATAATGAGGATTTGGCTATGAATTTCGAAAACACCACTTTTTTCATCATTCCCGTCGCCATAGGCGATATGGCGCATGTGACCGATGCCTTGCTTGCCTCGGGGGATTGGGAAAGGGATAAAACCATATGCCGCCCCAATTTTCTTTTAAGCTATGTGCACGCGCTTTCCGCCGATGAAGAGCGTTTTCGTGTACTGCGTTACTTAAAAACCGATGAGCTGCCCATCCATATGTTCGAAAAAAAGGTCGGTTATACCCAATCGCCCAAGATCAAAGAGTTTTATCTTTGCGCGTTTGGTACGGGTGTGGCATTTCTCGAATGCCGCGTGGCGTATGGAGATATGCCGATCACCGAGATCATGGATTTTGCTTATCACTTCAAGAAGGCCGACGCGGCGGACCGTAAAAAGCTTTTGAAAGAGGGAGAGGTCAGTCTCCTTACCGCCGCAAAACGCATTCTGATGTGTGAAGAAACAGGGGCACTTCCGTTTTTTGCGTATCATAACGATATTCAGTATAATTGCATTTGCTATCACTTGATCCGCCTTTCGAGGGAACAGGCAAAGGAAGAGGACGTCGACCGACTTTGCTTTTACTTAAAGCGCAGTTATGACAGTGCTTATCTTTATAACAAGGAAAACGCTGTCGGTGAATATGATATGATCTATAAGCCCTACTATTATATGGTGTGGGCAGGGTGTCAAGAGGGGTTGGTTGTAATTGCCTCTGAAACAGATACCGATAAAACAAATTATTTTCTTAACAACTATTATTTCGGCAGTCTTCTTTCGGACTATCATTTTATGTATCTTATGTTGCTGAACCAACGCTTCGCATCCTTGAAGTTTATCGAAGAGTTGGCAAGTGCCTCGGATGAACGTGCCTCTTTAGAGAGAATTAGTGTTTCTGCCGCTGATCTGTCTACAAGGTATGCTTTTCACGTGATTTCGGATGAGATGGTTTATCAAAATATTTATTCCGATATGTATCGCATTTTCCATATCGATGAGCTTTCCGTGGATGTGAAGGAATGCGGGGAGCGCATGCATACGCTGTGGAATGCAGCCGCCGAACGCCACGAGAAAAGAAGCTCCCGTCTTCTTTTTGCGCTTTCTTGTCTGACCGCTTTTTCCGCGCTCGTGGATGCAACCGGTTATTTTGATCGCATTTTACCCGATTTTCCGCTTGCAACTGTGATTGGCACATGCTCCGTTTGCTTGGTGTTTGCACTTATCTTTATGCGAAACTTGTGGGAAGGCAAACGAACAAAGAAGAAAAAGAGCAAAAAAGATTAAGTTTTCAATCCCCTCCCATCTTTATTTTTTCCTTTCTTGTATAAACCTTGTAAAGCTGTCAAAAATATAGACAGTGAAATTCGGAAAGGAAAAACAAACATGGAAAACAAAGCAAAAACAGAAAAAGCAAACCGCATTCTTTATTTGATTGTGGTTGGCGTACTTTTGGTGAGTGCCCTCGTTATCGGCTTGGTGGCGGCATTCGGTAAGGATAAAACGGAGATTCCCGAGAATCCTTCCACAGGTGAGCAACCCTCAACGCCCGATACGGGAAATCCCGCCCCCGATACCGATGCCGACGGTGGAAATCAAACGCCCGTGGTTTATCTCGCACCCGCAAACGGCGTGATTTCCAAGAGCCACGACGATATGCTCCCCGTTTATTCCGTCACCACCAATGATTGGCGTGTGCACAGAGGCATTGATATTGCCACAGCGGAAGGCGCTGATGTTTACGCTACGGCGGCGGGGACGGTCAAGCTCATTTGGAGCGATCCCATGATGGGCGAGTGTCTCTCCATCGATCACGGTAACGGTGTAGTCAGCATCTACAAAAATCTTTCGGCTGAAATGGCGAAAGGCATTCAAAAAGGGGCATCTGTCACATCGGGACAGAAACTCGGAACCGTAGGTTCTACTGCCATGATCGAAAGTGCCGACAGTGCGCATCTTCATTTTGAAATGGAGTATAACGGCGAGTTGGTAGATCCCGTCACCTATATCTCGGAGGAAAGCTACGAGAGTTCGCTTTCCTCCGATACGGCGTACGGCTCATAAACGGGAAACAAACAGCCAGGCGGTTCCGTCCAGCGATTTCACATCATTCAAAGCGGTATCCTCGCTCAAGAGGATGCCGTTTTGCTTTTTCAGCTCCTCCGCGCTTATGCCATAGTCCTTTCCGACAGACCAAAGAGAATCCTTATCCGTCGGATAATAAATAACCACTGCGTCTTCTTTCCACCGCTGTCTTTCTCCCCCTGCGGTAAGGGTGTCGGGAATGCAGAACTCTTTTTTGGTGAAAATGCGAATGTTTGTTGACATTTCAAAGGATAAATGGCATTTATCCGATTGCATAGCCGTTTCCGCGAAAAGGGGCGCAAGAGAAAAGAGAACGGTGCAGTCTTCGGGAACCAAAATCGAAAGCGGCACTTCGGTGCGGAAAGGGAACACGAAATCGGTGCCGAAAAAGCCCTCTTCACCGCGGCAAAGAAGTTCAGCACGGCATTCGCCCGAAAGAAAGACTTTTCCGTCTTCAACGCTTGCCGAAGCGTCTCGCAAAGAAACCGAACACAGCGATACATTGCCCTCGATGGATGCAGGCGCATCCGCTTCCACCGTGAAATTACCCATGTGAGAGGTTACAAGCGATTCGGCATGAAAGGGCTTATAGGCAATCTCTAAGTTTTCTTTGGTGCTGTATACGTCCGAAATGACGGAAAAAGGTTCGTTTCGGTCGGCGCACCCTTCTATTTTTCCGTATGTTTTGGCGTGCAGCAGATGTCTTTCGCCGTCATCCTCTGTTTCAAGCTCTACACGCAAACAGCAGCCTTTTGCCGTAATGCGGTCATCTTCCCGACAGTCCGGAACAATGATCTCTTCTTCAAAAGGAATGCGTTCTCTTAAAACCAATGTTTCACCGCCTTTTTCGGCAAGTGCTTGGATCAGCACAGTGCCTTGGCAACGGATATGTCCCTCGCCTGCGCGTGCGCTTTCGGTTAAAATCTCTGCCGTTCCGTAGATGGGGCGAATCTCTTCTCCTTCGCTTTCAAACATGCGTTCCGCGAGTACTTCAAATTCTTCTCCGCAAAAACGCAAGGAACGGACAGCTTCGCTTTCGCGCCAAAGCTTTTCATATGTCGGTGCGTTTAAAAGATCAAAATTTTCTTGTACCGTCTCTTCGGTGACGGCATGCACTGCCGCACGGATTTTAGCACGGATATTGATGCGCCTGGGACCGGAGGGGCGTGCGTTTACGCTTTCGAGAACTTCATTGGTATATACATGCGTCGGTGCTTCGGCACCGATCGGCGTGCGATATTCATAGCGGCTTTCTAAGGGAACAGCAGTGAGGGTTTCCTCGGTGTCGGTATAGAACAGCGTATAAAGCACGCTTCCCTCGAATTCCGCTTTGCCGCCGCCCATATAGTTTTCTCCCGGCAAAAGCTTGCTTTCCAAGCGCACAACGCGTCTGATCTCGGGCATGTAATCGGGCAAAATAAAATCTTCGTTGCATTCGGCGAAAAGGTTTTCACACAGTTTGTCTTTTTGTATTTTGGTTTCGTTTGACATGTTCTTTCCCCCATTAAGTATTGATATCAATAAAATCTATGCCGCATGCATAAAAAATATGAAAAAACAACCTTTTCACTTGAGAAAGGTTGACAAAGAAAGGCGGATATGCTAAAATGGGGGACACAAAAGAAATAAACGAATGGAGTTTGACATGAAAAAAGTATACTTAAAATTTTTATGTATTTGTTTGGTATCTTTGCTTTTGGTCGGTTCTTTTGCTTCTTGCTCTTTCCTTGGCAAGGATGAAACGCCGAATGAGGTTTCAACGGACTATAACGCGGAAGCGTCTACTTCTTTTGCCTTGGGGGGATTGAATTCTATCATCTCTTCCCCTGATTTTTATGTTCAAACTATAGATATAAACTATATGCTCTTTCAATCCGGATTTTTGAAGTATTCTTATAACAGCGCGGGCAATTTGATCTCTTGCGTTTGGACGGATATGGGATTGAATCCGATATATGAGCTGTTTTCTTATCGGCACGTGTATACCGCAGAGGGCAAAGTGGAAAGAATTGAAGTGTGTGTGGAGGGCGAAAGCTCTACACTTGCCCCTCTTTATGACGCCAACGGCAGAGTGATGGAGGCATCGAACGGTGAAATAAAGATGTCTTTTGATTGGAATGAAGCCGGTGCTATGGTAAAAGAAGAGTGGCAAAACAGTGTGGGCGAACGCTTGTATGCCATGACATACAATGATCAAGGGCGCGTTGCCAAGCAGGGCGAGGGGCTCTATATCGAGGGCCTTTTTGAGTTTTCTTATGCCGAAAACGCCATCATCGCAACATATGGTGAGCTCTCATATCACTTTTCTTTGTCGGACGGAAAAATTGTTTCCGCGCGCGAAACATCGATCGGTAGCGAACAGACGCTTGGCACGATTGAATGGACATACGGAGCAAATGGCAGTTGCATGCGAGTGAAGGGGGATGAGGCAGGCGTACAGATGATCTACGAATATGGCTATGATGCTTCGGGCAACCGCGTGAAAGAAAAGGGGACTATGGATGACCGTGGAACGACGCAACACAAAATTGTAATGGAAAGAACATATAATACTTTGGGCAATACTTCCGGTTATGAAGCGTGGGGATATAAGTATGAGAACGACGTTACGCAACCGAACCTTGTCTCACATCAAAAGTGGGATGCCTACGGCAATTTAATTCTCAATTAATTTCATATACAAACGGGCTAGCTCATTAAGAGCTAGCCCGCCTCATTTTACGCCACCAAAGGCTAAAATGAGGAAATTTTATTTGTAAGATTTGCAGGGGTAGAAAAACAACTGTTTCGGTTGTTTTTCATCGTATCACGACCGGTGAGACAGTCCCCTTGATTCAGTCTAAGGGAATTCCCATTTGATCCATCAAGCGTTTATTGAATTCTTCCGCGGTGTTATAGCCCATCTTCTTTTGACGGTGATTCATGGCGGCGATCTCAAGGATAATGGCAAGGTTTCTGCCGGGGCAGACGGGAATGGTGAGAGAGGGAATATTGATGCCGAGAATGTCTACCGTCTCGGTTTCAAGCCCCAAACGGTCGTACATTTTGCCTTGTTCCCAGTTTTCAAGATTGATGACAAGATCGATCTTGGCGGTCATGCCGACCGAGCCCATGCCGAAAAGCCTGCGCACATCAACGATACCGATGCCGCGAAGCTCAACATAGTGGCGGATGATCTCGGGGGCTTCGCCGACGAGTGTTTTGCTTGATACACGCTTGATCTCTACCGCGTCGTCGGCGATCAGGCGGTGACCTCTTTTGACAAGTTCGATCGCGGTTTCGCTTTTACCGATACCGCTGTGGCCGAGCAGGAGAACGCCTTCGCCGTATACCTCGACCAAAACACCGTGACGCGTCAGGCGCGGCGCGAGATAAACGTTCAAGGAGGCGATCATCGCGGCGAGCAGTTCGCTTGTGGACTGCATGGCACGTAAAAGGGGAACATTATTGGCTTCGGCAAGTTCGCGAATATAATCCGGGACAGAAAGCCCCGATGCAAAAATAACGCAAGCAGGCTCATGACTCATCAGCTCTTTCATTCTTGCGAAGCGTTCTTCTTGCGTCATTTTTTCAAGATACATATGCTCCGCGTTTCCGATCAGCTGAATGCGCGATTTTTCAAAATGATCGTAAAAGCCGACCAAAGGAAGCCCCAAGCGGTTAACATGGCTGTTGGAGATCAAAATCTCATCTGCCAAAGTGGGCAAAGAAATGGGTTCGAGTGAAAATTCACTCATGATTTTGGAAAGGGGAATGGTATAAACCTCTTCCGATCCGGCACTGCGCGCGAAATTGCTCATGAGGGATGAGGAATTTTGATAATCTGCCATGGTGTACTCCTTTATATTTTTAGTAGAGTGTTCTTTCTTCCATTATAACCGAAGAAACGGAAAAAGGGAAGAGCTTTTTGAAAAAAAGTCAAAGAATGGCGCCAATGCCGCAAAAATCGATCAACATACCGCAAAGCGTGCCGATGCCATAGAGAAGGGCTAAGATGCCAAGGCATTTCTTTTTGTTCGGATGAATGCGGAAGAGTAAAAGCAGTCCCATACCCGCCCCCACAAGAAGCCCCGAGAACATACAGCCTGCCGTCAGCATGTTTTCAAGATACAGCTTGGTGATAACTACGCTTGCCGCACAGTTGGGAATCAAGCCGATCAATCCGGCGGCAAGATGACCGACAACGGGCAAAGAGGTAAAGGCTTGCGCTAATCTGTCTTCGCCGAGAAAATAAATGCCCGTGTTCAAAAGCAAAACGACAATAAGGAGAAAAATTCCCGTTTTGGCGGTGTGAATCAATGCAGAAAGCCAAAATTTTTCTTCTTCACAACCGCAATCGTCTTTTTCACAAAGCTCGTGAATAGCAAATGCCTCGTTGTGGGAGTGCTCATGCTCGTGCTTATGCTCATGCCCGTGTTCATGCTTATGCGCATGTTTGTGCTTATGTTCGGGCTTGTGCGCATGATGCTTGTTCTTATAAATACGGTAGCAAAAATCAATCAAAAAGCCTGCCGCCATACCGATCAAGACCTTGACAGCGACGATTTTGATAATGGTCAGAGGGTGCGCATGTCCGATCATCAAAGGAAGCATTTCGTCCGATGTGGAAAGAAAAATAGCGATCAGCGTACCAAGGGTAATGACTTTGCCGGAGTAAAGACCTGCCGCCGCGGCGGAAAATCCGCATTGCGGGATGATGCCGAGCAAACTGCCGAACACGGGGCCGACCTTGCCTGCGCGCCGAATGGCGTGCTCCATTTTGCTCCCCGCTTTATGCTCCAAAAACTCCATTAAAAGATAGGTGAGAAACAAAAAGGGGAGAATGCTGATAAATTCTTCGAGAGAATGTAACAAAACCGAGCTCAAAAAGCCCGTATGTTCATGCGTGTGTATGTGCATGGTGATGCTCCTTATGCTTGCTTTGGCGCGCGCAAAATGCGCAAAGCCCGTAAAGTGTGGTTAACGAGGGATCAACGCGAAATCCGTGATCTTGCCCGATGTGAGAAACAAGTTCTTCTAATCTTGCGCAGGAAAGATGATCTAATTTGCCGCACCGGGTACACAGCAAATGATAATGCTCCTCGCAAACGCTATCCGAAAAGCAGAAAAGGCTCGTTCCGTCTATCTGCGTGCGTCTGGCGTTTCCTTCTTCGCATAAACGCTCCAGTTGGCGGTACACCGTTGTGCGTCCGACCGTTTCTCCCTCCGCTTTGAGCAACGCAAATATCGCATCCGCGGATAGCGGAACGCCCCTTGCATTTTTTAAAGTATTCTTTACCAAAAGATAGCCGCGCGTGATATATTCGCCGCGTTCCTTTTTTTGTTGCATTTTAACCTCCAAAATGAAATCGAGTTTCATTTTCGCTCTGCCGATTATATCAAAAAGAAGAGGGTTTGTCAAGAGAAAACGGAATAAAAATGCTTAAAAAGCGAATGTTCATTTAAAATTCACAATAGTGTGCTATACTCGTTCGGAAAACTATATGAGGAGTTGCTATATGCGTAAATGGATCAAACTCTTGTCGCTTTTCGCGGTGCTTGCGCTTTTGTTCAGTGCCACGTCTTGCTCTTATCGCCCCGAGCGTTCTTCTAAGCTGGAAAGAGAAGTTGTTTTCACAATAGACGGAAAATACGACGTGCCGTATGAACTCTACCGCTTTGTTTTTTTGAGTGAGCTTGCCACGATATCTTCCTATCAAAACAAGGAGCACTGGGATCAAGCTACGCAGTATAAATATTTCAAACAGTGCGACACTGCCGCACGCAAAGAGATTGCGCGCATTTATGCTCTTTTCGCGTTATGTGAACAGTATGGGATCAATCCCGAAGGTCGTAAGATTGATAAACAGGTGACCGCAGGTGTCAAAGATGCCATCAAGAATGAAAACACCGGTTACGGAGACAGAAAAACATATTTGCTTGAATTGCGTCGGGCGAATATGAATGACAGCGTGTTCCGCCTTTATTTGCGCTATGCCGCGTGCGAGGAGCTTCTTGCGCAAACCATGCATGAGGCAGGCTTTGTTCCCGAAGATGCCGCCAGCGTGCGTGCGTATTATAACAGCGAGGAAACGGTACGCGCTTCGTGGATTTACATTCCTTATGAGACCTTCCGTGGCTATACCGATGAGATGAGCAATCAACTGATTTACCGCGCCAAATATTCCTCGGATGAGGGTTTCTTGGCATTGACACATGAGTATTATCAAACCCTTTATACCGACCAAGAGCTTGACCGCGGCTTCTATTTCGGAAAATACCAATTGGATGAGTCTTTCAGTGCATTAACCGAAACCGCATTCTCCTTAAAAGAAGGCGAAACCTCCGGCACCGTGCGTGCGGGAGACGGTGTGTATATCATTCGCCGCTTTGCCAAAGATCCTGCTTATATCAATGACGACGCCAACATGGGTGAATTGCGCGAATGTTATCTTTTAAATGAGTTTTACCGTGCTTTAAGCGCTAAGGAAGACGAATATTTAAATAAGCTTGCCGCCACGGAATTTTATGACGACTTAACGCTTTTGGATATTGAAATGTGGGAAGAATGAAACAGGAAGAATATCAAAACTATCTTGAAAACGCTCTTCTTTCCGGTGCAAACATACAAAGTGGAGTGCTTTGCATGAGTAAAAACGAGCCGCTTATGAAAATTCCCATTGATCCGTCGGTGTTCTTTCGGGTTTTGGGAGAGGTTTTTCAAGAATGTGTGGATGAACATGTTTCATTTGCCACTGTGAGTGCACCCTATATTTATGCTTCCGATGAGGCTTTGGTTGCTCTCATTTCTATCTTGCATGCGCTTGTGCGGTCCCGTAGTGCGCCGCTTATGCTTTCTTTCCGTCAAGATGAGGCAGAGCTTACTCTCTTTTTCACACAAAAAGAAACCGGTGCCATGCCGCAAGTTGCGCGGCAACATTTGCCCGAAACGGTTTCTCGCGCCATATATGCCGTGACAGAACGGGCAGGCATTACGTTTTCCGTATCGGACCATGAAACTCTTTCGCTCTCCGTTCCCTTTTATCATGCTGCCGCGGAGGTTTCCTATACCGCAACGCACGAGAGGATGTGGATGTACTTAGAGCGCACCGTAAACGATCTCTATTTTTTATCAAACGACCGTTAAAAATGTAAAAAAACTTTATGATGTGTATGCGTCCGTCATAAAGTTTTTTCTTTTTAAAAGCGGCTTCAAGAAAAAGGAATCGAATTTTTGTGATAAAAAAAGCGCAAAGCGAGCACATTAAATGCAAAGTTAAAAAACGGGCGGATGGTATCATGGGTAGTAAAAAAGTAAAGATCATTTTCGTCATACTGTGGATGTTCAGCTTGGTGTTTTCGGTTTCGTTTGGTGTTCTTCGTTTTATTCTTCCGGAGGATACATCCTCGCTTCCCGCTTATCCTTGCGTTTCATATGCAGATGTGACCGAGGCGGTTGCCGATGATCTTGGCGGAACGGTTTCAAACGTGAAAGCCAAGCTGTTTGGCTTGGTGACACTCAAAGAAATTAAGCTTCGAAATTATGAAGGCGTGTCACTCATTCCTGCAGGAACACCGATCGGCGTGAAGCTTTTGGGTAACGGCGTTTCCGTGGTCGGCATGGCGGATGTCGCTTCCGGTGGAAAGAGTATTTGCCCTGCCAAAGATGCGGGTATTCAAGAAAAAGATATTATTTTGAAGGTAAACGGAACACCCGTCAAAAATGCCGCATTGCTTTCCACGCTGATAGAAGCCTCGGGGGGCAAAAGCGTCACGCTTTTATGCAAGCGAGGGGAAGAGGAGCGTTCTTTTACCTTGACTCCGGTAAAAGCAGACAGCGACGGTAAATATAAAAGCGGTATGTGGGTGAAGGACGCTTCTGCCGGGATTGGCACCGTTACTTTTATCAATCCTAAAACGGGAGAGTTCGGTGCACTCGGTCACGGCATCACGGATAAGGAAACCGGATCACTTTCCGACGGGAGCCGCGGGGTGGTGACCGATTGTGTGGTAACGGGTATTGTGAAGGGGCAAAAGGGAACACCCGGCGAGCTCCGCGGTTATCTTAAGAGTAATAAACGCGGTGCGCTGACGCAAAATACCGAGTGCGGTGTTTTCGGCGTTTTAACGAACTTTGAAGGCAAAGCCATTCCCATTGCCACCTCCAAGGAAGTGCACGCAGGCAAAGCTGTTTTGCGTACAGCACTTGATGGCACGGAAGCCGTCGATTATGAGATCGAGATCAAAGATCTCGGAAAAAGCACGACAAAATGCTTTACCATCACCGTCACCGATCCTCGTTTGCTCGAAAAAACGGGCGGTATCGTACAAGGTATGTCGGGCTCTCCGATCATCCAAAACGGCAAGCTCGTGGGGGCTGTCACGCACGTTATGATAAACGATCCCACGGTGGGTTATGGGATTTTCATTGAGAATATGCTGAATGCGGCGCAAATGCCCATGGCGAAGGCATCTTAAAGACAAAATTGAATAAAATGTTGTCCCTATTTGAACACACTCCACGAGTGAGTCATATAGGGACAACAGTATTTTGTCCGAATTTTATGCAATTTTATGTGTAAAAGTGTTGTCCCTTATATAACACACTCCCATGCCGTGAATGATGCTGTTTTATTTCACATTCATTAAAGGCTGCGACTATCAGTTGTGCCGTTGCGTTTTCTATATTGTAACGGTGGGTAGCCATATCTAAGTTTGAATTCCTTGATAAAATGAGAAATCGTAGAATACCCGAGCATATCAGAGATTTCCTGTACTGAAATCTCCCCATATTCCAAATACGTTCTTGCTCTGTCCATCCGTAGCGAATTGCGGTATTCTACCGGGGTAGTACCCATATATACCTTGAATTGTTTTCTGAAATAAACCTCACTAATATGGGAAAGCTTTGATAGCTTTGCGATCGTTGTTTTTTCCTCGATATGCTCAGATAAATACTGCAACGCCTTTGTGATGTACTCAGGTGTATTTTCAGCAGTTGTGCTTGATGATAAAGAAAGAAATATCTCCATTAGAAGGATTCTGTTTTTTAGGAATGATTGGGAGGCATCATAATGTAAGAGCTTCTGAAAAAGCAAAGGAAGAGATTGGTTTTTCGGATTATGAAAAATTTGAATATCGTTCGATAAAACAATAGCTTCTCCCAAATCATCCAACAAAAGAAAGTTAATTCCTATCGTGTGAGAATTTGAATCATTAAAATCTGATAATTGAACCTTATATTCGCTCCCGATAGGTGTATAGACAACATCTCCGCTATATGCAACAAAGGTTTGATTGTTTTTGTCAGTATACGTGATTTTACAACCATTCAAAAAAAGAAGTAAATTCTGTTTTTTTGGTTTACCAATACATTGAAATGCTTTCGTATCGCGCCAAAACTGTTGCAAGGCATTTACAAAGATCACGTTAAAATTTTGGTTTACCAATTTATCGATTGCACATATTTTCATACCCTATCCTCCATCAATTTATGTAATCATACTAACATACTAACAAATTCTAAAATGCTTGTCAACAGATTTTGTTTCGAAAAACGATATTTTTGCATTAAATTTCGTATATTTTATCATTCACATTTATGCTATAATATCCACATCGAAAACAATTGGAGGTTATTTATGAAACAACTTGACTGGAAAATTATTTATACAAGCTACGAGGGAATCTCTAAAAGCGCCATCCATCTTTTGTCCAAGGAAGCGGGGGCTCTTTTGATACGCGAGCCAAACGTATATAGGATCTATGTATTGCCCTGCGAGAAGGAAGGATGCGATGTTTCGAAAAACGCGTTTTTTGTAGGGCGATACGGTGAGAGCACAGAAATCAAAAAATACGTGTCGGAGAGCGAAGTGCCGTCAGATGGATTTTTGGTCAAGGTTATAAAGAATCCCGAGGATGAGGAGGGCAGATATGTCATTCTGACGGCACACACCGAGCAGGAGCTGTTCTATTCTGTCGTGAGCTTTTTGGACGATTATATCCCGCAATACGCACCCAAACACGGAGCAAACCGTATGCCCGACCTAATCTTCGATTCTCCGTTGTGCGAAGTATCTTATACCGAAATCCCCGACAATAAGACCAGAAGCATTTTTACGTGGGGACACTCTATAAACGATTATCGCGCATACATAGATAATATGGCGCGCCTCAAATTTAATGAACTCATAATTTGGAATGATTATATTCCTCTAAATATAAAGGATATAATAGCCTATGCTCACACATACGGAATAAAAGTAAATTTGGGATATAGCTGGGGATGGATCGACGGTTGCGCAAAAATAACCGATATTAGCGATCAAAGACTGCTTGAACTCAAAAAAGACATTATTTCGAAATACGAAAATAATTATTTAGGCACCGGATGTGATGGCATTTATTTTCAGTCCTTCACCGAGCGCAAGGATGAGTACATCGGCGGAAGGCTGATCGCCGAGGGGGTCACCACATTGGTGAATATGGTGTCTGCGGAATTGCTTCAAAAGTATCCAAACCTGAAGCTTCAGTTAGGTCTCCACGCTACCTCTGTCACCAAACGGTTGGACGAAATTGCCAAGGTCGATTCGCGTGTAGAGATTCTTTGGGAGGATTGCGGCGAATTTCCATACCATTACCGTTCCTTCGTAACTGACGAGGTACAATACGCAGAGACCCTTGAATTTACAAAAAAATTGCTGGAACTGAGGAATGGCATCGGTGTTGGACTTGTATTCAAGGGTGTGATGATGCTGGATTGGACAAAATTCATAAATCAACAAGGCCCTTATATTATGGGAGAAAACGGCAAAATGATCGCAGCGCACGATCACCATATTCGCGCAAAAGCATGGAAAGAATATACCGCGGATTGGATGCGTAACGGCGATCGCGCAGCACAAATGCTGCGCTTCATCAAGGATCATAAGCTAGGAGAAGTGAACATGTGCCTTGCGGGCACCTTTGATGGCGGTATTTATCTTCCTATGGCACTTTGCGCCGAGATGTATCGCACCTGCGACGGAGAGTATAAGGATATGCTGAGTAGGGTTGCACGCAGATCCTCTATTACAGTGGACTGATTGAGGTTATTTTCAAAACAATGGGCTACTTATAAATCAAGGCTGTGCTGTTGTTCTTTCTTTGCTTATGTCTATATTTGTTTTCAAAGAAAGAATAACGACGAAAGGTGTCATAGGAATAGTCCTATCCATTATATCTATGATTCTGATTAATGTGTTTGCGCAAATTTAACAGCCCAAGCATTGATTTCAGAGGAAACCGCCCCAAGAGAACCAATGCAAATATAAATTTTTGGTTAAAAACTGTTGTCCCTACTTGACCACACTCGTGTCGGGCAGCCCCATCATCCAAAACGGAAAACTCGTCGGCGCGGTGACGCACGTTTTGATCAATGATCCTACCACGGGGGACGGAATTTTCATTGAAAATATGCTGAGCGTCGCGCAAATGCCGATGCAAAACGCGGCGTAAAGATAAAAGGTAATCTCAATTCCAAACGGTTTGAGATTGCCTTTTTTCAATCAACAGTTGAATTTTGGCTTAAAATCAATGAATACTTGTTTGACAATTCTATTATGGATTGCTACAATAGAATTGTAATTTGATCTACGGAGGCACCAATATGCTTGATATCAATCTTCTCGGCGATCGCATCAAGGAGTTAAGAAAGCAAAGAGGACTGACGCAAAACGCCTTTGCCGATGAACTCCATGTAAGCTTTCAGGCGGTATCCAATTGGGAACGTGGGATAGCGCCACCCGAACTTGAAAATTTAATCAATGTTGCTGCATTTTTTGGCGTACTGGTAGACGATCTTTTGCGCCCGCAAAGCGATGACCTTTTTCTGGGAATTGATGGGGGCGGAACCAAAACCGAATTCTTACTGGTATCCGCCGATGGATACGTACAAAAACGTCTTGTAAAAAGTGGATGCAATCCCAATGATATCGGATACACCAAAATGGTTTCCTTGCTTTTAGACGGAATCGGGGATGTTCTGAAGGAGTTTCAATCCATAAAAGCAGTCTTTTGTGGGATTGCCGGAATCTCCACAGGTGATTATGCCAAACGCTTGCATGACGAATTAAAGAAACACTATCCCCAAATTAACATACAAGTAAAAAATGATTCCTTCAATCTTTTTGCTCTTGATGATGAAGCCAATATGGCAGTCATCAGTGGTACAGGATCGATTGTTTTTGTTAAAGACGGAAGCATTTACAAAAGGCTTGGCGGCTGGGGCTATCTTCTTGACGGCGCGGGAAGCGCGTACGATATTGGCAGAGATGCGCTCAGGGAGGCTTTGCGCCAAGAGGATAGGAAGGAAAGTTCTTCGCTGATCAGCCGTATGCTATACAAAAGGTTGAACACGGACACGGTATGGAATCATATCAATACCGTTTATAACGAAGGAAAACCATATATAGCAGGTCTTGCCACGGTGGTTTTTGAAGCCTACCGCCATGGCGATAAACAGGCAAAGGAGATTATTGACCGAAATGCAAAGGCATTGGCTGAGCTACTCAACGCAGGAGTGAGCCTTTACGGAGCAAAGCCCTTGGCAATTGCAAGCGGAGGATTGTTTGAGCACCATGGAGATATTATGACAGAACATATTGGAAAATACAGCAACGTGATTTTAAAAACAAGTGTGTTGCCCCCCATTTACGGTGCTTGCAGAAGTGCTTGCTTGATGGGAGGCTGTAAACCGATTGACGAGTTTTATGAAAATTTCAAAAAAACCTATGGAGGAATAAAACCGTGAGTCTTTCAAAAACAGAAGCTAGAAATCCGTATAGTATGAATATGGACAAAATGAGTTCCGAAGAAATGGCACGACTCGTGATTACGGCAAACTATGAAGCTGTAAAAGCGGTCGAAGATGCCGCGGAGTCTATTGCGAAAGCGGTCGATGCCATAACCAATTCCTTTGAAAATGGCGGTCGTCTTTTCTATATTGGAGCCGGAACGTCCGGCAGACTTGGCGTTCTCGATGCCGCAGAGTGTCCTCCAACCTTTGGCGTTTCATATGATCAAGTGCAGGGAATTATTGCGGGCGGCAACGAAAGAATGTTCCGTGCAGGCGAGAACGAAGAGGATAAATACGAAAAAGGCTGTGAAGCAATCACCGAACGTGCTGTTACATCAAAGGATGTTGTGGTAGGAATATCGGCGGCAGGTAATGCGGCATACGTCGTGGGTGCGCTTGAATCCGCAAAAGCGCTTGGTGCTTTAACCGTGGGAATCAGCAGCAATCCCGACACAAAAATACTGAATGTATCAGATATACAGATATTTACAGACACCGGCGCGGAGGTGCTTACAGGCTCTACCCGCTTGAAAGCGGGAACGGCGCAGAAGATCGTTCTTAACACCCTGACCACTTGTGCTATGACAAAAACGGGAAAAGTATATGAGAATATGATGATAAATCTTTCTCCATCCAATGAAAAGCTGAAAAGACGTGTGATTCGCATCGTGCAGGAAATACTGTCATGTGACGATACAGAAGCAATAACAAGACTTGAGAAAAACGAATGGAATATAAGGAAAGCAGTCACAGCAGATAAGGAGAAATTATAATGCTTAAAAGTAAAATCAAAATAGAAAACGGCAATCCCTGTTTATACATTAATGATAAGCCTACGACGGCTATGGCATATACAACATATTTCCCCGAAAGAAACTGCTATCGGGACTTTATCGCGGCGGGATACCGTATATTTTTCGTGAACGTATCCTTTACCGTTTCTCCGATAAACAGCTATGAGACAGGCTTCACGCCTTTTCGAATCGGTGTTTTTGAGGATTACGAGAATCCCGATTATTCGGAGTTTGAGAAATACGTATACGAAATTATAAGAGTTTGCCCCGATGCGATCATTTTTCCTCGAATTTACGTCAGTATGCCGAGATGGTGGGTCGAAAGCCACCCCGACGAGGTGACACTCACTCCCAAGGGAGGATATCGCGAGGCGTTGTTTTCGGAAAAATTTCGCAAGGACGGCACGGAATTGCTTGTTCGCTTGATAGACCACATAAAAGGCTCCGATTACGCGGATCGCGTCGGCGGTTGGCAGATCTGTGGCGGTTTGACTCAGGAATGGTTTCATCACGACTATAACGGAAGTCTCGGAAAAGCCGCAGAACATGCCTACCGTAAATGGAGCAAAGAGACGTTCGGAGAAGATGAGGCAATTCTTCCCAAAACTGAGGATTTTCTTTACAACGGACAAAGCTATAACGAATGCAGCAACGCAAGACGGTACACATTCTTTTGTAATCTCGGTGTTGCCGAAACGATCGATCACTTTGCTCAAACGGTAAAAAAAGAAACAAATTATGAGCAGATAGTCGGTGTTTTTTATGGCTATTCCTTTGAATCCAATCATACTGTTATTTTCGGCTCTCACGCTTTGCGCCGTTTGTTAAATTCTACGAATCTCGACTTCTTTTCATCGCCCAATGCCTATACTCAAAACAGAGCCTTCGGCATCGATTGGGCGGATATGATCCCCGTGGATTCGGTCAAGCACCATGGGAAACTCGCGTTTATTGAATGCGACATACGAACATATCTGACCACGAGCATCCAAGAGGCGCGTCCGGGAGAATATCCTGACGATATCTACCGTATGAAAAACGGCGCATCCGTCTGGGCGGGTCCACCCACGGCAGAGCTTTCGCGCAAAGCCTTGCGTAAATGCTTTGCTCATCAGATAACCAAAGCATCTGCGATATGGTGGTTTGATATGTGGGGCGGCTGGTATCAAGACCCACTGCTTATGGAGGAGATTGTCAGGCTGAAAAAGATCTATGATGAAGAACCTATTCGAAAAGATAAGCTTTTATCTCCCGACGTGGTGTTTTTTGCCGACGAAAGCGGATACGCCAATCTCTACAGCCAATCGCCTCATTTAAAGGGAATCACAAAAACACGTACGGCTATGGGAAACACGGGAGTACCGTATGATTCTTTCATGGTTGAGGATGCGGATTCGATTCTTGAAAATTACAAAGCCGCGGTATTCGTTATGCCGATCCCGTCGGAAACGGGCAAACGCGCGATGGAGCTTTGCGAGAAGATGGGGATTCCCTATCTTACGGCAACCGCCGATCGTTACGAGCTGACCGTCGACGAAGTGCGTGAATTTTACAAAGCTAACGGAATACATTTTTATACCGAAGAAAAGGACGTTGTCTATGTGGGGAACGGGTATATCGGACTTCATTCCGTTGTTGGAGGAACGAAGCGTTTACATTTGCCGCGTGCCTATACTGTTTCATCAATATTCGGTGTAGAGCTTCCCGCACAAACCACCGACTGCATTGAATTTACGTTAAAAGAAAACGCAACCGCCCTTTTCGCTATTTCTCAATAAATTATTCTAAAATTTGTTGTCCTTTATTGACCACACTCCTGTCGGGCTCGCCCATCATCCAGAACGGAAAACTCGTCGGCGCGGTGACGCATGTGCTCATCAACGATCCCACCACGGGGTACGGCATTTTTATACTCCTTGCGAGCTTCGCCGCTTAAGCGGCGGCACTACGTGCTTTGCTCCGTTTACGGAGCGCTCGCGGAGCAATCTGCGCTCACTCGCTGACAAGCGAGCTTGCCGACTCGCTTCGCTTGATTATCGAAAATATGCTGAATGCGGCACAGAGCGAAGTAATACCCAAGGCGGCATAGAGAAAAAGGCAATATCATTCCAAAAATCGGTTTGATATTGCCTTTTCTCATTTTGACGATCTGTATTTTTCGATGAATTGCGTTGGCGTAATGCCCATATATTCCTTGAACTGTCGGCTGAAAAAATACACGTCCGAGAAATTACAAAGCTCCGCAATCTGCGTAACGGTGTAGCGTTCAAGCCGAAGAAGGTCACAGGCATGGTTGATCTTGAGCTGAATGATGTATTTCTTAGGGGAGATACCGTATATTTCCTTGAACAGCTTTTGAAAATAAGATTCTCCCATTTTGCATATAGCGGCAAGCTCGCTCAAAGAAAAATCCCGTTTCAGAAAATCGCTGTGTATCATATCCATTGCCGGTGCAAGTTTTAACTTATGTCGGTTCGGCTTAGCGGTATCCTTCTGCATTGCTGCAAAAATACGGTAAAGCAAGGAAACCGATTCAAAATAATATCCTTCCTTTTTGCTTACCCAAGTTGAAAATAATTTTTTGAAAAGGGCACCGAGCTTTTCGCTCTGCGCTACGTTCATGACAAAGGCTTGTGATGAAAGCGGTCGATCCGCGCTAAAGAAAACGTCGATACATTCCCCCATCTCGTGACGAAGCACGTCATACCGCCTCGTTTCTCCTTGCGGTAGAAAACGAATCGTATTCGGCTTCGTTTCCAAGACTAAATCATCAAAAAATACCGTTGCGTGTCCTGAAAAGTGAAAAATCAATTCATTATGATTTACTACGTTACCAAAGGAAGTCTTTGGTGTGGAATATTCGTTTTTGCCAACCATGACAATGCGATTTATTTCTGTGATGACAAATTTTTCTTCCATATTGTACTCCGCTTCTTGATTTTTATATCTAATTATACCATAGATGTCATTCGTTGTCAATCAACACAAATAAATTTGTCCTTAAAAGTACAAATGGTCGGGGTTCATCTATTGTATTATTTTGGTTCTTTGATATACTTGTATCAAATCACAATAAATTTTGGAGGTGCACCATGACTGAAAGAATCAAAAAACTGACCGAGCTAACCTTATCGGGACAGATGTTTGCGGAACCGACGATAACCGTATACGATGAAGCAGATCTGCTTTTGCCAAAAGAGCAGATGGAGTCAAAGCGTCTTTGCGAGTATATTTTGAATCAAGAGCCCAAGCTGACCGAATATTCCTGCATGACGGGATTTTTCAATTTTGACGGTAGTGTTGTGGGAGATGCCTTTCGCCGTGGCGGACATAAAGCAACACAGGAAGCATTTAAGCTTTTTTACTTAAAGCCCATCGACAATCTTTCCACCATGGAATGGCAGCACGCCACCGCCGATTATGCGAAGATACTGAACAAGGGTATCCGTGGGATTGTCGATGATATTGAAGAATCATTAACGAATCATAATGAGCCCGAGCAAGTGGAATTTTTGCTCGCCTTGAAGCGCGTGGCGAACGCCCTGATCGCATGGGCGCACAAATGCTCCGAACGCGCGCTGACATTATCTCTGACCACTCAAAACGAAGAATACAGAAACAATCTCAAAAAGCTTTCCGAGGCGCTTCTCCGTGTTCCCGAAAACGCACCCGAGAGCTTTTATGAGGCAGTTCTCTGTATCTATCTCTGCTTTTCGGCGGACCCCGATAGCGTTGGAACACTTGACAGATATCTTTATCCATTCTATAAAAAAGATATTGAAAACGGAATGCTGACGAAGGAAGAAGCCGCTGAATATTTGCAAGAGCTTTTTTTGATGCTCCAGGCGGCAACAAGGATTACCTCCTCAAACTTCACGCGAGGCGCAGAATCACATTTCTGTGTTGGCGGATATCTGCCAAGCGGCGAGGACGGGTTCACCGAGCTCTCACGTCTGATCGTCGAAAGCGTGATCGACCTGCCTACCGATATTCCTCAGGTTTCTCTGCGTTGGACGAAAAAAACGCCTCGTGAGGTTTTTCGCTTCATGCTTGACTGCGAGAGAAAGGACCCGCATAAGAGAATTGCTTTCCAAAACGATGAGAAGCGCATCAAATGCTACACCGAGATCTGTGGTATTCCCTTTGAGAGGGCGGTTGGCTATACCACCGTCGGATGCAATGAGCCGGCTTTCCTCGGAGCGATTACCGGAAGTAACTCAAAAATCAACTTTCTTCGCTCTATGGAAACTGTGTTTCACAAGAAAGCAGAGCTTATTGAAAACGCAGATACCTATGATGCTTTTTTTGATGTGTTTAAAAAAGAACTTTTCTCAGATATCGAGTGTGGACACGCATACGATAACTTTTACAACAAGCAAAGAGCGCAGGATATCAATTATATTACCAGCCTTGTATTCAACGACTGCATTGAAAACGCAAAGTCATTGACACAGGGCGGTGGCAATACCGTGATCGCATCTCCGATGTGCCTCGGAATCACCAACGTCATCGACTCTCTTTGCGTAGTGAAGCAATTTGTATTTGACGAAAAGCTATTTCCGATGAGTGAGCTTATCGCGGCATTGAAAGCCGATTGGCAAGGCTACGAAGATATGAGAACACACATCCTCAAAAAAGGCAAGTTCTTCGGAAATGACGATGAAACGTCAAACTACGTAGCGCAAAAGCTGTATTACGAATTGTATTTGTTCTTAAAGGACAAAACGAATCTTTACGGCTATCATTGGCTTATCGGAGACCTGATAGGTTATAACCTTCATCACAAATGGTTTGGAGAAAAAACCAAAGCAACCCCTGACGGCAGATACTGCGGAGATATGCTCAAATTCGGTCTTGGGCAGAGCGAAGGACGAGATCGCGAGGGTTTATCTGCTTTGCTGAACTCAATTGCAAAGGTCGATCCGAGCGGCATCGGTTGCGGTTCTACCGTAACCAACATTACGCTTGATGAGCAGCTGATCAAAAATGATGATAATTTTGAAAAGACCGTTGATCTGCTTTTGACCTACTTCCAAAACGGAGGCGTGCATTTCCAACTCAACTACGTATCTAAGGAAGATCTGATTTGCGCTCAAAAGACTCCCGATGAATACAAGCACTTGCGCGTGCGCGTCAGTGGCTTTTCCGATTATTTTGTAAATCTCAATGAAGCGCTTCAGGATGATGTTATTGCAAGAACGGAGCAAAAATGAAACTGAGAAATAAGAATGTGCTGATTTTCGGTGGGGGAAGCGGTATCGGCAAAGCGATTGCTGTTCGTTTTATTGAGGCAGGCGCTAAGGTGATGATCACCGGAAGAACCGAAGAAAAACTAAAAGCAGTTGCCGAAGAAATCAGTTCGCCTGATTTACAATACACAGTTTTTGATATTACAGATATTGAAAACCATGCCGAATTGTTTTCAGAATGCGAGCAGGCAATGGGGGCGCTTAATGCCTTTGTAAATGCCGCGGCTTTGGGAACAGCTCAATATACAGGCAGGGATTTTGAGCCTTGGGATATCACTCCCGAAGAGTGGGACACGCTTACAGATATCAATTTCAAGGCAGCGTTTTTCCTTATGCGTAACGAGATTGATTATATGAAATCAAGGCGTATAAGGGGTAACATTTTAAATATTGCCTCAAATGCCGCTTGTATGGATATTATTGGCAGTTACGGTGCTTCAAAGCAAGCAATTATAAAATGGACGCGTGCATTCGGAAAAAGGTATGGGCATAATGGCATTATTATAAACGGAATCGCCCCCGGCGCAACCTTTACCCCAATGATAAGCCGTTACGCAAAGCAGATAGACCAACCGTATCCGCGCCACGCAATAGAGCGTTTTATAAGACCCGATGAAATTGCAGAATTGGCGTTTTATCTTATGAGCGACTTCGGCGAAATCATCTGCGGGCATACCGTTGTTGCCGACGGAGGAGATAACTGTGCGACTCTTTAAAACAGTTTTAGGTGACATATCCGAATCCGATTTAGGGGTTACGCTTGTTCACGAGCATCTTGTTCCATTAGCGAAAATCCTAAGAGAATGCTGACAGGAGATTGAAATGAAAACGGCAACTATTTTTGATATAGAACGCAACTCCTACGTTGACGGTCCCGGAATACGTACAACCGTCTTCTTCAAGGGCTGTAATCTCAGGTGTGCTTGGTGCCATAATCCCGAAAGCCAATCGCCGAAGCCGCAAATGATGTTTTTCAAAAACAAGTGTACGGGATGCGGAAAATGCAAAGAAAAATGCCCGAATCATTTGGAATCGTGCGAGCTTTGCGGCAAATGCACACTGTATTGTCCGCACGATGCCCGAGAGATCTGCGGAAAGGAATATACCGTCGACGAGGTTGTGAGGGAAATCCTCAAGGACAAGGCTTTTTATGAAGCCTCAGGTGGTGGCGTGACCTTCTCGGGCGGCGAATGTATGCTCCAAATCGATTTTCTTGAAGATCTCCTTAAGGAATGCCAAAAAAACGGTATCCATACTGCTGTGGATACTGCAGGTTATGTACCTTTTGAGCAATTCGAGCAAATTCTTCCTTACACCGAGTTGATTCTCTATGACATTAAATGCTTTGATAGCGAAAAGCACAAGCAATATACCGGTGTCGGAAACGAGCTGATACTTGAAAATCTAAAAAGGTTACTTGCCACTGACAAGTCCGTATGGATACGTATTCCAATCATTCCCACGGTCAACGACACGGAGGAAGAAATACGGAGCATTCGATCGTTCCTTCTTTCCTGCGGCACACCCGAAAAGGTCGAGCTGCTCCCTTATCATGCTATGGGCGAGCATAAGTATGCAGCTATCGGCAAGAAGGTGAAAATGTTTTCTGTGCCAAGTGAAGAAAAAATAAGACAACTCAAAAATATTTTTTCATAAAATTTGTTGTCCCTACTTGACCACACTACTGTCGGGCTCGCCCATCATTCAGAACGGCAAGCTTATAGGAGCTGTAACGCATGTTTTAATTAATGATCCTACAACGGGATACGGAATATTTATTGAAAATATGCTCGACGCCGCGCAAATGCCGATGCAAAACGCGGCGTAAAAGGAAAAGGCAATCTCGATTCCAAACGGTTTGAGATTGCCTTTTTTGAATGTGGAACCCTCTTACAATTTAATTTTCTTTTTATATTCGGTTATGGATATTCCCTCATGATATTTAAAAAACTTGCACAGCAATTCCACGGAGCAAAAATCAAGTCTGTTCGCAATTTCGGATACAGATATGTTTCCGCCATCACACAAATTTTTCACGCGCTCCAAACGACATCGGGCAACCACGTCGCTTAAACATTCACCGCTTAACATTTTTATGATCCTATTCAAATGAGCCCTGGAGCAGTTCAACGCCACAGCAACGTCTTGCGACGTTATTGCCTTTACAGAGTTTTTTTCGATCCAAGCGCAAGCCCGCTTATATAAAGTAATTTTAGAATGTGCGGCTATGCTGTAGTCGTTGATATCGTGCAATAATTCAAGAAGCAAAGCCTCCTTGATGCCAGCGCCATAATTTTTGTTGGAAGCAAATCGGTAAAGCTTATTGATCAGTGGAAAATTTCCAAAGTTTTCTAAAAACAATAGATTGTCAGAACTTGAAAGCGATGGAAGTATATCTGATGCGGTAAAAGCGATATGAACGATCTCGGTATTTTCCTTAATTTCCAGCTTTATTCGGGAAAATTTCTTAATCAAAATAATACTGTTTTTATTTACTCTTTTTTTTACATTCGAAACATATGCTTCCCCGGAAATCACGCAAAAAAGCTCGTATTTATCTGTAGGAATCACCCTTCTGGCACTTTCTTTGCAAAATTGATACTTCGTGCAAAAAACAAGCTCCAAAAAATGCGTCTCTCCGTCTCGCTGATCCCCAATGTATTTGTTTTGAGTTTCTATCCTTATCATATCACATTTTTTCCTGTTATTTTTATTTTCTCTATTGATTAAATGCCTTCATTGCCGTATAATTAATTATAACAGATAAAGTTAGCAAATTCAAGCAATCTATGAAAAATGGAGTTCCGATAAATGAAACTGCGAATCAAGCATAAATATCTTGTTTTTCCTGTAAACACATATGCTTCCGAGAAGCTGCTCACACTGTCCGACAGTTCAAGCGAGGATTATAAACTAAATATACGACTTGATAATATTTCGCCGAATTTTACGGCTTATATCGACGTTTCGCGCTTTATGGGAGAGGAGCTTTCAATTGCCTCAGAGCCACAAATGGACATTTGCTTTGAGGAAGCCGACACGATGGATATTACCGATGTATATAAAGAATCATATAGACCTCAAATTCATTTTACTACCAAAAACGGTTGGATAAATGATCCAAACGGATTGATATTTGTTGATGGCAAGTACCATATGTTCTATCAGCATAATCCCTGCGAGCCTCGTTGGGGAAATATGCACTGGGGGCACGCGGTCAGCTCTGATATGATACACTGGGAAGAGACCGATATTGCTCTTTTCCCGGATAAAAGCGGTACAATGTTTTCGGGAAGCGCAATCGCTGACGAAAAAAATGTATTAGGACTGCAATGCGGTGATATTCCCACTACACTTCTGTACTATACGGCTACCGATCCATTCTGCCAATACGTTGCTTATTCTACCGATGCGCTAAAAACGATACACAAAACAGACGTGCCGACGATTCCACATATGGTAGATAGCAATCGCGACCCAAAGGTTGTTTTTTGCGAGGAATGGGACGCGTATGCTTTGGTGCTATATATGACAGCGTCGACTTACGCATTTTTTAAATCCAAGGATTTGATCCATTGGGATAAGGTTCAAGAGATTACTGTCGACGGTGAAAACGAATGCCCGGACCTTTTCCCTCTCACCGCGGATGACGGCACGAGAAAATGGGTATTTATCGGAGCTCACGATAGATATGTTGTCGGAGAAATGCGCGAGGATGGGTTTAATCCGATACAAGATACACAATCGCTGCACTACGGAAAAAGCTCATATGCGGGGCAAACCTTTTCGGGTATGCCAAACGGCCGAATCGTAAGAATCAACTGGGACCGTTGGCATATCGCAGCCCTGCGCTTTAACGGACAGATGAGCTTCCCCACAGAGCTTACTCTAAAGGAAATCGACGGTATTTATTACCTTTGTGCGCTCCCCATAAAAGAAATTGAAAGTCTTTATGACGATACCCTTCTTTTCAAAAACTTGGAACTTTGCGTCGGTGCAAAAAAAGAAATACCGCTTTCAAAGGCGCCTTGTATTATCAAAGTAGAAGCTGAATTTCCGGTTCCCAATCATTTAACCTTTAATCTGTTTGGCAGAAAAATAACGTGTAATACAGAAAAAAACGGCGTCACTCTTTCGGAAAACACAGCACCTATGTCAATCACCTCAAACAAGTTGGAACTTGTGATAATATCCGATCAGTGCAGTTTAGAGTTATATATTGACGGTGGAAAATTCTATATGGGAACTGTAGATGGCAATACATATTGCGACTACAACTTGCCTTGTCTTGAAATTAGCGCAAGCGATAACTTGAAAATCAGACAAATGGAAATTCACTCTTTAAAATCAATTTGGAGAAAATAAAATAAACCTGCTTTGTTTCGGGAAAATCATAACTGCAATATAATTATACTCCTTATACACCATATTTTTGTTTCTGTAAATATAAATCATAAGAAACCGCTGATTTTTCGCAGGATATTTATTGTTTGAATTTCAAGCACAATACACGTATAATTAAATAAAACGGCAATGGGAGGGACAAAAATGGAAAAAATCACGTTAAACGGAACGTGGTCTTTGAAAGGGAAAAAACAATGCCAAAAGACACAAAAAATAGTATCTATTGATGCGCAAGTTCCAGGATGCGTACAGCTTGATCTCTCAAGAGCAGGATACCTTCCTAAAGATCTTTTTATGGGAGAAAACATCATTAAAGCTGAAGAATATGAAAAATACGAATGGTGGTACGAAAAAAGATTCAGCGCCCCCCAAAAAAGAGAAAACGTATACCTTGTATTCGAAGGTGTAGACTGTCTTGCGGAGTATTTTCTCAATGGCATCAAAATAGGGGAGAGCTGCAATATGTTCATCGCACACGAATTCAGGGTAGATGAATTTTTGCACGACGGAGAGAACCTGCTCACCGTTCACATAAGCTCCGCGGTGCTTTCCGCATACAAGGAGGATTACCCGATAAGACTTCTGCACAGTGTAAATGTTGACGGATGTTATCTAAGAAAAGCGCCTCATTCATTCGGTTGGGATATTATGCCACGGGCGGTAACGGCAGGAATATGGAGAGATGTTCGGCTGGAAGCACGCGACCGTATCTATTTTGAGCAGGCATTTGTCAGCACGAATACCAACAGCGGCATTTTTTACTATGTTTTGAAATCCGATTGCTTTGATTTAGGCCGTGTAGAGATAGAGTTGGATGGCTCTTGCGGTGATAGTAAGCTAAACGTAAAAAACTTTTCCAAGCAGAGATTCGGAAGCCTAAATTTTACGGTGAACGATCCTAAACTTTGGTTTCCTTACGGGTACGGCGACGCCAATGTTTATGATTGCAAAGCTAGGATATACGAAAACGGGGTACTGATCCACGAGAAGGATATCAGCTTTGGTATCCGCGACATCAAGCTGGAACGCAGAGATCCCGACGGCTGGGATAAAGGTCAATTTAGACTCCTGATCAACGGAGTTGAGATCATGTGTAAAGGATCAAACTGGGTACCGTTAGATGCCTTCCACTGTCGCGATGCGGAACGCTATGATCGGGCACTCGATCTTGTGCGTGATATTGGATGTAACATTCTTCGTTGCTGGGGTGGTAACGTCTACGAGGATCACAAATTCTTTGACTTTTGCGATCGCAACGGAATTATGGTATGGCAGGATTTCGCCATGGCGTGCGCGCTTTACCCCGAAACCGACGAATTTATGCAAAATATGAAAAACGAGGTTACCTCGGTAATAAGAAAACTCAGGAACCATCCTTCAATCGTTATTTGGGCGGGAGACAATGAGGTTGATGTATGCTTCCCCCAATATGATCCCAATGCTAATCGAATAACGAGGGGGATTATTCCCGCTTGTGTCCGCGACAACGACCTCGGCAGACCATATCTCCCAAGCTCCCCGTACATATCCGAAGCGATGTATTTAAGAGGCGGCAGATCGCAGGCTAACGGCTCTATCCTGCCCGAAGATCATCTATGGGGGGCGCGTGACTATTTCAAAAGCGATTTTTACAAAAATAATATGGTTCATTTCGTCAGCGAAACAGGATACCACGGCTGCCCATCACTTGAGTCTATCAAAAAATTTATCACACCCGACCGAGTGTGGCCGTATACCGATAATTCAGAATGGATACTTCATTCAAGCGATCAAAATGGTAACGACAAACGTGTTATGCTGATGGAAAAGCAGGTGCGCCAGCTTTTCGGGAACGTTCCTACCGATCCCAAAGAATACATTTTAGCATCCCAAATCTCGCAAGCTGAGGCTAAAAAATATTTTATTGAACGCATGCGTGTGGGGCGCCCCGAAAAAACGGGTATTATCTGGTGGAATTTGTTAGATGGCTGGCCTCAGATGTCGGATGCGGTAGTGGATTACTATTTCACCAAGAAACTTGCATACAACTATATAAAACGTTCGCAAGCTCCCTTTGTCATTGCCGCGGGTGAGATCTCAAGTTGGGGATTGCAAATATATGCTTGTAATGATACCTTGCAGGAAAAACGCGGTTGCTTGACGGTCAAGGATGCTTGTACTGATGAAATTATATATAAAGGTGAATTTATAGCGGCAATTAATACCTGCACCAAAGTTGTAAAACTGCCTACGTATTACTCCGAACAAAAAATTCTAATATTTGAATGGGAAGTCGGCGACGAACGCGGATATAACCACTATCTCTGCGGGTATCCTCCAATTTCGCTTGAAATGTACAAGACCGTCATGAAGAAATATCATTTGTGAGGGGGACGTTATCAATCATAAAAAGCATCTTTATGATTCCTATATCTCCAAGTGTGGTTCTTCTATTGCTGTTTGCGAAAGAAATACTAACGAGATCTTAAAAATCTATCTTCTTGAAGAGGCGATCTAAAGCAAAAAACGCCAGATGCTACCAACATCTGACGGGTGCGTTCTAAAGATACGAGTATCCTTCGAACAAGTGCAACTTTATTATACCACATTTTCGCAAAATTGCAACGCATTTTTTGAATTTTTTACAATTATGTGTTGACAATAATTTGAAAGATACTCATTCTTTAAAGCCTTGAGGTGCCGCATTAATTTTGCGGCACCCCATTTTGGTTGTTGAAACGATTAGAATATTTATGTTTTCTATGCGGAATCGTCCAAGGAATCCCTTTGCTTACAAACGTTAAAAAATCAAGCAAAAGAGCTTGCTTGTATTCGTTTGAGTTAAAATATACGCCAAAATACTACCGCAAAGGACGATTTTCTTAACAAATGGTGTCTAAACAGTCAAAAAATGTAAAAATGTGTTGTCCCTTCTTGACCACACTCGTGTCGGGCTCGCCCATCATCCAGAACGGCAAGCTCGTCGGCGCTGTCACACATGTAACGGTAGCCAATCCAACGGAAGGATATGGAATTTTTATAGAAAATATGTTGAACGCGGCAAATCAGCAAACACTCCCCAAAGCAGCATAGCCTTCCGTGATTGGTGCTTTGCCAAAGCAAAGCAAGTTTTCGGAACTTTACATGGCAAAGCCCCACCCATACAGTATGGGTGGGGCGAAAACTTTTGGTGTTCCACACTTAACGACGTTGTATCAGGGACTATATTATTCAGTCGCTTTTCAAGATGGAGTTGTTAAAATGTTATTTTATGAAGAGGCGTAAGGCGCGATCCGATGATTCTTCGCCTATAACAGTCCTTGTGCCAAAATCAAATTCATACTCTATTTCACGAGGCAACTCTACCGTATACTCAAATCCGGAATCAATTTTTTTCCAGCAAACTGTAATCCTGCCAAACGGGGTGTTGTAATATCCTTTTGCCGAGGTTATCTTACCGCTTGCATCAAAACGAGGGGCAAAGATCACCTTTTTAAATCCGCCGTTGTCAGTGGGACGAATGCCGAGACAGTATTCATACAGCCATTCTGTACAAGAGCCGAAGGAATAATGATTGAAGGAATTCATGCCGTGTTTCATACCCGACTCTTTGGTATAGCTGTCCCAGTGCTCCCAAATGGTGGTAGCTCCGTTGACAACAGAGTATCCCCAACCGGGGAACTCGGTGCTCGTAATGAGCCCATATGCCATATCCTCACGTCCTATATCCGAAAGAGTCGGAAGAAGGAATTTTATTCCAAGGAAACCGGTAGTCAACTTGCCCCCATCTTCCTTGAATTTGCGCAAGAGATTTACGGTGACTTCATTTTTATCCATTACACCGAATTTGTAGGCAATGACATAAAGACTTTGGGTGTCGGATGTAATTTTGCCGTCGTTATCGATAAAATGACTTCTGAATGCTGTCTTAATCTTTTCGTACAGTGCGGCATAGTAATCCCTCTCGGTATCGCCTATAACGCCACACATCCACTCCGCCAATTTTGCCCCCCTTGCATAATAAAGAGTCGAAATTGCCGAGATGTCGGATGGAGAACCGAGAGATAACCAGTCTCCGTATGCTCCTTCACCGCTTCTTATTCCGTCAGGACTTTCTTTTTCGTAATAATCAAGAAGTCTTTTGAGCGCAGGGAGGTTATCCCTGATTATCTTTTTATCGCCGTACATAACGTAATGAGCATATGGGATTTCCGCTATTGCCTCGCACCAGCCTGCCGCGTATCTCACGAGGGCGGAAATGCTTTGCCGAAAGCAGATGCCGCGGATCGTTGATTTTTTGCGCGAGTACGCGCCGGGATATGAAAATTGCTTTATTATCGGCTCTGCTTCCCTGATTGGAATACGCGAAACGAGACATTTCAAGGGTGTTAAGACGATAACCGAGCAAGAGATCCTCGCGGCGGTACAACACGAGGATGCCGTTGTCTTTGACGCGCACTTCAATTTTGACGTGCACAATATAAGCGGCTCGGGTTTCGACGTGACGGGTTGCCAGCATCATTTTAAGCAGAAACAAGGCTATACGATTCCATACGGCTGTATGGTCCCCGAAAAGGTGGACGGTCTTCTCCTTTCGGGAAGAAATATTTCGGGAACTCATATGGCGCACTCTAATTTTAGAGTAATGCCTATATGCGTTGGTATAGGAGAGGCGTGCGGCGCGGCGGCGGCATTGGCTGTAAAGACGGAAAGAGAGCTTCGTGATATTCATTCGAGCGAGGTGCGCAAATTGCTTGAAAGGAATATAGCGGAAGAATAAATATGGCGCGCTCTTTTTCGAAAAAACGCGATGCGGTCGGAGCTTGAAGATTTCTTTTGAGGTTATAAGAAAAGGCAATATCATTCCTTTCGGTTTGATATTGCCGTTTTTTCTATTGTTCCGAGATGAGGATTTTGCTTTCGCCCGATCTTAATGTGACGTAGGTCGGATCGTGCTTTTTAGAATCACTGCTCTGCGGCAGGCGAAGCTCGAAGGTGACGTCCGCCCTTGCCGCGGCTGAAAGGTAGGTCACCCTGCCATCCCTCCAGCGGCAATCAAACACGATGCCGCCACGGGCTGCAAGACCGTAAAATTCTCCCTGCTTCCATTCCGTTGGAAGGGCGGGCAGGATGCGGACCACACTGTCCGCGCCGCCGAGGAGCATTTCGCCAACGCCCGCGGTATAACCGAAATTACCGTCGATTTGAAAGGGGGGATGTGAGCCCCAAAGATTCTCCATTACGTTGTTTTGCATGAGTGATCTCATAAGATCCATCGCGCGGTCTCCTCTGCCGCACCTTGCCCAAAGAAGCAAGCGGTGCGCCAGCGCCCAAGAGGTCGTTTTGTCTCCGCGACGGTTGAGCGTGATCTCTGCCGCACGCATCCACTCGGGATGCTCCTCGGTGATCAACGCACCGGGATAAAGACCAACGAGATGGGAGACGTGACGGTGATTCGGTTCGCCGATGGAGGCGTAGTGTGTTTCCTCGCGAAATTCCTTGATCTGTCCGTCCTCGCCGATCAGCACGGGGTCGAGGTGAGGAAGCATTTCCTCAAGCTCGTCGAGAAATTCATCGTGTAGCCCAAGTATTTTTGCCGAGTCTAAGGTTCGTCGGAAGCATTCATAGACCATTTGTTGATCAAAGGCGCAACCGACGGTGTGATAATAACCGCCGTTATGCTCTATCTCGGGAGAGGCGGAGTTTTCAACGAGATAAACGCCGTCCCGCTTGACCAACACCTTCTTGTAGAGAACGGACATAGACCGAAGCGCGGGATAACCGAAGCTTTTGAGGAAAGAGGTGTCCCGCGTGTAATCGTAGTAGTCCCAAAAGAGGAGCGCGGTGAACGCACCCGTGCCGGGACCGGAGTGGCTGTTTGCGTGAAAGCCGTTGAGTGTATAGGGCCATCCTCCCGTGCCAATGATCCAGCCGTTTTCGCCGGGCGGAGAGAGCATATCGGGATACGATTCGGCAATGTACGCGTCCGCGTGCTGCTCGGCTAAGGGCATATACGCCTTGGCATAATTGATATACGGAATAAAAAGCTCGGAAAGATTGGCAGACCCCACCGACCAATAATTCATTTGCAGGTTGACGTTGTGCCAATAGCCGCACGACCAGGGCGAGTCCGCAAAGGCGTTCCATATTCCTTGCAAATGCGCGGGAAGGAAGGAGCGCGAGGCGCATATCATGAGATATCTGCCAAAGTGGTAGAGTAAAATTTCCAAATACGGACAGCGCTCCCCCTTCTTATATTTTTCAAGAAGAACGTCGGTCGTTTCGACGGGGAGCTCTTCGTCAAGGCTGAGCGTTACCCTATTAAATAAAGCCTTGTAGTCCCGTAAGTGGGCAGAAAGCAGGGCATCGTATCCCTTTGCCTGGGCATCGTCTATCAAACGGTCAACAAGCGCACTCGGCGCAGGGTGACCGAGAAGCTTTTTCTTAGGGTCAGGCTCGGTGAACACACTTGCGCAAAGCTTATAATTGGTAGCGCAGGTAAAGAGAATCAGCGCGGAGTCAGCCCCCGTTACGGTTAAGCAGTCCTCTCTTGCGCTTACTCGTCCGCCGACGTTTAGCACGCGCAAACGGTTTTCAAAAAGAATACCGTAGTATTCCATTTTGCCGCTTGCGCGAATCGTATTTCCGCAAACGGTAACCTCGCCGCTTTTGCCCATTCCGTCCCCTTCCTCCGTATTGTACGCGCCGATAAACGGAATCACGTTACGGACGGTAAAGGAAACTTTGCCCGCTTCGCTTGCGCTGATACGCATCACGAAGACTCTACCAGGATGAGAGGTGAAGCACTCGCGTGTGTAGCGGATACCGCCGTAGGTGTATCGGACCGTGTGCAGTGCGTCGTCGAGAGAAAGGGACATTTGGTAGTCCTCTGCTCCCTCGTGCCCAAAATCAAAGAGCAGCTCTGCCATGCTGTTGACTCCTGCGGCGCAAGAACGGTTTCTCGGAACGGTCTTGGGGGCGTAGTAAGGATTTGCGAGAGAGGGATCGCTGATCTGCACTCGCTCCGTGCCGAGCCTACCGAAAACGTTAGCACCGAAGAATCCGTTGCCGAGCGGCAGGGAATATCTTTCCCACGCGCAGCTCGGCGTGGAGTAACGCAAAAAATCGTCCGCCATAGGAGTGGGTCTGTCATAAACCAATCGCATCTTATTTTGCTTCATATCGTTTCTCTTTTCATGTTAAAGGTCTTTTCTTTTCATGGCATCAAGGGTAAAGCCTTGCTTTTTGTTTTTTCGGTATGCGAGAGGGGAAGCCCCTTCTTCTTTTTTAAAGACGCTTGAAAAATAATTGGCATCTCGGAATCCCACCGAAAAGGATATCTCGGTAACGTTGAGGGCGGAATAGATCAAAAGCCTTTTCGCGTGAGCCAAACGAACCTGCGTCAGATACTCCCTAAAGGAGACTCCCGTCTCTTTTTTGAAGGTATGGCTAAGCTGTGAGCGACTGCAATAAAAGGCTTGGCAAATATGCTCGGTGGTCAGCTCCATATCGTAATGTTGCCTCACATAGCGGCAGATCCTTACGGTAAGGCTCTCGTTTTTCTCCTCCGCCCTCTCACGCCTGTACGCAAGCTCCAGCATATGGCAGAGGGGGAGAATCAGGGTATCAACGCGCCTTTTGTCCGGCAATGCCGCGCGAAGAGCTCTATAGCTTCTTTGAAGACCTTCCTCACGGTATCCAAATCTTTTCGCGGTTTTCTTGGCGCGTTCTTCGCCCACCTCGCAGGCATATCCGCTCACAGAGATAAAGCCGATCACTCCCTCTGCGTTCGATATGGGATACACGTACTCAAGCACCCCCGCGTGGCACATTCCGCAAAAGGATGCCTCGCTCTCTGCGCATTTTCTGAAGACCCGCCTTTGTTGGGCAACGCACGCAAGCTGCCCCTCCGCCGAGGACTTTACCGCGGTGCAATAGGAATTGTCGTGAATATTAAACCGCATGAGGCGGCTGAAGGTGATGAGCGATTCGTTTTCCATCGGGTGTACGGTCAAGGATAGCTCACACTCGGTAATCAAATAAACGATATAGCTTTCAATATGCTCGATCAAATTCATTGTTTTGCCCGTTTTTCTATATTTTGTGCCTGATATTTCTATATTTTTATATAAACTTGCGTTATAATGATAGCATAAGAGCATTGAAATGTCAAGACCGAAGAAGCAAAAAGAAAGGGAATGCTTATCATGGTGAAAACGATTTTACACGAAACGGATTTATGTGTTGTGGGAGGCGGCATGGCGGGCGTTTGCTGTGCGATTGCGGCGGCGCGTCACGGCGCAAAAGTGGTTTTGATGCATGAAAGACCGATGCTTGGCGGAAACGCCTCTTCCGAAAACCGCATGTGGGTATGCGGAGCGCAGGGGAAAAACAACCGAGAAACGGGCATCATCGAGGAGATCATGCTCGAAAACCTCTACCGCAATCCCACCAAAAACTTTTATATCTGGGATACCATCCTTTTGGACTTTGTCAAGCGCGAGAAAAACATTACCCTGCTTCTCAATACCACGTGTATGGATGCTGTGACGGAGGAAGGTGACTTTAAGCACGGAAGAAGTAAAAAACTGATCTCTGTTAAAGGTTATCGCATGACAACCCAGTGCTTCATCGAGGTCAAGGCAAAATACTTTGCGGATTGTTCCGGTGACAGCATTCTTGCCCCCCTTTCGGATGCCGAATTCGATTATGGCAGAGAGGCGGCTTCGGAATACGGTGAGGATACGGCGGTGAGCAAACGCGATCGCATGGTTATGGGCATGAGCTGTCTCATTCAAGGCAGAGAAACGGACAAAAACATCCGTTTTATTCCTTCGGAATTTGTAACCAAGCTCTCGGATGAGGATGTTCAAAACCGTCCTATGAATATCTATGATACGGCTGAAAATTTCTGGTATTTAGAGCTTGGCGGTTCCGAAAATACCATTGACAGCGCGGAAGAGACCAAGGATAAGCTGATTCCCCTTGCCTTAGGTGCTTGGGATCATATCAAAAATAGCGGTAAGTACGATGCTGACACCTGGGAGCTCGAATTTCTCGGCATGCTTCCCGCTAAGCGAGAATCCAGAAGAATGCGCGGCGAATACATTGTCACGCAAAGAGATATTTCGGACGGTAAGATTTTTGAAGATACCGTTGCCTTCGGCGGATGGCCGCTTGACGACCACTATCCCGCGGGCTATTATCATAAAGGACAGCCCAACACCGATATCCGAACTCCCGCCCCCTATCCGTTGCCCTATCGCGCGCTTTATTCTTCTAACGTTGAAAACCTCTTTTTTGCGGGCAGAAATATCAGCATGACACATATGGCGATGAGCAGTATTCGCGTGATGGCGACTTGTGCCTTGCTCGGGCAAGCGGTCGGTACCGCCGCTTCCATCGCGGTCAAAAACGGCATCACACCTCATGATGTTTATCTTTCCCATATTAAGCAACTGCAAGAGCTTCTTTTGAACGATGACTGTTTCTTGCCGTATTTCAAAAGACCGATTTCCAAAGCATGTCAAACAGCGGATGTAATCGGTTCGGATGAAAGCATTCGTTCGGGAGAGGACAGAGCTAACCGCATCTACGGCACCGATCAACGCGGATTTGCCGTATCGAACGGTGAATGCGTTGAGTATCGCTTGGCGAATGCGCAAAAGATCACATCCGTGCATATCGTTTTTGACAGCGATCTTAACCGAGAAACGCTCCCCGGAGACGCTTGTGAAAGAGCGCATGCGACAAGAGCCAATGTTTTGCTTAAAAGCCCTCAAATGCATGTGCCGAAAACGCTTTGCAAAGCTTTCACGCTGACGGCACAAACGCCGAACGGCACTCTTTCGCTTTGCTCTGTTTCCGATAATCTTAAGCGTTCGTACCACATCGCGCTTCCTTCCCAAACGGAAGTCTCTTCTCTCAAGCTGAATATAATCGCCAACTGGGGCGGAAGCGAAAAAACTAACCTCGTTTCGTTTGACTTTGCCTGATTTTTGCACTATGCCTATGCTTCACATGGGCGTTGGAGCTTGAGGGTACAAATAAAAAGCCGATTTTCATTTGAAAATCGGCTTTTTATTATAGAATATTTTATCCCTTCGGTATTTCAAAGTCGTCTATGAGGTTGTTTGTAACCAAGCCCTTCATGATTTTGATTTCCTGCTCTAATCTCTCACGGTTTTCATCGGACAAAAGCCATGTGTCTTTGTCCTCGGAGGGGAAAACAGGATAGGCGCAAGGGGTGACCTTGCGAGGCAAAAAGGTTTTGGCAAGCGCAAGACTGCGCTTCATATGCCAAAAGGAGGTGATGATCAAAACCTCATCAATGCCCTTGAATTTGGTTTTTCGGTTGATTCTGAGCGTACCGTATATCATGTTTTCTCTGGTGGTTTGTGCTTCGTTTTCCATAATGATGGCTTCCTTCGGCACGCCATCCTCCAAGAGGATTTTTGTCATCAATTCCGCTTCACTGCATTCTACGCCTTCGTATTCCCATATAACACCGCCGCTGGGAACGATGTAAGATACGCGCCCTTCGTGGTACAGCTTTGCCGCCGCGTGTGCGCGATAGACCGCCCGCTTAGGTTTCCCGCCGAGCAAAAGCCCAATTTGGCAGGATTTTTGACAGTCCGCGGTCTCACCGCAAACAAGCTCCCATTTTTCATTCGGTGTTAAGGAAAACAAACTTTCAAGACTTGCTTCGGATATTTTCATGTGTATGATCGGTCCTTTCTCTACATGGTGTTTTTTGCAGTGCTATGCTTTGCGCGAAAAGTTATTCTCAAACTTTTTCTATAATGTTTCTCCGTGTTTAAGCGGTATAACTTTGCCGTCTTTTTCATAATAGAGGGTTTCTCCCGTCAAATTGATGGGGGAAGGATTCTTTATAAAAGCTTCCGCGGCAAAAAGATAGCGGAAAAGCTCGCCGTTTGTTGTGTACCAAATGTCGCTTTTTTGAGATACGGTACGGTAAAAATCTTCGACCTTGTCCCAACCGTAAGGGAAGCGATCCATATCAAATTCATAAGTGTGTGCCATGGCGAAGAAGCAGCTCAGCTCCTCCGCTTTCATGCCGACAAAGGTCTCTGCCATACGGATGAGGTTCTCGTCGGAAAAGCGGAACGAGTGCCCGATATCAAAGCGGTGGGCAATGTCGGGGGTGAAGCATAAGTTTTCTTTTCCCATTACGGCATATTCGTGCCCCGTTTCGGCAAGAATGCGAAAATATGCCTCTTGCCCCACAGCTCCATAGCGAGAGCAAACGTAGCCATATCCTAAAACAGGCGCATCCGTCCATTCTTCCAAAGCAAGTTTTCCGTTTAAAAGCTCTTCCTTGAGTTCCTCTTCGCTAAGAGCTCTTGTTCTCGGATCAATGTGGTGATAGGTGTGGTTGGCAATCTCATGCGAGCGATAGAGCGTTTTGGCTTCTTTTTTTGTGATATGGCCTTTGTGATCCAAAAATCCGGCGGAGAGGTAAAAAGTGGCTTTCAGGCGATAGCGAGTCAAAAGTTCGATCATGCGTCTGTCCGACGCAGGGGCGTCGTCAAAACGGAGCGTTAAGGCTTTTCTCGCACCGCCGGGATAGACGAGTAAAGATTTTTTTGCTTTCATTCTTTAAAACCTCACTTTTTCAGCGTGATAATGGCATATGCCGTTTGCGGCGGCAAAGTGATCTCTATGCGGTCATTTTCCTGTGTGATCTTGGCAGGCGCGGCATCAAAGGGCGTGAACACTTCGGCATGCAAGGCGCAACGCAGCGTGATTTTTTCGGAAATGCCGATGGGTGTGACTTTGTTGATTAAGTTGACACGGCTACGGTGAAAACGCATCTCGTCCAAGGCGTGATCAATGTCGGGTTTATGCGGCAATACCCATGCGCTCTTGCACGTGGGAAGTGCTGAAGGTCCCGAGGCAAGAATGATGCCGCCGTTTGCCATATATTCTTCCGCCGCAGCCTTTTCCTCTTCCGTCATGCGCGCGGCACTTGAAAGAACGGTCAGAGGATATTCCTCGGTTTTTTTGGGGAAGGAAAAGAGAGTGTGCGCTCCGATGCCTGCTTTTAAAAGCGTGCGGAGTGTTGCAAAATAATCTTTGAAATAGCCTAAAAAGAGATTCCCGAAAAAGGTGTTGTTTCGTGTTTCCACTCGGTCAGTTGAGATCCTCCCAAGTGAGCCACCAGTTGATCAAACGTCTCGGTGCGTCTTTTTCTTTCATGGTCTTTAGCCCTCTTCGAAAACAATTTCTTGATACGCTTTCGGTATGGTGCGATTTTTGGCGTCAAAAATATGGGGATCGATTTCATCAAACATGCCAAAATGAATCGGCACAGCATATTTCGCCCCCGTTTTTGCCGCAAAGCGCGCGGCGTCTGTGGCATTCATATTGTTGCCAACACCGTTGATGGGTAAAAAGACCGCAAAAATGTCCGTATCTAACTCGGCAAAGACTTTAGGATTATATAACGTGTCTCCCGTGACATAGTATTTCTTGCCGTCCGCAAGATCTTCAATGAGAACACCGATGGCAAACGCATCGCTGTGAATGGCTTGGATGGCTTTTACGCGAATGCCGTATTCCGTCCATTCCGTTCCCGCATCAAAGGCAACATAATTGTGTATGCCGCCGTATTGCCTTGCTTTTCCCCATACCGAGGTGGGGGAGAGAACAGTCATGCTTTTTTCGTTCTTCGCCAAAAAACGGGATGCTGTCTCGGGATCAAAATGATCCAAGTGATCGTGTGTAAAGATCATCATATCGGGAGATAGATCAAAGCATGCGTCATTGATGGGGGTGCGGCGGTAATTTTTTGGATTGACCTTTTCTACACTGTTTGAAAAATAGGGATCAACCAAAATTTTTGCGTCCGCGGTTTCAAATAAAAGACTGCCTTGTCCAAGCCATGTGACTGTCATAATGCTCTCTTCCTTTCTCATGTTACAAATAATTGTAGCATAAATTTTACTGTTTGACTATAGATTTTTTATTTGTTTTGTTAGAATTCTTATTTTTTTGAAAAAAAGAATGGGGCTGAGTCATTAACTCAGCCCCGCAGCATTTTGTGCCATGGGCGGCGTAACATGTCTGCATTTTAATCGGGAACAGCGGCGAATACCGATTCGATGGTTGCACCCGATGCTACGCCGTGGTAGGTTTGTGCGCTGCGCCAAGTGTCGGTATTAAAGGAATTGCAAGAAAGGCTGATGTAGTACGGGTTGGTTGTTGCGGTTCCCTCGTAAAGGGTACCTTTTTGTACCCATTCTCCCGACTCGGTTTGCACGTATATGGCGGCAAAAACCTGAACAGTGGCGGGATTAAAGATGTTTCCCGTAATTTCCTGACCGGTCATGTAAATAACCATTTCCTTATCCGTGCTTCCGCCGATGTCCTCACGTTTGATCATCGCAGTCACATTGGTTTCCACGCCGCCGATCTCCAGCGTCAACAGATTCTTGCCGTTTTCCGTAAAGAGATTGTTTACGGCGGCGGTATCCGCGTCGGTCGCACCGACCACATTACCGATGTAGGAGGTGTTGCGTCGGCCGCTGCTCGTGGTATCCATTGCCGTTATCAAGGTGTTGTAGGTGGTTTCGTCGTTCAAAATTTCTCCGAAACGACCGATGGATGTTTTTACGGCGATCTCGGGGATATATTCGGAAGCGGGAATGTAAGAAATATTAATGATGGAATTCAACACCTTGTTGGTGCTCACACCGCTTTTGTATTTGAAGGTGACATCAAACGTGGTTTCGGCACCCGATGCGAGTTCCGCACCTTTGTCTATATTGGCGGAAACGGAGATCGCGGTGTTGTCGTAGGTGTCAGGGCCTTCGGTATAGGTGATACCGTTGAAGGTGTAAGGGTATTCGGTGTTGTTTTTTAATGTTACACGGATCACCGTTTGGGAAGATGCGCTATTGTCAAGCGTGACGCGGCTGGAGAGAACCGTGCCCGACTTGGCAATATCCGTTGCACTTCCGCTTCGAAGCTCGGTTTTTGAGATGTAGACATATGCGCCCGGGGTAGCACTTGCCGTGCCCGAAAGCAAAAGCGTGTCGGTTAAGGCGGCATAGCCTACACACAGAAAGAGGGAGGAAAGGAGAAAAACACACAAAAACAGCGCAACATATCGTTTTTTAATCATGCGTTATCTCCTTTCAAAAGGTTTTATCTTCTCTTTTTAGCACCGGCGCGTTTTTTGGAACGGATGCCGTGTGTTTGCTTTTTCTTTAACTGTTTGTGCTTTTTTGTCTTTGCGTTTTTGCCCGATCTTCTGGGTTTTGTGGCGCGCGGGTGTCTGGGACGCTCTGCCGAACGCCTCGGGTATTTCTTTTTGGCTTTCTTTTTCTTGGGAAACAGTCCTGCAAAGAAGGCTTTGATTCTTGCCCAAAGTCCGGGTTTCTCTTGCTCTGCGGTGTTTTTGACCGATTCCGGAGCAGTCTCTTCGACAGTCTCTTCGACGGTCTCTTCGACGGTCTCTTCGACAGTCTCTTCGACAGTCTCTTCGACGGTCTCTTCGACAGTCTCTTCGACAGTCTCTTCGACGGTCTCTTCGACAGTCTCTTCGACAGTCTCTTCGACGGTTTCTTCGACAGTCTCTTCGACGGTTTCTTCGACGGTTTCTTCGACAGTCTCTTCGACAGTCTCTTCGACGGTTTCTTCGATGGTTTCCTCGACAGTCTCTTCCAAATCCTCTTCTTCGGAAATGCCGTAGATGTCATTATAATCTTCTACGCGGATTTCGAAGTAATAAAGGATGCCCATCGCGGAGGGAATAACGAAGGAGGTTGCGGTAGCGTCCTCGTTTTCGTACATCAAAAGCGGCGAGCCGATGGTGTCACGTATGTCAAGCATTTCGTCAAAGCTCTTGACACACACCACATTGTAGCCTTCTGTTGCAAAAGGTGCTGTGATTCTTTGAATAAAGGATTTGTAGCTTGCAACAAGGCGTTTGACCTTGATGGAGTAGTTGATATCGTGGTTTCTCGTCAAATAGATGAACAAAAGGAGGAATGCTGCGCCAAGTACGCTGAGAACAGCAAATATGATCGTCAAAACAAGGAAAAGCGTTACGGCACCGCCTGCTTCGCAAAGCAGATGTTGGGGTGCACCCGTGGGAACGGTCGCGGTTGTTTCGGCGCGGAAGGTGCGATCAATCAAAGGCAATTTCAAAGTGATGTCGTGTGCCGCAGGTGTTGCTTCGGCAGAATTTCCGAGTGCATCGACATGAAGCGTCAGCGCAATGTAGCCTTCAACATCCGCAAGATCGTAGCTTTCGATAAAGCTTGCCGCATGTGCGCGGTAATCGGCATAATCAACGAATACGATTTCCTTCAGCTCGGCATCGCCCGATGTATGTACCGTTTGGGATTGCTTGAGCACAGTAGAGGGGTGATAGATGGCGGCCTTGGACTGACGGTCGGCAATGATCAGCTTTGCTTCAATAAAATAAGTATAGCTGTATTCCGCTTCGGGATCGGCTACGTTGAGATTATAGCTGAATTCCGCTTGCACCGTGTCCGTCAGCTCGGAAACGTATGCCTGTCCTTGCTCCTGCCATTCCTCTTCATAGAAGGGGTTGGGGAAGAGTTTAACACGGTAATTAATCGAGCTTGTCTCGCCGTACTCCACGTACAGCGTTTTATCTAATGCGCGATAAATCAGCCCAAAAACGGCTGTCAGGACCATAACGGCACCTAAAATTGATGCAATAATAATGATCCATTTTTTACGGTTTCGCTTATATTCGCGTCGCCTTCTCTTTTCTGCTTCTGACATTTATACTGTCCTTTCTGCGCAAGGCGCAAGGTATTATTAACGTGTTTTAAAGATCACCGTGCAAATAATTCTCGCAGTGATAAAGTGGGATATCCCAATCCGGGAAGCTTGGCTTTCACCACCCCGACAATGCTTTCGTCGGTGATATAGCCGTAGTCCTCGTCATCGTTGGCATCACCTTTAGTGAAATAACGGGTTTTGCCGTCGATATGGGTAATGTCGATTACGCGGTGAATGACGATGCGTCCGTCTCTCTCAAAAACAATAACGTCTTGCTTCGAGATGGCTTGTTCATCGTATTGCTCATAAAGTGCGACATCGCCTTTGTTTAACTCGCCCGTCATGCTTTCGGTTGCAATGATGAGCATTCCGTAACGGAATTGACAGGAGACGAGCATTACAAATGAAATCATAAAAAGCAGTGCTCCCGCAACACCCGCATAGAGCCATTTTTTTCCCTTCCTGCTTTTTGCCGTTTTTGCTTTTTTGGCATACAAAATGTGCAAGAAGAAAAGCAAAAGCGAAGGCGCAAGAAGTGCTAACATGGATGTGAGTGATTCGGGTATACCCGATTGAATGGGGAGAATGTAGGGGAAAAGCATAATGATCAAGCGGTATACGGTGGAGGGAAGTATTCCGTAACGGGAACACACGTATTGGTAAAGGAACTGCCCTGCAACGGCAGGAAGCAGAATCATGCCCGCAAGATCCATAAATCGGTTGAAGCTTGTCGCGTGTGTAAACGTGGTTTGCATCAAAACTTCGGAAAGAAGCCCGATGGCATACGCGAATACCCAGGAAAGCTTACCCTTCTGTCCGAGAAGGGCACCTCTTATGATTTCAGTCGAAATGATCGTGATTCCAAGAGGAAGAATGTATTGAAAGAATGAAGAAAAGCCAATGGGAACATCTGATAGGAAAAAGCCAAAGCGAAATCCTGTCAAGAGCAGTGCCGTCATATAGAAAGCGGCGAAAATCGAGACGATAATGAGTACCGTACGGCGGTGCTTGGAGGGCATTTGCCGCTTTTTGAACCAATAAGTTGCCGCACACGCGCCAAGGCAAGTCAAAATGGCAGCCGTATATCTGCCCACATTGCGGGGGAAAAGGCATAGTGCAAGGAAAAGGAGAGCAAGAACCGATGCGCCGAGCAGGGCCGTCTTGCGGTCGATCTGCGGTTTTTTCATAATCCTTTTCTCCTTTCCTTGCACACGGCGTTGTGAACGCCGAGGTTATTTGGGTGAATTAGCCTGCACTGGTAGCAGAGAAGCTGAGGCTGAAGGTTTCGTTAGTGATGTCTGCGTTAACGGTGTTCTTCAACGTAACGGTGACGATAACATCAACCGTTCCGCCTGCGGCGACGGTGTAAGTAGAGGCGTCGGTTGCAACGTCAAAGTTGGTGCTGGAATTGTGTGCGGGGGTGATGCTTACGCTGCCGGCAGAATTGTTGGTGATGGTAAAGGTTGCGACTGCCTTGTCACCTACAACGGCGAGACCGTCGGTGATGGTGATGGTAGCAACGTCGTTGTCTTCACCGTCGATAGCAGCGGTACAAGAAGAGGTTGCGCCGACTGCGGAGAAGTAAACTTCTACGTCGAACTGCTCTTCAGCTTCGCTGTGCAAAAGGGTTGCGGTACCGTTGATAGAAAGCGTATCGGTCAGTGCAGCATAACCTACGCCGATGGTCAACACGGCAACAAGCGCAAATGCGATGATAGCAAGTCTTCTTTGTTTCATGGTGGTTCTCCTTTTGTTTTTTTGTTTTTTGTTTATATCGCGGAGGAAATCCTCCGTAGATACCGTTGGTTCACATTTTCTCGGGCATGCTCATTTTCTTATCTTGACGGTACTATCCCGTACCGTAAACTATTGAATACCGTATCAGCAGTTTCACCCAAACTCGGTTTTCAAAAACGCCGCCCTTTGATTGGGGCGCGATCGTAGCAGAAAAGAAAAAAGTCTTTGCGGTCGGGCGGTGCTTTTGCATCAAACGCAAAAAAACATTCCGACGTATTTGATTGAACGTATGCAACCAAAGATCGCTTGCATGCATGCAAAGAAAATACGTTACACATTTCGACTCCTCCTTTCTGCCGTTTTACGGGATAAGCAATGCGCACCCGCAAGAAATGTGTGAACCCAATATCACGGGATTTTCCCGTGAACGAAAGCCAATCCGATTTTGGAAAACGCTTTCCTATAGGGCATTGTAGCACACTAATTATATATACATAGTATTAATAATGTAAACAATTTGAAAACAAATGAAATATTTTTTATTTTCAGTTGTTAAATTGGCTGTGACGAAACGAAAAAATCTTTTGATCGTAAAAAAAGCCTCCTTTTTACGTGAGAAGGCTTTAGGGGGCAAAAAAGAAAGGTGTCCGAAAAAAAGGCAGAAAAGCGTTAAGGTGTCAGTGTTATAAACTTTTTTTCTTGCGCCGAGCGCAAAAGCGCGTCGAGCACTCTTTGGCATTTTACACCGTCTGAAACAGTAGGGAAATCATCGCAGAATGCGCCGTGTAAAGCGTTCACGAAAGCTTCTTCTTGCATGATGAAATATTTTTTCGGTACGGCTTCTGTGTGAAGAGCGCCTGCTTTTTTGTCTTCTCCGATGCAGAAAGCGATCTCTTGCGGTTGATTGAGATTGAATGAGATCGTTCCCTCTGTGCCGAAAATGTCGTATTTGATGGTGTTGCTGTGCCCAATGGCACAACGGGTGATGGCAAAGCTTGCACTAACGTTTTTGCCCGTGCGGCGGTCGGTCAGCGAAGCAACAAAATTGCAATAGTCGTCCGTCTCCACAGGTGCCCATTCCTCGGAATCCAAACGCTGTCTCTCTTTGACCACCGTGCCGAGCGCCGCACCGACGGAGGTAATGTCACCCACCAAAAGCGTTGCCATGTCGATCAGATGCACACCGAGATCGCCCAACACTCCCGTGCCGGCGTACTTTTTGACAAATCGCCAGTCAAGCCGCCTGCCTTCCCAAAAGGCACTGGACTTGAGGTATTCCACGTTCACCCCTACGATCTCGCCTAATTTTCCTTCGTCGATCATGGCTTTGGCATAGCGCACCGCGGGCATGAAACGGTAAGAGAAGCACATCATGTTCAAAACGCCGGTCTTTTTTAACTCTTTTTCAAGAGGGAGACACTCGTCAAGGTTTAATCCGAGAGGTTTTTCAACATTGATCGGCTTTCCGCGTTTTACCGCGTACATGGCGATCTCTATATGCATATGATTGGGTGTGCAGATTTCCACCGCATCGATCTCGGGCAAGTCGATGAGTTCTTTATAGTCCTTAAAACAGCGAGATGCATCCAAAGAGAGTCTTTCCGCTGTTTTTTGAAGTGCCGTTTCGTCGGTATCGCAAATGGCAACGATTTTTACCGAATCTAGTGTTAAAAGCTCTGTAATATGTTTGCCGTTGGCGATACCGCCAACACCGATAATGCCGATATTTTTCATTTTGCATCCGTTCCTTTCAGGTTTTCATGCTTGCGAATGGCATCGTCCATGCCGGCGAATTTGTCTTTTACCTTTTCGATTGCTTCATAGTGCCCCAGCGTGGGAGGGGTGATGTCAAGAGGTCTTGCCCAGTATATGGCGTTGCTCAAAATTTTTGTAATGTCTTCACGGTAGAAGGTGGGGTATTCCTCATGCCCCGGGCGGAAGTAAAACACCTTGCCAAGCCCTCTTTTGTAGCAGCAACCGCTGCGGAATACCTCTCCACCGGAAAACCAGCTGATGAAAACGAGCTCATCGGGTGTGGGGATCTCAAAACGTTCTCCATACGTCTCTTCTTTTTCCAGTTCTATATATTCGGGCAAGCCCGATGCAATGGGGTGCGAGGGCTCGATCACCCAAATACGTTCCGTTTCGTCATTCTCGCGCCATTTCGAACGGCATACGGTGCCCATCAAGCGAACGAAGGGCTTGCACAAATGTCCCGAATGCAGAACAATAAAGCCCATACCGTCAAGAACGCGCTTTTGCACCCGTTCCGCCACCTCATCCGCCACCTTGGCGTGCGCTACGTGTCCCCACCAGATGAGAACATCTGTGCTTTCGAGCACTTCTTCGCTAAGACCGTGCTCCGGTTCTTCGAGTGTTGCGGTTCTGATTTCGAATTCTCCGTTTCTGCCAAGCATTTCCGCAATGGCACCGTGGATGCCCTTGGGATAGACTGCCTTAATGCGCTCCTCGGCTTTTTCATGAATGTATTCGTTCCATACCGTTACGCGGATTTTCATGGGAAAACCTCCTTTGCTTTTCTGCTTTTACTATAGCACTTCCTATGGAAAAAGTCACTGGATAATATCACCTGATTTTTGCACTTTTTCACACAAGCACTTGCTTTTTGAAAAAGAAAAGCGTATACTGTAAAAAGAAAGGAAGATGATTATGGGTGAAATAAAATCTTTTGCTGAGCTTTATACCTCGGATTATCAACTGACGTCTTTGTTTGGGCTTAGCCAATATTGGCATGAAAAAAAGACTTTTGCCATGCCGATACCGCGCCCGACACATGCACTTTTGCTCTTTGTGGAGTGTGAGGCTGTTTATACCGCATCCCGAACGGGAAAACGGATTGATGTGCCGCGCGGCAGCCTCTTCTTTCTTCCCGCCGGGGCAAAGTATACTTGGAGCTTTTCAAACACAAAGCCTAAAGAAATTTCTACACTCCTTTTAGAGTTTTCGCTTCTTGATACGCAAGGTGAGCCTTTGGCGTTTGGCGAAAGTGCGCGTGTGCTTTTTGCGCATCCGTCGGAACATTGTATTCGGCTTTTTGAACGTGCGGTAACAGAGCTTTCCGCCCCCGCCCCCATTCCTGCACGCGCCAAAGCGGCGGTGTATTCCTTGCTTGCCGACATTGCGGGAGAGGGAAGAGCGCAAAGCGCGCTTTGCGGGCGCATCTCCGTCATAGAACGAAGCATGCGGTATTTGGAAGCCGATCCCAAGCAAAGCTTAAGCATTGCCGAGGTTGCCGCCCTTTCCAATGTCAGCACCAACTATTTTGAGCGTCTTTTCAAGGAATACACGGGGCTCACCCCTTGCGCTTACCGTGCCGTGCGGAAGGCCGAACGCGCCAAGCGTCTTTTGGAGGACGGCTTTCACTCTGTGGGTGAGATTGCATCTTTCTTGGGGTTTGAAGATGAAGCGTATTTTTGCCGCTTCTTTAAAGCACATACAGGCGTTACCCCAAGTGGCTATCGCAAAAACAAGAATCATTACAAATAATACTTTGTTTTCAGAAAAACAAACAGAAAGCGGAGATGGGCTGTGATGCCGTCTCCGCTTTTTTAGAATTCAGTATAGGCTTTTTTCCTTTCTATAGGCATTGGGAGAAATGCCTATATGCTTTGTAAACTCACGCGAGAAATGGCAAGGTTCGGCATAGCCGCACTTCAATGCGGTATTGCTGATCGAAAGGTCATCGGAGCTAAGTAGCGTTTTCGCAAGATCCATGCGGAGTTTGGTGATGTATTCTTTGGGCGATAAACCGTATTTTGCGGCAAATAACCGCCTAAAATATGCCTCGCTGATGCCGCAAAGTGAAGCAAGTTCTTTGACCGAAATTTCGTTTTGAGTGAAGTGTGTATGTATGCGCTCTACGGCGGGCAAGAGCAAACGTTCTTGCGTCCCCGGCACGTATTTTTTCTCCTGTTCCTCTTTGGCGCGGAGAATAAGCTCATAGAGGATCTTGCGGATCATTACATCGGCAAAGGGCACTCTTTCCGTAAAAATCTTGGTGGCTGTTTTAAAAAGCTTGAAAAGAGGTTCCGGATCGCGAAAATTGATGGCAAACGGTTCATCGGAAACATCTGCGTCAAAATTGATGGCATAGCAATCGCCGAAGGTAAGTGTTTCCACTCGATAGCTTGAACCTTTCGGTAAATAAAAAAAGGCTTTTTCTTTTGTGTTCAAAATTTTTCCGTCCGAAAATATGTAATTCTTTTCGCTGTTTTCGTCATTGAGCACAAAACCGTGAAAAGGGCGGTTGAGATGTACACTTTTTCCGCCGTCCCCTTTTTTTACTTGAAGCGCAAGCGCGATTTTAGAAATGGTCGCGTTTTCCCACCGTTCCATCACTGCCATAGCAAAGCTCCTTTTTTGTCTTTGGCTTTATTATACAGTTTTGTATCGTTTTCGTCAAGTGTTTTGCTTTGTCTATTTACTTTTTTGAAAAAAATTTTATACTGAGAATGAAAAAACTTTTGGTGAAAGGATGGTCATCAATGGATTACATCTCTTCTCGCGATTACGACTATATCATGAATAAATATCATGATCCTAAAAAGCCCTTCAACCGTTTTGCGCGCTTTGTGCGCCATGATGAGATTTTTGCGGAAAAAACGGGACTTTTCCCCGATGAGATCTATGCCGGATTGGAAATGCTAACCAAAGAGTCTTTGCACCTTCCGCCTCCCATACGTAAAGCGAAGGCGCTTGCCTATATTCTTGAAAACACTCGCATTTCTTGCTACAGCCGTGATATTTTCCCTGCGATTAACATGGTCGACCGCCCTCTTTTAAAAACGCTGGTGGGAAAATGCAAGCAACAAATGTTTTGTGAACTCCTCCCCGATGTAGAAGAAAAACGCGCACGTCTTGAAAAGGAGGCCGCCGTTACCATCTGGCCCGATTTTGATCACAGTGTACCGAATTTCGATCGCCTTTTTGCGCTTGGCTTCGTTGGCATTCTTGCTGAAAGTGAGGCGGCACGCGTTAAAAAACAGCGCACGAAAGAGGAAGATGCCTTCTTTGAAGGCATCAAGATCACCTATGAGGCAATCCTCGCCCTGACGAATCGCTTAGCTTGCCTTGCCGAGCAGACGGAAGGTTCTTCACGCATGGCAGAGGCACTTCGTCAGCTCACCGCAGGTGCTCCTCGCACTTTCTACGAAGTGCTTATGCTTGACTATCTTTATTTCATGATCAGTGAGCATATCGACTATATGCAAGTGCGTTCGCTTTCGAATTTTGACAGACTCCTTTTTCCCTATTACGAAAAGGATATTGCAAACGGTGTTACCGATGCCGAGATTCGGCATGATCTCGCTTATTTTCTTCTTCAGTTTGCTTCTATCGATAATTATTGGAATCAGCCCGTATTTCTCGGCGGTGTCAAGGCAGACGGCACGACCGAAACCAACGCGCTTTCCTATCTTTTTCTTGATGTCTATGATTCTCTTGGCATCTTAAACCCGAAAATTCAGATCAAATTCTGTGAGAACACCCCGAAATCATTTATCTTAAAGGCACTCGATATGATCCGCCGCGGACATAGCAGCATTGTTTTCGTTGTGGAAAAGACTATGCGAGAAGCGCTCATAAAGGCGGGTGCTTCCCAAGAGGATGCCCGCCTTGCCAACATCAAAGGTTGCTATGAGTATTCGCCGCAAAATGCATACGATACAGGAATGAATTATCTCAACCTCTTAAAACCGCTTGAATATGCCTTGCACGAAGGGCGTGACGGCATCACGGGAAATTCTGACGGCAGAACCGCCCCTCCTCTTTCTGCCTATACTTCTTTTGATGAACTTTATACCGAATATAAAAAACAGCTTGCTTTTCTTATAGATGAGACTGTGGAGGTGGTCAACGGTTTTGAAGATTATATGGCTTATATCAACCCGACTTCCATGCTTTCGGCAACCTTTCCTTCCTGTCTTGAAGAGGGGAGAGATGCGGTTGCGGGCGGTGCAGCGTATAACACTTGCCATCTGAATCCCGGTTTTCTTGCCGATATCGCCGATTCGCTTACGATGCTTAAAAAGCATGTCTATGATAGAGAAGAAATCACCCTTTCCGATTTTGTTGCCATGCTTGACCGCAATTACGAGGGCAGTGAAGATTTTCGCCGCCGCCTGCTTCTTGATCCCGAAAAATACGGCAACAATAAAGAAACCCCCGATTTCTTCGCTTCCGATATTTCTGCTTTCATTGTTGGTCATTTGAAGGATAAACCGTCTTGCAAAACACGCCGTGCAAGATGGACGGCATGCTTCCATGTTGCGCGCATGTCTTATGTTCAAGCGGACAGAACGCTTGCTTCGCCAAACGGCAGACTCCTTGGGGATGAGCTTTCCAAAAACTGCTCTGCTTCCATGGGGCAGAACCGCGAGGGTGCCACTGCCGCGATTCTCTCAATCACCAAGATTGATGCCACCGCCTTTACGAGCGACTGCTCGCTTGACCTTGGACTTCTTCCCTCCGCCGTCAAGGGAGAGGACGGATTGCTCGCCATGTATGGGCTTATTACGACCTTTGCTCGCCGCGGCGGACACGCCGTGCACATCAATGTGTTTGATGCCGACACCTTGCGTGATGCCCAAGCACACCCCGAAAAATACGGGGATTTACAGATTCGCGTGTGCGGTTGGAATGTTCTTTGGAACGATATCGCAAAAAAAGAGCAAGACGGCTTTATCCGTCAAGCGGAGGGCCTTGTTTGACAGAACATGAAAATTGCCGTCGGTTTTTCATTTCGAGTGTTTTCTTCTCGGCAATTTTAAAAAGGAGAGTTTTTGATGAAAGGCATGATTTTTGAGATCAAACGCTTTGCCGTACACGACGGTGACGGCATCCGCACCACCGTGTTTTTGAAAGGATGTCCGTTGAAATGCGTTTGGTGCCATAATCCCGAAGGAATTTCCGATGCGCCCATGCTTGCGTATTATGAGCATAAATGCATCGGATGTGCTTCCTGCGTCGCACTTTGCACCGCGGGCGCACACCGTATGGAAAAAGGCGTACATGTGTTTGACCGTGCAAGGTGTATCGCCTGCGGCAAATGCGTTTCGGCGTGTCTTGGCGCGGCGCTCACTCTTTACGGAACAGAAATGACGGTAGATGAACTTTTGCCCCTTTTGCTGGAAGACCGCGATTTTTACGAATGCTCGGACGGCGGTGTTACCCTTTCGGGCGGCGAATGCCTTGCGCAATCCGATTTTTGCGTGGAGCTTTTAAAAGCGTTAAAAGCGGAAGGCATCCATACCGCCGTTGATACATCGGGGCTTACCTCGCGCGCCGTGCTTGACCGTATTATGCCTTATACCGATGTTTTTCTTTACGACATCAAAGCGATTGATGAGAGTGTGCATAAAAAATGTACGGGTGTTTCCAATCGCACTATTTTGGAAAATTTAGTATATCTCGATGAAAAAGGCGCGAAAACCGAGATCCGCATCCCTTTTGTTCCCGAATGGAATGACGGCGAGGTGGAAAAGATCGCCGCTTTTTTAAAGCCGCTTCAGCATGTTGTTGCTGTTCGCGTGCTTCCTTATCACAGTTATGCCTCTGCCAAATACGGCGCGCTGTCTATGGAAAATACCCTTCCCGTGCGGATGCCGACCGATGAGGAGCTCGCTCGTGCCAAGGCGCATTTTAACTTTTTGCCCATCCAATAAAAAACGCCTTCGCGAGAGATCCTTACGGACCAAACGCGGAGGCGGTCTTTTTATGCTTTATTCCAATAATACTTGAAAAAGGCACTGACGGCGGCACCGAACTTTTGATAGCCGCGCTTGTCGGGGTGTACATTGTTGTTATAACGCATAACGGTTCTGTCATCGAATGCCGAGATGGGCTCTTCCACCAGGGTATAGTCGTACTTGTTGTCCAGATTGAGATGGGCGGGGATGAGCAAAACATCCTCGCTCTTTTCATATCTTTCGTAAAACGCTTTGTTATAGACGTGAGCGTTATAGTTAAAGCTGTCCGCCGATTGCAAAAATCTGCCCGTGCCCGTGTTGTCGGGAGCAACGTTATAAGCCCCCATGAGCGTCACGGTGATATTGGGATTGAATGCTTTGACGGAAGAGACGAGACGATCCACCCGATCCATGACGGAGAGCGAGAATCCGTTGTTTCTGCCGAGGAAAATATTGACAGCGTCCACATCGGCAAAAGCGGGATTTTTCTTCATGTAATAAGAAAAATCAAAGGTTTCCGTTTCGGGATTGTAGAAGGCGTTTGTTCTTTCGCCGTGCTGTGCGCCGAAATAATGGTGAATGCCCCAACCGCAACGCCCTTCGTGCAAATATTCGCCTTCGCCGCGCGTGCCGTACAGGGTAACACTGTCTTTATTTTGTTCTTTGAAAAAATTCTGTATATGTCCCGCCTCGGTTAAGCTGTCTCCGATAAAGAGATACTTTTTTTGTGGGAGTTTATCCACGCGAACGTGAACGTTTACCGTGTGGCTTTTGATAACCTCGCCGTGATAGCAGTAGAGAAGTGTCAGTGTGAAATCGGTGTTTTCCGTAAACGAAAATTCGGCATAGTCCGAGATGCCGTTCGAACCTACCGTGAGCGCGGGATAATTTGCCCCATCCGCTTTTACCTTGAAATAGCCGTCTTTATCATAAAGCGCAATCTCATTGAAGTAAAGTCTTTGTTCGAGATTTGAAACGTAATAATCCTTCACGGGGAGGAAGGATATATAAGGGTAAACCGTTGCCATAAAGTATGTTCCTTTCTTATATTCTCGGATTCATTATACGTTTATTTGTCGCAAAAGTCAAGAGAAAAGCACACAAAGGCAGTATTTTCCTCTTTTAATCCTTCTTTTTCGCCGCTTGCTTGCCTCGGCGAAAAGAAGAGGGAGATGTGCCGACTTTCGTCTTGAAAATGTTTGAGAAATAATACTCATCCGAGAAAGCAAGCTTTTCGGCGATCTGCCCCACGGTAAGTGCCGTGTCGAGCAACAGCTTCTTGGCAAGCCCGATTTTTTTGTCTAAGACGTAACGATAAGGCGTTATGCCATAGCTGCTCTTAAAAAGGCGTATGGTTTGTGATTCTGATTTTCCGATATAGGCGCAAAGATGTTCAATGTGGAATTTTTCCGTCAGGCGCGCATTTAAAAAATCTTTCATGCGCCTAGCGTCCTTCGGCGTGTTTTCGTGCTCCTTGAGATGTCGGCGCATTTTCATAAAGACAGTATGTAAAACACCGATGATCGCTTCGGTCGGATCTTCCTTTGTCTTGGCTAACGCGATAATCTTCAAAAGCTCTTCTTTGGTGTCAAGCCCTTCAAAATGTGAGATGCCGGAAAGTCCGTAGCCTTCGGTCATGCTCTCAAGAAGTCTGCCCGAAACATTGATAAAATGTTTTTTCCAAGGTTCTTCGCGGTTGGCGTAATAAAAATGATCCCTGCCCGTTTGCAAAAAATAAGTATCTCCCGCTTTGGGAAAAAAGACTTCGCCGTCTAATTCCACCGTTCCGCTGCCTTGCTCCACAAATTCGATGCATGCGGTGTAGGAATGTGTGCGTCGAATGTGATAATTTTTATCGGGAAAGGTCGTTCCCGCTAAAGAAAGACGAATGATTTCTTTACTTTCGCTTGTTTGATCGATTGGATATACCTCTTCCTTCATGCGTGTTTTCCTCATCTTATATAGCAATTTTTGCCATTGTTTTATTTATAATATAGCAGTATAATATAAGAAAGTCAATAGCATTTATCAAATTTGCATGAAAGGAATCAATCATATGAAATTCAGACCTGCGGCAGTGCCGCTTATCACCGTGGATCCCTTCTTTTCCGTATGGTCGTGCGACGACGCGCTTTACGGAGGTCCCACCGAGCATTGGTCGGGTAAACCGTCTCCCATTATGATGGGTGTTTACATCGGAAATCTTTATTACGCTATGGCGGGCTCGGAGCAAAGCGGCAGAATCTTCACGCGCCGTGTGTTCCAAAGAAGCGTTGAGGTCACTCCCACAAGCTCGATCTATCATTTTGAAAACGAGTATGTAAAGGTAACCGTCACCTTTACCACCCCCTTGTTGCTTGACCGCCTCGATATTCTCACCCGTCCTGCCAGCTATGTTGCTTATAAAATCGAGCCGAAGTGCGACGCTACCATTCGTTTTGTTTTCGGTATCAGCTCTCGCGCTTGCGTGGACGATGCCCGTCAGAGCGTCAGCTTCAAGAAAACATCCTTCTCGGTTGCCTGCGGCAATACCGTGCAAAGCCCTCTTTCCCAATCGGGCGATAATGTTATGATCGACTGGGGCTATTTGCACCTTTGCGACAAGCATGCGCGTGTGGGCAAATTCGTAGATCCCAACCGTCTTGAAACATTCCCTATCAACGCCGCTTATAACGTATGGAAGGATGAGCCCTACCTTTTTACCGTCAAGGATGAAAAGGAAGGTGTCATCACGGTTGCTTATGATGAGATCAAGGCTATTGAGTATTTCGGCACACAGCTTGACGAATACTATACGAAATTCTTCCCGAATTTCGAGGCAATGGCAAGAGCCGCCGTTTCGGAATACAAAGAAATCAAAGCGCTTTGCGATGCCTTCGATGCCGCCTATACGGCTGAAGCGGAGAAGCTTGGCGAAAACTATAAAAATATTACGACTTTGGCATACCGTCAGGCTATTGCCGCGCACAAGCTCGTAGAGGACACGGAGGGCAATATCCTCTTCCTCTCGAAAGAGGATGACTCTAATGGCTGTATCGGTACGCTCGACGTTACCTATCCCTCCATCCCCCTCTTCTTGAAGTATGCGCCCGAGCTGGTTAAGGGCATGCTTCGCCCCATCGTTAAATACGCGAAGAGCGACGAATGGACCTTTGATTTCACCCCTCATGACGTTGGTCAATACCCCATTGCCAACGGTCAGGTTTACGGTGCGCACAGCCCGATGCTTCCGGGTGTTGGCTCCAAAATCTGCTATGGGCAACGCCTTGAAAGCCAGATGCCTGTTGAGGAAGCAGGCAATATGCTCCTTTGCCTTGCCGCCGTTAAGAAGTATAAGAACGGGGATACCGAAATCTTTGATGCCGATAAAGCTTTGATGAAACAATGGGTGGATTATCTTGTCAAGTTCGGCTACGATCCCTCCAACCAGCTTTGCACCGATGACTTTGCGGGGCATCTTGCGCGCAACTGCAACTTAAGCCTCAAGGCAATTCTCGGTATCGCCGCCTATGCCGATCTTTCGGGTGACGCATCTTATCTTGAGATCGCCAAGAAATACGCGAAAAACTGGGAAAAAGATGCCAAGGCAAATCACGTAGGCACGCGCCTGACCTTCGACGGCGCGGACGGATGGAGCTTGAAGTATAACATCGTTTGGGATGATCTTCTTGGTTACCGCATTTTCTCGGATGAGGTCAAAAAGGCAGAGATCGAGCTTTACAAATCGAAATGCAACCGCTACGGCGTGCCGCTTGACAGCCGTTCCGATTACACTAAGATTGACTGGCTCATGTGGTCAACCTGCGTATACCGTGACGAAGCGTATTTCAACATGGTTTGCGAGAGCATCGTCAACATGATCAATGAGACCACCGACCGTGTTCCGATTGCCGACTGGTACTATACCTCCACCGCATCCTATCAACGCTTTAAAAACCGTACCGTTGTAGGCGGTTTGTTCATCAATCTTTTGAAATAATGTAAATCTGTGGACCGGCTCATGACCAATGAGCCGGTCCCTTCTTTGTATTACAGCAAGACAGCATCTTAAAAGCAAGTGCCGTATGAAAGCATTTAAATATGAATAAAAAGTAAAAAAAGAACACTTTGGGTGTTTTTTCTATAAAAAAAGGACATCTTTCCATAAAGTTGTCCTCAAAAGCTCTTTTTTTCGGAGAGAGGTTTTTGTATAATGAATTCGTAAGAATAAATAAAGAAGAGAATGCGGATGAAAAATTCGACTTTCTCTTTTTAAAGAAAGGAAGAGCCATAAGAATGAAAAAAAGAATAATCAGTTTGCTTTTGCTTTTGACGATGCTTCTCGGATGCGTTCCCATGCATACATATGCGGCGGAAGTTGGCACAGAACCCCGAAATGCGTCTGCTGAAGATTATGCGGCACTCTACGTAGAAAGAGGATTGGTTTCCCTTTTTACCGCATTTAAGGGTGACACTACCTTAAGCATCGCAAACGGGACTTGGCAAAACCGCAAAGGAAGCATGAATGCTTCTTTGAAAGGTGCTTGGACGCTTGGTGCCGACGGCGGAGTCGGGTATCAGTTAACGGGAAGTCAGTTGTCCGATACCTCGCATTACCTTGATCTCGGCATCCAAAACCTTCCGTCTGACGATTACACCATCGAGTATGCGGCAAAGTATAAGGATTATACGACAGCACCCGTATATAGCAATGCTTATGCTTCCAATCAACTGGGGGATGAGATCGGAAACTTAAAGCAATTTTTGTTGCTTGCAGGTACCCTGGAGGGCATAAACGCACCCATGGTGCGTTGGTACATGA
>JAZNND010000046.1:0-100903 GCA_045580085.1 Eubacteriales bacterium
CGGAGAAAGTGCAAGGGCGGGACTGCGCCCCCGCGCGGTGCATAAGTTTAAGGGTAAGAGAAGTATGGCATGCTTTCACCGCCGTGATCGATTCTATCCGCCATTCACTCCATAAAAAAATGCCCATTCGGGCATTTTCTATGGAGCGGATGACGGGAATCGAACCCGCGTGTCTGGCTTGGGAAGCGAGCGCTCTGCCATTGAGTTACATCCGCGTGATGCTATTTTAGCATAGAAAAACGAGAAAGTCAAGAGAAAAATGGCGAAGAAAAGGGGAAACAAAAATATTTTTTATTTTCTCCGCGTTCGGAGCCCTTCAATGGATCAAAGAGCGAACAAAGTACAGCCAAACTAAACATCATATAAAGGAGAAGATACTATGGCACACAAATGGACTTACGAAGAGGATCTTATTTGCGCACGTGCTTACATAGCATTTGTTTTGAGCACCGATTCTGAAAAAAGTGAGAAAGAGATGATTCATAATCTTACCCTTGCGTTGAAATCAATATCGGAGGGTTCTATTCGAATGAAAATTCAAAATTTTAAGGCAATCAGCAAGGATCTTCATTTTGAAGACGGTGTAAAGGTGACATCACTCTCACAATATTCCCGCCAGTCTCAGCGCGCGTATGCGCAAGCGGTAAAAGAAGCCGTAAAGGATTAAAATAAAACCGCCCCGAGGTGAGTGGCTCGGGGCGGTTTTATATCTCTTTCCGTAGGGTTAAACGGAAATGAATTATGCCATAGCGTTGAGCTTAAGGGTGTATGCGCTCTTTCTGTGTGCGGCGGTGTTCTTGTGCATGATACCGCGTGCGCAAGCCTGGTCAACCTTCTTAACAGCGAGGGTATAAGCAGCCAAAGCAGCCTCTTTGTCACCGGAAGCAACAGCAGCATTGAATTTTTTTACAATGGTGTGCAACTGCGACTTAACCATCTGATTCTGAAGAGTTTTGGTCTGGATTACCTTAATACGCTTCTTAGCGGACTTGATGTTTGCCATTTCGATATTCCTCCTCTTTCAAATTAATGATATACCGGCTGCACCTGAGAGGGTGTGCAGAGAGATATACTTTTCATACTCAATCATTATAACACAAGTTTTCTAAAATAGCAAGTGGTTTTTCAAATTATTTTTTGTTTTTTTCATTTTTTTTGCAAGAAAAGTATTGACAAGAGAGAAAAAGTATGCTATACTCTGTAAAGTAAAATGGTTTACAGTATCGGGCGGTTGATTATGTTCGTAAAAAACCTTAATATTGCATATCTGCTTGATTTTTACGGAGACGTACTCTCCGAACGCATACGGGATATGCTTACCATGTACTATTGCGACGATCTTTCTCTTGCAGAAATAGCCGATGCCGTCGGTATCTCGAGGCAAGGGGTTCGCCAGGCGATCAAAAAAGGCGAGGAGGAGCTTTCTCATTTGGAAGAGATGCTCGGTCTTGCTGCGCTTCATTTGATTCGCAAGGATGGCGCGGAGAAGCTGTTAAAGGCGGTTGCCGATGCGGAAAATGAACCGTCCGCCGATCACGTGGCAAAGCTCGCCGAGACAGCACGTGCATATGCGATAAGCATTCTTGGAGATAATCAGGAATAAAGGAGGTGCTTCCTTGTTTCAAAGCTTAACCGAAAAATTATCGAACGCCTTTAAGCGTTTTCGCAACAAAGGCAAATTAACAGAAGCAGATGTCCGCGAAGGGATGCGCGAGGTCAAACTCGCTCTCTTAGAGGCAGACGTTAACTTTAAAGTGGTAAAAGATTTTGTGAAAAACGTCACCGAGCGTGCCGTGGGAGAAACGGTGCTTGAGAGTCTTTTGCCCGCACAGCAAATTATAAAGATCGTAAATGAGGAATTGATTTCTTTGATGGGCGGTGAAACACCGAAGCTCGAAATCTCCTCCCGTCCTCCTACGGTTGTCATGATGGTTGGTTTGCAAGGCGCCGGTAAAACAACCCACGCCGCGAAGATCGCCTCCATGTATAAAAAGAAAGGGAAGAATCCCCTTCTCGTCGCTTGCGATATTTACCGCCCTGCCGCGATTGATCAGCTTAAGATCGTCGGTGAGTCGGTTGGTGTTCCTGTTTTTGAGATGGGGACCAAAACTTCTCCCGTCAAAATCGCAAAGGAAGGTCTTGCTCACGCCAAAAAGAACGGATACGACCTTGTGTTTGTGGATACCGCAGGCCGCTTGCAGATTGATGAGGTCTTGATGCAAGAGCTCGCCGATATCAAAAAAGAAATTGAGCCCACAGAAATTCTTCTTACCGTTGATGCTATGACCGGTCAAGAGGCAGTCAATGTGGCAAAATCTTTTAACGATTTGCTTGATATCAGCGGCGTCGTATTAACAAAATTAGACGGTGATGCCCGTGGCGGTGCCGCGCTTTCTGTACGGTATATCACAGGTAAGCCCATCAAATTCATCGGTACGGGTGAGAAACTTGATATGATCGAGCTCTTCCATCCCGACCGTATGGCATCCCGTATCCTCGGAATGGGCGACGTTCTTTCGCTGATCGAAAAGGCGGAAGCCGCCATCGACCAGAAAAAAGCAGAGGAAATGGAGCGCAAGATCCGCGAGGCCACCTTCACTTTGGATGATTTCTTGGATCAGATGCGCCAACTTCGTAAAATGGGCAATATTGAACAGCTCATTGGTATGTTGCCCGGAGTAAAACCGGGAGCTCTCAAGGATGTCAAAATGGATGAAAAGCAGCTGACACGTGTGGAAGCTATCATCCTTTCGATGACCGAGAAGGAAAAAGTCAACCCCGATATCATCAACGGTTCGCGCCGCCGCCGCATCGCGCTCGGCTCGGGTACCAGCGTGGAAGATGTCAATCGTCTTTTAAAGCAGTTTGACCAAATGAAAAAAATGATGAAACAAATGACAGGCGGCGGAGCAAAGCGCCGTGGCGGCATCTTTGGCAAAGGCTTTAAAATGCCCTTTTAAATCGCTATAAAAAATTAAAAATATATTTTTTGGAGGAAAATCACAATGGCAGTAAAAATCAGACTCACCAGAATCGGTAAGAAGAAGGCTCCTTCCTATCGCGTAGTAGTTGCGGATGGCAGATATCCCCGCGACGGCCGCTTCATCGAAGAGATCGGCTACTACAATCCTATGACGAATCCCGCTGAGGTTAAGATCGACGCAGAGAAGGCAACGAAGTGGCTTCAGAACGGCGCTCAACCCACCGAGACCGTTAAGGATCTTCTTAAGAAGTCTGAAATCATTAAGTAATTGACGTTTGCGTAAATTACTGATTTCAAACTTAAGAAGGGCAACAGAAAAATGGATTACAAGCAGATTCTGACCGACATTGCACGTGCTATCGTCGATACGCCCGATCGGGTTTCTGTAACCGAGACTGTGGAAGAGAATGAGATCAAACTCGTTCTTACCGTAGCCCCCGAGGATACGGGTATGGTCATCGGCAGACATGGAAAAATCGCTAAGGCGATTCGTTCCGTCATGAAAGCCGCCGCAAGCGGAAGCGGTAAGCATGTAACAGTAGAGATCGAATAAAATGGGTGCTTCCCCCGAGTGAAGCTGAGAGGATCATACGCTTTTGTGCGTGTGATCCTCTTTCTTTTTGTTTTTTGGGGAAACTGCGATTGCGCGTTTAAATTTGATTTCTTCCGATGAGCCTGTCTGCAATCTTTGAGAAGGGAATGGCGTCGGTTTCATCTACCTTTGGCATTTCGGAAAAAGCAAATAATTTTACCGCCGAAGGGCTTCCGCATTCGGCGGATATCTTTTCCACGTCTTTGGCAAAAGCACGGCATTTTTCATCCTTTCTCCATAGATATGCCATAACGCCTGCGCGAAGCGCGCAAATGCCGGCGTGCAGGCGATCTCCGTAAACGGCGCGTGAATTGACCAAGGCATCTAAAAAGGCTTCCGTACCATCTTCGCATATCTTTATCTTTACCCTTTTGGCTATTTGCAGAGCAAAGCTTTTGTCCCCGGGATGCATGGCGATGAGTAAAAGCTTTTCTTTGCCGTAGATCTTGCATAAATTCCAAATGAAAGCGGTAAGCGACAGTTGCTCCGCCGCGTTTGATGGCTCGCGAAAGGCGAGGAGTATCGTGTCGGCGTTTTTTTGTGCTTGCGGCAAAGGGAGTGATAAGACTGCGTCGGCACGTAAAACAGCCTTGTCAATGCCCATATCACGCACACTTTGATAGTCGCTTTCCGTGCGGCATTCCACATATTCGCATTGCCTTAATGCCGCTTGCGCTCTTTTTCTTCCGTTGCCGCGAAAGCCGCCAAAACCACTCGAAAGAGCAAAGAGACGGCATCCGTGGCGATGTGCCCATCGCATGCATGACGTATAAAAGAAGAGGGACCGGTTGCTGGTTTCGTTTTGCAACAGGTTGCCGCCACCGAGAAAAAAATCATATCCTTGGGTGATAGCATATAATGTGGAAAGAGATATATGCGCAAGCGACAGCGTTTCGATCTTGCCATATCCTTCTTTCTTTAAGCGCATCTGCAAGGCTTGGTGCAAAAGCTCGTCTCCCACATTGCCGAAGCCGTAATAGCCGCAAAGAACCGCCTTTTCTTTTTTTACGCGCCAATATACGGAAAGCGCATCCTCTGCCATCCGTTTGGCAGAATAATGTGTCTTTATAAACGCGCGGTTCGCGCTTCCCATTTCTTGAAGTTCTTCGTCCGAAAGGGAAAGAAGTGTTTTAAGATCGCGTTCCAACCGTTGCATGTCTGTCGGTATGCTTCCGCGGCAGCAAAAATTACTCTCCGTTGCTTTTTCGGCGTTTTGGGGATCGAAAACCGACAAATAGCCTTCGTTACCGGCTAAAATAACAGCACATTCTGCCGCCATTGCCTCCAAAGCCGCACGGGAAACCCCCACAAAAATATCGCATTCCGCGAGAAACGCCGCAATATCAGTGCGTCCCCCGGCCATGCGTATGCATTCCTTTCCCATCCTTTGGTTAATGCTTTCGGTTTTTTGCTTTAGGGCAGAAAAATCTGTACCGTCTCCTACGATCGTGACGCTGAAATCGTGGTGTGCGCAAAGCGGTGCTGCGGCTTCTAAAAGGCAAAAGGCTGCTTTGGAACGGTCGGAATCAAGCCGTGACACCAAGCAGATATTTCTTTCTTTTCGCCTGTTGCCTCGCTTGAAATGCTCCGTGTCGATACCGTTGACGGTCGTGGTAATTTTTTCCTCTTTTAAACCATATTCTGTTTTAAGATACTCTTGAATATCGGGACTGACGGCAAGGCATTCTTTTCCCCAAAAAGAGAGCAAACGGCGCGGAAAGGCTGTGGAAAATACCCAATGCGCCGTGCTGATGAATCTCACCCTTAAAAGTCGGCAGAGAAGGGCAGGCATACGTGCGTGCACGTGAACGATGTCAAAGTGTTCTCTTTGAAACAGCCTTTTCAGCCCGCGCAAAGCGGAAAGAAAATGCCGCTTCTTTTTTAACGGCAAACAGATGTGTTTGAAATCTTTGCTTTCTTTTTCATAAGCACCGCCTTCCGATACCACCGTCACGCGATGCCCCATGCGCGTAAGTTCTTTCGCTAAGGTTAAAATGTGCGTTTCAACCCCTCCGATATCGAAAGATGAGGTGATAAGGCAAACGGAAAGAAGCATGGCTAACCTCCTAAAATGTTATGTAAGAAGGTGCTCTTCGCGCTTGCGTGAATGAAGACGGAAAAATCGGAGCTGCCGCATTTGCGACAGCTCCCTTGAAAAATCTTTATACGGGGATCTCTTCCGTTTTGAGGCTTTCTCCATCCTCAAGCTCGTTTTGCATGGCAATGAGCTGTACGTGGTAGGCATCGATTACAGCCGATTCAAGCTCTGCGCGGAAGGTGGCGTTGATGGGGTGAACAATATCGCGGTAGGTACCGTCGGGATTCTTGCGGCTGGGCATTACAATGAAGAAACGCTCGCGCGCATAGATCACCTTAATGTCGTGAACGGCAAGGGCATCGTCAAAAGTAACGGATGCTACTGCCTTCATAGGACCTTCGTCGAAAAATTTTCTGATTTTGATATCTGTGATTTGCATTTTTTGTTCTCCTTTAGTGATAAGCTTTCATTCTGTTTAAACAATTGTAGTATAACAACTATTTGTGACGGTTATGCGTTGAACATGAGATTTTTTTCCAAAAGTACCAAGGAAAAACACATAAGAAATTTTGAAAGGAGACGGATTTTGTACCGTACCATTCTTGCTAAAGCACGCGCTTCGGGAGAGATGTCAAAGAAAGAGCATGCGCCTTTTCATCTGTATTTTGCGGGAATCGGCGGAAGCGGCATGTTTCCGCTTGCTTCTTTGGCGCATTCTCTCGGATATCACGTTTGCGGCTTTGATGCCCGTGAAAATAAAAATGTCTTGCGGCTGAGGGAAAAGGGGATTTCTGTGAGCGTAGGGAACGCTTCTTTGCCGCCTCAAACGGATGCACTCGTTCGTTCGCTCGCCGTGCCGCTGACACACCCCATTTGTATCGAAGCACAAGAGCGTTCGATCCCGATTTTTTTGCGTTCCGAGCTTTTGGCGGTGCTTGAACGTCTTTTTCCCTGTCGCATTGCCGTTTCCGGCTCCCACGGCAAAAGCAGTACCGTTGGTATGTGCGCTTCGATTTTAGATGCGGCGGGACTTTCCCCCACGGTTCTTGTCGGTGCTGACCTTTCTGAAAAGGAAGGCGGATTCAGAGAGGGAAAAGGAAATATTTTGCTCTATGAGGCGTGTGAATACGGAAACTCTTTTTTGGCGTTTTCGCCTACGCACGCCGCGGTTCTCAATGCGGAATGGGAGCATACCGATTTTTTTGAGGATGAAAACGCGGTTTTGACCTCCTTTCGTCGTTTTTTGGAAAAGCCCTCCGTGATCTACCGTTTAAAAGAAGAGACGCTTTCTTTGTGTGCGGATGCCGATTTCGGTAAAGAGGGATACTATCATGCCGAAAGCAAAATCTCGCAAGAGGGAAAGTATAGCTTTTCTCTCTATGAGGGAGAAAGAAATCTCGGCGCAGTCAAACTCGGCGTGATAGGTGCTTATCAAGTTCAAAATGCTCTTGCCGCCACAGCGCTTGCCTTGGCATGCGGCGCCGACTTTAATGCCGTGAGAAAAGGGCTTGCCGCTTTTCGGGGTGTTGGTGCGCGCATGGAATATAAAGGGCGAGTGGGTGCCTCTCCCCTCTATCTTGATTACGCACATCATCCTACAGAACTGGCGGAAACGATATCTGCCGCGAAACAACTCTGCGAAAAAATCGTTTTTGTCTTTGAGCCGCATACCTATTCCCGTGTTTTTAACTTCGAAAAGGAATACGCCAAATTGCTTGCCGCAGAAAAGTGCGCCGTTTTGCCCATATATGCCGCCAGGGAAGAAAATGTATACGGTGTCTCTTCGGAGAAACTTGCGAAAAAAAGCGGAGCTGTTTGCTTGCACTCTTTTTCCGAAGCGGCGGCGTTTTTGTCGGCGCACGCCGCCCCGAATACCTTGCTTTTACTGATCGGTGCAGGGGATGTGGCAAAGGTTTTGCCGCACCTCTTTACGGAGTGAACATATCCTCATAGATATCTTCCAAGGAAAGCGGTGTTGCCAGTGTGCGCGCAAGTAAACGGCAGAAAGCCTCCGATGTTTCTTTTAGCGGTGAAAAATCGGGAATAGAGCCAACAGTATGCCTCTCGCCATCCTTGAATTCGGCGTAAATGGAGTATAACGGTGCGCCATCCTCCAAGCGTTCGGCAAGTATGTAACGGAAATGTGTCGGTCCGAGGTTTTTACTCAGATATAAGACACTTCTTTCGCCGCGCATCTGCATGCGGGCTTCAATCTCGTCGGTGATGGTTTCTTTCATGGTGATGAATTCCTTTCATGCGCTTTTGCTTCGTCAATTTAAAGCAAAAGTGCGGCGTAGAAATACGCTGTTTCAGTGGTGTTTTCTTGGTGCTATACTATTGTAGCATATGTCAAATGACGAAAAATGCGACAAAAGGGCCGAAAAGAATCACCGCTTTTGTCAAATTATGGAAAACAAAAAGTGTGAAACCTTTTATTTCGTCACTACATGTAAAAACTCAATGTTTTGAGAGTTTATATTGTATGAATAATGAATTTATATAAATTTTAAAAAGGCTGAAAAATAAGAAAATATTATAAATATGTAATATTATTTTTATTTATATAAATATTTTTATGCATATAAATTTGAAATATTCAAATAAATCCATGATTGACATTTTGAAAGAAATATTTTAAAATGGATTTGCGGTTATCGATTGCAAAAAGACAACCGTGCGATCGTTTAGACACTCGTGGCTAAAGGTTGCTTTGCAAGGAAAGGAATTCTCAAAAAATGAAGCATTCGTCAACCGACTTTTTGTTTTATCATGCTCCTGCCGCCGATTGGAACGGGGCTCTGCCTTTGGGAAACGGAAAGCTTGGTGCTATGGTGTACGGGCGCACCGATGAGGAACGTATCGACCTCAATTACGATGAACTTTGGTCGGGGTATCCTCGAGAAGACACCCACGCTTTCATCGGTGACCTTTTGAAGGAAGCGGCTTCTCTTGCGGAAAAGGGAAATCTTGAAGAAGCCGAGGCGCTTGTGACGGGGAAGATCGGCGAAAGCGATGCGGAAGCATATCTTCCGTTCGGTTCCTTACATATATCAGTGAACCATCGGGATGTTTCGGATTATGAAAGAAGCCTTGATTTAACGGACGGCGTACAGCGAGTGAGCTATCGCACGGCACAGGGCTTTTATCGGCGCGAGCTTTTCATAAGTTTTCCCGATCGCGTATTTGTCATGCGTGTTGCCGCTGAGGGGGCGCCTTTTTGCCTTGAAGCCACCTTTTCTTCTCCCATGCGTTACAGCCTTTCCAAACAAGAAGGGCTTTTGGTATTTGATGGGGAATGTATCGCCAATTCTGCGGCAAATCATACGCACATTCCCAAGGAGAGAGATTTTTTATATTCCGATCAACCGCAAGAGCGAGGCATTTTGTACCGCGGTGCTCTCGGTGTCAAAACCGATGGACGCGTAAAGGTAAAAGAAAAGGCTTTGATTCTTGAAAATGCCACCGAAGCCGTTTTCTTCTTTTGTGCTGAGAGCAGTTTCGCGGGATATGACCGTCATCCTTTTTTAGATGGCAAAGAATATAAAAACATACCTATTCGCCGCGTCAAAGAGCTTCTTTGTGAGGAATATGATTCTGTTTTAAAACGCCATACCGAGGATTATCGATCTCTATATGAAAAATGCGCCCTTACCCTTGGAGAAGGCGAAACGGATATCCCCTCCGATGAACGTTTGAAAGCCTGTACCGAAGGAGAAGAGCTTGATGTATCTCTCGTTACTCTCCTGTTTAATTACGCGAAATATCTCACGGTTGCCGCTTCGCGTGAGGGCAGTGAGGCGATGAATTTGCAAGGCATTTGGAATCCCTTTCCCGATCCTATGTGGTACTCGGACTACACCACCAATATCAATACCCAAATGAATTATTTTCCTACGCTGGCTTTGGGTTTGACTTCTTGCTATCAGCCTCTTTTAAAGCTTGTGGAAGGCATTGCCCACGCCGGTAAAAAGACGGCAGAAGATATGTATGGCGCACGCGGCTTTGTCGCACATCATAACATTGATCTTTGGCGAAAGACTACCCCTGCCACGGGAAAACTGCGTTGGAGCTTTTTCTCCGGCGCGTCGGGATGGCTTGTTTCGGCGGCATATGAATATGTTCGTTATACGGATGATCGGAAATATTTGAAAGAAACGCTTTTTCCCATTTTAAAAGATGCCTGCCTTTTCTATCTGGATATCCTTGCCGAAACACCGGAGGGGAAGCTGGTTATCACACCGGCAACCTCTCCCGAAAATACATATCTGCATAACGGACAACCTCTCATGCTTTCCTATACCACAGCCATGGCAAACGATATCGTTGCCGTGCTTTTTGACGACCTTTTGGATGCCGCACGCCGTTTAAAGATGACCGACGGGATTGTGGACGCTGTAAGAATTGCCCGACCGAAGATTCTCCCGCCGCGCATTGGCAGTGACGGAACTTTGATGGAGTGGTACGATGAAAGAGCATTGGAAGACGAACACCACCGTCATATCTCCCATCTTTATGCGCTTTATCCCGCCCATCTGATCTCGCCGTATAAAGATCCCGACTTGGCGGCGGCGTGCCGTACTTCACTTGACAAAAGAGGAGATGAGGGAACGGGATGGAGTCTCTCGTGGAAAATGGCCTGTCGCGCCCGTCTCGGTGACGGCGAGCACGCCGCGCGCCTTTTGAAAATGCAACTGCGTTTAGCTCCGTCGAGTTTTTCTTGCAGTGTCCTCGGAGGAGGTGTCTTTGCCAATTTCTTGGATGCTCATCCGCCTTTTCAGATAGACGGAAATTTCGGTGTGGCGGCAGGCATCATAGAAATGCTTCTTTCGTATGACGAGGAGAATATCTATCTTCTTCCCGCACTTCCGAAAGCGTGGGCAAAGGGAAGCTTTCGCGATTTTGTGACACCTTTCGGTGCCGTGTCCTGCTCTTGGGAAAACGGAAGGCTTTCCTCTTATTCTGTCACAGAACGCAAGATGGGAGTGAATATAATATATCGCGGAGAAAAACTTTAAAAAACGGAACTGTTTTTTTAGAATGTCTCTTTTTTGCGTTGACAAATGCGTGGAAAAGTGTTACACTGATAATACCAAAAGCAAAGAAAGGATTTTCAGTATGAAAACCGAATTAGTGCATGATATTGCCCCAAAAGTGGGCAATCCCCGTAATAGCGAAGGCTCTTTTCTTCGCGCTCCCAACGGCGATATCCTTTTCGCGTACAGTGCATATGTAGGCGATGATTGGAATGATCACGCCGCTTGCAATATCGTTTTGATCCGTTCCTCTGACGAGGGGGAAACATGGTCCGACACCCCGGAGATGGTTGCCGAAGCCTCTTTTTTCGGTACCAAGAATGTGATGAGCGTTTCTGCTTGTCCTCTTTCGGACGGTACGCTTGCTTTCTATTATCTCATCAAGGAAAACGATGGCTCTACCACCATCGGCAGAAGTCTTTCCAAAGACGGAACAAACTTTAAGCCTGAGCGTACCGAGTGGAAAGCCCCCAATGCGTATTATGTAATCAATAATGATCGCTTCGAGCGTCTTTGCGATGGCAGAATCATCGCTCCTGCCGCTTCGTATTCTTCTTATGAAAATCTTCACGACATGCGCTACAATCCAGCCATGACCGTACTGCTTGTCTCCGAGGATGACGGTGCCTCCTTTTCGCTTTTGAAAGGCGTGCGGCTGACGCACAGCCAAAAGGTCAATGTCGGGCATGGTTTACAAGAGCCCGGTTTCATCGAGCTTGCTCCCGGTGAGAGCTTGATATGGATGCGCACGGGTGCCTCTTATCAGTATGAGAGCTACTCGCACGATAATATGCGTACCTACACGCTCCCCGAGCCTTCCGAATTTACTTCGCCCGATTCTCCCATGGAATGGATCCGTGAGGACGAAAACACGATTTACGCCGTCTATAATCCCGTGCCCAACTATAACGGCAAAAATACGACGAGTTGGGGGTGGGGAAGAACACCGCTTGCGCTTCGCAAAAGTACCGATAACGGTAAGACCTTCGGCGCGCTCCATATCATTGAGGACGAGGACCGCGGGTATTGCTATCCCGCCATGTTCTTCACGCGTGACGGTTCACTGCTTTGCGCTTATTGTCGCGGCGGGGAGGAAGACAAGGCTTGTCTTTGCCGTCTCGGTATTTCTAAGATTGATCTTTCTACTGTTTCTTAATATAAAAGGGGATGAGTCCGATTTAAGGCTCATCCCTCTTAATTTATACAGCGAAGAGACGAATGTATTCGATAGCCGCATAGTCTTTCATGCTTGCCGAATAGCAAAAAAGTCTTGCTTTTTTCATTTTTTGGAGTAAAATGTAATTGTATCAAAACACGGAAAGGAATATCATGGAAAACATTATAGAGATCAGTCATTTGAATAAAACGTTTGGAGAGGTTAGGGCGGTAAAGGATTTAAGCTTTTGTGTGAAAGAAGGAGAGCTTTTTGCATTTCTCGGCATCAACGGTGCCGGAAAATCCACCACCATTAATATTATGTGCGGACAGCTCTCCAAAGATAGCGGCAGTATTGTTATCGACGGTTCGGACCTTGATCACGGTGCGGACGCTGTGAAATGTAAGCTTGGCGTGGTATTTCAAAATTCTTTGTTAGATGCCGCACTGTCTGTCTACGATAATCTCGAAAGCCGTGCCGCGCTTTACGGTATTGTGGGGGATGGCTTTCGCAACCGCTTAAAGGAGCTTTCCGAGCTTCTTTCCTTTTCGGATTTTTTAAAACGCCCTGTCGGCAAGCTTTCGGGCGGTCAACGCCGCCGAATCGACATTGCGCGTGCGCTTTTACATTCGCCCAAAATTTTGATTTTGGACGAACCCACCACAGGTCTTGATCCCCAAACCAGAAAAATGATCTGGGACGTCATCGGTGATCTGAGGAAAAACAAAAATATGACAGTCTTTTTGACTACACACTATATGGAAGAAGCGGCGGATGCTGACTACGTTGTCATTCTGGATAGCGGCTCTATCGCAGCCGAAGGAACGCCTTTGACCTTGAAAAATACCTACACGGGTGATTTTATTACGCTCTATGGCGTGGATGAGGAGACTGTAAAAACCTTGGGTGTGGCCTATACCCCTTTGCGGGATGCTTTCCGCCTTGCAGTGCCGCACACGGCGGCGGCGACCGAGCTTATCATCAATCATCCCTCCGTTTTTGTGGATTATGAAGTCACAAAGGGGAAAATGGATGATGTCTTTCTTGCCGCAACGGGTAAAAAACTGGAAGGAGGACGTGCGGAATGACAAAAACCATTCAAGCTCTGACGCTCATTAAAAGAAATATCAAACTGTTTTTTAAGGATAAAGGCATGTTTTTCACCGCTTTGGTGACACCCGCAATCCTTTTGGTGCTGTACGCTACCTTCCTTGGCAATGTGTATGAAGATGCGTTCCTTTCCGCTTTCCCTGCGGGGATGGCCGTCAGCGAAAAATTGGTTGATGCGCTCGTCGGCGGACAGTTGGTTTCCTCCATCCTCGCCGTTTCTTGTGTCACGGTTGCCTTTTGTTCTAATTTTTTGATGGTGCAGGATAAGGCAAACGGAACCGCAAAGGATCTGCGCATTTCTCCCATTTCCACATCGGTGCTTTCCCTCAGCTATTATATTGCCACCTTTTTCTCTACGCTCCTTGTTTGTACGGTGTCGGCGGGCATTTGTTTTGCTTATCTTGCTTTCGTCGGTTTTTATCTCTCTGCCGTTGATGTTCTTTTGCTCTTTTTGGATGTGCTTTTGCTCGTCCTTTTCGGAACGGCACTTTCCTCTGTCATTAATTTCTTTTTGTCGAGCCAAGGGCAGATTTCGGCGGTTGGTACCATCATCAGCGCAGGGTATGGCTTTATTTGCGGGGCGTATATGCCCATATCTTCCTTCAGCGAAGGATTGCAAAAGGTTCTGATGTTTTTGCCGGGCACCTACGGTACGTCGCTTTTGCGCAATCATGCCGTAAGAGGGGTTTTGTCGGAGATGGAAAGCGATGGCGTTCCCACAGAGGCGGTCGAAGGGCTCAAGGATGTGTTGGATTGCAACCTTTATTTCTTTGAAGAGCAAGTAAAGGAGGGCACAATGTTCCTTATTCTCGGCGCGGCGGCGGCGGTTTTGGTTGCTGCGTATGTTCTCATGAATGCATTCAAAAAGAAAGATAAATAAAAATGAGGCTGTCGCTTGGACAGCCTCACCTCTTTTTATCTAAGGATTACACGCCGAGAAACGCGTTCTTGACTTCGCCGATGTCTTTCATGATATAAGTCGGCTTTTTATCGCTCTTTTCGACATCTTCCACCGTGCCTTCTCCCGAAAGGACCAGAATCGTGTCAATTCCGGCATTGACGCCGGAGGCGATATCGGTGTACACACGGTCGCCGATCATCACTGCGTCTTTCTTTTCGACGCCGGCTTTTTCTACAGCCAGTAAAATCATTTCCGGTTCTGGTTTGCCGATGAAACGGGGCATCCTGCCCGTTGCTGTTTTGAGAATTCCTGCGATTGAGCCGCAGTCGGGAACGGAGCCGTACCAAGTCGGGCAAACAAAATCGGGATTGGTGGCAATATAGTCCACACCGCGATTCAAAAGAATGCAAGCATCCTCGAGCTTTTGGAAGCAAAGCTCGGTGTCGAAGCCCATCAAGAGAAGCTTTACGTCCTCATCGGGCGTTGTGACGATATGAAATCCCGCTTCTTTGACCTGTTCACGGAAGGAGGCGGTGCCGAAGGCGTAGATCTTTTCATCCGTATAATGCTTTTTGAGATAGAGAATTGTGGCATCGGTGGAGGTTAAAAATTCATCCGGCGTTGCTTTAATGCCAAGAGAAGCAAGCTTTTCCACATATGCGTTGACGCTTTTGGAAGAATTGTTGGTTAAATAAAGATAACGTGCCCCTTTTTCCTTAACGGCGGAAAGAAAGGGGAGTGTTTCCGGAAAAAGATCGTGATCCAAGTAGATCGTGCCGTCCATGTCCAGAAGAAAAAGCTTTTTTTGTGTTAAGTCTGCCATAACACCAAATCCTTTCGCGTAATTCATACTTGTTAATATTGTAACATATCTTTTCCGTAAAGGCAAGTCCAAAAGATTTTTTTGATAAAATTTTTTTCTCTCTCGCTTCGACAGAAAAATCGCATGCAAAAAAATATAATAGAAACAGCTTAGGTGAAGAGGGGGGCGTTTATCGTGGAGCTGAGAGTTTTATATCTCGATACACTTTTTTTCGTCAATTTTGCTCTTGATCTTCTTTCCTTGTGCCTTGTCGGTCTTTTCTTGCACATGGAAAGGCGGCTTTGGCGTATTCTCATTGCCTCTGCCGCGGGTGCACTTTACGCGAGTGCCGCTGTGGTGTGGGCGTTTGTGCCGGTGTTGCATTTGATATGCTCGTTTTGCCTTGCCTTTTTGCTCGTGCGCATTTCTTTTCGCGCTTTTGGCAGTATCGGTCGGTTTATGGGTGCTGTTTTTTTGTTTTACATAGCGGCATTTTTGCTTGGCGGTATCGTAGAATCGCTGTTTTCTCTTTTGGAAACGCTTCTCGATAAGCGGACCGATGCGTCTTTGCGTCCCGCGGATCTGGTATTGCTGTTCGGATTTCTCGCGTTCGGTCTGCTTTATGCCGCTTCGCGCTTTTTCGGCAGTGTTACCGCGAGAAAATCAGCCAGCATACGTGTCACATTGGAAGGAAAAAGCGTAACCTTTCCCGTTTTGGTGGATAGCGGATGCCTGCTTTTTGATCCGATATCGGGAAAACCGGCGCTGTTGGTTCGCTTGGAAGCGGTTTCGGAAATCTTGCCGAGCGAAATGGTTGCTGCCGCACGATCAAAAAGTGCCTATATGCCGCGCGCACCGCAACACGCGCGGCGCTGTCGTCTGATACCGGCGGAAGCACTCGGAGAAAGAAGACTTTTTTTGAGTGTCCGCATGGATGAACTTTCCCTTTTGCCCGAAAAGCGCGGCAAAGAAAAAGAACGGCGTTTGGATGCCTATATCGCGCTCTTTCCCACCGAACGCAATCATTTTGGCGGTTACGAGGGGCTTTTGCCCTCGTCCTTGATGTTTTTATAGAAAGAAGGTTTTTTATGCGTTTTTTTCAGCGATTGTTTCATAAGTTGTATTTTGCCCTATCCCGTTTGACAGGGAAGGGCGGTGTCTTTTATATCAACGGTGCCGATACTCTGCCCATGCCGTTAAGCCCCGAGGAGGAGGCAGAGGCTCTTTCGGCGCTCGCTTATGACGCTTCCATGCGTGACTGCCTTGTGGAGCACAATTTGCGGCTTGTCGCGTATATTGCGAAAAAATTTGAAGGCACAGGCGTGGGCATCGAGGAGCTGATCTCCATCGGAACCTTAGGGCTCATCAAAGCGATCAATACGTTCCATAGTGACAGAGGCATCAAGCTTGCCACGTACGCCTCGCGATGCATCGAGAACGAGATTCTGATGTTTATCCGAAAAAACAGCACGCGGCGGTCGGAAATTTCAATCGATGAACCGTTGAGTGTTGATTGGGACGGTAACGAGCTTTTGCTTTCGGATATTCTCGGCAGTGATCCCGATGCGGTGAGTGCCGAGCTTGAGGAAGAAGAGGAAAAAAAGACTGTTCGGCTTCTTGTAGGTGCCTTGTCGGGGAGAGAGAGGGAGATTATTGAGCTCCGCTTCGGCATGCAAGGCGGCGAGGAGTTAACCCAAAAACAGGTAGCGGATCGATTGCATATTTCGCAGTCCTACATATCCCGTATTGAAAAAAAGATTATGGAAAATCTTCGAGAGCAGATGAAGGCGTGCCTTTAAAAAATATTTGACTTTTTTCGCAAAAACTATTGCATTTTCAAAAAATGTATGCTATAATACGATGGATTGAAAATTGAAATCAAAGAAGAGGTGTAAAAATGAAAGCTGGAATCCATCCCGAATATAAGCCCGCTGTCATTCGTTGTGCTTGCGGAGCTACTGTGGAAACTCATTCCGTTGTCGGCGACCTCAACGTTGAAATCTGCTCCAAGTGCCATCCTTTCTATACCGGCAAGCAGAAGTTCGTTGATGCCGGCGGACCCGTTGATAAATTCAAGAAGCGTCTTGCTGCAAGTGCCAACAAGTAATAGCGGTTTCAGGAAACGGCGTGCGGTCATACTGCACGCCGTTTGCTTTTCTAAAAGATGGGGCGTTGCTCTTTGCGGCCGTCACCGTCATTCGTGAAAGGGGTAAAGGGGCTGGCTCTTAATAGCTAACCCGCTGTCTCGCACAGAAAGGAATGGTTAGAACATGTCTGAGTTAAGAACAGCGCAAAAAGCGGTGCTCGTGGGCTATGCGCGCCGCAATACCGAAGCTCTCGCCGCCGAAAAGAGCCTTGATGAGCTTGAACGGCTTTTGGATACGGCGGGCGGAGAAGCCGTCGCACGCGTGTTGCAGATTAAACCGACACCCGATCCCGCTACCGTAATCGGAAGCGGCAAGGTGGAAGAGATCGCGGCACTTTGCAAGAGCCATGAACTTTCGCTCGTTGTTTTTGATATGGAGCTGTCTCCTTCTCAAATCCGAAATTTAGAGGACGGCATCGGCGATGTTTTGGTGCTTGACCGCAGTATGCTCATTCTTGATATCTTTGCTTTGCATGCCACAAGCGGAGAGGGAAAACTTCAAACCGAGCTTGCGCTGTTGCGTTATACAGCCCCGCGCTTAACAGGTAAAGGAAAGGAGCTTTCCCGTTTGGGCGGTACCATTGGTACGAGAGGCCCCGGTGAATCCAAGCTGGAAGAGGATCGCCGCCATATTCGCCATCGTATCACCGCATTGGAAGGGCAGCTTGCCGAAATGGAAAAGAACCGTGCCACCATGCGTGCGGCGCGTTCCCGTTCCGGGGTTCCCAAGGTGGCTATTGTGGGTTACACCAATGCGGGAAAAAGCACTCTTTTAAATCTTTTGACCGATGCGGGGGTTTTGTCGGAGGATAAGCTCTTTGCCACCTTGGATCCCACCACCAGAAAACTGACACTCCCCGAAGGAGAAGAACTTCTTTTGACCGATACCGTCGGTTTTGTCAGGAAACTGCCGCATCATCTCGTCAAAGCCTTTCATTCCACCTTGGAGGAGGCGGCACTTTCCGATATTCTTCTCATTGTGGTTGATTATTCCGATCCCGAATGGGAGGAGGAGCTTGCCGTCACCTTTGATACGCTGCGTTCTTTGGGGGCGGAAGGAAAACCGACGCTCACCGTTTATAATAAATGCGATGCGGTAGAGGGACCTTTGCCGCCGCCGAGAGAGGATACCGTTTTCTTTTCGGCAAGAACGGGAAGGGGAAAGGACGAGCTCTTTATGAAGCTTCTTTCTCTCGTGCGTGACGGTAAAAAGAAATGTGTTTTGCAAATTCCTTATGAGAAAAGCGGAGAGGTGAACGGCATTTATCGTGTCGGAACGGTGGAAAGCATCGAATATCTTGCCGATGCGATTGAGGTTGTTGCCATTCTCGATGCCAAGGGAATGGGCATTTATCGAAGCTATATACAAAAAGAAAACTAACACGGAGGACCGATCGTGGCAAACGATAGCTATACCACACTTGCGCATTATGCCGAATTTCGATACGAAGAAAAACGTTCCGTGTTTATCGGGGAAGCCATTCCGTGTGAGCATGAGGAGGATGCCGTAGCCTTCATCGCGCGCGTGCGTGCGCGATTCCCGGACGCGCGTCACCATGTTTATGCATATTTGCTCCGTGAAAATGCGAAAAACCGATACAGCGACGATCATGAACCTGCCGGCACGGCAGGTATGCCTGTTTTGGATGTGATCCGCAAAAACGGTTGTGTGGACGCTTGCATTGTCGTCACGCGTTATTTTGGGGGCGTTTTGCTTGGCGCGGGGGGATTGGTGCGTGCTTATACCGCCGCCGCCGTCGGTGCTTTAAAGGCGGCAGGTATCGTTACTTATCGCATTTATCGGCATCTATCCTTTTCGCTTTCCTATTCCGATTACAGTAAAATTGAAAAGGAGCTTTCCTTAAGAGGTGTCCGCATACTCGATACCGCTTACGCGGAAGGGGTTACCGTGACGGTTTCTTTGCCCGAAGAAGAAAGCGAGGCATTGACCGATGCTTTGACGGAATTAACGGGAGGGCGTGTTCAAACGGAATCTCTCGGTACTTTTTTTGAGCACGGCGGAGAATGATTGTCAAAAAAGCGGAAAAACTTAAAAAAATAAAAGTCAAAATAAGATTTTGTGCGTATCTTATTTATATATCAAAAAGGCATGGGAGGGTAGTATGGAAATTATGATCAAAACAGCAGAGCTTTTTCGCGCGCGTGAAGAGGAATTCTTGTCGCCTTATGCCTTTAAGAGTGCGGATACAAAAGGCCGTGTTTCTGCGGCGGATCCGTGCCCGTACCGCACCGAGTTTCAAAGGGACCGTGACCGCATCGTGCATTCCAAGTCTTTCCGCCGCCTGATGCATAAAACCCAGGTCTTTTTTGCACCCGAGGATGAGCAGTTCCGCACGCGTATGACGCATACGCTTGAAGTGACGCAAATTGCACGCAGTATTTCCCGTGCATTAAGGTTGAATGAAGATTTGACGGAGGCGATCGCCTTGGGGCATGATTTGGGGCACACTCCTTTCGGCCACGAAGGGGAGCACGCCATGCAAAAGTGCTTTTCTCCCGATTTCCGTCATTATAAGCAATCGCTCCGCGTGGTCGATTTCTTGGAACGAAGCGGAAAGGGCTTGAATTTGACCTATGAGGTGCGTGACGGTATCGTCAATCACACGGGTGAGCATCAAGCGAGCACGCTCGAGGGCGTTGTGGTAAAATACGCGGACCGTATTGCTTATATCAACCATGATCTTGACGATGCTTTCTTTGCGGGCATTTTGACTAAGAACGATATTCCGCGTGCGCTGATCCCTCTTTTCGGTTCGGCGTACAGCCACAGAGTTGACACCATGGTCGGTGCTGTGATTGAAGCCAGTCTCAATCAGCCCGGAGTTTCTATGCATCCCGAAATTTACGAGGCTATGATGGAGATGCGCGCGTTTTTGACCGAGCATGTTTATCGCAACTCCCCTGCCAAAAGGGAACAGAAAAAGGCAGAGGATATGCTGGTACATCTGTTTGAACACTATGTAGAGCATCCCGAAGAGATGCCTACGTTTTATTATGAGAATACCGCCACGCAAGGCGTGGAACGGATGGTATGTGATTACATATCCGGCATGAGCGATCGCTATGCCATTGAATCCTATCGTCGCCTGTTTGTTCCGGAAGTATGGAAGGGGAAACGCCATGCCGATGATTGACAGAGCCGTTGTGGATGAGATTTTGGCACGCACGGACATGGCGTCTTTGGTGGGATCGTATGTTACGCTCAAACGCTCCGGTTCCAATATGACGGGGCTTTGCCCGTTTCACAGCGAAAAATCTCCCTCCTTCACCGTGTTCGCAAACGATGGTAGCTTTTACTGTTTCGGTTGCGGTGTGGGCGGAAATGCCATTACTTTTGTTCGCAAGATCGAGAATTTAGAGTTTACCGAAGCGGTATCCTTGCTCGCACGCCGTGCCGGCATTACGCTTCGGATGGAAGATAAGCGCGACGGTCCGCGATATGATCGCCGTCGCTTTTATGAAATGAACCGCACAGCGGCAAGATTTTTTCATGCCGCGCTTTATGCCGATACGGCGGATGCCAAAGCGGCACTTTCCTATTTCACCGAAAAAAGAGGACTTTCCTCTTCTACCATCAAGCATTTTGGATTGGGATATGCGCCCAACGATTTTTCCTTTGTTACTCATATGCGTAAAGCAGGGTATAGTGAGGAAGAGTTGATCACGGGTTATCTTTGCGGAAAAAGCGCAAAAGGTAATTTATATCCGGCATTCCGTAACCGCGTGATGTTTCCTATTTTGGATGTGTCGGAAAATGTTATTGCCTTCGGCGGGCGTGTAATGGAGAAAACAGAACCGAAATATCTCAACTCCTCCGATACTCCCGTTTTTAAAAAAGGCAGTAACCTCTTCGCTTTGAATTTTGCGCACAAAGCAAGTGCAGAGCAGATCATTCTTTGTGAAGGCTATATGGATGTCATCGCCTTGCATGCCGCAGGCTTTACCAATGCCGTGGCAACACTCGGTACCGCCATCAAGCCCGATCAAGCGCGAATTTTGTCACGCTATACCAAACGAGTCATTCTGTCCTACGACAGTGATGAGCCGGGGCAAAAGGCGGCGGAAAGAGCGTTAAAGATTTTAGAAGAGGTCGGTCTTGAAGTCAAGGTCTTGCGCATTCCGGATGCCAAGGACCCCGATGAATATATCCGAAAATTCGGTGCGGATGCTTTCCGCAAAGTTATAGACGGAAGCTTCAGCAAATTTGAGTTTAATTTTGAGCGCGTTTTGCGCAAGTACAATCTTTCCGTTCCCCAAGAGGCAATCGCCGCGATGGACGAGCTGTGCACTGTGATCGCGGGTGTCTATTCTTCGGTGGAAAGAGAGATCTATATCAACGAAGCGGCAAAAAGGCTTTCTATTGAAGCGCGCAACATTGCCGCGGACGTGGCACGAAAGCTCAGCCGTCGCCGCGCCACGCAAAAAAAGCAGGAGACGGAGCTTGCTCACCGTACCGCAGGCGGCTATGGCGATAACGTCAATGCCGATTTTGTGCGTATGCCGCGTATTGCCAAAGCGGAAGAGGCGGTGCTTGGGCTCTTACAGCTCTATCCCGAGCATCGAAAGCGAACATTCACGTCGCCGCCGTTATTAACGGATGAAGATTTTAAAACCGAGCTCGGCAGAAAAATCTTTTCGTTTATCCGTCGCGCGGAAGAGGATGCGGGTTTTTATACAGAAATGCTTGACAGCGAATTCTCACCCGATGAGGTGGGACGCATCACCAAGATGCGTGTGGCGCGTATGACATTGTCCGATAACGGTGACACTGTATTCGATGAATGCGTCCGCGCATTGAAAAATGCCGCGGAGGACGAAAAAAACAAGGCAGGACTTTCCTCGCTTGCGGATTTGGATGCGCTTTTAAAGAAAAAGAGAAATGAAACGTGAAATAAACAGTAAAGGAGAAACGACATGAGCAACGAACCCAAAAATCTGGATGAAATTTTGGAGCAGGACAGTCACCAAAGTGGCATGATGAACATTCTCGGTGACATCGACATTGAGTTTGCGCAGGAAAAAGAGCCCGAGGCACCCGAGTTGAGCGATGACGCGGAGGGCGCTGAAATCGAGGCGGACACCTTAGAGGATGTGGACGAGCTTTTGAACCAGGAAGGTCTTTCCATGGACGATCCCGTCCGTATGTATTTGAAGGAGATCGGTAAGATCAACCTGCTTTCCGCAGAGCGTGAAATGGAACTTGCCGAAAGAATTTCGCTGGGAGATCAGTCGGCAAAGGATGAGCTTGTGGAAGCTAACCTTCGCCTTGTGGTATCCATTGCCAAGCGCCATGTGGATAAAGGTATGTATTTCCTTGATTTGATTCAAGAAGGCAACTTGGGTTTGATGAAGGCGGTAGAAAAATTTGACTATCGCAAGGGCTATAAGTTTTCTACCTACGCTACTTGGTGGATTCGCCAGTCCATTACCCGCGCGATCGCCGATCAAGCGCGTACCATCCGTATCCCCGTACACATGGTAGAAACTATTCATAAGGTTTCCCGTACTTCCAAGCAGTTGCTGCAGGAATACGGCAGAGAACCCACCACGGAGGAAATTGCGGAGCGTCTTTGCATTCCGCCCGAACGTGTTCGTGAGATTATGAAGATTGCGCAAGATCCCGTTTCTTTGGAAACACCTGTCGGAGAAGAGGAAGATTCGCATCTTGGTGATTTCGTGGAGGATACCGAAACGCCTACTCCTGCCGAGAATGCATCCCGTTCGATGTTGCAAGAGCAGTTGGCAGAGGTCCTTCATACACTTACCCCACGTGAGGAAGAAGTCATTCGTTTGCGCTACGGATTGGCAGACGGTCATTCGCACACCCTTGAAGAGGTGGGAACGCATTTCCATATCACCCGTGAGCGTATCCGTCAGATCGAAGCAAAGGCTTTACGCAAGCTCCGTCACCCCGGCAGAAGCAAGCTTTTGAAGGATTATTTGAACAGTTGAGCCCATTTTACCGATTGTTTACTTTTATTGATAAAAAATGTCTTGACAACAAACAAATTTTCGTGTAAAATGATATAAGAAAACATATGTGCTTTTGGCACCCAGGAGGATATTCATGAAAAAGCTTTTCTCGCTTCTCCTCTGCCTTGCGATGCTGGCAACCATGTTAGTGTCTTGTGCGAAGGATGAAGGCATCATCACCAAGGCGGACCGTCCCAATCTCACCTTGAAAATTGCTATTGTGGTAGACGATAATACCACGGAAGAAGGTATCGCCGCGATGCAGAGCGCGTTCAACGCCAAAGCATCCGTTGACCTTGCCACTAAATTGGAATTTGTATGCTTTAAGGCTTCTGAATATGAAACCAAAATGCGTGAAGAAATGCAACGTCTTTCCGGCGCGGGTGCTTTGGGCGGCAGCGCGGATGCAAGCGGTGCGGCTGTGGATGAAGACGGATATCCCGTGGCTTCCGATACGCAGTTTGACCTTGTTTTGATCACGGGTGAGGATATGTATAAAGAGTATGCCTCTAACGGTTGGATCATCAATTTGGATTCTCATCTCAGCGGTACATACAAAAAGCTCAATACGATGGTAATTGACCGTGCTATGGCATACGTTCGTGCGGCAGATCCCAATCCCGCCGAAAACTCTGCAGGCGCATGCTATGCCATCCCTGCCGCTACGACATACGGTGATTACACCTACCTTGCCATCAACGAGGCGGCTCTTACAAAATATAATATTCCCGTAAAAGCAAATGCCGATTTCGCTTTTGCGTATGAAGTATTCGGCAGAATTTTGAGTGAACCTGCTCCGAATAATATGCAGTTCTGGTACAATAAGTATGATTCCGAAGGCAAAACCTTCGCGCCTGTTTATAACACGCCTGAATCCTTTAAGCTTCCCGGTACCATTTACTTATCTCATAACGGCGGCTTCTCTTTGCTCGGTACGCATATCACAGCCGGTATGATTGCAAATGATTATTCTGATAAAAAACTTTCCAGTGCTTCTCTAACCAGTATGAATTTGCTCGATGAAGTGCAATATAAGAGCTATCTTGCCTTGAATTTTGAGGCAACCAAGAACCATTATTTTGGTACTGAGCAGGAAGAAGAGTTTATCGTTGGCATTGTGAAAGGCGATTACAGCCTCCGCGAAAATGAGGGTTATCATTACATTGTTCTTGAAAACCCCGTTATGCAAAAGTCAGAGGTTTTCGATACCATGCTTGCGGTTTCCACATTCTCTGTGGATAAGAACCGTTCGGTTGAAATTTTGCAAGAGCTGATGACCGACGATACCGGAAACGGTCTTTTGAATATCGCATTCTACGGTCTTGAAACCGAAAACTATTATTTGGAAGACGGTGTGGTCAGACTTCGTAACAGCTACTCCTATGCGGCTCATCCCGATTACCTCTTTGGTAATGTGGCAGGAATTTCTTATCCTTGTGTGAACTACGGTCAGACCGCAAACGCTTATAGCGGTTATGCGAACCAACACAAAGATCTTTCCAATGCCTTTATTATCGAAGATCTTTATAATGAATCTTACTATGCATTCGATGTTCCCGCCGAATGGAAGGATTGGAAAGTTGGAGATCCGTATCCCGAAGGTTATACGGATATTCCTGAATCTGTAATATTGAATTTGAAATGGGCGAAAGCAGACGCATACAGCCTTGCTGTATACAATGATCTTCTTGCTTCGTCGGATATCGATGCATTTATGGAAAAGTTGAATGATTATTGCGCTAAGATGAATGATGCCTCTTCCACCGATGACGAGGTTAAAAATTTCTTGGAGATCAGGGGTTCCGACTATGGCCAGGCTGGTGGTAATTTAACTACCGTCGCAGGTGCTTTTGCGGACTATATTTACACTGTAGTCAATCTCCGTAAATAATATTACGATAAGGGTGCCGCTTGGCACCCTTTTTTGAAAACTGTGACTCGGTCACAGACATAATGTTTGAAAAGCGGTATATTATATACAGATGAGGGAGGTGATCGTATTGAAGATCAGACTCAATGAGGACGAGGAAATCGTTCGCAAGATCAAAGAAGGTCTTAAACAAAAAGGCGGTTACTGTCCTTGCCGTGTCGGCAAGAAAGAAGAATATAAATGCATGTGCGAAGAATTTAAAGCGCAGATTGCCGATCCGAATTTTGAAGGTTATTGCCATTGCTTGCTATATTATAAATCAAAGTAAAGAAAGGAATAAAACTATGATTCATATTACAAAGGATAATTTAACCGATATCATCCGCGAAAACAAGAAAGTTCTTTTGGATTTTTCCGCTACTTGGTGTGGTCCGTGCGGTATGATTGCTCCGCATTTGGAGGAGCTTTCCAAAGAATATCCCGACATTCTTTTCGGCAAGATCGATGTAGACGAGGAGGGAGAACTGGCAGAAGCTTTTGGTATTGTTAGTATCCCCACTCTTTTGCTTATCGAAGACGGCAATGAGATCGGTAAGCAGGTTGGATATATGAATAAAAACCAACTCTTGAAATTTATCGGAAAATAAAAGCAGTTCTGTTATATCTTTTGCTTTTTTCTTCACTTATAATTAGGGCAGGGGGTATGGCATATGTTGATTACAGATAAAAATGAATTAAAAAAATATACGGCTCAAAATCGTATCTGGCAGGGAATTCCGAGCATTGAGATAACGTCTCGCGGCCGTATGTTCGTTACCTTTTATTCCGGAGGTGTGAAAGAAGAGATCGGAAACTTCTGTCTGCTTCTTGTTTCGGATGACCGAAAAAACTTTTCGGACCCCATTGCCGTAACTTATAAGGAAGGCTGTCGTTGTTTCGATCCTTGCTTATGGATTGATCCGCTTGGCAGGCTCTGGTTCACCTGGTCTTGCATGCCGGAGTGCGGTGTGTATGGCTCGATCTGCGAAAATCCGGACGCCGATGAACTTGTGTTTTCCGACCCTTTTTACATCGGAAGCGACGTTATGATGAACAAGCCTACCGTGCTTTCCACCGGCGAATGGCTTTTTCCCATCGCGGTTTGGCATGCGGGACTACGCCCCTACTTGGATCCTAAAAATGAGTTTCCGATCGAAGAATCGCGCGCGTTCGTTTATAAGAGTGTAGACTGCGGTAAAACCTTTGAACGCTTGGGCGGCGTAGATATGCCTTGCCGTTCTTTTGATGAACATATGCTCTTGGAAAAGAAGGACGGAAGTCTTTGGATGCTCGTTCGTACCACATACGGAATCGGTTCCGCCTATTCTTATGACGGCGGTAAAAGCTTTGGCGAAGGTGGCGACAGTGGGCTTGGCGGTCCTTCTTCGCGCTTTCATATTCGCCGTTTGCCGTCGGGCAGAGTCCTTCTTCTCAATCACTTTGATTTTAAAGGACGCAACAATCTGACGGCACTTCTCTCGAACGATGACGGAAAAACTTTCCCATACCGTCTTTTGTTAGACAAAAGAGATGCCGTTTCTTATCCCGATCTTGCCATCGGAAAAGACGGATATCTTTATGTGGTGTATGACCGTGAACGCGGCGCATTTTTGAAGAGCATGGACGAGGTTTATGCATCCGCCCGTGAAATTTTGTACGCCAAATTCACCGAAGAGGATATCATAGCGGGGCGTCTTGTCTCCGAGAAAAGCGAGCTTGCGGTGATCGTTTCGAAGCTTGGTCAATATGAAGGTGAGAACGAAAATCCGTTTGACGAATGGAGTAAATATTCGGATGCGGAAAAAACAGAACGCATTCTCGCCGCAAACCCGGAAGATGCGTTGCAAGAGCTTTTTCGTTACTATCCCATTGATTGCGTGGAACTTGGCGGCAAAAGCGGCGAAGCCTTTGACCGGCTTGTGGGAGCGTTAAAAGGAACAGCGTCGGAGCGTCGGGCGGCAGTTTCCGATATCATAGCACTTTTGACAGGTGCTTGTCGGGAAAAGCATCACTATCCCATTGTGGATGTGGTGAAAAATATTGTTGTGGAAAGCCACTTCGGTGAGCTTTCTTTGGAAGAGATTGCTCAAAAAGCCGGCATCAGCGTATATTATATGATGCACCTTTTCAAAAAAGTGACCGGTACGACGGTGACGGAGTACCGCAACGCTCTTCGCATTCACCGTGCAAAAAAGTTGCTTCTTGAAAGCGATATGTCCGCAACCGATATCGCACTAGCCTGCGGATTTTGTACAGCGAGCTATTTTGCAAAGCTCTTTGCGGCGAGTGAAAAGCTTACACCTTTGGAATACCGCCGTTTACATCAAAAATAAAAAGCCCGATGCCAAGCGTTTTTTGTTTGGCATCGGATTTTTTTATTCTTCAATCACATCGATATAGTCAATTCCATAGCGTGAGAAAAGATCGATATGCGCTTTGGTAATTCTTTCACCGCTGATCACGATGGGAACCGCAGGCGGACAGCTGACCGTTGGCGCACCGCAAATTCGCCCTTCCGATAAAGAAGCGGGTATACGCTCTTGCTTGCTTAAAACAGCCTCGCGCAAAGATAAAACCGAGTCGGTAAGAGGAGCAGCGGCAGAAAAAATCGGCAAAGAAGGCTTGATCGGAATGCTCAAAACAGCATCTTCTAATCTTTGAAGATCTTCCGATGTGGTTTCTGCGGAGCACATAAAAACGATATATTCTTGATCCACATATTCCGGCTCTATATTTTTTTGCCGTAAAACAGAGGCAAAATGCTTTCCTTCGTAGCCTATTTGCGAGGTACAGAGAACGAGTTTCATCGGCTCGCCATCTTTGATTACATATCCCTTGGCAGAAAGTGAACCTCTAAGCTCCTCCATGTTCTTCAAAACATACGAAAGCTTTTCGGGCATCACGTGTGATAGATAAGCATTGGTCTTGTCAAGAGAAGCCAGTGTCAAATAAGAGGGACTTGTGGAAGCAAAGAGCGAGAGCATTCTCCGCGCGCCTTTGATGTAAGCGGACGGTGCATCTTTTGCAATGTGCAAATAAGCACCTCCCGTTAATGTGGGGAGTGTTTTGTGTGCCGAATCCGCGCACATTGTTGCCCCAAGGGAGATCGGGTGCCGGGAAGGGGAGAGAAATGCTAAATAAGCACCGTGAGCATTATCCACCAAAAGAGGAACCTTGTGTTTATGGCATGCAGCGGCGATTCCCTTGATATCAAGCATCTGCCCAAGGTAATCGGGAGAGGTTAAATACAGAGCATCGTAATGCTGATGGGATAACGCTTGCTCTACCGCTTCGGGTGTCAGCGGACATTCGCATAGGTGCGTATCGGGAAAAGAGAGCCAGTCAACCGAGAGATCCAACAGTGCCGCCGCATAAATAAAAGCTTTGTGAACGTTGCGCGCGGCGAGTATCAAGGGCTTTTTTTTTCCTTCGCTCACCAGTGCGAGCATGGCTTTGATAGAAAGGGAAGAGCCTTCGGTAGAAAAATAGGTGTGAGCTGTTTTGAAGAGAGAAGATGCGTTTTGTTCGCTCTCTTCGATGATCCCTTCGGCACTGTAAAGCACGTCTGCCCCTTCAATCTCGGTGATGTCGAAGGCTTCACACCCTATCAAGGGGTGCCCTTTGTGCCCCGGCATATGAAAGCGAAGCGGATCTTTTTTCGCGTATGTTTCCACGAAATCACAAATAGGTGTTTTCATATATAGGATTGATCCTTTCTGCGCGAAAAATTCGAAAGGTGAATAAGCCGCTTTTAGTTTTCTTCTTCCGCGACTTGCATCATAATAGCGCACTCAATGCGCTTTTTAAAGAGCTCGCAACCGTACTCATAAATGCCTCCGATACTGCCCGTGGCATGGTATGCGTTCGCGGCACAACCTCCGGAGCAGTAAAGACGTGCCCAACAGTCCTTACATTCGGGACGGGCGTAAGCGTTGCAAGAACGGAATTCATCCTGCACGGCGGTGTTTTTCACGCCGTCCCACACGTTTCCGAGAGAGTATTTGGGATCTCCCACAAATTGGTGGCAGGGATAAAGCTCACCCCAAGGTGTCACAGCCATGTATTCGGTACCGCTTCCACAGCCCGTGATGCGCTTGTAGATGCAAGGCCCGTTCTTCAAGTCAAGCATATAATGATAGAAGGTAAAGGGGCGGCCCTCCTTCTTCCGCTTGATCATCTCTTTGGCGAGAATTTCGTATTGCTCAAAAAGCTTAGGCAGATCTTCCTTTGTCAACGCATAGGGATCGGAAGGAGGGCAAACAACAGGCTCCATACTGAGCTCGGTAAAGCCAAGGTCTGCCATGTGAAAAATATCATTGGTAAAGTCTACGTTCTGATGCGTGAAAGTGCCGCGAACATAATAGTTTTTCCCGCCGCGCTTTTTTACCAACTCTTGAAATTTGGGAACGATAACATCGTAGCTTCCTTTTCCCGCATAGTCCTTGCGGAAATGATCGTGCACTTCGCGTCTGCCATCAAGGCTCAGCACCACATTGCTCATCTCGGCGTTCAAAAAGTCCATCGTTTCCTCGTCAAGCAAAACACCGTTTGTGGTGAAGGTGAAGCGGAAATTCTTTCCTTTTTCCTTCTCAATGCTTCTTGCGTACGCCACAAGCTGTTTGACCACTTCAAGGTTCATCATTGGCTCACCACCGAAAAAGTCTACCTCAAGGTTGCGGCGGGTGCCGGAATGCTCAATCAAAAAATCGAAGGCTTGCTTGCCTACCTCAAAAGACATCAGCGCACGCTCGCCTTGATACTTGCCTTGGCTGGCAAAGCAGTAAGAGCAGTTGAGGTTGCAAGTGTGAGCAACATGCAAGCAAAGTGCTTTGACAACATTAGAATTGTTCTTATAATTTGTTGCTAAGTTTTCATAAGCGTCTACAGAGAACAGTTTGCCGGCTTCTTCCAACGAGGCAATGTCGTTAATACAAGAGAGGATTTCCTCTTCGTTTACGCCTTCCTCCTTTCCGTGCTTCTCAAGGATAGCGCGAACGATCTCCTCGCGGCTTGCCGAAGGATACATGGCAATGATGTCGTAAGCCACATCGTCTACCGTGTGGACCGATCCTGATGCGGTGTCAAGGACAATGTTGTATCCGTTTAATTGATATTGATGTACCATAAAATACCATGCCTTTGAGTAAAAGGCTTCCTTTTCTCGGGTTTCGGGTTTTTATCGGATGAAAATAAAAAAGACGAGGCTGTCAAGCGTTGCCGTGACAGCCTCCTCGAAACTTACTTGCTTTTGTTTTCGCACTGTTGGTTGGCTACGCCGCACGAGGTCTTGCAAGCAGACTGGCAAGAGGTCTGGCATTCGCCGCAACCGCCACTCTTTACGGTTTTTGCGATATCCTTGGTTTCGATGGTCTTGATTCTCTTCATGATAGTATCCTCCTTTAGAAATAGAAACATAAACTTCTTATTAAGTATAACACAGCATAACCAAAAAGTCAAGAATTTGCGGGAAAAATATCGGCAATCTTACAAACTTATCGTGTAAGAATGGGTTTTTTGGGAAAACTATTGATTTTTGGTAATACATATGGTATAATAAATACATATTTTGAAAATCCATCTCGCTTAAAAAACAAAAAAGGAGAAAATCATGATAGCCACATTATTGCTATTGATTTTTCTGGTCTTTATTTTAATCGATACCATGCAAGGTCTCAGAAGAAGCTTGTTCCCCTCTTTGATCCGCTTCGCGAGTGTCATCGCCGTTATCGTTCTTGCATTCTTTACCTCCGAATATATCGGTGACCATGTTATGGAGATTGAGCTCACTTACGAAGGAGAAAAACATACGTTCGAAGAATTGATGTCTTTATACATCCATAACAACAACTTGGAAGATGCCTTGAACTATTCGAATACCATCAAGCAGTTGGTTATGCATTTGCCTGAGATTTTGGTAAAAGAGGTTCTGTTTGTACCGCTTTTCTTTGTGTATCGATTGGTCACCCTTCCTATTATTGGTGTTATCAATAAGATCTTTTTCCCGAAAAAGAAAAAGCATGCCGAGCAAGAGGTTGAATTGACCGAAGAGGAAAAAGAAAAAGAGAACAGAAAAGCCGCAAGGCGCAGATGGTTCCGCTTTGGCGGTATGATGGTCGGTGCTGTGCAGGGAATCGTTTGCTTTTTGGTCGTTATGGTGCCCGTTTTTGGTATTTGCCAATTCAGTACGGAGTTTGTTGATGCTTTTTCCGAGAATGAAAACCAAGCTGTCTCCGAGCTTTGCATTACCATGGAAGAGGAAATCATAGAACCCATCGAAAGTGCCGCATGGGTAAAAACGCTTGATATGTGCGGACTTCGCGCGGTTTGTCTCCATACCTTTGAGGAGCTTTCCCATACGCCTTTTGAAAAAGACGGAGAAACGATCGACATTTATTATTTTGTGAAACTCAAGGATGCGTTTCCTGCTTTGGATGCCTTCCTCGTGCTGCAGGACATCGATCCCGAGCATATGTCGAGCGAGGATTATGATAAGTTAAACTATGTGTTCGTAACAGCTAAAGATTCCGAAGAGGTAGCTACCGTATTGACGGAAGTCACCACGTCTTTGGTTTCGGATTATGTCTCCGACGATTACCGTAATTCCGCGGATGCCTTCACCGATACCTTCCTTACAGAGGCCATCGCGGAGGATACCGAAACGCATAACGTTGATTTCGAGAAGGAACTGGATGCCGTTAAAACGATTCTCGAAGTGATGGACCGTGCCACCGATGAGGAGGCAGAGCACGCCTTCGGTGATAAAGATTTGGACACGATCGTTGATACTATTTTAGATACCGATGTTACTTATAATACCGTTTTGAAGGTCTCAGGCGAAGAGGAAAAAGTGCAAAACTTCCGCAATGAGATCAATATGAATGAATCCATGAAGGAAAAAACGGAAAAGCTTTTGGTAGACTACAGAAGTGAGCAGAGCACCATCGTTTCCATCGAAGAGCATGCACGCATTGTAGAAGTTACCGATGCTTTGGCTGAAATTCTCGGCATCACTTTGAATGAAGTGCCCTCCGTTCTTCCCGAAGACATCCCCGCGTAATTATTTTAGATAATATAGAAAGAGAATACCATGAAACTCAAAGTCCTCAAATTCGGCGGCTCTTCTTTGGCAGACGCCGTTCAAATGAAAAAGGTTGCCGCCATTGTAAAAGCGGATCCTGCTTGCCATTATGTTGTTCCGTCTGCTCCCGGAAAGCGTTTTTCGGGAGATGATAAAGTAACGGATTTGCTTTACCGTTGCCATGAGCTCTCCAAAAAAGAAGAGGATATCTCTCCTGTTTTTGAGATCATCAAAAACCGTTACAGAGATATCATCAAGGGTCTCGAACTCAATTTTTCCTTGGAAGAGGAATTTTCTCGCATTGAGATCGCCATTAAGCACCATGCGGGCAGAGATTATATTGCCAGCCGTGGTGAATATTTGAACGGTTTGATTCTTGCCGCCTATCTCGGTTTTGATTTTATTGATGCGGCGGAAGGTATCTTTTTCTGCGATAACGGTTCCTTTGATGCAGAGAATACCAACAGTGTGCTGTCCGAGCTCTTGCAAAAGCACAGCCATGCGGTCGTTCCCGGCTTTTACGGTTCTATGCCCAACGGCACCATCAAAACCTTTTCACGCGGCGGATCGGATATCACCGGTGCCATCGTTGCCCGTGCGGTCAATGCCGATATTTATGAAAACTGGACAGATGTTTCCGGCTTTTTGATGGCAGATCCTCGCATTGTTGATGCTCCCCGTCCCATTTCCACCATCACTTACCGTGAACTTCGAGAGCTCTCTTATATGGGTGCTACCGTTCTTCATGATGAATCTATTTTCCCGGTTCGTGTTGCCGGTATTCCCATCAATATCCGTAACACCAACGATCCCTCTGCTAAGGGCACGATGATCGTAGCTACTGCGGAAGGAATGCATGATGACTCCGTTATCACCGGTATCGCCGGTAAAAAAGGCTTCTCCATTATTTCCTTGGAAAAGGACAGAATGAACGCCGAGCTCGGCTTTGGCAGAAAGGTCCTTGAGGTTCTTGAACGCCTCGGAATTTCCTTTGAGCATCTTCCTTCCGGTGTGGATACGATGTGCATTGTTGTGGCTACTGCCGCCATCGAGGGCAAGCGTGAGCAGATCCTTGAGGGCATTTGCCGCAGTGTGTCGCCCGATAGCGTTGCTATCGATGACGGCTTGGCTTTGATTGCCGTTGTAGGCCGCGGTATGGTTGCCGCCAAGGGAACCGCACAGCGCGTTTTTGCCGCGATTGCGGATGCCAATATTAACATCAAGATGATCGATCAAGGCTCCGGTGAGCTTAACATCATCATCGGTGTTAAAGAATCGGATTACGAAGGCGCGATCTGCGCTATTTACAAAGAATTTGAGAATTGATTTTTGGGGGCTATTGCTGGAGCAACAGCCCCTCATTTTGAAAGGAAGTCTCTAATGAAGGCTTATACAAGAGATGAGATTGTTGCCGCTGTTCGCAAAGAACAGATCATTGTTATCGTTCGCGGTGTTGCCAAAAAAGATTTGATTCCGCTTGCGGAAGCCATGTATGAAGGCGGCATTCGTTTGCTTGAAATTACCTATGATGCAACCGGAAAAACGCCGCGCAGTGAGACTGCGGAGAACATTAAAATGCTTTCAGAGTATTTTGAAGGCAGAATGTATGTCGGTGCAGGCACCGTGCTTGACGAGGAATGCGTTGCTCTGACGAAAGAGGCAGGCGGATGCTTCATTATCTCACCCGATACAAATGCCGCCGTTATTGCCAAAACGCGTGAGCTTGGTATGGTTTCCATGCCGGGCGCATTGACACCCACCGAATGCGCTGCCGCCCATCGCGCGGGTGCCGATTTCGTAAAGCTGTTTCCCATTGATTCTCTCGGCGTGTCTTACCTGAAAGCCATTGCAGCCCCGCTTTCCCATATTCAATTCCTGGCTGTCGGTGGCGTCAATACCGATAATATCGCTGTCTTTAAAGCGGCAGGTGCCGCCGGCTTCGGCGTTGGCTCTAACATCGTTTCGAAAGATTTGATTGCCAAAGGCGATTATGCCGCGATCACAGATCAGGCACGCCGTTATGTGGAGGCACTTCGCTCATGAGCTTTCATATTGCAATAGACGGCGGAACAACCAATACCCGCCTTTATCTCTTGAAAAACGGAGTATGCGTTTCGCGGCGCGCTCTTTCGATCGGTGCCGGTGCAAACGCCAAAACGCCCGGTGCTTTGCAAAACGCCTTGAAGGAAGCTATTGCCACGCTTCTTTGCGAAAATAAGCTGCATGAGTCAGATGTGGAATCGATTCTCGCTTCAGGTATGCTCACTTCTGAAATCGGGCTTTTTGCCGTGCCGCATTTGATTGCCCCTGTCTCATTTGCCGATCTATGTGATGGCATGAAAAACGTTTCTTTGCCCGAAATAACAGCTATTCCGTTTTGGTTCGTGCCGGGTGTTAAGACCGAGGGGGAGGATCTTTCCGATCTTGATATGATGCGCGGGGAAGAAAGCGAGCTTGTTGGGCTTTTTGACGGTATTCCTGCCTCATCACTCGTTCTTTTGCCGGGATCACATTCCAAAATCATTCTTACCGATGCCGGGCAGCGCATTACCGCCATCAAAACGATGTTAACGGGAGAAATGCTTGCCGTTTTGGCAAACGAAACCGTCTTGCGCGGTTCATTTTCTTGGAAGGATGCCGTTCTTCTGCCGGAAAAACTGGAAGAGGGCTTTTTATATGCCGAAAAACATGGGCTGGGTGATGCGCTTTTTAAGGTTCGCGTTTTAAAGATGCGTTGCGCCTATACTGCTGACATGCTCTACAGCTTCTATTTAGGGGCGGTTCTGTGTGACGAGGTCAAAGTTGTTCTCTCAACTCAGCCCTGTTCTGTTTATATCGGCGGAAGAGAACAGCTTAAGACGGCACTTGCATTCTTGATCTCATCCCGTACGGACGCACAGGTGGTACCGCTTAGCGAGACACTTGTCGGTGAGAGCACCGCCCGTGGACTTTTTAAAATATACAGCGAAAGAAAAGTACGTGCATAAAAGAAATAAGGCTTGGTATTTTTATGAAAACAAAAGTGGCTTACAAAAGTTATGACGAGGTCATGGCACTCCCACGCAAAAAACGTAAAAAGCCGAAAAAACCGAATTTGTTTTTTCGCACACTGCTAAAGCTTGTTTCTGTTCCCGATCTTTTGGTTACCCATTTTAAAGTTAAAAAGATAGGAATGGAAAAGCTCGAAAAAAAAGAGACGTGCCTCTTTTTGATGAATCATTCCAGTTTTGTGGATCTCGAGATTGCCGTTTCGGTGCTCTATCCTCGTCCGCTTAATATCATTGCCACCTCCGATAGCTTTGTGGGCATGGATTGGTTGATGCGTCAAATCGGTTGCTTTCCTACCCAAAAATTTGTTTTCGATGTAACTGCTTTCTTTGGCATTCGCTATTGCCTCAAGGAGTTGAAGAGCTCGGTTCTCATGTATCCCGAGGCAAGCTATAGCTTTGACGGCAGTGCCACGCCATTGCCCGAAAATCTCGGTGCTTTTGTCAAAAAGCTCGGTGCGCCGGTCGCGATGATTCGCACTTACGGTGCCTTTACAAGAGATCCTCTCTACAACAATTTGCAACGTCGTAAAACGCGTGTCAGCGCAGAGCTTTCGTATCTTCTTTCACCCGAGGATATCGCCCAAAAAACACCGCAAGAGATTCAAAGTATTTTGGAAGAACAATTTACCTTTGATCATTTTCGTTGGCAAAAGGAAAATCAGATTAAGCTTTCTGAGCCCTTCCGCGCCGATTATCTCAACCGTGTTCTTTACAAATGTCCGCATTGCCTTGCTGAAGGTAAAACGGAAGGCAAGGGCATTCATTTAACCTGTCATTCTTGCGGTAAAAAGTATGAACTTGATGAATACGGGGAACTCTTTGCCACAGATGGCGATACACGATTTTCCTATGTTACGGATTGGTATCGCTGGGAAAGGGAAGAGGTACGCACGGAAATTGAAAACGGCACGTATCAATTGGATGTTCCCGTGAAGATTGCCATGCTTGTTGATACGAAGCGTATTTATTTCGTCGGTGAAGGACGGCTTACGCACACTAAAGACGGTTTTCATTTGACGGGGTGTGACGGTAAGCTTGATTATAAACAAGCCTCCAAAGCTTCTTACAGCTTGTATTCGGACTTCAACTGGTATCAGCTTGGCGATGTTATTTGCATCGGGGACACCAAAACATTGTATTACTGTTTTCCGCAAAATGCGGGTGATGTCGTTGCTAAAACCCGTCTTGCTACGGAAGAGATCTTCAAACTTTTAAAAACCGAAAAATAAAATCAGGGGCTAGCTCATGACTAATGAGCTAGCCCCCTCTTTAGGTTCTTATCAAAGGTTTCTGAAATTTTTAATGCGATGGAAGGTCGAATAGTTGGCATCGTGAAAATTGATGGGTTTGTACATGGCAGTGCGGCAAAGCATAAGAATATCGTCACCCTCAATGAAGAAATCGGGGTATTGGAAACCAAACTCTTCGGGATCTTTCTCTCTTTTGTCAATGAGATCGCAAACAAGCTCCCAGCTTTCGCAATCGCGGGATCTCATCAAGGAGAGAAGCCGTCTGTCGCGTGGAATATTGGCATCTGTGATACGGCAAATGATGGTGTAGTAACAGCCACTCTTTTCATCGTAGCGAATCATAAATTTCGAATGATTGCCGGGCAGCGGTATGGCGTGATCGTATATCAGCGGTGCCTCCGGGTTTTCTGTGTTCACAAGATACGCTAGTACCAAACCGAATTTTTGCTTGGTTTCACTCATCTGATAGCGCATCACGTTGTAAAGCTTCCCATCGGGGAATACAACAAGCGTGCCTTCAATGGTACCGGGGCTTGGTCCTTCAGCAACACCCTCCCATGTGGGATCGTACGGCACGGGCTCCGAGAAGAGCCAAGCGGATGCATCAAGCGGATCTGCATCTTCAGGGAAAGAGCCTACCATGGCGGCATGCGTACCGATGCCCCATGAACCCCATTCCAGCGTGGTCCAAACACGCCCTGCGTATGTAACGGGAGGTTGAGGATTTTTATGAATACCCGCGACATCGCATTTGCAAGAGCCGCGCAACAGAACGGTGGGAGCAGAGAATGTCTTGCCGCCGTCCTCCGAGCAACCGATGAGAAGATCGCCGTATTCGGTGGAGCAGGAGAGCATGTAAAGCTTTTCTTTGTGGATAAACATCCTTCCCCAAAAGCAAGGATAAAGCTCCGAAACATAGTGCCATGTTTCGCCGTCATCATCCGAACGGAAGATAAGCTCCAGGTTTTGCGGAGAGCCTGCTTTGAAAACATCCATGGAAGCGAGCAAAAATCCGTCGGGATGGCGAATGATGCAAGGAGAGCAAAGCGATTTGCCCGAAAAAGCATAAACATCGTCGTCGGGATGTAGATAGTTGACTACCGTCCCCCAAGCATGTTTGGCTTTAAAATAGCGTATTGGGCTGTAGCAGTCGTCCGTCTTTACTTGAATGGCATAGTCTGTGCCTGTCTCTAAGTCTGTAATGTCTGCTGAAGAGGTTGTGACAGTGATGGATGTGTAGGCTTCGGCACTGTCTTTTTTCTTATAGCGTACCGTGTATTCCTTTTTTTGAATGCCCAACCATTCAATATGCACAGAGCCTTCGCCGGGGGCAATACGGCATATATAGATGCCGCCATCCTCGGTTAAAGGAGGCAGATAAGGAGCATAGCTCCAGTGCGTTGCGCTTTTCATAGGTGCTCCTTTTTATTGAATCAAGGTTTTCATGTATGCCGCCAAGGTCTCCATCTGGCGCACACAGTCTTTTTGGTAATCGCTTAACTCTCTTTCGTCACGCACACGGGAAGATACGCAGGCAAGAGGAAGTCCTTCGATCTCTTTCATATGGAACTTTGCCGTGCAAGGGTATGCCATTTGCTCGGTAAAAGCGGCGGTGCCGAGGAAGCTTTGGACTAGTTCCGCAAGCTTGGGCTCTTTTTCAAAGTTGCGGCAAAGCCATACAAACAGCTCGGGATGGAAATTGCACATAATGCCGCAATAGCCCGCACCGCCCGCGCGAAGAGAGTCGAGCGTCGTTTGACCGTTGGCATTGAGCAGTTTCATAGGAGTGCCTTCAAGAATCTTGACACGGCGCGCGATCCATGCCGCGTCACAGCAAGTGTCTTTCATAAATGCAAAACGGCCCGTATTGGCGCAGAACGAGAGCATCTTATCGCTCATGAGTCGCTTGTAAGGACGGGGACATTCATAAACGCCCAAAGGTGTCGATTCGGGCAAACGCTTGATCAGGGCTTCGGTATCACGGATCCACGCATCCTCCGAGGTGTTCGCGATATCCATGCGGTTGGAGATTAAGATCAGCGCGTCCACTCCCGTGTCGGCAACGGCAGAGAGCTCACGCACTTGCTCATCGGGATCGTAGGAAATATGTCCCGAAGCGACCACGCCCATCGGCGCGCGGCTGTGATCGGCGGCGGAAAGACGGTCTGCCGTTTCCTTGACGGTTTTTGCGATCCCCACACGGTCAGCAAGAGATAATTCGTGAATTTCGCTGGATTGGCATACGGCAAAAATGCCATCGCATCCCTTCTCAAAATACCATTCCGTCATGGCTTTGACTGCACCGTAGTCTACAGCACCGTTCTTTGTGTATGGGGTGATCATAGTCGGATACGCGCCCAACACTTTTTTTGTCATGTCTATCATTCTAAAAATTCCTTTCGGTAAATATATACTCTGGTTTTATTATAATAAAAAAACTCTTTTTTCTCAATATCGCCGCAAGACAGAAAAATATCATTTTTGAACATAATTTCTTGACAAATTTCTATTTTTCTGCTATAATCTTGCGTGAAAGGAATGCGATATGAATCTTGAAAAAGCAACCAGAAATTTAAACCGTATGGCGATTCCCACTCTTGTATCCCCTTTGGTTTTGCGAGGTTATTGGTTCCAATATCATCCCAAAGCTCCCACCGATCATTTGAAACAGCACAGACATACCTTTTTCGAAGCGCATTTTATGGTAGAAGGCAAAACGGATTATATCATACAAGATAGAAATGTTTGTGTCAAAGCGGGAGAGATCTTGCTTATTTCACCGGGCACGGTGCATGCGGTAACGGCATACAGTGAAAAATATCAAAAGTTCGCCATAGGTTTCTCTATTGAAGAGCAAAATAAAAACCCTTTTGCCAAGGAATTGTACCGCCTTTTTTCAAAGGACTTTCATACTGTCTTGTCGCAAAGCGAAGCGTTTCGCCATCTGTTTTTCGGTGCGCTTTCGGTTGCGGAAAATCCGAATGCCTTGACACCTTTTCGTATTAGAGATATCCTTTTTGCACTTGTAGAAGAAATGGCACGCATCCTCGGCGGAATGGATGCAATTGCCTTAAATGCGCCCGATATGACCGATGCGCGCGTCTCTCGCGCCAAACTCTATATCACCGATAACATACGTCGTCCTTTTACACTTGCCGAGGTTGCCGCCAATGTTCATCTTTCTGAAAAACAGCTTTGCCGTATCTTTTTTGCCGAGGAGGGAAGAGCAATCCGTGCCTTCATTCGAGATGAAAAGCTCAAAGAGGCAAAAGCTCTTCTTGCCGAAAGTGATGAGCCGTTAAGAAACATCAGCGAAACGCTCGGTTGGAGTAGTGAATATAATTTTATTCGCTTCTTTCATGCGGCGGAGGGTACAACTCCCGGTGCTTTTCGCCGTGTGATCCGAAATAAAGCAAAGATATAAACAACTGTACAAGTCATTGATCATGATTTGAATCCTTCATAAAAATTTCGGCATTTTCACCTTTTATGGCACAAAATCCAAGTGGGCTGTCGCTTATGCGACAGCCCACTTTTGCCGGTAGTGATTATCTTTTTGCCTCACTCTCGCAGTAAATACAGCGATAGGTGCGTGTTTTGAGGTTGGTGAGGCGGAATACGTGAGAAAGTTCTTGCTCCGTTGTGGTGATGCAACGGGGATTTTTGCATTTGACGATATTGACGATCTCACGCGGAAGCTCGGGGTGATACTTCTTGGTGATCTCACCGTTTTCGATGACATTGACTGTTACATCGGGATCAATATAGCCTAATACGCCCAGATCCATCTTGGTTTCGGTGTCTACCTTGATGATGTCTTTTCTTCCCATACGGCGGCTTTGTGCGTTGCGGATGATGGCAATCGGGCAATCCAAGGCGTCAAGCTCCAGAAAATGATATATCTGCATGCCTTTTCCGGCAGTGATATGATCGATCACGAAACCGTGTTTAATAGAATCTACTTTCATGCTTTTTTCTCACTTTCTGCCGCTTCGAGCAACATTTTGATGAGTGCCATACGGATATATTTGCCGTAAAGTACCTGCTTGAAGTAGCAAGCGCGGCTGTCCTCATCTACGCCAACCGAGATCTCGTTTACACGGGGCAGGGGATGCATAATGATCGCGTCCTTCTTGGCAAGTGCCATTTTGGCGGGCGTCAGGATATAGCTGTCTTTGAGGCGGATATAATCCTGCTCGTTGAAGAAACGCTCTCTTTGTACCCTCGTCATGTAAAGAACGTCGAGCTTCGGAAGGGCTTCTTCCAGGCTTCTTGTTTCTTCGTAAGCAATCCCTTTGGGATCTAATATTTCCGAGGTAATATAATCGGGGACCGTCAATTCCTCGGGCGAGATCAATACAAAACGAATACCGGTATAGCGAGCCATAGCGGTAATCAAAGAATGTACCGTTCTGCCGAATTTCAAGTCGCCGCAAAGACCAATGGTCATATCGGTGAGTCTGCCTTTTTCGCACTTAATGGTAAGCAGATCGGTGAGCGTTTGCGTCGGATGGTTATGACCGCCGTCGCCCGCGTTTATAACGGGAACGGAAGCGTTGAGTGCCGCAACCATGGGCGCCCCCTCTTTAAAGTGACGCATGACCATGATATCCGCAAAGCAGGAAATGACCTTTGCTGTGTCTGCAACGCTCTCGCCCTTGGCGGCAGAGCTGCTTTGCGCTTCGGAGAAACCGAGTACGCTTCCGCCAAGCTCCAGCATAGCGGCTTCAAAGGAAAGGCGGGTACGGGTGGAGGGCTCGTAGAAAAGGGTAGCGAGCTTTTTGCCGTGGCATACCTCGCTGTATTTCTTCGGGTTGGCGATAATATCCTCCGCAGTCGCCAAGAGCCCGTCGATCTCTTCGACGGATAATTCGAGAATATCGATCAAGCTTCGCATAATACGGCTCCTTATCTTGCGCCGTTAACGGCGAGATAATTTTTAATGCGTGTCACGTTTTCTTCGTTGGCGGGATCTTCGGAGAGGTATTCGATGATATCATAAACATCGACGACCGAGTAAACCGGGAAGCCGAATTCTTCTTCGATCTCTGCCATAGCACCCTTCTCACCCTTGCCTTTTTCCTTGCGGTCAACCATAACAAAGGTAGCGGCAACTTTGACGTCTTCCAAGGACGCAAGATTTGCCATGCTCTCGCGGATAGCGGTGCCTGCTGTAATAACGTCCTCCACAATGACAACCTCTTCACCGGCTGTAGGAGTATAGCCTACGAAAATACCGCCTTCGCCGTGATCTTTGGCTTCCTTGCGGTTGAAGAAGAAGGGAACGTCGAGTCCGTTCTTGGCAAGTGCGACGGAAGCGGAAACGGCAATCGGAATACCCTTGTAGGCAGGACCGTAGAGCACTGTCTTCTTGCTTCCGAGTTTTTCAAAATATGCCTTGGCATAGAATTCGCCGAGTTTTGCGATTTCTTCCCCCGTCTTGATCATGCCGGCATTGACAAAATAGGGAATGCGGCGACCGCTTTTGGCGATGAAATCACCGAATTTAAGTACGCCTGCGCTTTGCAAAAATTGAATAAATTCTCTTTTGTAGCTTTCCATGGTCTTTTTCCTTTCTTAACCAACAAATTCGGCAACACATCTTCTGTATGCCGCTACGGGATCCTCAGCCGCTGTGATGGGACGGCCTACTACGATGTAATCCGAGCCGATCTCTTTTGCCTTTTCGGGAGTGGTAATGCGAGACTGATCACCCTTGTCACCGTCGGCAAAACGAATGCCGGGGGTAACCGTCATGAAGCTCTTGCCGCAACGGTCATGAACAAGACCGGCTTCAAGGGGAGAGCATACGACACCGTCAAGACCGCTGTTCTTGGCGTTCTCGGCATAATGCATAACAACTTCACCGATTTTTTCGGGAATGAGGAGCTCTTTTTGCATTCTCTCTTCATCCGTCGAGGTTAACTGCGTAACGGCAATGAGGAGAGGACGGGTGCCGTCGGGACGGGTTAAACCCTCGAGCGCCGCCGTCATCATAGCAGAGGTGCCTGCCGCATGCAGATTGCACATATCTACATCCAGAGAAGAGAGGACTGCCATGGATTTTTTTACAGTGTTCGGAATGTCATGAAGCTTGAGGTCGAGGAAAATCTTATGACCTCTTTCTTTGATCTTTTTCACAATGGAGGGACCTTCCGCATAGAAAAGCTCCATGCCGATTTTGACAAAGGGTTTTTCCTCTTTGAATTGATCGAGAAACGAAAATACTGCTTCCGCGCTTGCAAAATCACAAGCAATGATAACGTCTTTTCCCATTTTAATTTTTTCCTTCCTTCTTATTGATGTGCCGCGCCGATGATCTCGGTCAGGCTCTTAATGCCGTACTTTTCCATTGCATACGGCAATGCTTCCACAATCTTTTTGGAGGCGTAGGGATCCACTAAATTAGCGGCACCGACCTCCACGGCGGTAGCACCTGCCATCATAATCTCAAGCACATCCTCCGCGCTTGAAACACCGCCCATGCCGACGATCGGAATCTTCACCGCGCCAAATACCTGATAAACGCATCTGAGTGCAACGGGGAAAACGCAAGGACCGGAGAGACCGCCCGTGGTGTTGGCGAGAAGAGGCTTTTTATTTTTAAGAGAGATGCGCATGCCGGAGAGGGTATTGATGAGAGAAACACCATCAGCGCCCTCAGCCTCGACCGCTTTGGCAATCTCGGTGATGCTTGTTACGTTGGGGGTAAGTTTGATGATGATCGGTTTTTTGGTAACCGCCTTCACTGCTTTGGTAACTGCTGCCGCATTTTTTGCATCGGTGCCGAAGCTCATGCCGCCACCGTGCACGTTAGGGCAGCTGATGTTTACCTCGATCCAGCCGATCTGTTCCTCGCTATCCAAAGCCTCGCATGTATAAGCATAGTCTTCAATGGAGAAGCCGCTGACATTTGCCATAACAGGCTTAGAAAACACCTTTTTCAAAGCAGGAAGCTCTACTTCCTTTACATGCTTAACACCGGGGTTTTGAAGTCCTACCGCATTGAGCATGCCGCTTGCCGTTTCAGCAATGCGGGGTGTCGCATTGCCAAAGCGTTCTTCGCGCGTTGTGCCTTTGAATGAGAAAGAGCCGAGGCAGTTGATGTCATAGAGTTCCGCAAATTCTAAGCCAAAGCCAAACGTACCGCTGGCGGGGATGATCGGATTGTCGATCTCGGTGCCGCAAAGAGAAACCTTTGTGTTTACCATATGATCTCCTCCTTTACAAGCACCGGCCCATCCTTGCAGATGCGCTTGTTGCCGTATTTCGTCTTGCAAGAGCAACCCATGCAAGCACCGAAGCCGCAACCCATGCGTTCTTCAAAGCTGAATTGCCCCGAGGTAACGGTGGCGTTATAAACAGCCTTAAGCATAGGCTCGGGACCGCAAGTATAGAAATAAGTGTACAAAAGGTCTTTCATGGCATCCGTTACAAAGCCCTTGATGCCATAACTGCCGTCAACAGTGGTAACCAAAACTTTAGCACCGAGTGCGGCAAACTTCTCTTCGTAAAACACCTCGTCTTTTTTGCCGAAGCCAAGAATAACCGTAGGCTTCTTGCCTTCTGCGGTCAGCTTCTTGCAAAGCAGATACATCGGAGGCACGCCCGCACCGCCGCCAATGAGAAGGGGAGCGTTGCCCGAGGGCTCAAGATCATAGCCGTTGCCAAGACCTGTGAGAACGTCAAGTGCCGTTCCTTCGCTCATCTTCGACATGGCATCGGTGCCCGCGCCGACGACTTTATAGATCAAAGTCAAAATGCCGTTTTCGGCATCGCATACCGAGATGGGGCGGCGCAGATAATAACCGTCCAAACGGATGTTGACAAACGCGCCGCATTTAATTTCGCTCAGATCACCGCGCAAGCACATTTCATAGGTGTTTTTGGCAATCTCTTTGTTGCTTATTATTTGAAACGTAATATCTTTCATGATTTTTTCCTTAGCTGTCGATGGTGGACACCGTCATGGTGATATCTTCCAAGACATCCAGCAATACGCGTACCGTGTCAAGAGAAGTGAAGATCGTGGTATTGGTTTCAATAGCCAATCTGCGGATTTCATGACCGTCCTTTTGCTGATCGGTCGAAGCGATATCACTGGTATTGATGACATAAGCGATGTGGCCTTGGCGCATCGCCTCGGGAATATCGTTCGAACCGTGTCCGATCTTCTTCTTTACTCTTGTTCTGATTCCATGTTCTTTCAAGAACTTTGCCGTACCTTCGGTGGCTTCAATATTGAAACCGAGATCATAGAAACGGCGGATAAGGGGCAGAGCCTCTTCTTTATCCGCATCCGCGATGGTGACAAGAACCGTGCCGTAATTTTGCACATTCATGCCCGATGCTTGCAAAGCCTTGTAGAAGGCACGGTTGAGGTCGTCGTCATAACCGATTGCCTCACCCGTGGATTTCATTTCGGGAGAGAGGTATGCGTCAACACCGTTGATCTTCTTGAAGGAGAATACAGGCACTTTGCAATACCAACGCTTCTTTTCGGCAGGATAGAGATCAAAGATGCCGAGCTCCTTAAGCGATTTGCCGAGGATAACTTCGGTAGCGATATCTGCCAAGGAATATCCGGTCGATTTTGAAAGGAAGGGGACTGTTCTCGAAGAACGGGGGTTAACCTCAATGATATATACATCCTCTTTTTCATCCACAATAAACTGAATGTTGAAAAGACCGACGATGCCGATACCGAGACCTAACTTTTTAGAGTAGGTCAAGATTTTGCCTTTGACCTTATCCGAAATGCTGAAGGCAGGATAAACGCTGATACTGTCACCGCTGTGAACGCCCGTGCGCTCAACCAACTCCATGATGCCTGCAACGAATACATCTCTGCCGTCGCAAATGGCATCCACCTCGACCTCTTTGCCTTGAATGTAATGGTCGACCAAAACAGGCTTGTCCTCATCGATTTCAACCGCGGTGCGCAAATAGTGGCGAAGCTGCTCCTCGCAGGCAACCAGCTGCATAGCTCTTCCGCCAAGCACAAAGCTGGGGCGAACCAAAACGGGATAACCGATGCGCTCTGCCACCTTAACACCGTCTTCGATTTTGGTGACCGCTTGACCCTTCGGCTGGGGAATATTAAGCTCTTCAAGGATCTTCTCAAAGGCGTCTCTGTTTTCTGCACGCTCAATAGCATCGCAATCCGTGCCGATGATCTTAACACCTCTTTCAGCCAAAGGAGCTGCAAGGTTGATGGCGGTTTGACCGCCGAGCGATGCGATAACACCGTCGGGCTTTTCAAAGTCGATGATGTTCATAACATCCTCAACCGTCAGCGGATCAAAGTAAAGCTTATCGGAGGTGGTATAGTCGGTCGATACCGTTTCGGGGTTGTTGTTGATGATGATTGCCTCATAACCGCATTTGCGAATGGTGCCCACCGCGTGTACGGTAGAGTAGTCAAATTCAACACCCTGACCGATACGGATCGGACCTGCGCCGAGCACAATGATCTTCTTTTTATCGGTGAGACGGGAGACGTTTTCACCGTGGTAAGAAGAGTAGAGGTAAGGAATATATACGTCAACATGCGCCGTGTCTACCATCGGGAATACGGGAGTCAAACCGATGGATTTGCGCGTGTTGTAAATTTCAATTTCTTTGGTTTTCCAAAGTTTTGCGATAAACTTGTCCGAGAAGCCCATCTTTTTAGCTTCGGTAAGAACAGCGGTATCACCGACGTTTGCCGCAAGTTTTTCTTCCATTTTCACGATGCGCTCCATCGCTTCCAAGAAGAAGGGCGTGATCTTAGTGATCTCGGCGATCTCCTTAACGCCCGTTCCCAAGCGCATAGCGGCGGTTACCGCAAAGAGATTGTCGTCATGGAATTCCTCAAGATAGGTAAGAACATCTTTTTTGGACATGGAAGCAAATTTTTCCATATAGAGATGGCAAACACCGATCTCGAGCGAGCGTACCGATTTGAGCATGCACTCTTCGAGGGTTGCACCGATACCCATGCATTCGCCCGTTGCTTTCATCTGCGTGCCGAGCTTGTTGGGCACGGAGGGGAACTTATCAAACGGGAAGCGGGGGAACTTGGCAACCACATAGTCAAGGCGAGGCTCAAAGGATGCCTTGGTGCCGGCGATGGAGATCTCGTCCAGCGTCATACCGACAGCGATCTTTGCGGTTACACGCGCAATAGGATAGCCGCTTGCCTTGGATGCCAATGCCGAAGAACGGGAAACACGGGGGTTAACTTCAATCAAATAGTATTCGGAGGAGTTGGGGTTGAGCGCGAACTGTACATTGCATCCGCCCTCAATCTTCAAGGCGCGAATCAGTTTGATCGCGCTGTCGTTCAGCATTTTAAGATCGTGGTCGTTAAGCGTCATGATAGGCGCAACTACCACACTGTCGCCGGTGTGGACACCGACGGGATCAATGTTTTCCATGCCGCAAATGGTGATGGCATGATCTTCGCCGTCGCGCATAACTTCAAATTCGATTTCTTTGAAGCCGCGTACACTGCGCTCTACCAAAACCTGGTTGACGGGAGATGCCTCCAGTGCGCCTACGGCGAGCTCCAAAAGCTCTTCCTTGTTTTCGGCAAAGCCGCCTCCTGTTCCGCCGAGTGTAAAAGCAGGGCGGAGAACCACGGGATAACCGATGCGCTCGGCAACGGCAACTGCGTCTTCAATGGTGTTGGCAATGTCGGAGGGAATAACGGGTTCGCCGATCTCTTCGCAAAGCTGTTTGAAAAGCTCGCGGTCCTCGGCGCGTTCAATGCTCTCGCTTGATGTGCCGAGCAGCTCTACGCCCGCTTCCTTCAAAATGCCCTTCTTTTCGAGGAGCATCGCAAGGTTAAGACCGGTCTGACCGCCAATGCCGGGGATGATGGCATCAGGGCGTTCGTAGCGAATGATCTTGGCAATATATTCAAGCGTCAAAGGCTCCATATAGACCTTGTCGGCTACCGTCGTATCTGTCATAATGGTGGCGGGATTGGAATTGGCGAGGATGACCTCATAGCCCTCTTCTTTGAGCGCAAGGCAAGCTTGCGTTCCCGCGTAATCAAATTCGGCTGCCTGACCGATGATGATAGGACCGGAACCGATGATCATAATTCTCTTTAAGTCTGTTCTCTTGGACATAATTTATCTCCTCCTCATTTTTTGCAAAAATAATTCTTGTCGAGATACACGGCATGTCCGCCTATAACGGTTGCCACGCACCTGCCGTTTACGCGCCGCCCAAGGAAGGGCGAGCTTTTTCCCATCGAAAGAAAATCTTCTGCCGAAACGGTATATTCTTCCGAAAGGTCATAAACCGTAAAGCCGTCATCCGCAATTCCGAAGCGCGCTTTGGGATGGGTGCTCATCAAAGCGATCAGTGCCTCAAGCGAAAGATAGCCGGGCTTTACAAATTCGGTGTACATGATAGGGAAGGATGTTTCAAGCCCTACCACACCGTTGAGACTTTTCTCCCAACCTCTGCCCTTTTCCTCGGCGGAGTGAGGGGCATGGTCGGTAGCGATCATATCGATCGTACCGTCTAAAATACCTTCGATGAGAGCCAGCCTATCTGCCTCGTCTCTCAGCGGAGGATTCATGCGGAAGTTTCCGCTGTCTGCTTTCATGGCGTCGGTCAAGGTCAGATAATGCGGTGCCGTTTCCGCCGTGATATTCACACCGTTCTTTTTGGCGTCGCGGATGAGAGACACACTTTCTTTGGTGGAAATATGGCAAACATGATATTTGACACCCGTCTTGGCGGCAAGCGCGATATCACGCTCAATCTCGTGCCATTCGGCTTCGGGAGAATCCTTGGGAGCCGTGCCGTCCTCACAGTGTGCCGAGATCACTTTGCCAAGCGCGTGCGCCCTTACCATGGCCTCTTCCATCAAGCCCGTGTCATCCACACCGCGGCCGTCATCGGAGAAACCGCAAACATAAGGCGCAAGCGCCTCAAGGTCGGAAAGTGCTTTGCCCCCTTCACCCTTGGTAATACTGCCGAAGGGAAGCACTTGTATTTTAGCATTTGCCGCGATCAGCTCTCTTTGGATCTCGAGATGCGCGAGAGAATCCGGTACGGGATTCAAGTTAGGCATGGTGCAAACCGACGTAAATCCGCCGTGTGCGGCAGCAAGACTGCCTGTGTGCATGTTCTCTTTATAAGAAAAACCCGGTTCACGAAAATGCACATGCACATCGGTGAAACCGGGAAAAATAGAAAGAGAAGTGCCATAAGCTGTCGGTGTCGGAATTGCCGAAAAGTCTTCCGCAAGGAAAGACACATCACCCTTATGAAACTGACCTTCGGAAAATACGGAAGCCTGTTTTAATTCAAACGTCATAATCGTATCCTCCTCATTCTTATCTTTATCTCTATTATAATACCATATCTATATCAAATTGTCAAGATGTAAAACGCATTTTCGGCGATTTCGACAAAAAGCGCAAAAAGCACTTTTTCTATTCTCTCTGCTTTGTTGTTTTTACCGATTCAGATGCCTTTTGCATTTTTGCGTCTGATCTCGCTCGGCGTTTTGCCCGAAGTCTCCAAGATTAATTTTCTGAAATAAGCCGCCGATTCAAAGCCCAAGCGATGGCGGATTTCTTCGATGCTCTTGTCCGTTGTGGTTAAAAGAAACACGGCACGCTCGGTGAGACGTTCGTTTTTATAAGCGACGGGGGTTTTTCCGATCCTCTCTTTGAAAAGAGTATAAAGTCCCGATTCGCTGATGTTACAATGCCTGGCAACATCTTTGGCGAGAAATTTGGGATGTTCATCAATATACCGCTTGGCTTTTTCAAGCAGTCCTTCTTTTCTGTCCTTAACAGCGGGACGCAGAAAAGGAAGCATTTCTCCAAGTAAGGCATAGAGCATGGCAACCGATTGGCAAGAAACCTTTTTGTCGGAGGCGAGTGCTTGCAGTGCTTCAAGGCCTTTCGGTGTCATCGGAACCGTTTGATGACGGAAACTCTCCCCCTCTTCGGGAAAATGCAAAAAACTGTAGGAATCAAAGCTAATGTTAGGCTCACCGTACCAATAAGACCGATAACGGCACCCCAAAGGAATATAAAAAAGGTCCCCTTCTTTTATGAACGTTTCGTCTTCTTCCGAAACAAGACGTGCGTTTCCCTTTCGCATATATCCGATATAGTGTGTGGCAACACCATGCATATTATTCACGGTTCTGTATTTGGTAAAGCTGTATTCGGTAAAAAAGAAAGAGGAGGAGAATAAAGTCTTATTCATTTTTAAAACCTTCTGATTTTTCTATTTTTTTGTAGGATAGAGTCCTTTTTTTGGAGTATACCATATTGCGTCTATCTTGTCAATCCCTTATAATGAAAATAGATAAAAAAGAAAGGAAGTTCTTATGAAAAATCCCAACATTATCTTTACCTCTCCCGGGGTTGCCGAGGTGATAGACAAAGAAATGCCCTCTGCCCCCGTCGGCACAGAGGTTCTTGTTCGACTCGTTTATTCTACGGTCAGCAGCGGTACCGAGCGTGCAAACCTCATCGGAGACGCCAATGTCAACATGGGTGCTCCTCCCGACGTTTCTTTCCCGAGACAGTGCGGTTATAGCAGTGCAGGCGAGGTGGTTGCCATCGGAGAAGGCGTAAAAAATCTCAAGGTCGGTGATCGCGTTGCGCTCACTTGGTCGAAGTATTCCCATTATATCAAAGTGGATGAAAAAAACGCTCATCGCATTGAGAATAATGAAATGAGCTATTCCGCAGCGTCCATCACCACGATTACAACCTTTCCCATGGCAGCAATCCGCAAGTGTCGCTTGGAAATCGGCGAGAGCGCTGTGGTTATGGGGCTCGGTGTGTTGGGATTGATTGCTGTTGAGCTTCTTCGCGCCGCGGGTGCCGTTCCCGTGATCGCTGTCGATCCCATCCCCGAAAAAAGAGAAAAAGCACTCGCTCACGGTGCCGATTACGCCTTGGATCCTTTTGCGGAAGGGTTTGCCGATCGTTTAAAAAAGCTGACGAATGGCGGAGCTAAGGTTGCCATTGAGGTTACCGGTAACGGAAAAGCATTGGATATGCTTTTAGACGGAATGGCAAAGCTTGGCAGAGTGGCTCTTCTCGGGTGTACGAGAAATTCCGATTTTACCATTGATTATTATCGCAAGGTGCACGGTCCCGGTGTTTCGCTGATTGGTGCGCATACCATGGCACGCCCAACCGTGGAATCTTCAGCAGGGCTTTGGACAACGCGTGACGATGCCATGGTTTATATGCGTTTAGAATCTAGCGGCAGAACGCATATCGCATCCTTGGTCGAAGAGGTGCATTCTCCGCTTGATGCCCCCGCGGTGTTCAAACGGCTTGCCGAATCCCCGGCTTTTCCTGTGGTGCAGTTTAACTGGGATCTTTTAAATGAGAGAGGAGAATGAAATGAAACCTGTCAGTATCGTTCAAATCGGCATGATGCACGACCATGCCACCGCTTCGCTCCATACGCTTGCGCGCTTAAAAGAATGTTATGATTTTCGCGGTCTTTGCCCCATTACCGAACTTGGAAGAGAAAAGACAAAAAAATATCTTGCCGAACATAAGGACACGCTTGGCGATGTGAAGCTTTTGGCGTGGCAAGACATTGTGGCGATGGAGGATTTAGAAGCCGTCAGCATTGAGACGGAAGAAGAGCTTTCGGTTGAGTATGCGCAAAAATGCGCCTCTCTCGGACTTGCTCTTTATATTGATAAACCCGGCAGTGCCACACCGCATGCCTTTAAAAATCTCATCGATACCGTGAAAGAAAAAAATCTGCCGCTGCAAATGGGTTATATGTATCGTTTTAATCCACTTTATTTGAAAACGCTTGCTTTGAAAGAAGAGGGAACTCTCGGCGATATTTTTAGCGTGGAAGTGCACATGAGCGTGCATCATGATGTCGAAAAGCGCAAATGGTTGGCAAAACACAAAGGCGGTATGATGTATTTTCTCGGTTGTCACGATATCGATCTTGTATACCGTCTGATGGGTGAACCGCTTGAGGTCATCCCCATGAACGCTTCAACAGGTCAAGACGGCGTATACAGCGAAGACTTTGGCTTTTGCGTGTTCCGCTATCCGAACGGTGCCGCCTTCGTCAAAACATGTGCCGCCGAGTATAACGGTTTTGACCGCAGGCAGCTTGTTGTGACCGGTACCAAGGGTACGGTTGAAATCCGTCCTTTTGAAACCTATGACGGCGCACCGGCAGGCAAACTTTTAACGCATGCGCATATCACCACAGAGAAAAACGAAGGAAACGTTTGGCGGCGCGGCGGCGAAGATGCGGTCTCCGAACCCATCGATCGCTACGAGTCCATGATGCGGCATTTTGCGCGGCAGGTGCGCGGAGAGAGGGATACCGTCTATACCCCCGACTACGAATGGGCACTCTTCTGCCTTATCATGCGCGCTTGCGGCATATCCGTTTAAAGGTCTTTTACGGGATAACGCTTGGCATATTCCGTCGGAGTCATTCCAATTTCCGATTTAAAAGCGCGGCAGAAATGATAAATGCTGGCATATCCGCATTCTGCTGCAATCTCGCCCACGCTGAGAAACCCAAGAGATAAAAGTTCCTTTGCGTGGCGCAATCTTAGGGATTGCAAATAGGCTTTGGGCGAGGTCTCGTATCTTTCTTTGAAAAGGCGGCGCAGATAAGCGTCACTCACGCCTGCGGCGGAAGCAAGTGCTTGCGTCGAGAGGGCGGCATCGGAAAAATGCTTTAGCATGTATTCCGTTGCATAGGTGACCGCGCGGTGCTCACTCACTGTGTTTTCTCGGGAGAGCTCGTCTAAAATATCGTAAAGGATGCTCATGGCGCGTGCTGTACTGCCGTATGAAAAAAATGCTTCGCGCAGGCTATGAAATTTATCCGTGAATGCTCCGTGCCGTGAAAAGGGAAAAGAAAGAATATCCTCTCTCAGCACCTCCACCGTCGTAAAATTGATAAGAGGGAAATGCCCTTCTGCGGTGCATTTTAGATCGTAAGTGCCTCCCATCGGTAAAAATACCGCGTGGGAGGTGTCCTCCGTTGTGATTTTTTCGCCCTTTCGGTATACGATTCGTCCGCTTGCGGCGAAAGAAAGACCGTAGGAAAAACGGTTTTGAATATGACTGATTTTTCCTTCTTTGTGATAGGCGGAATAGACAGAAAGAATCTCTTTGATTTTGATATTTTCTAACATGGCATTATTCTCCTTATCTTAATAATATCGAAATTGTCAAAAAAATCAAGATGTTTGTTTGAAAAAGTTCCGAAAATGTTAAAAAATGTGCGTTTTTGCTATTGCTGGCTGCTCGATGCTGTGATATGATAAAAACGTTTAATAAAGGAGAAATACCTCATGAAAAATGCAAAAAAGTTCTTGTTCTTGGCGCAACGAGTGCTATGGGGCAATATTTGATCCCGGAGCTTTTATCTTTGGACTATACGGTGGATGCCGTTTCGCTTGACGATGCTGTCTCAAGCGATCCTCGGTTAACGTATGGATGATTATCTTGCCGCGTATCCCAAACTTTTGACATAAAAGGAGAGAAAATATGCAATACCCTGAATTTCGTGGGAAAACCGCTATTTTTACGGGAGCCGCCTCCGGTATGGGGCTTTTATGCTCCCAAATGTTTGCCGCTGAGGGCGGCAATGTTTTGATGGTGGACGTAAATGCTGAAACGTTACAAAAAGAAGCCGATGCCATAAATGCAAGAGGCGGCGGACAAGCGACCGCCGTCGTTGCCGATATTCGCAATTATAGCGAAGTTTGCGCTGTACGTGACCTCGCGGTGCAAACCTACGGTTCTATCGATCTTCTCGTCAGTTTTGCCGGTGGAACCGCAGTTAGATGTTGCGGTGTTGACCGTGAGAAATATCCCGAGTTTCCTGATGTTCCGATTGATGTTTATGAATGGGGGCTTGACGTCAATCTCAAAGGACCCTTTTATTTTGCACACGCCTGCTTAAAACAAATGCGTGAGCAAAAGAGTGGCGTTATCATTAACATCGGCTCCGTAACGGGAGAGGAAGGGGATCCTTACGGAGTGGAGTATCCCACCGCCAAAAGTGCCTTGATGCACGGTTTTACTAAATCGCTCGCCCAATACGGTGCACCTTACGGTATTCGTGTCAATTGCGTCTCTCCCGGTCCTGTTCTTACACGTGCTGCTATGGCAAAAATGCAAACACCTCTCGGCAGAGCCGCACAGCCGCAAGAGATCATTGATCTTGTTCTTTATCTTGCCTCGGATAAAGGGGCATTCATCACGGGTGTCAATTATATGATAGACGGCGGCAGAAGCATAATGAGAAAGTGAGATAAGCACATGAAACCAACCTTTTTGAAATATGCAAAACCCTTGCTTTGTGCCATGGTGCAAGAGCCCACGCCCGAAGCCATGATTGAAACAATTTGCGACTCGCTTTATGACGGTGCCGAAGCGTTTGGGATTCAGCTTGAAAATCTTTTGCCCGAGTACCGTACGGAAGAAACGCTTGCACGCATTTTTTCTTACTGTGAAAATAAACCCATTTACATCACCAGCTATCGCGGCAGAAACAACCAAGGACTTAGCGATGAGCAGTGTGTCGATCTCCTTTTGATGGGTGTGCGCGCGGGTGCGACACTTGCCGATGTGATGGGAGATCTTTATCACCCCGAGCCCATTCAGATCACTTATGATGAGGAAGCGGTGAAAAAGCAAAAGGCTCTCATTGAAAAAATCCATGCGCTCGGTGGGGAAGTATTGATCTCTTCTCATTTCGGTAGATTTTTGGATGAGGAGGAAACGCTCCGCCATGCGAAGGCGCAAAGAGAGCGCGGTGCGGATATCGTCAAGATCGTTAACCATTCTCAAAATGAGGAGCAGCAGCTAAAAAACTTTGAGATTATCTATCGGTTGAACAAGGAATTGGATTGCCCCTTCTTACATCTTGCCAACGGCAAAAAGAGCAAGTTGCTTCGACAAATGGGACCTGCTTTGGGTGTTTGTATGTATTTATGCATGAATAGTTACCATCTTCCCCAAAACAGCAAAGAACAGCCCCTTTTGCGCGCGATGCATACCATTCGTGAAAATATGGGCGGTATTCTGCCGTCTCGACTTTAATGATGAAAGGAAAACAATAACATGAAAGCTGTTTTAATAGGAAAAAACAAAGAACTTACTTGGAGTGATGTGCCCGATCCGCAGGTCGGAGAGGACGATGTTCTGGTGAAGATTGAGGCGGCGGCTCTCAACCGTGCCGATCTTATGCAAAGAGCCGGCGATTATCCGCCCCCTCCCGGTTGTCCCGAATGGATGGGGCTTGAGATCGCGGGTACGGTTGTGGCACTTGGCGAAAAAGTCGGTGAAAAATCCGCGTGGAAGATCGGCGATAAGGTTTGCGCCCTTCTTGGCGGCGGGGGGTATGCCGAATATGCGAATGTCAAATATGATATGCTCATGCCCATCCCCAAAAACTGCAGTATGATTGAGGCGGCGGCAATTCCCGAAGCCTTTGCCACCGCATATCTCAACCTCTTTATAGAGGGGAAGATTGAAAAAGGAAATACGCTTTTGATGCATGCGGGTGCGTCCGGTCTTGCGAGCGTTGTTATTCCCATGGCAAAAGCGTTTGGCATCCGTGTGATCACCACGGTCCTTTCGGATGAGATTGCCGCTTCTATTTCTCACCTTGGTGCGGATGTCGTTGTGAATTCCCGCAAAGAAGATATCGCAGAGGTCTTAAAGCGTGAGATGGAAGCCGGACATCCCGTGGATGTTGCCATCGACTGCCTTGGCGGTGAGATGATGGGAAAATGCTTGCATTATTTGAAGCATGGCGCGCGTTGGATCATGATTGCCGCCCTTGCCGGACAAAAAACCGAGATCGATCTTAAAAACATCTATGTTCGTAACGTTCGCATTGTCGGAAGCACACTTCGGTCCCGTACACCCGAGGTCAAAGCGCAGATCTTGGCAAGTCTTGTGCGCGATGTGTGGCCCAAAGTGGAAAGCGGAGAGGTTAAACCGACCATCTATAAAACTTTGCCGATCACCGAGGCGGAGGCGGCACACGCCATTCTCGAGCGCGGCGAGAATGTCGGCAAGGTCGTTTTGACACTTGACTGATATGGATCACTTGAAAGAATACCTAAACGGCACCTATCTTTTGAAGGTGCCGTTTGAAAATATTGACACAGCCGTATGGATTTTGAAAAACGGCAGAGAAGTGTTTCTTATTGATTGTGCAACAACAGCTTTGGATGTGGAGAAATACATTCTGCCCGCGCTTAAAGTGCTTCATGCAAGCGAGAAAGATCCTATAACGCTTCTTTTAAGCCATTCGCATAAAGACCATGCGGGCGGTGCCATGACGCTTGTGAACGCGCTTCCCAATCTTGCGGTTTATGCCGCCGCACCGTCACGCTATTCGTTTTCGGTAAAAGCCATACAAAACGGAGAAAAGATGGGGGGATTCCTTGAGGTGCTTCCTCTTGGCGGTCACAGTGCCGATGCATGTGCTTTTTTTGACTGTCGGAACAATGCGCTTTTTACAGGTGACACCCTTCAGCTGTCAGGGATTTCGCGCTTTGGTACAGGGATTTCCGATTCTCCGAAACGGTATATCAATGCCCATCTTGCGCTTTTTCAAAAAGATGCCGAGCACCTTTTTGCCTCGCATGATTACGTTCCTCTCGGTAGAGAAGTGCACGGTAAAGAAGCCGTCCGTCGCTATATCACCGGCTCTCTTTTGATTTTCCGTCAGCTGATCGCGGATACCGTTTCGCATGCAGGCGTATCGTCTTCCTTAGGTCTTGCAGCGGCTTTGACTGAAAAGAGAAAAAGTCTTGATGCTTCTCACCCTCCCGTCCCTGTTTTCACTGTTGAACGTATCCTTGCGGAGGGAGGCGAAACCCTTCTTCAAAAATGTGATGAGGTGCTCAGAATGCTTTCTATGTAAGTTGCTCACATCAGCATTAAGATTTATGACAATTTTTTTTGCAAAAAGTATTGACAAAACGAGATCTTTATGATATCATTTAGATATCAAATATAAAGGAGATTTCATTATGGAAGAAAAAGTAATTCGCGGTCATAAAAACGGTATGGCGGCACTCATTCTTGTTATTCTCGCACTCGTTGTCTCTTGCGTCGGTGTTGTCGTCGGCGGTGTCATCGGAGATAGTGGGGCATGGTACGGTTGGCTCATTTTCGGTATCAGCATGGCAATTCTTTGCCTCGGATGGTTTCCTCTGCTCGGTCTACGCGTTTTGAAGCCACAAGAAGCACTTGTACTGACGCTTTTCGGTAAATACATCGGCACGATCAAGGGCGACGGATTTTTCTTTGTCAATCCCTTCTGTTCCTCCTTCAATCCCGCCGCAAAAACACAGCTTAATCAAAGCGGCGATGTGAAAACAGAGCATACCGTGCTCGGCAAAAACACGTCGGGGCAGATCAACCTTGCCGTTGCCGATAAAAAGCTTTCTTTGAAGATTATGACGCTCAATAATAACCGCCAAAAAATCAATGACTGCCTCGGTACGCCCGTTGAGATCGGTATTGCGGTTACATGGCGCATTGTGGACACCGCCAAAGCGGTCTTTAATGTGGATAATTACAAGGAATTCCTTTCCTTGCAATGTGACAGTGCTTTGCGCAATGTTGTGCGTATTTATCCTTACGATGTTGCTCCCGGGGTTGATACCACGGGCGACGGCATTGCGGATGAGGGAAGCTTGCGCGGTTCTTCCGATGTGGTTGCCGATCGTATTCGCAATGAAATTCAAAACCGTGTAATGGATGCCGGTATTGAAATCCTTGAGGCACGCATTACTTATCTTGCCTATGCACCCGAGATCGCTGCCGCTATGCTTCAGCGTCAGCAGGCTTCCGCCATCATCGATGCGCGCAAAATGATCGTAGACGGTGCCGTTGGTATGGTTGAAATGGCATTGGAACGCCTTTCCGAGAAAGAGATCGTTCGTCTGGATGAGGAACGGAAAGCGGCAATGGTGTCGAATCTTCTCGTTGTTCTCTGCGGTAACCGCGATGCACAGCCTATTGTAAACTCGGGTAGTCTTTATTGATAGGATAAATTATCATGAGTGATAACGGTAAAAAGCAGGTTCCTTTGCGTCTTTCCGCACAGCTTTATGATGCGATCGCCGCATGGGCAGAGGATGATTTTCGCTCGGTGAACGGGCAGATCGAGTATCTTCTTTCCGAATGCGTGAAGCAAAGAAAAAAGAACGGCAAATACGTGGGTGAAGAAATCGATAAACCCATTAAATTGGATATAAAATAATTCTAAAGTGAGCTTAGTCTAGTGCCAAGCTCACTTTTTTAAAAAGAAAGCGAATGGTTTTCTTGACAGGTACATCTATTTTTGTTATAATAGGATATCATTTCCCCATGTTTTGCTTTCGAAGGAGAAAATTGATATGAGAAAAAGAAGAATTTTGGCCTTTCTGTTGGCACTTGCCATGCTTGTGCTCAGCGTTCCTTTTACGGCGACGGCAACGGAAGACACACTGTCGGAGCCGGTGGCAGAAACCGTGACAGAGACGGTGAAGGAAACAGAAAAAGAAGCAAAGCCCGTCGTTTCTTTCAAAGGCTTTGAAGCCTATAAGGAAGAAAATGGCGGTGTCAGTGTCGTTTTTTCGGTGGATAAAGCCGTTGTTGCCGAGCTTGAAAAAACAAGCAAAGTTGCCTACGGTGTGGTCGTTGGTCTCGGTACATACAAGGGTGTCACCTATAACACTGCCAAGGATCTGAGAATCAGCGGAAATATCCAAGACGGTTACGGAGCTGCGAGTGTCCGTTCCCGTACCGCTACCGTCTATGCAACCGGTGTGCCGGAGTATACCACAAACGAATACAGCAATCCTCAAAAAGATGAGTTTACCGTTATTGCCGTGGCGGATGAGGCAACCAAGGATATGTACAGTGCCGGTATCGTTTTTGCCGCATTTGCTGTCACAGTTGACGCGGATGGAAATGAAAATGTTACTTATGTTTATGCCGAAAACGATTTGTTCGGCAGAGAAGACTCTCGCTACGGTGTGCCCGCTTCCGTCAGTCAAATAGCAAATTATTATGTGAATGATTACAGCGGAAACGCACTTGCGGAATATGCGTATGCAACGGATGAATTGCTCCGCGATATCCTTACCGTCAGTGATATCGTTGCCCGTACTGCCGAAGCACCTGTTTCTCTTGCGGAATTTGAGAAAAATCCTTCTTTGGCGAAGGATATCGTTACAAAATATGTGAAAAAAGCGCGTGAAGCTTATGTAAAGCCGGAATATGCGGGATATACCACTTCCATTATCGGTGATTTTGAAACAGGCAATCATGATTATAACGACCGTCCCCTGCCCGTTTCTTTTGATTGGTCAAGCGTTGCTTCCGGTACTTGCCGCTATACGCTGTATGTGTCGGAAAGCGAGAATTTTTATGCAAGCGAAACGCAAAAAGTCTCTACTTATGTCAGCCATGCCGATATTTATAATTTGAAAACTGACACAACGTATTATTGGAAAGTCAGATGCGAATTGGGGGGATTCACTTATGAAACTCCCGTATCCACCGTGACAACGGCGGACACGGTTCGTTGGATTTATGTGGATAATGTCAGAAACGTGCGTGATATGGGCGGTTGGAACGGATTGACACAAGGCTTGATCTATCGCGGCAGTGAATTGAATCTTGTCGGAACCCACGGACTTTCGTTGAGTGCCGATGGCAAAAAAGTTATGTCCGAGCTTCTCGGTATTACGACTGATCTTGATTTTCGCGCTGAGGATCAAAACGGCGGTAAAAAATCGCCTATCGGAGAAGATACCGTTTGGCTGAATCTGCCTATCGGAAACTTTATGTCGCTTTATAGTTCGCAGACGATGTTTGATGTTATCAAGACCTTTGCCTACTATGAAAATTATCCCATTTATATGCATTGTTGGGGCGGCGCAGACCGCACCGGAACCGTTGCCTTTATGATTGAAGGGCTTTGCGGTGTTTCGGAAGAGGATCTGGCAATCGACCTTGAGCTTACCTCCTTCGCTTCCTTCGGATATCGCTACCGTTATGATAACGGTGCCTATATTTATGCTTCTATGATGGCGCGTATGTACGACTATGCCGGTGATACCCTGCAAGAAAAATTTGAAACCTGCGCTCGGGTGACGATGGGGCTCACCCTCGGGCAGATTTCAAACATTCAAGCCATTAATACCACAGAAGGAGCCATTTTGGATTTGCAAGAGGGGGAAGACGGCAATTATGTTTTTGAAGGTGATGAGAATGATGAATTTACCATGTATTTCATCATGCGCAATTCTAAAAATGTGACTTCCTTCTCTGCGGGTGGGGAAGAACTTGCTTTTAGTTTCGACGAAGAAGTTTCGATGCTTTCTATAGCAGGCAGCGAACTTTCGGAGAAAAACATCGGAAGGACTACTGCGACCGTCACGTTTGACGACGGATGCACCCTTACTTTCACATTCAACGGCGGTTTTTAATCGCTATTTGCGGTAATAAATTGCGGGCTAGCTCATTAATTAAGAGCTAGCCCGCCTCGTTTTACGCCTTGGGAGGCGCAAAATGCGCGATTTTTATGATGAATTCTGTGGAAAAACAATTGAAATTCGGTTCTTTTTCGTTTTATCGCGACTCGTAAGAGTGCTCCTTTAATCCAGTTCTTTGAGTCCGGTGTAAAGTTCGTAGTATCTGCCACCGAGTGCCAACAGTTCTTCATGGGTACCGCGCTCGATGATGCTTCCGGCTTCAAGGACCATGATGGCGTTGGCATTTCTGACGGTGGACAAACGGTGCGCAATCACGAATGTGGTTCGGTTTTTCATAAGACGGTCCATGCCGTGTTCAATGTGACGTTCGGTGCGCGTGTCGACCGAACTTGTCGCTTCGTCCAAAACCAGAATAGGAGCTTTGGAAAGGGCGGCGCGCGCAATGTTTAAAAGCTGTCTTTGCCCTTGTGAAAGGTTGGCACCGTCTCCGGTTAAGCGTGTTTGGTACCCTTCGGAAAGACGTGTGATAAAGCTGTGTGCCGATGCGGTTTTGGCTGCGGCGATGACCTCATCGTCGGTAGCATCCGGTCTGCCGTAGCGGATGTTTTCCATCACCGTTCCCGAGAACAGATGGGTATCTTGCAAAACCATGGCGATTTTTTCGCGCAATTCTTCGCGCTTATAGTCTTTTATGTCTATACCGTCGATGGTGATCCTTCCCTCATCGGTGTCATAAAAACGGTTTAAAAGATTGGTTACCGTGGTTTTTCCCGCCCCCGTGGAGCCTACAAAGGCGATTTTTTGCCCGGGCTTTGCGTAGAGCGAAATGTTTTTGAGAACGGTTTTTTCGGGGGTGTAGCCAAAGGTAACGTTTTCGAGCTCCACGTGCCCCTTCATGTCTTTTGCGGAAACAGCATTTTCACCGTCCGCTTCTTCCGGCGCGCTGTCCATCACGGCGAATACGCGTTCCGCACCGGCGAGCGCCGAAAAAATAGTGGATGTCTGCATGGAAAGCTGATTGATGGGCATGGAAAACTGTCTGGAATATCCGGCGAAAACAGTCAAAGCACCCGGTGAGAGCATGCCGAAGAACATAAGAACGCCGCCTAATCCCACCGTAATTCCGTAGGATATTTGAGAAGTATTTCCCATGATAGGACCCATAATACCGCCCCAGAACTGCGCTTTGAACTGCTTCTCCCGCATGTCGTCGTTCAGTGTGTTGAATTCTTCCACGCAGGTATCTTCATGGTTGAATACCTTGATCACCTTTTGTCCCGTGACCGTTTCTTCCATATAACCGTTGACAGCACCGAGTGCGGCTTGTTGCGCTCCGTAAAATTTGGAAGAGCGTTTGGCGATGGCGGCACCGCCTTTGGCAAAAATCGGGATGAAAATAACGGTAACGATTGTTAAAATCCAGTTGGTCGTTAACATAAAAGTGAATGTGCCGATCAGTGTGATCATACCCGAAACAATGGATGTTAGGGAGTTGTTGAGCATAACGTCAATGTTATCAATATCATTGGTGTAACGGCTCATAACCTCGCCTGTGGGATTGGCGTCGAAATAACGGACGGGCAGTTTTTGCATTTTGGTGAAAAGCTCGTCACGGATATTTTTGGTTGCGTTTTGAGATACCGAAAGCATCAGTCTGCTTTGCAGATAGGTGCATAGAATACCGATAAGATAAATGCAAGCAAGAATGATCAGTGCTGCCAGCACATAGCTTAAAACCTCTGCGTGTGTTCCGCCGCCGAACCACTCCGATATGGGAGATGTAAAGCTTGTGATGATGCGGTCGGCGAACTTTTCAAGGGCACTGTAATCCGGTCGTGCGTCCGGTTTTACCGCAAGGGTAATTCGGTTGATGATAGGGGCAAGCAAATATCCGCCGCAAAGGGAAGCGCAGGTTGCAAACAGCATGCAAAACAAAACGAAAACCAACCTTAACCGATAAACGGAGACATATTGCCAAAGACGTTTGATGGATGCGCCCATATTCTTGGGCTTTCCTTTTGGGCGCGGTCCGCCCGGACCGCGGCGCGGCCCCATCGGCATGCCGCCTTTAGGTCCGTTTTTGGGCGCGCGGCTGTATTGCTTTTGCAGTTCTTCTAAGTTTCTTGCCATCTCACGCACCCTCCTTTGCAGACATTTGGGAATCGAAAATTTCTTTATATGTTGTGTTGGATGCCAAAAGTTCCTCGTGTGTTCCGATGCCCGTCACGGTGCCCTCATCCATAACGATGATCATGTCCGCTTCCATAACCGAGGAAATACGTTGCGCAATGATGATCTTAGTAGAATCGGAAATCTCTTCACGGAAGGCACGGCGTATTTGTGCTTCTGTTGCTGTATCAACGGCGGAGGTTGAGTCATCCAAAATCAAAACTTTTGGCTTTTTCAAAAGAGCACGGGCAATGCAAAGGCGTTGCTTCTGTCCGCCCGATACGTTTGTGCCGCCTTGGTCGAGCAAGGTGTCGTATCCGAGGGTGAAGGTGCTGACGAATTTGTCTGCTTGCGCATAGGTAGCCATGCGGCGCATTTCCTCATCCGTGGCATGGGAGTCACCCCAACGAAGGTTTTCCGCAATGCTGCCTGAGAAAAGCGTATTCTTTTGTAAAACCACACCCACCCCTTGTCTGAGATTGCGGATGGAATATCGCTTGACGTCAATGCCGTCGACAAGAATTTCTCCCGCGTCCGCCTCATAAAGCCTTGGAATGAGAGAGACCAAGGTCGTTTTACCGCATCCGGTTGAACCGATGATGCCCACCGTGCTTCCCGCGGGAATGCGGAAGGAAATGTTGCTCAGCACGTTTTCGGCGTTATTTTTATAGTAGCGGAAGCAGACGTCTTTGAATTCGATCTCGCCGCGCTCTACCGTAAGATCTTTTTCGGCATTCTCGTCCGAAAAATCGGGCATCTCATCCAAAACCTCGCAAATACGCTTGGCAGATGCCATGGCTCTTGAGGATGTCATAAGAAGCATCGTGACCATCATCAAGGAAGAAAGAATTTGCGTGACATAGGTCAAAAACGCGGAAAGGTCTCCGATAAGCATGCCGCCGTCCAATACAATTTTTCCGCCAAACCAAATAACGGCGATGGTGGTGGCATACATGAAAAACGTCATGACGGGTTGCATGAAAATGATGATCTTCATAGCGCGCATACCCGCGTTTTTAAGATCCCTGTTGGCATTCTTAAATTTCTTGATTTCGAAGTCTTCACGCACGAAGGATTTGACCACGCGCACGTTGGTGATGTTTTCTTGTACCGTTGAGTTCAAAGCATCGATTTTTGTCTGCATCTTAGCAAAGCGGGAAAAGCCTGTGCCAATGATGCAGAATATGGCAATCAGCATGCAGGGAATAGAGACGGCGAAAACAACCGAGAGGGAAGGCTTTAAAAAGATTGCCATGATCAGTGCCGCAATCATCATGCCCGGAGCGCGCAGTGCCATGCGAAGAAGCATGTTGACAAAGTTTTGAAGCTGTGTAACATCATTGGTCAATCGAGTGACGAGAGATCCGGTGGAAAATTTGTCAATGTTGGAAAAAGTGAAGGATTGAATCTTGGTGTAAAGATCCGAGCGTAAGTCTGCCGCAAAATTGACCGATGCCTTGGCACCGAAATAAGCACCGCCGATGCCGCCCGCCATCATGATGACGGCAGTAAGAATCATAAGTGCCATTGTGCCGACACTCGAAAGGACGGTGATCGTTCCTTCCGTTGCTCCGTTTATGACGACAGAAAGCAGTTTGGGCATAACAACCTCCCCTATAACCTCAATGATCATGCAGATCGGTCCAAGGATAAAAAAGGGTAGGTAAGGTTTGATGTATTTAAACCATCTTCTCATATGTATATCGTTCCTTTCCGTAAGTGGGCCTTTGAAACATTATTCCAAAAGCGATTTGATCTTGGCTTCAACCTGTTCCATCGCATGGATACATTGCTCAAGTTCCGTGAGAGGGATTCCGTCGAAAATTTCAGCGTCGATACCGTCAAAAATGCGCCGCGAATCCGAGATGATCTCACGGCCTTTTTCGGTGATGGTGATCTCATTGATGCGAGAATCATCCTCCGTAGCACATCGCGCGATGTAGCCTTCTGCCTCAAGTTTTTTCAGAGATACCGCCACAGCTGCGGGGCTCACCTCCAAATGCGCCGCAAGCTCTTTTTGCGAGAGAGGAGCTTTTGTATGAGAAAGGTGCATAAGAAGCATGTGTTGTGAACGGTGAATGGGCAGGCTTGCCAGCCGTTTTTCGCAGAGCTTGTGATGAAGTCTTGCCAAATGTATAACGCTCCGATTAAAGGCGCGCTTTTTGCTTAAATCGTCGGTTGTCGTGTTCATATGGGAGTGTCTCCTTTTTATTCATTAAACAGTTAACCATTTAACTGTTAACTCGTTAACTATTATAGCACAAGGGACAGAAATGTCAATAGGGAAAGCAAGTATTTTTCAAAAGAAAAAGGGAAAAGCTCCCAAAGAAGGGAGGCTTTGAGAGCTTTTATGTTAGCTTTTTCCTGTATTTGGAAGGAGAGATTCCCACGGCAGCTTTAAACTTCCGATCAAAGCTTCGCAAGCACCAAAAACCGCTGAGCTCCGCAATCCCGCTGAGAGAAAATTTGCTTCGCGTCAATAGCCCCTTCAGTCATCAATATGCTTCTTTTTGTATTCGGTCGGCGTGATGCCGAAGGTTGCCTTGAAGCAACGGATAAAATTGTTGACATTGGAAAAACCGGAGGCAAGTGCCGCCGCGCTGATGGTATCGCCGCCTCTGACGAAACGTGAGATGGCGTGGTTTAAGCGAAGTAATGTCAAGTACTGCTTCGGGCTGTAACCGGTATATGCTTTAAAGGAATGCGTCAAATAAAAATGATTGGTGTAATAATTCTTGCATATTTCACCGATTCGGATATCTTCGGTAAAATGACTGTCTAAGTAATCTTGCAATTCATGTAAGAGCGTTTTCATTTCACCTGCCGCCGCAAAAGCATCGTCGGGCAACTGCCTTTTGGCGGCGATCAGCAAGAGCTTTACTAAATAAAGCTCGGATTCTTCACTGTAGTGATCCTCCTTGCGATGCTCATAAAGCAGGGCTTGCCAAAGCGTTCGAATATAGGGCGTATTTTCGCCAAAAGTGACGGTGTGTGAAAATCCCATAGGGCGGCAGCGCAAGAGTGCCAAAAGATCGGTATCTCCAATCAACTTATCGCATTTTACGGGAGAAAGATTGATAAAATAGCGTTCGTAAGGAGCTTGGGTTACCCGAATGGTGTGCTTTTCCAAGTTGCTGATAAAAATAAGCGTTCCTTCGGTAGCTGTAAAAGAAGTGCTGTCGATCGTAACGAAAATCTCCCCCTTCGATACGAAAATCAGCTCGTAGCCGCTATGAAAATGAATCCCGTCTTTATAGGCATCGCTTTTGTAAGCGATGTCGGTGATTAAACGCTGTTTCATACTCTTTTCCTTTCCTCGGTCTTATGCGCGGAATGCCGACAAAAGAGACATTCTTTTGGTGCTGTAGCGGTAAGCGGCTTCGTAATTGTTTAGATCCTTGTGGCAAAGCTCGAGATCTGCATAAACGCGGAAGAGCACAAAAACACTGAATCCTTTTTCCGCCTTTTTCTCTTCGAGTGCTTCCAATGCTTTAATGGCGTCTGCTTTGTTTCCCTTAGCCATGAGCACTCTTGCCTTTGCATGCGCCGCGTAATGAGGGTTTTGAAAGGTATGCGTCAAATCGTCTGACGCATAGTGATACAGATCTTCAAAAACCGCGTTTTCGCGCCAAGCAGCAAATGCCGAAGCTGAAACTTCGTATTTCGGTGCCTGCACGTTGTTCGCGATGGCGGATATCAGTGTCAATGCAGCTTGGATATGATCGGTGTCATAGATGGTTTTTTCGCAAAACTCTTTGGCGCGTGCGGCATAACGCTCTGCCGAAAGCAGTTTTCCCATATGCATCAGTTGCATGGCGTATTTTGTTGCCGACTCTGCCAAAAGTAAAGCCGTTTCGTCATCCGTGGCTTTCAAGTCTCTGTCGTATAAACGGAGCACTTCTTTAAAGTTCCCGTTGCGGAAAGCCGCTTTGAGAGAGGGGAGAACTCTTTTTTTGTGTTCTTCTTCAAGCGTTGCGTTTTCGTCAAGCAGATATCCGGGTGATACCTTTAGTTTGTCGGCTAAAAAAAGCAAGGTTTGCAAGGAGGGAAGGGCTTTGTCGCTTTCGATGGTGCTGAGCATGTTGCGCGTGATTTCTTCTCCCACAAGCTCGCTTTGCGTGATGTTTTTTTCTTTGCGTAAAGTACGTATTTTTTGTCCGAGAGTCATCGGGAAACCTTCTTTATTCTTTTTTCTTATTCTATCACACCGATGACGGTTTGTCAATAAAAAAGTAAATTTTATTTACATCACTTATTGAAGCACACTCCCGAAGTCCACCGCGTCATCGATATCAAATTCGGTGACATCGTCGGTGAGCCTATCAATGTCGGTAAAACTGTCGGGAACCTCTCCCACGATAAGAATCTCACACGCGGGTGCCGTACAGTTTACCGTTGCACGATGGGCTCCGCCCGGAAAAAGGCAGTAGATGCCCACACGGACGCAAAAGGAAAGAGTATAGCGTGTTTGATTGATACCGCTTTCCTCAAAATCAGAAGAAAAGGACGCGGAAAGCCGTTCCGCAATTCTTATTTTCGCAGGGATCTCGCCCTCAACCCATGAAAAAAGCACCGTTCCGAACAGACCTGATATCGGGAGTGAGACCGAAAGATCACGGCTGCCGATGTCGGAAAGTATGGCAGTGGCTACACGGTATTTTAAAAGATTGAGGCGAACCGTATCAACCTTAACAGAAGAAACCTTTCCGTCAGTGGAATAGCTTATGTCAATCAAAGGCTCATTCTTGAAGGCATCCGACAAAAGCTCTGCACCGAGTTTTTCGTTAAAAATCCGTTCGATGCGGTTGTGTGCTTCGGCTACCGTCATGGCTTCTATATGCGGATAAAGAGAAAAACGGCATAAAAGAAAGAGCGCAACCGAAAGAAGGATAACAATACGTATTTTTTGACTTTTTTTCCTGCGGCATCTGTGACTGCCGATGTAATAAGAGTCGCCCATACCGAGCCCCCCTCCTTTGCTTGCAAAATGGAAGGCGTTTTGCGAAGGTAAAAACAAGAGGACGCAAAACAGTGCGTCCTCTTATATTTTATGAAAAACGAGAAAAAAAGTTAATCTTCTTCCTCTTCTATCGTTTTTTTCTTTCTTTTGACGGTTACTTTGGCAAGCGGATTGGCAGAAACGGCATGTTGCATATTCTCATCGCTGACATGGGTGTAGATCTGCGTGGTGTTAAGCTGGGCGTGACCCAAAATATCCTTTAAAACACGCACATCAACTTCACCTGATTGATACATCAGCGTAGCCGCGGTATGGCGAAGCTTGTGTACCGAAAGTCCACGGCCGCCGAGTCCTGCGGCATCTAAATATTTATATACCATCCATTGTACCGTTTTTACGGAAATGCGTGCCTTTCGTGCGCTTAAAAACAGTGCCATGGTTTTGACGGCAGAGGTCTCATCCTTTTGGCGATCCGCAATGTATTCCACAAGTGCTTTGCGGCAAGCTTCGTTGAGATAAATAACACGTTCTTTATTGCCTTTACCGATCACGCGTAAGGAACGGAGCTCTCTGTCGATATCGGTTAGGTCAATTCCTACAAGCTCCGATACACGCATGCCGCAATTTAAGAAAAGCGTGATAATGGCATAATCTCGTATAACCGTTTTGGATTCGGGATCGTTTTTGACCGCTTCAAGAAGCATTACGCTTTCTTCAAAGCTGAGGAATTTTGGCAGAGAAGTGTGGCGGCGCGGTGCGCCGATATCCTCGGTGGGATCTTTTTCGATCAAACGCTTATGGATGTGCAGATATTTGAAAAAAACCTTGAGCGTAGAGAGTTTTCGTGATTTTGCGGACCAACCGTTTCCGCGGTTTTGCCCAGCGTAAAGCATAAATTCATAAATTTCACTGCCGGAAACGGCGCGTACATCGTCAATCGTTAGGCGCGAAATGTCTGTTTGTAAAAATTCTTCTCCGTCAAGCGCGGTTCCGTGTTTTCTGGCTTCCAAATAGCGAAAAAAGGTGCGAAGATCCGAAAGATACTCGCATACGGTTTTTTCCGTACAACCTTCAATAACGGATTTATAGGAAGCAAATTCCCTTAAAAAAGAGGGGAAAGAGTCCATTTCTCGGCTTTTTAAGGTTAAAACTGCCATTTTCGCTCCTTTCGTAAAAACAAATTTGTACTCCCTCAAAAAATCGCAACCGAACCCGGTTAAGCCCCAAAAGGGTAGTTTTTCATATTTCATTATACAAAATTCGAGAAAAAAATCATGTACATTGTGTAAATATTATCTTTTGATAATAAATGTTCATGATTTATTATCTTTTTCGTTTTTTCTTTTCGCTACAATACATCTATCAAATATAAAGGATTTTTAAGATGAAATTTTTTCGTGATCATTCGTCGGTGATCCTCCGCCTTTTTGCCAATCAAATCGGTATCACCTTTTTTGCGCTTGTCCTTACCATGGCAGTCGTACAAATGGAAAATGATGCTTTGAAGGTAGTCGTCAGTGCTTTTTCTATCCTTTTTTATCTTTGCCTTGTATATAGCGTCATGTGGGAAGCGGGCGCTTCCGATATCATCGGAATCCAACACGGTCACAAGCCGAAGATTGCGCTTTATCCTGTTAAGATCGCACTTTGGGCATCTGTTCCCAATCTTTTGCTTGGCTTTTTGATGCTTGTTACCTGCTTGCTCGGCTTTTATGCCGATCTTGGTTGGGCGCAAAGCGTCTACGCTGTTTTGCATATCATCGCCGGTCTTTTCGAAGCGATGTTCGTTGGGCTTTTCAGCTTTATCATTGAAAAATTGCCGAGTGATATTGAGTATCTTGTCGTTTCGCTTTTGTATGTTCTTTCTTCCTTGCCGCTTTTGCTCATGTCTTGGGCATCGTATGAGATGGGCACCCGTAACATCGGAATCTTAGGTAAGAAAAAAACAGGCAAATAAGTTATGAAATAAAAGCGCACTCCATAAAATGAAGTAATTCATTCTGTGGGGTGCTTTTTCTATGTCTTTTTCTTTTGAAAAAAAGTATACGGGGCTTTGCGCACTTTTTTTGTGCGCCGTTCTCCTTTTTTCGGCAACGCAGACGTTGTGGCAAAATGCAGTAGTCACGGCACTTGCGGAAGAGAAGTTTACCGTGGTGATTGATGCGGGGCACGGAGGAATGGATTCGGGTACGGTGGGTGTCAACGGAGTGCTTGAAAAAGACCTAAATCTTGCTTTTGCGCAAACGCTTGCCGCTATGTTTGAAGAAAAAGGCGTAAAAGTGATCATGACACGTACGGAGGATGCCCTTGTTTTAAAGCAAGAAGATCTTTCCGCCTCTTCCAAAAAGAGCAGAGATCTTGCCAACCGTCTTGCCATTGCCTCATCGGTACCCAATGCGCTTTTGATTAGCATTCATATGAATTCCTTTCCCATTGAGAAATATGCGGGCTTCGAGGCGTATTATTCTGAAAATCATCCTGACAGTATCCTTTATGCCAACGCTGTTGTTTCTGCCGTTAAATCCAAGCATGAGCCCGAAAACCATCGCCCGGTTAAAAGAGGGCGGAATATTTATCTTTTGGAACATACGCAAAATCCTGCAGTGCTTCTTGAATGCGGTTTTCTTTCGAATCAAGGCGATGCCCAAAAACTTTCGAACAAAGATTATCAAAAGGAATTGTGTTTTTCGATTTTTTGTGCTATTATGGAGGTGAGAAATAAATAAAAGGGAAGCCCGAAAGGCGCATGGATGAATATGAAAGGTGCTAAAACTATTTTTGTATGCAGTGAATGCGGATATACAAGCCGCAAATGGCTTGGAAAATGCCCCGAATGCGAGTCTTGGAATACACTGGAGGAACAAGAAGAGCTCTCTCTCTCTTCGGGCAAAGCATGCAAAAGCGGAACGGCGTTCACCGCAAAAGCAGAGCGTCTTGCAGATACCGAGCTTCCTACGTATATGCGAAGCAAAACGGGCATGGGAGAGCTTGACCGCGTGCTTGGCGGCGGGCTTGTACAGGGCTCTGTCGTCCTTTTGTCGGGCGAACCCGGTATTGGTAAATCTACGCTCTTGTTGCAAATCAGCCATGAGCTTTCCAAAGGCAAAAAGGTCCTCTATATTTCCGGAGAAGAATCTAAAGGTCAGCTTAAGCTCCGTGCCGATCGTTTGAGCGTGGCAACGGGAGATCTTTATATTTTGACCGAAACGAATTTGGATGGCATCGAAGCCGAATGCAAACGCCTTTCTCCCGATGTCTTAATCGTTGACTCCATTCAAACCGTTTACAGCGAACGCTTTACCTCCGTAGCGGGTAGTATTACCCAAGTCAGGGAGTGTGCTATGTCCTTCATTTCTTTCGCCAAAGAAAGCGGCGCGGCTGTTTTCTTAGTCGGGCATGTGAATAAAGAGGGCGGTATTTCAGGCCCCAAAGTGCTTGAGCATATGGTGGATGCCGTACTGTATTTTGAAGGTGATAGGAGGCAAGCATACCGTATCATTCGCGCCATTAAAAACCGTTACGGATCGACCAATGAGATCGGTGTTTTTGAAATGCGTGACAAAGGGCTTTTTGAGATTCCCAATCCCTCCGAAACCATGCTCGAAGGCAGACCGACCGATATCAGCGGAAGTGCCGCATGCTGTGTGATGGAGGGTAGCCGTCCTTTGATCACCGAAATTCAGGCATTGGTGTCACCTACCGCATTTCCGAGCCCGCGACGGACGGCGGACGGTTTTGATTATAATCGCATGTGCCTGTTGCTTGCCGTTTTGGAACGCCGTTTGCGCCTTAAGTTTTCCGCTAATGATGTATACCTCAATATCGCAGGCGGCATGCGCTTGGACGAGCCTGCGGCAGATCTTGCGGTGGCAGTCGCTCTTCTTTCCGCGATCACCGATACCGTTATTCCCGCCGATATGATCACCTTCGGCGAGCTGGGGCTTGCGGGCGAAGTGCGTTCGGTAGCGCATGCGGAATACCGCGTGAAGGAAGCCTCCCGCCTTGGCTTTCGGCGCATCGTTTTGCCCAAAAGAGCACTGTCCTTGTGTAAGGTCAAGACCGATGCCGAACTGATCGGCGTATCTAATATTTTTGAGATTCTGCCGCTTCTTACCGCGGCAAAAAACAAAAACGGTGGCGGTGTATGAAGAAACTAACCCAAGCGGATCAAAATCCGTATCCTTATACCGATTCCAACAAACGCTACTATACATATGATTATTATTTGAGAAAAACTTATGGCGGAAAATGCGCCAAGATCACGCTCGATGCAGGTTTTACTTGCCCCAATATAGACGGGACCTGCGGCAGAGGAGGGTGTATCTATTGCTCTTCGCGCGGAAGCGGAGATTTCGCGCTCTCTGCCGCGATTCCCCTTCGAGAGCAATACGATCGGCAAGTGGCACTCATGCGCCGAAAATGGGATACTCCCCGTTTTATTCCTTATTTGCAAGCGCATACCAATACCTATGCTCCCATCGCGCGCTTAAAAGAGGTTTACCGTGAGGTGCTCGCTTTGGAGGGGGCTGTGGCGGTTCATATCGCCACACGCGCCGATTGCTTGGCAGATGATGTTCTCGCTTTGCTTTCCGAGGTTTCGGATCGTATTCCTCTGACGGTAGAGCTCGGCTTGCAGTCTGTGCGTGACGATACCGCGCGTTTGATCGGCAGAGGTCATACGTATGCCGACTTTTTGGATGGCTTCGAACGGTTAAGAATGGCAGTGCCCAAAGCGCGGATTGCAGTGCATTTGATCAACGGATTGCCCGGGGAGAGCGAAGAGGATATGATCCAAAATGCCCGCACCGTCGGAGCGTTGCATCCCGATGAGATCAAGATTCATCTTTTGCACGTGCTAAAAAATACAGTTCTTGCAGAGATTTATGAAAAAGGTCAGTATACCCCCATGAGCGAAGACTCGTATGTGAACGTGGTGTATCGGCAATTGTTGGTCATCCCTTCCAATATCGTGATGGGAAGGCTGACGGGAGACGGCGCAAAAGACTCCTTGCTTGCTCCTTTATGGAGCTTAAAAAAGCTTTGCGTTTTGAATCAAATCGACCGCAAGTTGTTCGAAAATGACGCTTTTCAAGGCAAATTTGTGCAAAATAAACAAAAATAGATCAAAAAGATTGGCATCTAATGTTGAAAAAGTTGATAAAACCTCTTGCATCTTGCCAAAAAAACTTGTATAATAAAAGCAGATATCAACGATGACCGTTGGCGGGGAAGCCGCCGCGTCTCAATATCTGCTTATTTTTATATCGCGAAGGAGATACAAACCATGCAACAGTTCGAAACCAAAAACATTCGCAATCTGTGCCTGCTCGGTCACGGCGGCTCGGGAAAGACCTCTCTTGCGGAGGCAATGCTTTATATTTCGAAGGCGACCGACCGATTGGGTAAGGTTGATGAAGGAAATACCGTATGCGATTATGATCCCGAAGAAATCAAACGCAACTCCTCCGTCAGTGCCTCTATGGCAAATTTTGTTTGGCAAGATATTAAGATCAACGTAATGGATACCCCCGGTTATCCCGATTTTGAAGCGGAAGTGCGTCAGTGTGCACGTGTAGCGGATGCCGCGCTTATCGTGGTAGACGGTAAAGCGGGCGTAGAGGTCGGCACGGAGAATGCTTATGCTCTGGCTGCCGAGATCGGTTTGCCCAAATCCTTCTTTATCAACCGTTTTGATGATCCCGAGGCTCGTTTTTACAAAGTGTTCGGTGCTTTGCGCGAAACCTTCGGTCTGACCGTTTGTCCGCTTCAGATCCCGATGATCGACGGCGATAAAGTTACAGGCTTTTTGGATCTTCTTGATTTTGAAAGCTACATATTCGATTCGGCAACCGGTGACTACGTACAGCTTGATATTCCCGAGCAGTTTTTACCCGTTGCGGAGGAATACCGCAATATGCTGTATGAATCCATTGCGCAAACCGATGATGCCTTGATGGAAAAATTCTTCAGCGGCGAAGAAATCACTCGTGAAGAATCGGTAGAGGCAATTCATAACGGTATCATCAGCGGTGAGATTGTACCTGTATTCTGCGGTGCGGCAACCAAGCTTTGGGGCGTTAAGACTTTGTTGGATACCATTGCTGATTCCTATCCCCGTCATACCGCTAAAAAGGTAGAGCTGGATGCCGAAGGCGGCGATGTGCCGATTGATAAAGAGGGAAGTGTAACCTCGCTCTTCGTGTTTAAGACCGTTGCCGATCCTTTTGTCGGTAAAATGTCCTTCTTTAAGGTTATGAACGGTTCGATGAAACCCGATACCGTGCTGACCAATGTGGAAAGCGGCGCACAAGAAAAGATTTCCCGTATCTATACCATCAAAGGTAAAAAACAAGAGGAGGTTGATTTCCTCGCTTGCGGCGATATCGGTATGGCGGCAAAACTTTCCTCCACCGGTACCAACGATACCTTGACCAACGGTCCCGCTGTCCGTTATGCCCCCATCGACTATCCCAATGCCTACATGACGCGTGCGATCATTCCTCTCGGTAAAGGCGATGAGGATAAGATCTCGAATGCCGTAGCGCGCCTGTTAGAAGAGGATAAAACCCTTTTGTTCCGTAACAGCGTAGAAACCAAGCAGATGCTCCTTTCCGGCCTTGGCGATGCGCATCTTGATATTGCCGCCGCAAAAATGAAAAACCGCTTTGGCGTATCGGTTGGATTTGCTCCTCAAAAACTGGCTTATCGTGAGACCATCCGTAAGAAAGCAGAGGCGGAAGGTAAGCACAAAAAGCAATCTGGCGGTAGCGGTCAGTACGGTCACGTAAAGATGACCTTCTCGCCCGGCGAAGCTGAGGGCTTGACCTTCACAGAAACCGTCTTCGGCGGTGCGGTGCCGAAGAACTTCTTCCCCGCCGTTCAAAAGGGTATTGAGGAAGCTATGCTTCACGGCGTCTTGGCAGGTTACCCGATGGTAAACTTGGCGGCAAACCTAAACGATGGTTCTTATCATGAAGTAGACAGTAATGAAATTTCCTTCAAGCTTGCCGCGATTCTCGCATTTAAGGAAGCGATTCCGAAAGCATCTCCTGTTCTGCTCGAACCTGTTGGTGCGCTCGCGATTTCTGTGCCCGATGCATATGTCGGTGATGTTATGGGTGACCTCAATCGTCGCCGTGGCAGAGTGCTCGGTATTTCTTCCAATTCCCGCCACGGTTATCAAACCGTTGAAGCGGAAGCTCCCTATGGCGAGCTTACCGATTACGTTGTGGCTTTGCGCGCAATGACGCAAGGCAGAGCGCGTTTTGAACTTCACTTTGTTCGCTACGAGGAGGTTCCTCAAAACGTAGCGGATAAGATTATAGCCGAAGCAAAGAAGCAAGAGGGCTGATCGTAATTATGGGGCAGTATTTAACCGATAACGGTTTAAATACTGCCCTCGTTTTTTGTTTATAAAACAACGCGGAGCTGTCCATGAGACGGCCCCGCATTTATAGGGATATTCAGATTATACAGGATGCGTGGCGTTGCGGTGGGAGGCGCGGCTGTCTAACTTATATCTTTGATTCTTGCGCCATTCGAAAAACTTTACGGCAACATCCTCAAAAAGTGCCATGGTAAGCAAATCCTCTTCTTGCTCCGCATAAGGAGCAACCTTAGTACGGTAGAATTCTACCATGGGCTCGAGCGTGTCGGCAGGGCGGTGTGTGATGGGAATACGGTCGCCGAGAATGGCTTTTTGAAACTCTGCTGTAATAGGAGCAGGTGTCTGGCCGTATTTGCCGGCAACCAGCTCTTCGAACTCGGGTGTTACCGTTTTGTAACGGTCACCGTTCAAAACATTATAAAGAGCTTGTGTTCCGAGGATCTCTACGATAGGTGTCACCAAAGGCGGATATCCTGCATCGGAGCGAACAAAGGGGATCTCATCAAGCACTTTTTTAAAGATCTCCGTTCCGTGATGTCGGCATACTTCGCTCAGTAAATGAGAGTAGATGCCGCTGGGAATTTGATGGCGGAGCACATCGGCATCTACTTTGAGGAACTCACGGTCGATGATGCCGTTATCCAAATACCGCGAACGCAATTCGTTGAAATATTCGGTTGCCTGTGTCAGCGCGTGAATATCAAGCTCGGGCGCGTACGGCGTGTTTAAGAATGCGGCGGCGACGGACTCCGTTGAGGAAAGAGAATTTCCTGCGGCAAAAGGAGAGAGAGAGGTGTCTACAACGTCTACCCCCACCTCTACCGTTTTTAAAATCGTCATAGCTGCAATGCCCGTTGTTTCATGCGTATGCAGTTGAATGGAAAGCGACTTATAGTTGGTGCGGAGTGCTTTTACCAGCTGGTAAGCCTCGTAAGGACGCAAAAGACCTGCCACATCTCTGATACAAATAGAATCGGCACCAAGAGAAATGAGCTGTTCCGCATAGTCAAGGAATGCCTCCGTTGAGTGTACGGGGCTGGTGGTGTAAGTTAATGCGCCTTGTACGTGCTTGCCTTCTTTTTTGGCTGTGCGGATGGCGGTTTCCAGATTGCGAATATCGTTGAGAGGATCATAAACACGCACAATGTCGGTGCCGCCGGCAATTGCTTTTTGGACAAAATACTGTACAATGTCATCCGGATAGTTGCGATAGCCTACAAGGCTTTGACCGCGTACCGTCATTTGAAGCTTTGTATGAGGCATGTTGCTTCGGATCGTGCGCAGACGTTCCCAAGGATCTTCGTTTAAGCGGCGCAGACAAACATCAAAAGAATCGCCGCCGAATACGTCGACGGAATGATAACCGATCTTGTCAAGTGTGGGGAGAATGGTCGCAATTTCCGAGGTGGTCATGCGAGCACCGGCAAGCGATTCCTGTCCGTCGCGCAAAACTGTTTCAGTCAGTTTGAGCTTTGGCATAAGCTTCCTCCAATCATTCCATGGTCAAAAGCAGAGTATCGGCTTCTACCGTAGTTCCCGTACGCACAAAAATGCCGGTCACAACGCCGTCCTTGGGCGCGGGAATGGTGTTTTTCATTTTCATAACTTCAATGATGCAAAGGCAATCGCCGCTTTTCACATCATCGCCCACCTTGACGGGAATCTCGCAAATCGCGCCGCTGATGGGGGCTTTCACTTCAATAACGGGCTTGGGATCCGCATAAAGAGGCGGTTTTGTCATATCCTTGGAAGCAACTTCAACAGGCGCGCTTTCGGTGTCGCCGACCTCTTCCACGGTGACATCGTATGTTTCACCGAGAACGGTGATCTTAAGCTTCTTAATCATGGTTATAGACCTTTCTTTTTATCTTGATCGGCGCGGCGGAAGGATATCACACGAAATTGGCTTTTTTTGTCTTTGGCGAGAACGGTAGATGCCGCCGCCGTCAAAAGAACCAGTAAAAGCTCTTCGGATATTTCCGATGCGTTTGCGAACGACTCGGTGCCAACCGAACGCTCTGTGCTTTTTTCGGTGCGCTTATTCTCTCTGCACTTCAAATACAACGCCAATACAATGACATGGATCATGAGTGAGAGTGCCAAGAGGGCAATAAGCAAAATGATGATGGTGTCTTTTGTCAAAGCAGATCCTCCTCAAAGCGGAAAGACGGGGTGCTTTTTATTGAGTCCCAAATTCTTGGAAGAGAGCATGTATAGCGCGGAAATGATCTTCTTGCGCATTTCATCGACGGTAATGATATCATCAATCTCGCCGTGGAATGCGGCGGCGACGGGAGAAGCAAGGGAGACCTTCCATTCGTTTTCCAAAGCTTCGCGAGGACAGTCCTCCGAAACCAGTTCGTTCCAAGCAAGTGCTACCGAAGCGTCTGAGGAAAGCGGACCGATCTCGGCACTGTCAAGGGCGTAAACAATATCGGCACCGATGGATTTCGAACCGAAGATGGTGTAGGCACTGCCGATGGCACGTCCCAATACCAAAGTAATCTTGGGCATTTTCGAATGCGCATAGGCAAAGGCAAGCGAGGAAACGGAGGAAACATAGGGGAATGCACTTTGCTCATGGCAGGTGGCGAAACCGTGTGTATCTACCAGGGTGATAAGCGGAATGGAAAAAGCGTCGCAAAACGATACAAAACGCGCGGCTTTTCTTGATGCCTTGGCATCGATCCGACCGTTGTTTTCCGTGTCAGCCATGCCTAATTTTTTGTTGCCGATGATGCCGCAACGCACACCGCCCAAGGAGGCAAAAGCCGTAAACATTTCGGGCGAGAAATCAGCAGTGATTTCTTCGAAAATGCCGTTGTCGGCGATCGCGGCGACAACATTTCTGACATCGTCGCCGAAATTGACCATGCCAAGCGGTCGGTTGGGGTTGTCGGTCGGCGTTTCTGTGACAGGGCCTTCCGCGGCGTTCGAAGGAAGATAGGAGAGCAAAATGCGAGTGTCGCGCATGGCGGCGGCATTGTCTCGCGCGATAAAGGCGGAGAGAGAGGTGTTATCTTCGTTGTCACCGCCAAATTCGGCAGGTTGCATATGGTATTCCGCAGTTTTTACCGTGATCTGGAAATCGCACATAGCGGCAATCGGCGCGGCGGCTCCGGTGCAGTCACCGGTAATGACGGCGATCTGAGGAATCTTTCCCGATGCGTTTGCCACAGCGCGCATGATGCGGCCGTACGCCGCAAGGGAAGAGACACCGCCGTAAATGTTGGCTCCCATACTGTTCCAAATGCCAACGATGGGTGCGCCGTTGGATATTGCCATTTCATAGAGCGCGATGATCTTATCGGCATGCTTTACATCCATAGCACCGTTCATACGGGATAAGTCTTGCGCAAAAGCATAGACCAGTCTCCCCTCTACAGCACCGTAACCGCAGATTACACCTTCTAAATCATTGGTATGACCGGTTGCGGCAAATTCGGAAAAACTGCGCTTGGTATAAACGCCGAGCTCGGAAAAGGTTGCATTGTCAAACAGAGTGGAGAGATTTTTACGCGCATCCGAGGTTTCGGATGCGGCAAGGGCTGCTCGAAGCTCTGCCACTTTGGGAAGGGCACGGGATTCTCTCGCTTCGATATTTTCGGCACCTTCTGCCGTTTTCATGATTTCGTCCAAGGCTATATCTCCTTTCGGAAAGACAATTAGTGTTTTTACATGATATCATTTTATATTTTACCATTTATTTTGACGCTTGTCAAGGAAATGACGCTTTTTTCTTACAAATAATATGTTCACAGTTGCAATTGATTAGGTTTTGTGCTACAATATACCCAAAGAAAGGAGACGCTATGGATCAATTGCTTTCACCTTATCGCTCGTGCAAGCTTTGCCCGCGTTTGTGCGGTGTAGATCGAACCGACGGCAAGATAGGTCTTTGTCATTCACCGGCACTGCCGCATGTTGCTCACAGTATGCTTCATCGGTGGGAAGAGCCGTGCTTGAGTGGAAGTGTCGGCTCCGGAACCGTGTTTTTCTCTGGTTGCCCTTTGGGGTGTGTCTATTGTCAAAATACGCAGATTTCCCGTTCTTGTGTGGGAAAAGAATATTCGGTTGATGCATTGGCTGAGCTTTTTTTGTCGTTGCAAGAACAAGGCGCTCACAATATCAATCTTGTCACTGCCACGCATTTTACGCCTCATGTGGTAGCGGCGATCTCTCGTGCGCGAGATCAGGGGCTTTGCGTTCCCATCGTTTACAACACAAGCGGATATGAAAGCTTAAATACGCTTCGAATCTTAGAGGGAAGTGTTGATATTTATTTGCCCGATTTTCGTTATATAAAATCGCAAACGGCGAAAAAATATTCATCTGCCGAGAATTATCCTTCTGTTTGCGAAAGTGCATTGCGGGAGATGGTGAGACAAACGGGTGCCCCCGTTTTGGGTGAGGATGGACTTTTGCGCCGCGGTACCGTGGTTCGCTTGCTCCTTCTTCCCAATCATTTGATTGAAGCAAAGATGATCTTGCGTAAGCTTTTTCTTACATATAAAGATGACATCTACATCAGTTTGATGAGCCAGTATACCCCTATGCAAGAGTGTGCGGAAGCCTACCCCGAGCTTTCCGAAAGGGTTTCGCCTTCCGACTATATTTCACTTGTTGCGTACGCCCGATCTCTCGGCGTTACAAAGGCTTATACGCAAGAGGGCACTGCCGCATCCGAAAGCTTCATTCCCCCATTTGCGCAGAATAAAAAATCGGGCTAGCTCATGACCAATGAGCTAGCCCCCGGTTATTGTGGATTGAGTCTTTTTTTCACGTGTAAAAAGAGAGCGACAAAAATGGTCGATATGCTTGTTCCGAGTGCGATACCGATGCAAATCTCAAGCGCACCGAGCAAATACATGCTGAAAAGCGCGTCGTTCTGTGAAAGTAAATGCACCATACTGTAGTAAAGATAGCTTCCCGGCACAATGGGGATCGCGCAAGGCAAAAGAAAGACTGCTACGGGTGCTTTGAGGATTCTCGCACTGATCTCGGAGAAAAAGCCCATAAAAAGAGACGAAAGAACAGCCGCAGGCAGAAGCGTTGCGCCTGCAAGCGTTGCGAGTACATAAACAAGATAAGTGAGCATTCCCCCGACTGCGGCTACGGGAAGGTGCTTGTATTTTACGCGAAAGAGAATAGCGAAGCCGAGTGTGCCGAGGAGTGCTGTAAAGAGTTCAATTAAAACTTTTGTCATTGGTGCTGTCATCATGCGATACCTCCCATCAAAAGAATAGCGAGGGTGTATCCGATGGCGATCATGACAGCGGTCAAACAGGATTGTACCACCCTAAGCGTTCCTGCCAAAGTGTCGCCTCCCACCAAGTCGCGTAGCGCGTTTCCGAGTGCAAGCCCGGGAATAAGGAGCATGATGGTGCCGATGATGATCATGTCCGTGTTTTCGCCCATGCCGATTCGAACAAAAAAGCAAGAAAGTATACCGGACAAAAAAGAAATCAACAGTGTTTTTGCCATGGAGTTTAGGTGCGGAATTTGCGCCTTGTCGATCACGGTGATAATAAAACCGATCACAGCCGCCGCAATACCGTCACGCCATGAACCGCCGAAAAAGACCGCAAAAGCACCTGCGGCGAGGATGCCGCCCAAAAGAAGCAACCAAAGCGGATGCGTTTTTTGCTTTTTGACACCGTCAATGAGCTTGTCCGCCTCTTCAAAAGAGTATTTCCCGGTGCATATTTTGCGCGAGATTGCGTTAAAATCTTCTAGTGCGGAAAGATGGTTTGATACCGATTGAATGCGCCGAAGTTGAGAGGAATAGGAACCGTCTGCCATGCGCGCCGCTGCAATGATGACCGAATGAATGCAAAAGACCTCGGTATGCATAGCACCGTAAGCGCGGCATATTCTGTCTACGGCATCCTCTACCCGATGTACTTCGGCTCCGTTTTTCAAAAGCCCTTCGCCGATGTCAAGTGCGATGCGAAGGAGATTGTCGCAAAAGAGATTTTCTCCCTCATGCGGTGTAAATTCTTTTTGTGTCATACGGATTGTCTCCAAAAATAATGAGCTGTTTTATTGTAACATAGCTGGGAAGAAAATGCAAGAGTTTCTCCCTAAGTCTTGAAACTTGACAAAATAACTCGAAAAAAACAAAAAAAGTAAAAAAAGAAAACGAGTATTGATATTTCGGCTTATTGCGGATAGAAAAGTGGGACTGTTTCATGAAAGACAGCCCCACTTTTGGCGTGTTAAAAGCAGTGATTACTCTCGCTTTTGCCGCCATTTCGGAGAAAAATATTTTAGCTTAAATACTCGTGAATGGCTTTTGCCGCTGTTTTACCGGCACCCATCGCAGAAATAACGGTAGCGGCGCCCGTAACGGCATCTCCGCCGGCGTAAACGCCTTTTCGCGTTGTCGCGCCGTTTTCGCTGATCACAATACCGCCGCGGCGGTTGACGTCCAATCCGTCCGTTGTGGCTTTGATCAAAGGGTTGGGAGATGTGCCGATCGCCATAATGACCGTATCCGCTTCAAAATCAAACTCACTTCCTTCGATTTCGATCGGACGTCTGCGCCCTTTTTCGTCCGGTGCGCCGAGCTCCATTTTGATGCAACGTATGCCTGTTACAAAACCGTTTTTCGGATCTCTCGGATCGGCATCGTTTTTGTATCCGAGAATTTCCGTGGGACCGGTCAAAAGGAGAAACGCAATGCCTTCTTCTTTTGCGTGCTCCACCTCTTCGCGTCGGGCAGGGAGCTCTTCCAAAGAACGGCGATAGACAACAGTGACCTTTTCGGCACCGAGGCGTAAAGCAGTTCTTGCCGCGTCCATGGCTACATTACCGCCGCCCACAACAACAACCTTGCCGCCCTTCATGATGGGGGTTTCCGCATTTTCAAGATAAGCTTTCATCAAATTGCTTCTCGTGAGAAATTCATTGGCAGAATATACGCCTTTGAGCGATTCACCGGGAATGCCCATGAAGTTGGGAAGTCCTGCTCCCGATCCGATAAAGACGGCTTCAAAGCCGGAGTCGAAAAGTTCATCCACCGTGAAGGTCTTGCCGATAACGGTGTTGGTTTCAATGCGAACTCCCAGGGCCTTTAATGTTTCAACTTCTTTTGCTACGATTGCCTTGGGAAGGCGGAATTCGGGAATACCGTAAACAAGCACGCCGCCTGCGGTATGAAGAGCCTCGAAAACCGTTACTTCGTATCCGAGTTTTGCCAAGTCTCCCGCGCAAGTCAGCCCGGAGGGACCCGAACCCACAACGGCTACCTTGTGCCCGTTGGCAGGCGGTCTTTTGGGCAGTTCGGTGCAAAAGGTATTGTGATAATCGGCAACAAAACGCTCGAGTCTGCCAATGCCAACGCTTTCGCCCTTGATACCGCGCACGCATTTCGCTTCGCATTGCGTTTCTTGCGGGCAAACTCTGCCGCATACGGCAGGCAGAGAAGAAGATTTTGCGATGATCCGGTATGCGCCCTCAAAATCCCCTTCTTTGATCTTTTCAATAAAGGCGGGGATATGTATTTTAACAGGGCATCCATCGGCGCAAGGCATGTTTTTGCAATTCAAGCAACGCATAGCCTCGCTCATAGCGGTCTCTTCGGTGTAACCGAGTGCTACCTCCTCAAAGCTGTGTGCACGCACGCAAGCATCTAAGGTCGGCATTTCGTTCCTTTTGGGTGACATATTGGGTTTTGCCATATCAGTTGACCTCCTTTGGGAAGAGGTTGCAGGCTTTTTCGTAGGCATGTTTTTCAAAGTCACTGTACATTCTTCCGCGTGAGAGTGCTTCGTCAAAGTCCACCTCGTAGCCGTTAAAGTCGGGACCGTCCACGCAAGCAAATTGGGTTATGGCTTCGCCGTTGCGGCAAAGCGTAAGGCGGCATCCGCCGCACATGCCCGTTCCGTCGATCATGATAGGGTTCATGGAGACGGTGACGGGAACTCCGTAAGGGCGTGCCGTTTCTACGGTATATTTCATCATAACAAGCGGACCGATGGCAATAATCATGTCAAAGGTTTCTCCCGCTTGCAGCATCTCCGCTAACGGCATGGTTACGTTGCCTTTCTTTCCATAAGAGCCGTCATCCGTCATGACATAGAGACGGGAAGTGCAAGCGCGGAACTCCTCCTCCAAAATAAGCAGATCGCGGCTTCGAAATCCGATGATGCCGCAAACCTCCGCACCGGATGCATAAAGTGCTTCCGCAATCGGAAGTGCGATCGCGCACCCGACACCGCCACCCACAACGCAGACCTTTTTTAAGCCTTCGATATGTGTGGGTGTGCCAAGCGGGCCGACAAAATCAAGAATAAAATCGCCCTCTTCCTTTAAAGAAAGCTTTTGGGTGGTTGCGCCCACGGTTTGAAAAATAATTTTTACCGTGCCGAGCGAAAGATCGGTGCCGGCAACCGTCAGTGGAATACGCTCTCCGTTTTCGTCAACACGCAAAATGATAAACTGTCCGGGCTTTGCTTTTTTTGCGACCGCAGGTGCTTTGATCCAAAGCTCCGTAACGGTGGGATTCCATATTTTTTTTCGAATAATTTGATACATGTTATTACCACATTTCTTTATTTGTTTCAAAGGAGTGCTTTTTCGCGGACGGTACGTAAAACCTTTCCGAATTCTTCGGCGGTCAGGCAAAGCGTCTCGTCCTTGGCATCAAGCCTTTTTAAAATTTCTTTTTCCGATACCCAAAGGGCTTCTTGAACCTCGGTAGGTTGAAAACTCAGCTCATCAAGTGAAAAAGAACGGGGAAGTAAGTAAACCGTGTTAAATTCTTTGTCAATAAATTTTTTGCCGCGGAATTCGCTTTCTGCTTCGATTTTTTGAGTGAACAGTTCGATAAACTCCTCTTGCGGTACGGTAACGCCCAGCTCTTCTCGCAACTCCTTGGCTGCAGTCTCACGGAAAGAAGAGCCCGCTTCGATGTGTCCGGCGGAAGAAATATCAAGGCACAAAGGATAGCTGTCTTTGTTCGCACTGCGGCGTTGTAATAAAAACCAAAGCTCTCCGTTTTCTCTTTTGCACACATAGGTGTGGCTGGCACCGTGAAAAATGCCTTCGGTGTGCGCAAGTGTTCTGGAAACGCCTTCGCCGCACGGTGTGCCGTCCTCACGGAAGCGTTCCAAAAGCTCACCGTTGTCATAAGCGATTCCAAGCCGAACCAGCGCATCAATGACCATGCGCTTTTGGTCGTATGCCAAGGTCGTTTCATAAAGTCGGTCGATGTCTAAAAAGGCAAGTTCGTCCATGTCGTGCGTGGAGCGAAGAATGCTTTGTATTTCATCTTTGTCACCGTCTATATAGATGGCAAAGCACTGAGATGCACCGCCGCGAGAACCGTTGATTCTCTCATCTGCCGAAGCATAAATTCCAATAAAATGCATTTTCGCAATTTGCGAATGGAGATTTTTAAGCGAGATAACAGAAGGTTCCTCCGTGTTATCGATCAACTCTGCTTCAAGTCCTGTTTCGGCAAGGAAGCAGCGCGCAGCGGCTTGAAGGGGAGACTCAAATGTTTTTATACCGCCTCCGGGGATAGCCCATGTGCCGGGGAAATCAATCTTTTGTGCGTTTCTTTTACCAATGAGAAGATAATTTTTTTGATCGTTTTTGTCTTTGACGATAAAGATCATATCCGCCGTTTGCCTGCCGGGAATAAAGGCTTGCCCTTCGCCTTTGGCGGCAAGCTCGATTTCTTTGGCAATTTGTTTTAAAACCATCGGCTTGATCTCGTGTGGGATCATATATTCAAGTTTATCCCATTCTTTGTTTAAAATGGCGTTGCGGATGTCTGTAGCGTGATAAGGGAAATCGCTTCCGTCCTCGGGATTGATCATTTCTACATCAAGCGTAATGTTTTTCTCTTTTAACACATCAAGGATGTCTTCTTTGTTTCCCGTACAAAAATGAGTGACATGGTATTCGGCGCAAACAGCACAAACATCGTCGATCCATTCTTCAAAGGTTTCTCTGTCCTCAATCGGGAGAATGATCGCATTTTCAATTCCTTCGGTATGAAGCATTTTTCTTAAAAGCTTTTCCCGTTCCACCGCAGGGATGCAATTGCGCGGTGTGCCGTTTTCATAACAGGATCCGATACCGATAATCAGCTTGTCATAGCTTTTGGCAAGCTTGACCAAAAAACTTTTGTGACCGAGATGGATGGGCATCCAGCGGCCAATGGCAAAAACCGCGGTTTTGTTTTGCATAAACGATCTCCCTTTTTATAAGCATTAATATATCTCATTACATTATAATAATGTTTTTTGGAAATAAAGTCAACCTTTTTTTGAAAAAACAGTACTTTGCGTTTCATAAAAAGCTTCTTAGCGGATATTGTTGGTGCTTTTGTCATAAAAGATCACTGAGCCTTCTATGATGTATTAGTAAAAAAAGAAGGGATACCGTTATGAAAAAAACTGTTCTTATGATACTGCTTGCGGCGTTGCTTTTGCCGTGCTTTTCGTTTTCGGTCGGCGCGAAAGAAATCGCTTCTGTTCCTGATCTTGGTATCAGTGCCAAAAGTGCCGTTTTGATGGAGGCGCAAACGGGGAAGATCTTATATGCGCAAAATGAGACAGAGGCTTTGCCGCCTGCGTCCGTGACGAAAGTGATGACACTGCTTCTTGTGATGGAAGCGATTCGGGATGGAAAGATCACATGGAAAGACAGCGTTACCGTCAGTGAGCGTGCCGCTGAAATGGGCGGTTCCCAAATCTTTCTTGAGCCGGGCGAAAGCATGAGTGTGACCGATATGGTCAAAAGCGTGGTGATTGCCAGCGCGAACGATGCGGCAGTGGCACTTGCGGAGCATCTTGCGGGAAGTGAAGAGGCCTTCGTCGCGGCAATGAATCGCCGTGCTTCCGAGCTTGGAATGACCTCCACCCATTTTGAAAACACCAACGGGTTGGACGACACCGTGGAAAATCATGTGACATCTGCCAAAGATATTGCGCTTATGTCGCAAGCACTCATTGCCTTCCCGGAGATCTTGGAATTCAGCTCCACATGGATGGATACCATTCGCGACGGTGCCTTTACTTTGACCAACACCAATCGATTGGTGCGCTTTTATCCGGGTGCTACGGGGCTTAAAACCGGCTCGACTGCCAAAGCTAAATTTTGTATCAGTGCCACCGCCGAGCGCGGCGGGGTGTCGTTGATTGCGGTTGTTATGGGGGCGGAAAGCCGTGATATTCGTAACGCGGAGGCGAAAAAGCTTTTAGACTACGGTTTTGCGCATTACGGTCTTTATCGCGATGAGGGGCATGTTTTGGAACCCATCGCCGTCCGCGGCGGCATGTCGGAAAATATACAGCTTTCCGTTTCCCCTTTTGCGTATGTATTGCCGAAAGAAAAAATAGCATCCGTGACACATGAAGTATCGCTTCCTTCTTATGTGAATGCACCTGTGGCTGTCGGAGAAAAAATCGGAGAAATTCGCTATCTGCTTGATGGCGAGGAAATCGGCAAAAGCGATATCGTGGCGGCACAAACGGTCGAGAGCCTCACCTTTAAGGAAATCTTCTTTCGACTTTTGCGCGCTTTTACCTTGACATGAAAAAAGTATTGAAAAAAGCGTGAAAAATCAAGAAAAAATGCGAAAAACATCTTGCAAAATTTAAAACTCCAATGTATAATAATACATATTAGTTTTTGTTTGTTTTTTTTGGAGGGAAACAAGATGTCAGTGTTAAAGCTCAATGAGACTTTTGCAAAAGCGTTCGTTAAAGAAGATGAAATCAAAGCCGTCGCGGGCGATGTGTTAAAGGCGTATGAAACGCTTTCTTCTCGCAGCGGAGAGGGAAATGATTTTCTCGGCTGGGTGGATCTGCCCGTGAATTACGATAAAGAAGAATTTGCCCGTATTGAAAAAGCCGCGGAGAAGATCAAGAAAAATGCCGATATTCTCGTCGTAATCGGTATCGGCGGTTCTTATCTCGGCGCGCGTGCCGTAATCGAATATGTCAAATCTCCTTTGTATAACAATATGAAAAAAGATACCCCCGACATCTATTTCGCGGGAAATTCCATCAGCACCGCGTCCTTGACTGAGCTTTTGTCTATTTGCGAAGGCAAGGATATTTGCGTGAATGTCATCAGTAAGTCCGGTACCACCACCGAGCCGGCGGTTGCTTTCCGTGTATTCCGTGCGCTTTTGGAAGAGAAGTACGGCATTGAAGGTGCCCGTGAGCGTATTTTCGTAACCACCGACCGTGCGCGCGGTACCTTGAAAGGCTTCTCAACCGAGCGTGGGTACGAAACATTTGTGGTGCCCGATGATGTTGGCGGCAGATTTTCTGTTCTCACCGCAGTAGGGCTTCTTCCGATCGCAGTCAGCGGTATTCGGATCGCCGATTTGATGGCGGGTGCCGCAAAGGCGCGCGAAGAGCTTTGCAATGCCGATATCGCTACCAATGCCGCATTGCGTTACGCACTTTATCGCAACATTTTCTACCGTCAAGGCAAGAGTGCTGAGATTATGGTCAGCTATGAGCCTTATGCCGCGATGCTGAATGAATGGTGGAAGCAGCTTTACGGCGAAAGCGAAGGAAAGGACGGCAAGGGCCTTCTTCCCGATTCTGTCATTTTCTCCACCGATCTTCACTCTCTCGGTCAGTTTGTGCAAGACGGTAGCCGTATTATGTTTGAGACCGTGCTTTCGGTAAAAGATACCGGTGCCGCTTTCACAATCCCGAATGACGAAGCGAACATTGACGGCCTCAATTTCCTTTCCGGCAAAGAGCTTGATTTTGTCAACAAGCAAGCCATGCTCGGCACGCTCTTGGCGCATAACGACGGCGGTGTTCCCAACCTTCTCATCGAAATGGAAGACAGACGTGAGTTCTCCGTCGGCTATATGCTCTATTTCTTTGAGCTTGCTTGTGCGGTATCGGGTTATACTTTGGGCGTTAATCCCTTTAACCAGCCCGGCGTTGAATCTTACAAGAAAAACATGTTCGCGCTTCTCGGCAAGCCCGGTTATGAGGCGGAAAAGGAAAAACTCACAAAAAGATTGAAATAATTTTGATTTTTTTGTGCAAAACCACTTGAAAAAAATAAAGTTTTGTTGTATGATATAAGTAGAGAAATCAAATTACTCTATGGAGGTACAGAAATATGGTAAAACTCATTATTGGTCTTAAAGGCAGCGGCAAAACCAAAACCTTGATTGAACTGGTTAACAAAGCAGCTGCAGAGTCCAAGGGCTCGGTTATTTGCATCGAGCGCGGGAACAAACTTAACTTTGATATCACGCATAAGGCGCGTCTGATAGATACCGATAGCTTTATGGTTGCCGATGCTCAAGCTCTTTACGGCTTTGTCGCAGGCATTACCGCCAGCAACCACGATATCACCGATCTTTTTATCGATTCCGCACTTAAGATCTGCAAAGACGATATGCCTGCCTTTGTTGCTTTCGTGAAGGAAGTAGATAAGCTCGCCGCAGTTGCCGGATATAATTGTATTATGACGGTTTCTGCCGCTATTGAGGATTGCAAAGAAGAGCTCGGATCGTATCTTTGATCTTCATTTCTAAATACGTAAAAAATGCAAGAGCATTTCGGTGTCTCTTGCATTTTTCTTTTGAGCAAGCATGATAGCAAAAACGGAATAGCAGCATACTATAGTATTGAGATGAAAACATCTCGATCTTATTACTTTTTGAGGGAGAACCACCATGGCAGACAACAGATGCTCCTGCTCCCAGGGAAGCGCATCGAACGGCTCTCGTGAAACCGTTTGTATTGATACGATGCGCGTTTTGGACTCTTGCCGTGACAGAGATTGTTACGAGGATATCAGAGTTTATCTGACACCATGCGGTCAAGAATTGATTGACCGTACCGCTACGGTACGCACCACCGATGCGGCGATCGTTGGCACCTCTATTGCGGTAGATGAGGTTCCTTTTAACCGTGGCTTTTTCCGCATTCATGTGCGGTTTTACATCCGCTTGAAAAACGAAGCTTGTGTTTGCGCCGGCACGTCGCGCGATTTCTATGCGCTTGCCGTAGTTGAAAAAAGTGTCGTGCTTTATGGCGGAGAAGCCTCTACCGCGGTATTTCGTTCAAACGCGCTCAGCGGTTTTTGCACCACTGCTTGCACAGCGGAAAATACCGGTTGCGCGCCGATCGCCGTCGTAGAAACGGTAGCACCCATCATTCTTTCCGGGCGTGTCGTATGTTGCGATACTTCGAACACTTGCGCATGCTCTTGCTCGTGCTCTTGCGATTGTCGCAATACCGCTTGCGGTTGTGAGGTGAATGAGACCATACCGGCAGAGATTTGCGCTATTTTCCCCGAGGGGCTTATTCAGATGCCTTCCGATAACGCCAACCGTTATTTGGTCAGCATCGGTATTTTCTCGGTCATTCGTTTGGAGAGACCGGCGCAATACCTCATTAGTGCGGCGGAATATGCCGTTCCCGACAAGGAATGCCGTGCCGCCGAAAACGATGAGGCACCTTGCTGCCTTTTCCGTAGTATGGCATTCCCCGAGAATGCCTTTGGCACGGGCACGATTCCCGCACGGAGCAGAAAAGGATAAAACGTAGCCGTTACCTTGTAAGAGAATAAAACGGCAGGGGGCTGTCGCGTTAGCGACAGCCCCCACTTGATTTTTATACGGGATGAAGTTATGCCTCTACAGGATCAGCGTCATCGGTTGCGATGTCGTCGATGATAATGTCTGCATCAGCTTCTTTTGCCGTTTTTCTTTTTGCTATGGCTTCTTTAACCATAGTCTTGCCCTTGGTAACTACTTCCTCTCCCTTTTCGGTAAGAGAATCGGCAGCATCGGCAATGGCTTCAACGCCAACCGCAATGGCACCAACCGAGAAATAAAGTGCTTTCTTTAAGCCTTCACCAATCGTCATTGCTATATACCTCACTTTTTGCTTCGTTGGAGAATAGAAATCGTAAAATTGCTATCCAAGTATCCCCACATTCATATTATATATCGTTTTTGAAAACTTGTCAAGCTATTTGCGCAAAATTAAATATTTGTCACGGATGCCGGTGTTGGCAGTGCTTTTAGACGGCAGGATATTTCGAAGGAGATGTCCCCGTAGTTTTCTTAAATTCCGTGGAAAAATATTTATAGTCGTGGTAGCCCGATAGATAAGCAATTTCTTTGAGTGAGTAATAGCCCATGGATATTAAACTTATCGCGTTTTGTATACGCAGGTTCATGATAAATTTTTGAGGCGATACACCGTATTCTTCCTTAAACAATTTTCTAAAATAAACTTCACTTATAAAAGATTGCCCGGCGATTTCTTTTATGGTGAGCGAACTGTTTTTGTAGTTTTTTAAAAGGTATTCTACCGAAGCTTTTATTTTCGAATTTTTGAATTCAGAAACACCATTTTGTATATAACATTCCTCAAATATTTCATACAAAATAGCAGAGCACCGATATTTATATCCTAAATCCTTCTTGTTCCAACAACTTAAGATGTCCAGAAAAAGATTTGTCAAAGTGGATGGATTCTTTGCTTCAAAGCATTCAATCGTTTTTGCGTAGTAATCCGCGGTGCTGAAATGAATGGCTATCAGCTCATCTTTTGCGGCAATTCTTTGATAATTCAGCCCGGCGGGGACATAAGAGACAAAATTGTCTTTCATTAAATGCTCGCTTTTTTCGGTCCTTAAAACAGCATCGGAGTGCAGACGGAAAGAAAGAGCATTAAAGTTTCGCCCGATATTGCATTTGTTTACATGCTCTTGTTTGAGCTCAAGAACATCCAAAATGCAAAACGAAAGGATCTCTTTTTCAAAAAACATATCACCGCCTCCTCTTTCACCTTCATTATAGCAGAACTGTTTCGAAAAAACAACCTGCTTTATTGATTTGTGGGTGTACTTTTTTTCATTCTCGCGTTATAATCAAAAAAAGGTTTATGGAGGATACACAAGTGAGCGATTACAGAAAAAGAATAGATCTCTTTGAAGAGCAAAGAGACTTTATCGAGCAGAAGGTTTCTTATGGTATTGAGACTTATCGCAAAGGCACCGGAAAAATACGCATCGTGGATCAGAACGGAACGCCCGTTTCCAATGCGCGCGTAAGACTCTGCCAGACAAGCCACGAGTTCCGTTTCGGTGCTAATCTCTTTATGCTTGATGAGATGGAATCCGACGAAAAAAACGAAAAATACAAGCAGTGTTTCACCGAGCTTTTCAATATGGCGACTCTGCCATTTTATTGGAATACACTTGAGCCTGTGCGTGGATATCCGAGATACGGGAAGGATAGCGAGAAGATTTATCGTCGCCCGTCCCCCGATCTCTGTCTCGAATTTTGCGAAAAGCATGGCATTGAGCCGCGTGAGCACGGCTTGGCATACGAGCCTTTTTTTCCGAAATGGCTCTGTCACGCCGGCGTTGACGAGGTTAAAAAAGAGCTAGAACGTCATTTTAGCGAAATTTCCGAGAGATACGCCGATAAGATACCAACCGTCGAAGTCACCAATGAAATGAACTGGGTGAAGGGTGTGACTGCCTTTTATGATGACTTTGACTATGTGGAATATTGTTTTAAACTCGCGGAAAAGTATTTTCCGCATAACTCCCTCTGCATCAATGAAGCCACTAAGTTTTCTTGGATAGATAATTGCCGCACCACCGATAAGTATTATGCTTACATAGAGGCAAACATGGGAAAGGGCGCGAGAATTGATGCCATAGGTATGCAATACCATTTGTTTTATAAAAAAGAGACTGCCTATGAGGATTCAAGAATGACTCTCAATCCTCAAAATCTTTATAGACACATGGATCTGTACGCGCATCTCGGCAAACCGTTACAGATCACAGAGGTGACCGTTCCCGCCTATTCTTGGGAAGCGGAGGACGAAGAAATACAAGCGGAACTGATCGAAAAGCTTTATTCGATCTGGTTCTCTCATCCGAGTGTGGAACAGATCATTTACTGGAACCTTGCGGATGGATATGCTCATGTGTGGGATCCTGCCTTAATCAAGGGCTCTCAGGGGAATATGACACTTGGTGAAAACTATTATCACGGCGGACTTTTGCGCTTTGACCTCTCACCCAAGCCCGCGTATTTTAAGCTCAAGGAGTTGCTCCAAAAAACGTGGCACACCGAGGAAACGCTTATGAGTGATGAGAAGGGAAGTATAGAATTTAGAGGTTTTTTTGGTGATTACACCGTAAAAATAGACACCGAAAACGGTACCCTGACTCAAGCCATCAAACTTTCCAAAAAAGAAAAAAACAGCTTTGTGTTCATCGTGTAATTTGAAAAATTGCGAAACCGAGATATGCTTCTAACACAGATGTGTTTTTGAGTCTTCATTCTGCAAGGCGGAATGAATGTGCCCTCGTAAAAACAAAAGACCTGATGAGTATCTTGCTCATCAGGTCTCTTTCTGTCTGTATGCTTGTAGTATATCTCTATTCTGTCTTCATAGACAACTCCGCGACGGTGCTTCGTTCCCCCAGTCCGTGTTCGGTTGATCTGTCAGCTCAAATCGGATGATTCCGCCATTGGCAATCTCCTCCCAGGTGAGCCAGGCACGATTGATGGGGGTGCCGTTGACTGTAACGCCTTGGATGTAAATATTCTTGGCAGGGTCGCGGTCAGTCTCGATGACCAGAGTGTCCGAAATTTTGCGGGGGTGATATGCCTCCGATAGACGAATCTCAGCGCGACGGAACAAAGGAGTATTGATATGGTAAATATCACTTCCGGGAGCCATCATGTGGATACCTAAAGCGGTTAGGGTAAACCAGGCCGACATTTGCCCTACGTCCTCGTTGCCGCAGTAGCCGTACTCAGTGGTATTATAGGCCGCGTCTTGGACTCGTCTGACCCAATACTGGGTACGCCAAGGTTGACCTGCATCGGTGAACATGTGGATGATGTGGTGGCAGGGCTCGTTGGAGTGGTTGTAAGCGGTGTTCCACATAGCCGACAGGTCGGATTCGGCCATCAATCGTTCCAGCTCCGAAAGAAAACGGTCGCGGCCCATGAGCTGAATCAAGCCTTGAGGATCGTGGGGAACGAACCAAGACTGCTGAAAAATATTGCTTTCCACACACCCCGCCTCGTCGTATTCTCCTTTCCACTCAGCCCAGCTGCCGTCCGCAAAGCGTCTGCGCATCCAGCCGAATTCAGGGTCGTAGATCTTACGGTAGTTTTGTGCACGCTCAGCGAATAGGCGAGCATTTTCCTTGTCCCCTATGGCCTTAGCAAAACGGGAAACACAATGGTCGGCAAAGACGTTCTCCAAGGTGTCGGAAATTGCCCCCGGGACGTAGCCCAGTGTGTTCATAGCTTCGGCACCGTGACGCTTGGTTGCGGGATCAAAGACGGTCTTGAGGCAGATCTCGTAGGCCTTTTGCGTGTCGAAATTGCGGATACCCTTGCGGTAGGCGTCGGTAGCTACGATGATACCGGGGTCACCCAGCATACAGCCCGTCTCATGGCCCAAAAGCTCCCAACGTGGGAAAGAGACGTTGCGATATTCCGCGATGTCAATGAGAGTGTTGATAATGTCATTGACCGCATCCGGCTTGATGATGGTTAGAAGGGGACACTCGCTTCGGAACACATCCCAACCGCTGAAAACAGTACGCTTGACGAAGGAGGTACTGTTGCGGACAGTACCGTCTGCCGAGAGATAGTTGCCGTTGGCATCCGAGTAGACGCGAGGGTCTAAAAGGGCGTGGTAGAGGGTGGTATAGAATATGGTCAGTTTCTCGGGATCTGAGCCCTCGACCTTCACGACTGATAGTGCCTCCTCCCAGGCCTCGGTATTCTCGGCGTGTATTTGATCGAAGTCCTTACCGGCCATCTCTTTTTCAAGGTTGTCCCGTGCTCCCTCCATATTGATGTAGGAGATGCCCACCTTTAGGCTCAAGGGACGGTCAAAAGGAGGGTACTCGGCATAGAACCACAGCTCCTCGCCAGCATAGGCATCGGATACCTCCGCCACGGGAGCATTTTTGTTCCACACGCCGTAGCAGTCCCAATCCTCGGACAATTCGGCATGGACGTACAGGTCGTAGGTGACATTACCCGCGCCGCGGCCGAAACCACCGTGGGAGTTTGGACAATGGATAACGGCTTCGATGGTATGGGTGTCGACGATGGTCAGCTCTTGTGCGGGCGAACGGCCCGCGATACGCCGCGCCAGGTTGATTTGGATCCGACGGCGCTCATTTGCGGGGTAGGTCATGCGAATCATGCCTGTATGGAGCAGAGAAGTGGTCTCGGCACGGATGCCGTAGGTGTCCAGGGTGACGGCGTAATAGCCCGCCTCTGTAATCTCGGTTTCGTGCCGAAAATCGGATTCATAACCGCGGCTGTCGCGGGTGGTTAGCGCGTCGCGGTAGGTGGAGGACAAAAGATTCAGGGGACCTGTGGTAGGCATGACCTGAAAGTTTCCTAAATCGCCATACCAACCTACGCCTGACATATGGTTGATGCTGAAGCCGTCGATGGTGGTGTGATGATAGCTGTACCCGGCTCCGTTGTCCCCGCCCTCAAAGGTGTCAGGTCCAAACTGAACCATGCCAAAGGGATAAATGGCACCGGGGTGGGTTTTTCCTCCACCATGGAGGCTTTTGGCAGTCATGTCACCGATGGTACCGATTTTGGTGCTGACATGGGGAGTGTATTTCATGGTAGTTCTCCTTTATGAGTTGAAGTTGGAGTGAGGAGGTCGAGGTTTATTATAGCACGAATCCTATGCCTTTTCAAGATTGAAAAATACCCTCATTCGGATATTCGTGAGGAAACGCCGATCTTCAATGGCTTCTGCAAGCCAACCAAGCATTAAAGAAATTAGTAACATACGATGAAAAAACGGAAATGGATTTCCACATTTCCACGAGGAAAGGGCTGTCTCAATTGTAAATTTCAGAGCGTTTGAGAAAGCACCTTTTTTCAGCAATCGAGCTTGACGGGAGATGTGCCTGTGAAGGGCTTTTCACCGACGAGACGGGCAACGACCTCTTCGACAGCAAGATTGCTTGCATTACCTGTGTTGGTGTTGATGAAGGTCTTCGCTTCGGGGAAAAAGTCATCGGCAAAGTGGGGGGCTGTGAAATTGACGAACAGTGACTTCGATTTATCAAGCAGGTGTGCCGACCAGGTCGTCGAGGCACACTTGTCGTAGCAGTCTACCGCTGTGAACGGGATATTGTAGCAGACGATCACGAGGTCGTACTTGCTTTGTAATGCGTTCATTTCGTCCTGCCAGCAGGTCAGGAGATATTCACGGAAATCGACCGTGAAGCCGCGTTTTTCGAGAGCAGGAACCATTTGTCGAAGTTGGTTCATTTCGCTGTCATTTCTGCCGCAACCGGCGACAAGGATCCTTTTGTGCTTCTCGGGGCTGAACGGAACGAGGCCGATCTTATTGCGGATCAGAGCCATGCCCTCACCGATTGCTTTGTCATGTACACCGTTTACAAATGCGGGGTCTGCTGCGTTGTATTCGCGCTCGGCACCCTTGTATTTTAAGAAGGTGCGGACGTATTCGATGCGCGAAAGCGCATCCTCAAGACGCGCCATCGGAATGTTGCCCTTTTCGATCTCTTCGACGATGCGGTCAGCCGCTTCCATCGGCGGCCAGAGCAGGAAGTCTGCACCACTCTTGAACGCCTGCACCGCCTCCTCGGTCTGGTCGCCGCCTGCCATACCTCCCATCGTGAGCGCGTCGGTGACGACCGCGCCGCGAAAGCCGAGATGCTCCTTTAAGAGCTTTACGGTGATGTCGGTTGAATAGGTTGCGATCGGCCAGCGCCCGTCATCGCCCTTCTCGCTCCATGCGCGGAATGTTATGTGCGAGGTCATAACGCACATACAGTCGGCATCGAAGCAGGCACGGTAGGTTCTGCCGTAGGTCTCTTCCCACTCTTTGAGCGTTTGCGTATTACGCCCCGGGCCGTAGTGGAAGTTGACGTGGTAAAGTCCCTGCCCCGGGAAATGCTTTGCCGTAGCGGCAATGCCCTGATCCTGAATACCGCGCACCATTGCATGATACATTTCAGCGTTCAGCTCAGGATCGTCGGTTGCGGCATAGGAGATTGTGCTGTTCACGCGAACCAGAGGCATATCCACACAGGGAGCGAGGATCCAGTCGATGTGGTTGTAATTCATCTGCATCCCCAGTGCCTTGCCCGTATCGTAGGCAAGCTGCATATCGCGCGTTGCGGCGATCGAGGTGAAGGGCGGGCATTCGCGTCCGTTTTCGATCGATGCGCCGTCGGCACAAACGATCAGCGGATGCTTCGATGCGGCACGGCACTCGGCGATGAAGGCGTTGGGTGCGATCGCGCCCGACTCCATCTCTTTTGCAAGATCGGTGCAGGAGCCTTTTGAATAGTAGATACCGCCGCAGGGATGCTTTTGGAAGAATTTTTTGATTGTCCCTTCCTTTGCCATATGGTAAGGGTAGGTAATAAAGGTCTGGTAGACCTTTTCTCTTAACGTCATATTTTCAAACATTGCGTTTCTCCTCATATGTAAAATACAAAGTTTTGATTTTTGGCTTTATTTTTCAGATTTTTATAGGAGATTCATCCTCTGAGCTCCACGAACACTTTTTCGATGGAAGAGCGTTTGGCGGCAAGGCAAAGCTCCGCGCTGCGAATACCATCCGACAGGGGGGCTATGGATGCCTCTTTTCCTTCCATAACAGCGATAAAATTATCCGAAAGTGTAGCGTCTCCGCCAAAATGCCCGTCGCCCTGACTAAGGGCATACTCCTCCTTGACAGGCTCTAGATGCCGATATACTGTGATCTTTCCCGTCACCCAGTCAAATTCGAGCGTTCCGTAGTACCCGATCAGCCGGGCACCGCGCCGTCCCGCACCGTTTCGCACAATAAAATCTTGGGAATACACTACGTGCATGCCGCTTTCAAACTCCACAATGCAGCTTCCGCTGTCCTCAATAGTAACATCCTCCGCAAAGCAGCAATACTCGCCTCGCACGCCGCCACCATTTTTCTTCAACAAATTCTGTGGGCTTTCCGGGCAAATGTTCGTTTTTTCGCAATCGGCGCACTTTTTCCCCGCAGGCTCCGTTCCTTTGAACACCTGCTTGGATTTTACCGCGCACACGCGAATTGGCCGTTTTTCTCCCAAAAGATGGCAGATATAATCCAAATCATGGGTTGCCTTCTGCAAAAACTGACCTCCCGTTTCGCCTTCCTCTCTATACCACATATGAAAATAGCCTCTTCCGTAAGACACGTTGTTGTAGGCTTGAACGTGCTCTATCCTACCGAGCTTTCCCGAGTCTATTATTTTCTTCACCTCTAAAAACAGCGAGGACATCCGCAGAGGGAAGGAAACCACCGTTTTTTGATCTTGCTCGGCGGGAATGCTCTTCAAGCGAAGAAGATCCGCCTCGTTCGTACAAACAGGCTTTTCCAAAAACATAGGGAGCCCATGCTTTGCCACAAGCATGGCGAAATGCGTATGCAAGGAGCATCTTGTGCCGATCAAAACGCCGTCAAGTCTTTCCTCGTTCATCATTTTTTCGGCATCGGTGTAGAAATGTACGTCAACATATCCCTTATCAGTCAAAGCTTTTTGCAATTTCTCGTTTCGAATATCGGTTACGGCGGCAACCCGCGCCTTTCCTGTACCGACAAGCAGATCTACGATACTGCTAATACGATTGCCATAACGCCCAACTGTAACATTGTATTCTCCTTTTTAAAATTTATTTTTCTATAGGCAACGTCTCTGCCATACGGTTTTCTACTATTTTATTATACAGAATGCGGCGATATCTGTAAAGCAACAGAACTGCCATTTTTTCGCACAAAACTGCTATTGACAAAAGGTGATGGTTTTGCTATAATCGCTGATGAGGTGATAAAATGACATATACCAGTGAAAAAATATCGGACAAACCTTTTGATATCAACGATAGCGATATCTTAAACATATCCTTTAAAAACGTTCGTACACACCGAAAACGAGTGGATTGGTATATCATGTATCTGCTCAAGGGCTACTGCACCGTAGTGGAAAACGGCGTAGAGATGCGCGCCGCCGCAGGGGACCTGGTCCTCTACCGCCCGGATGAACGGCAGGAATATTTCTTTTCGCAAGAGGACGATACGGTTTACGCATACGCACACTTTAGCGGAACTGAGTGCGAGGAGATTTTCGCAAGCCTTGCCGTATTCCGGTCACGCATCACTCGCGTTGGAAGCTTCCCGCAGATTGAGCGTCTGTTCAAGGAGGTCGTTAGGGAACGCTATCTCAAAAAGCCGCTTTGGGAATATACCTCCGCGTCCCTGCTTCTTCAATTTTTGGTCGCCGCGGCAAGATGTATCACAGCCGATACCCGACGCGCCGAATCGCAATTAGAGCCGGTCGTTCAGCACATGCATCAGCATTATAAGCAGACCTTTTCCGTTTCTTTCTATGCCGCCATGTGTCATTTGAGCGAAAGCCGCTTCGCGCATCTTTTTAAGCAAACCACGGGCTTTTCTCCCAAGCAGTATCTTACGGGTATCAAGGTCGAAAAGGCGTGCGAACTGCTTTCGTTTTCCTCGCTTTCCATTACCGAGGTGGCGCACATGGTGGGAATGGAGGATGTCAACTATTTTGGGCGCATGATCAAAAAGCTTACCGGAAAAACGCCGAAAGCGTTCAGAACGCACGATTAGCGATTGATCGCAGCCACTGGCATTGACTGCGGAAAAGCATAGAAAAGCAAAAAGCTCCAACGAAACACTTGGTTCAATTTAGGCTTTAAGTGATGCACCAGAAAAAAGCACACATTTGTCTACCAAGACAATGTGTGCTTTTTTTAACGAAATTTGCCCTTGCGGGCAAGTGAAATAGCTACGCTGTGAAATATTTGCTTCGCAAATATGAAATATTCGCTGACGCGAATGTGGGCAAATTTCATTTCACATTGCGACCGAAGGGCGCAATATTTCACAATTCACAAAGTGAATTATTTCACATTCACCACAGGTGAATATTTCACTAGATTAACAGCCTCAAAGACAGCTTTCATGAACACGAATAAACACATTTTTAAGAGTGAACGGAGAGAAAGAACGGAAAAAACCAAAAAGCCGCCGAGCGGAGTTATGCGGGAGTTTGCGCAAGCGGTTTAGCGCGCAACCCCGCACCCGCTCGGCTTTGGATTTTCGTTCGTTTCGTTCATTTTATGCGGCGTGTGCTTGTCTCGGCGGAGCGTAGCGACGCCGACTTGTATTGCTTTATACTTTGGAAAGAGAGAAAAGAAATCCTCTTTTTCCCGTTGTCACAAGCGTTATTTCGGTTACGTTTTCAAATCTTTCGCCGTTAAAAACGTTCTTGACCGTTACGGGAGAAGGGAAGCGGATGATCCCGTTTGCTTCTTCGTTGGCGATGACGTAAAGGAAACGCTCGTCGCCGTATACTGTGCATCCCTCCGGTGCGTAGAAATGCACGCCCGCACGCGTAAGCAGAGAGCGCAAAAAGCCTCTGTCAAAGCGCGGGTGCGTTATCAAAATATCATTTTCAAGCCTCGCTCCGATTACCGCATCGCCGTCTTGGAGCAATATCTCGGCTCGATCGTTTGGCAATATTTCAAGAAAGGGGAAATCATTTCCAAGATGCTTGGGTACGGACAGCGCGGTAAATTCTGCGTCCGCAACGTGCGTGCGCTCCCTTACCGTCATCCCTGTGACCCGTCGCACGCCATCCGTGGGATCCGTACAGGAGGCGGCACCGGGGGCATAGCACCACAAAAAGAGGGTGTTGGAAGGCGTTTTCTTTCTTAACGCGGTGGCAAAGGTCTCCGTGACCGTATAGGCGTTTAAAAATACGATCAGCTTATAGCAAGACAGATCAAGCGTTTCCAGATCCTTTACGCGATAAAGGTCACACAAGACGCCGCACTGCTTGATCAGCGAGGGAAGATGCTGGATAAAGGCACGGTGCAGAGTATAGCTTGGCGCGTGGTGCAAAAACGCCTCGTCATCGATAACGAAAAGCACCTCCGCTTGCGATCTTTGCTTTGGCGGGAGCGATTTTGCAAACGCCGTCATCCTTTTTATGTCGTGCATAATGTCGGGGTCACAAAAGCTTCCGTCGCCGAGATCCATCCACCAGTAGCCTTGTCCCGCGGCAATGTTTTTGGCAAACTCGCGGCAAAGCACCGCGTGCGTTTCCTCGGCGTTTTTCGGCTTGGTCGGATTGGAACGGGTATCGACGTGAGTGAGGTTGTCGATCTCGTCTAACCAAAGCTTTTTACGTGCGATAGATTGCGTCGGCGCTTGTTCAAGACCCGGTCCGTCAGCTCCGCAAAAATAATATCCCTTGGGAGAAGAGATGAAATCAAGCGAATCTTCTTGCAAAAGCGCGTCGATGGCGAGATGCCCTGCATAGGCACTGTTGGGGACGTTCAGCAGATAGCCGTAAAAAACGCCTACCGCCTTTTCGGGGGCGACGCGCTTTGCTGCTTTACATAATGCGGAGATAGCCCTTGCGGTGGTGTCATTGATAAAGGTATCGTATTTAACGGCGCGTTTTCCGATTTCGTCCTTTCTGAAAAAGGAGGTGAGCGCGTGCTTCGTGCCGTACCTTTCTATCGCAGAAGGCACTCCACGGTCGTCGTACTCCTTGAAGCGCTTCGCGGCTGTGATACCGAAATCTCCACGTCTGGCGGGATCGGTCTCCCACGCGCCCCAAAGGGTCGTTTCTCCGCAATTTCCAAAGGCAAGATGATACCCGATGATCTTATCGGCGTATTTTCCGATCTCAAGATGGTGCAACAGTCTTTCTAACGCCTCCGACGCATCCTTGACCCATCGCGCGGAAGAAAAGCTTTGCAATCCGATCACTCCACCGACGTTTGGGCGGTCATCGCGAAACGTTCCGCCGTTGACGGCATAGCCTACGCGTGATTCGTAGCCTAAAATATCTTGCCGCAGACCGCCTACGAGGCTTGATATTTCCTCTGCGCTGCCGGGTCCTCCGTCGTAAACGAAAACGTCCTCCGGGTGTGCCTTGCACCACCCTATCGGTGCGTTAAGCTTGATGCGCGGAAGGATATAATGCGTTGGCAGGGCGGAAAAAAACGCATCTAAAATCTCGTCCGTTGCCTTGTAATCAAATTCTCCGTCCCCGAGCCAGCCGTTCGGTAATATAAAGGTGTGAACCTTGACTCCTGCATCGTTGAAGGCTCGATGCTCTTGAATGAATTTGTCAAAATTTTTGTCAAAAAATATATACCGTCCGTTTTCATCAAGTCTTGGCGGGTCATACCCAAATCCAAGTCGGGAAAAGAAAACGGAGTTTTCGCTTAAAAAAAGTAAGCGCTCTTCTTTCGTTTTCATAAACGCTCCTCCGTGTTGTGCTTGAGCATAGTATAGCATTGCCCCCGTGTAAAATCAACAACAATGTTGCAGGCTTTGCAAACAATATTACGATTTTTAGCGAAAAAGATCATTTCCACCTGCCGGGTGTGACACCGCTGAATTCCTTAAAGACCTTGCTGAAATAGTATACATCCGAAAAGCCGGAGCGCGCAGCTGCTTCGGTGACCGATATGCCGCCTGCCTAAAGCAGTTCCTCGGCGAGTGTTATTTTTTTGAAGGTTAGGTAACGGCTTGGGGTCATATCAAAGCGTTCCTTAAAAAGGTCGCGGAAGCGACGCTTTCCCATCTTTGCGAGTTTTTTATGCTCGCATTTGTTTTTGACTATATAAAAAGCGCAAGTCAAAACCTTACGGTTCAACTTACGCTCATAGTGGTGCGGGCGACAGGAACTTGATGTGACTTTGCGCCGAGCCTCTACGCAAGATGGTTACACATCACGCAAAGTCTGTTCATTCCGTAAAGCGGAATGAACGAGGTTCAAGTCGGCAAGT